>CAMNQX010000009.1 GCA_946550725.1 uncultured Clostridia bacterium | reverse complement strand
GCCTCGCAGGTGACGGGGTTGTACTTCTTCACAAACTGGGGGGCGTACTCGATGGGCATGGTGGAGATATCCGCGCCGTTGGCCAGGATGTCGGCGGCCATCTCGCCGGTCTTGTAGCCGATGTCGTAGTAGCTGATGGACAGGGTGGCGATGCCGCAGCCGCCGCAGATACCCTCCTCGCCGGCGAACACGGGCTTCACGCCCTGGCAGATGTTATTGATGATGCCGGTGTTGTTGGCGGCGGTGTTATCGGTGGGGACGTAGAGCACGTCGGAGTTGTCACAGGCGTTCTGCACCACGGAGGCCATGTCGTTGGTGTCGGAGAAGGCGTACTGCTTGCAGGTGTAGCCCATGTCCTCCAGATACTTCTGGACGTTGTCCACCTGGTACTGGCTGTTCGGCTCGGCGGAGCAGTAAATGAGGCCCACGGTCTTGGCGTCGGGGTACCACTCCTTGATCATCTGCGCCTGCTGGTCCAGGGGGGCCAGGTCGGAGGTGCCGGACACGTTGGTGCCCACGGTGCCGCTGAAGTTCTCAATGTTCAGGGCCACGCCGTACTCGGTGATGGAGGTGCCCAGCACGGGGATGGTGTCGGTGGCGGAGGCCGCCGCCTGGAGCGGCGCGGTGGCGTTGGCCATGATCAGGTCCACCTGATTGGACACGAAGCCGTTGATGATAGTGGAGCAGGTGGGGCTGTCGCCGGCGGCGTTCTGGTTGTCGAACTTCACCTGGCCGGGCAGCTTCTCATTCAGCGCGGCGATAAAGCCCTCGGTGGCGGCGTCCAGCGCAGGGTGAGGCGCCAGCTGGCAGATGCCCACCGTGTACTTCTCGTCCCCGCCCTGGTTGTCGGGGGTGGGGTCAACCACGTCAGTGGGATCGTCGGCGGCAGGCTGGTTGCCGCCGGTACAGGCCACCAAGCCAAACAGCATGACCACGGCCAGGGCCAAACAGAGCACTTTCACAAGCTTCTTCATAACATTTCCTCCTATAATCGGCAGAGCACTTTAGCACGTTGTGGTGTTAAATCGCGCCGGGAATGTCCGTATTATAGACCCCAAAAGAGGAAATGTCAACCCCTGTCGCAAAATTTGTTTGGGGCGGCGCGTCTGCCCTGCCCGGCGGGCGGCTGAGGACAGCCGCCCCTACAAAAGCGAAGCGCGACCCGTAGACACGCAGGGAACATCTGAGCGGAGCGAGGGCCGAATTGGTAAGGCGGCGAAGCCGCCGCGATTTGGCCCGAGACGAAGCGAAAATGCGACCGTGTGCGTGTCCAACGGGAGCGTGACAACGGCCCGATGAGGGCATTGGGCCCTATTTGCCCACGCAGAACCGGCTGAAGATACGGTCCACCACGTCCTCCTGGATATTGCGGCCGGTCAATTCGCCCAAAGCGCTCATGGCAAGCTCCACGTCGCTCAGGGGGCCGTCGGGGGCCATCCCCGCCGCCAGCCCTTCTACGGCCCGCGTCAGGCACTCCACCGCCTCTCCCGCCGCCGCGGCCTGACGGGCGTTGGTGAAGTAGACGGTCTCCCCCGCCCCGGCGGGAAACAACGCGCCGATCTCCTTTGCCAGCTCGTCCAGCCCCTCCCCTGTCTTGGCGGAAACCGCCACCGAGGAAGGCGCGCCGCTGCCTACAACTCCTATGGCGCGGCTGCCGTTGACCAGATCCTTTTTGGAGGCCACAAAGATCCAGGGCTTGCCTGTCTCCTCCACCTCCCGAAGCAGTTGGACATCCTCCTCCGTGACCCCCCGCGTTCCGTCCACCACTGCCAGGATCAGCGCCGCTTCCTCCATAGCCCTGCGGCTGCGCGCCACGCCTTGCTGTTCCACCGCGTCGTGGGTGTCCCGCAGGCCCGCCGTGTCGGTGAGCCGCAGCAGATTCCGCCCCAGCTGGCAGGTCTCCTCCACCGTGTCCCGGGTGGTGCCGGGAATGTCGGTGACGATGGCCCGGTCGTAGCCCAAAAGGGCGTTTAAGAGGGAGGATTTCCCCGCGTTGGGCAGCCCCACGATGGCGGTGGGGATGCCCCGCAGATACTGTCCGCTGCGCCGGTAGCCCTCCAACATTTGCTCCAGCGTCTCCCTGGCCCCCGCCAGCCGCGCGGCGATCTGGGGGCTGTCCATAGGCTCCAGGTCCTCGTCGGGGTAGTCCACCAGCACATGAAAATGGGCCAAAAGATCAGTCAGATCGTCATAGACCGCCTCGATCCTCCGAGACAGCTCCCCGCCCAGCTGGCCCGCCGCCCGCACAGCCGCGGCGGGAGTCTGGGCGTCGATGAGGTCAGCCACCGCCTCCGCCTGGGTCAGGTCCAGCTTGCCGTTCAAGAAGGCCCGGCGGGTGAACTCCCCCGCCCTGGCCTGCCGGGCGCCGTGTTGAAACAGCACCTCCAGGGTCAACGCCAGCACCGTGGGCGAGCCGTGGCAGTGAAGCTCCACCGTGTCCTCCCCGGTGTAGCTGTTGGGAGCGATGGAGAAGGTGGCAAGGGCTTGGTCGATGACCGTTCCCTCCCCGTCCACCACGTCGCCCAGGGTCAGGCGGCGGGGTGCGCCCATGCCGAACACCTTGCCGCTCTTGGGACGGAAAACCTTTGCGGCGCAAGGGATCGCGCCCTCTCCCGACAGGCGGATAACCCCCACGGCGGACTTCACCGGACCTGTGGCGATGGCGGCGATCAGCTCTTCCATGCCTCTGCCTCCTCTCTGTGAAAGTTTGTGTAATATTTTATGAAAAAATGACTTGACAGAAATTTATGTAAACTGTTTTTCCCACTTTCCTCTTGACATCGACATTCCCCCATGTGGAAAACTTTGTGGAAATGTGGAAATTCCCCGCAGTCATGGGCTTTCGACATTTTCCGACTTTTTGGCCTTGGAAAAAACAGGGTGAAAGGTAGGTGTAGAAAATAATTATGGGTAAACCTGGTCGAAGGTACGGCGTTCGCGGGCCGATGTGGACATCGGCCCCTACGAGACTAACGCAGGTCCTGAGCGTGCCGTAGGGGCGGCTGTCCCCAGCCGCCCGTCAAGGCCCCTCAGCCCACCATCTCATAATGCTCCATCAGCTGAAACACCGCCTTGCGGGCGTCCAGCGGCTCCACCCACAGGTCGGGGAGGTATCCCACCCCGTCCCGGTTCTCCACGTCCTCCGCCGCGCTCAGTCCGGTGCCAAAATAAAGCCCCAGGCCGGAGTTGGGCAAATAGAACGCCAAATTGTTTGGAACCAGGGCGCACCCAGTGGTTGGCCCCCCTATAAAAAGGGTGTTTTCCACGGTGCGGAACAGCTCCACCGCCGACTCTCCCGAGGAGGCCACCCCCTTGTCGGTGAGGACAAAGGTCACGCCCTCCCGCCCGGTCCAGCTTCCCGTTTCCGCTCCACTGGCCCAGCAACCCGGCGCCCCGTAGTCGGCGTAGCTGGGCATGACATAGCGGGCCAGCTGGCTCAAGCGGCGGGCAAAGACGATCCGCCGCGGGTCATACTGCCCAGTCCAGCCCTCAAACCAGTCCAGAATATACCCGTCGTCGCCGCCGCCGTTGCCCATCACGTCGAACACCAGCAGAGGCGCGTCGGCGTAGTCCCCGCCGCAGGCGGCCAGCCGCTCCAGCTGTTTCTCCTTGGAGCTTGTCATGCCCGCCCACATGGCCCGGGAAACCAATACGGGCACGCCGCTCTGCTCCAACGTCCGGAACACCGTGCCGTCAGAGCGGATGGTCCCCGCCCTGGTCCAGCTCAGCGTCTCCCCGTCCAGCTCGCCGGGCAGATCGCTCCCGTCGTGGCTCAGGGCGGCGTACCAGTAACAGATCCGCCCGTCGGGGCCGATGGTGGGCTTCACATAGTCCATGGTCCGGCCCGCCAGGTCGTCAAAGTAGAGACCGGGAACATAGTACATCTCTTGGGAAAAGCTGTCCCGCAGGGCATGACTTCCCACCTGGAAATGCCCGTCCCGCACCACCTGGGCCAGACTGTCCGCCAGCGCGTTTTCCAGGTCGGCGGCGGTGGGGGCCTCCAGAGCTTCCAGCTCCTCCTTCACCCCCGCCATCAGCGGCATGAACACCTCGTCCCCGCCAAAGTAGTCATAAGCCCCGTAGGTGGTTTGCAGCAAGGTCAAACAGCTGTCCACATCGGCCAGCAGCTGTTCCTTCGTCAGCTCCTCCCCCTTGCCCCGGTTGGTGGTGAGAAGCGCCAGCTCCTCGTCCGTGTAGGTTTGGGCCTGCTCCGGGTGGTCGGTCATGTAGGCGGACAGGTCCAGAGGCTCCCCCTCCGTCGCGGCCTGGCGTCGCTGGTTGACCTCACTCAGGAAGTCGTCAAGGGACACCGGCTCCACCTCCCGGTCAGGAGACGGCGACGGGCTTGGAGAGACGGAGGTCTGGACGGTTGGCTCCGGCGGCTGGGGTATGTCCCCTCCCCTTCGGCAGCCCACCAGCATCAGCAAAGCGCACAGGGCCTCCCCAAACGCACAGCGGGCAACTTGCTTGCGGTTCATTCTCCCATCTCCTCCAGCTTCCGTTCCAGTCTCTTGATCGTGCTCCGCACCGCCCGGGTGCTTTCCCTTTGCTTGAGCTGTGTCAAGTACTCTTGGATCAGCGTCCGGTTTTCTTCCGCCGCCATTTCCGAGAGGTGATTCAGCGCGGTGCAGCGGATGGTATAGTCGTCCCAGCGGAGATACTCCGCCAGCTCCTCCAGATATCCTTGCTGTGGCTCCACGCCGTACAACGCCTCCAGCACTGCCATTTGGACCCGCGCTCCCGGTTGGCTCTGTTTCAGCTCCCGCAGCAGGGCCACGCCGCGCCGCGTCTCCTTCCCCGCCTTCAACACCGCGCCCAAGGACTGGATGGCGTAGGCGCGGACGGTCTCGTTCTCCTCGTCCCGGCAGATCCTTTCCAGCAGCGCTCGCGCCCCGTCCCCGTGATTGACGCTCAGCGACTGGCACGCCTCCGCCCGCACCACCCAATTTTCGTCTTCCGCCAGCGTCCGCAGCAGCGGCCACGCCTCGTCCGGCTCGGCGTTGATCAGCTGCTCCGCGATGGACTGCCGCAGATCGACATCACAGTCCGGGAGAAGTTGCGCCAGCGTTTGAAGGTCCCGCGTGTTCAACCACTCTTTATCCAGCAGGGCGAGGATGTCCTCACCGGCGGCTTCGTAGGTCAGCACCACTCATTTCCTCCCCGCGATGGCCCGGGCGGCCTTGACGCCCGACGCGCCGGCCTGGGCCAGGCCGCGGGTGACTCCCGCGCCGTCGCCCACGGCGAAGAAGCCGGGGAGCTTGGTCTCCAGCTCCCCGGAGAGCTGCAATCTGGAGGAATAAAACTTCACCTCCGCGCCGTAGAGCAGCGTGTCATAGTTGGCGGTGCCGGGAGCCAGCTTGTCCAGGGCGTAGATCATCTCCACGATGTCGTCCAGCTGCCGCTTGGGCAGGGCCAGAGACAGGTCGCCGGGGATGGCGGCGGTGAGGGTGGGCCGGGTGAAGGACTTGCTCAGCCGGTGTTCGTTGGTGCGCCGGCCGTTGATGAGGTCGCCGAACCGCTGCACCAGCACGCCCCCCGCCAGCATATTCGAGAGGGACGCCACGTGCTTGCCATAGCGGTACGGCTCGTCAAAGGGCTGGGTGAAGCGGTTGGACACCAGCAGGGCGAAGTTGGTGTTGTCGCTTTGGAGGGCGGGGTCGGAGTAGGAGTGGCCGTTCACCGTGTTGATGCCCTCCACGTTCTCGGTGACCACATGGCCGTACGGATTCATGCAGAAGGTGCGCACGCTGTCACCGTACTGCTTCGTGCGGTAGACCAGCTTGGACTCGTACACCACGTCGGTAATGTGGGAAAACACCGCCGCGGGCAGCTCCACCCGCACGCCGATGTCCACCTGGTTGTTCAGAAGCTCCAGCCCCAGGGCCTTGCACTGCTTGGCGAACCACTCCGCCCCGCTGCGCCCCGGCGCGCCGATGAGATAGCGGCAGATCTCCGTCTCGCCCCCCGCCAAGGTGAGCGCGTAGCCGTCCCCGTCCCGGGCGATGGTCTCCACCGCCGCGCCAAAGGCAAAGGTGACCCGCTCCTTCAAGTCCTCGTAGAGGGCCTTCAGGATGTTCAGGTTGTTTTCCGTACCCAGATGCTTCACCTTGGCAGACAGAAGGTGGAGGTCGAAGCCCAGCGCCTTCTTCTCCAGCGCCTTCGCCGCCGGGGAGTTGGTGGAAAAGACCTCCGTGGTCGCCCCATGAGCCACATTGATGTCGTCCACATAGTCGATGAGGTCCATGACCTCCTTCTGGGGCAGAAAATCCGTCAGCCAGCCGCCGAAGGCGGTGGTGAAGTTGAACTTGCCGTCGGAGAACGCCCCCGCGCCGCCGAAGCCGCACATGGTGTCGCACACGCCGCACTGGACGCAGCTCTTCACCTTCCCCGCCACAATGGGGCAGGCCCGGTGGTAGATGTCCCTGCCCTGGTCCAGTACCAGAACGGACAGGTCGGAGCGGAGCTTGGACAGCTCCCAGGCGGCGTAGATGCCCGCCTCCCCCGCGCCAATGATGATCACGTCCCATTTCTGTTTCATGGGTGTTTCCTCCTTAATAGGTATCTTATCCAAAGTATACCATACCCGTCCCGCCAGCGCAACGCCCGCCCTCCCGTTCCCGCTTCGAAAAAAATTTCGTCCGGCATCTTTACAAAAACGCTTTCGTATGCTAACATAGTAAATCGTTAGCGTGCTACTATACTTTAGGCGCGCACATGGAGGAATGAAATATGAAGAGAAAGCTTCTTGCGTTGACCCTGGCACTGGCCCTGATGGCCGCCCTCACCGCCTGCGCCGGCGGGAACAAAGCCGCCGGCAGCGACCTGGCCTATGTCAAAGACCAAGGTAAGTTGATCGTGGGCATCACCGAGTTTGAGCCAATGGACTACACCGACGCCAATGGCGAGTGGGTCGGCTTTGACGCCGACCTGGCCAAGGCCTTTGCTGAGAGTCTGGGCGTGGAGGCGGAGTTCCAGATCATCGACTGGAACCAGAAGATCTCCGAGCTGGAGGGCAAGACCATCGACGTGGTGTGGAACGGCATGACCCTCACCGACGACGTGAAGGCGG
The DNA here is from genome assembly GCA_946550725.1 of uncultured Clostridia bacterium. GTDB lineage: Bacteria > Bacillota > Clostridia > Oscillospirales > Oscillospiraceae > MGBC124762. Next base: position 57,060 of record CAMNQX010000009.1, on the reverse strand, counting down.
CCATGGAGTGCTCCAACCCCTACTTCAACAACGCCCAGGTGGTCATCGTCAAGGCGGACAAGGCCGCCGATTACCAGACCGCCGACAGCGTGAAGGGTCTCCAGTTCGCCGTGGAGGACGGCTCCGCCGGTATGGAGCAGGTGGAGGCGCTGGGCGCGTCCTACACCCCCGTGCTGGATCAGGCCACCGCTCTGCTGGAGGTGTCCTCCGGCACCGCTGACGCGGCGGTCATTGACTACCTCATGGCCGCGGCCACCGTGGGCGAGGGCACCAGCTACGCCGACCTTACATACACCTGCGAGCTGAACAGCGAAGAGTACGGCGTGGGCTTCCGCAAGGGCAGTGACCTGGCCGCCGAGCTGAACGCCTTCTTCAAGACCGCCTACGCCGACGGCACCATGCAGAAGATCGCCGATACCTACGGCATCGGCGACAAGCTCATTGAGCAGAAGTAAGCCGTGGAGGTCCTTGCTGTTGTTGTCGGCGCGCTGAACGAGGGCTTTTTGCAGACGCTGAAGCTGTTTGTGGTCACCCTCCTGGGCGCGCTGCCCCTGGGGCTGATCATCTCCTTCGGCTCCATGAGCCGGTTCGCCCCCTTGCGGTGGCTCACCCGCACCGTCATCTGGGTCATTCGGGGCACCCCCCTGATGCTCCAACTCATTATCCTCTACTACGTCCCGGGCAAGGTCTTGGGGTACTCCCCCTGGGGCACCGGGGAGGCGGGGCGTTTTCTCGCCTCCGCCATCGCCTTCATCATCAACTACGCCTGCTACTTCTCCGAGATCTACCGGGGCGGCATCCAGGGCGTTCCCGTGGGCCAGCAGGAGGCGGGGCTGGTGCTGGGTATGACCAGGCGGGACATCTTTTTCAAGGTCACTCTGCTGCAGATGGTCAAGCGCATCGTCCCGCCCATGTCCAACGAGATCATCACCCTGGTGAAGGACACCTCCCTGGCCCGCATCATCTCCTTCCAGGAGGTCATCTGGGCGGGGCAAGCCTTTATGAAGACCTCTCACGGTTACTCCGGCCTGCTCTGGCCCCTGTTTTTCACCGGGATATACTATCTGGTGTTCAACGGGGTGGTGACCGTCCTGCTGGGCCGGCTGGAGAAGAAGCTGGACTATTTCCGCTGAGGGGGTGGGCATGTGTCTGCGATCTTAGACGTACAAAACATCGAAAAGCACTTTGGCGACACCCGGGTGCTGGAGGACATCACCTTCTCCCTGGAAAAGGGGCAGGCTCTTGCCATCATCGGCTCGTCCGGCAGCGGCAAGACCACCCTGCTGCGCTGTCTCAATTTCCTGGAGACGCCGGACAAGGGCCGCATCACCGTAAACGGCGAGACGCTGTTCGACACCGCCGACCTCTCCACCCAGCGGGAGGAGGAGGTGCGCCGCAAGCGGCTCCACTTCGGGCTGGTGTTCCAGTCCTTCAACCTCTTTCCCCAGTACACCGCCCTGGAAAACGTCACCCTGGCGAGCAAGCTGCTGGCCAAGGAACAGCCCGATTTCAAGGCTCGTAAAAAGCAACTGTTTGCCGACATCGACACCCGGGGCAAGGAGCTGCTGGCCCAGATGGGGCTGGCCGACCGGGCGGGGCACTATCCCCACCAGCTCTCCGGCGGCCAGCAGCAGCGGGTGGCCATCGCCCGCGCCCTGGCCCTCAGCCCCGACATTCTCTGCTTTGATGAGCCAACCTCCGCCCTGGACCCGGAGCTGACCGGGGAGGTGTTGAAGGTCATCCGTTCCCTGGCGGAGCAAAACACCACCATGGTCATCGTCACCCACGAGATGGCCTTTGCCCGGGATGTGGCCGACCAGGTCATCTTCATGGACGGCGGCGTCATCGTGGAGCAAGGCCCCGCCAGGGAGGTCATCGACCACCCCAAGGAGGAGCGCACCCGTCAGTTTTTGGCCCGTTACGGGGAGAATTGATCTGTTTTCCCTGATACGGTTTGGGAGGACACGCCGCTGGCGTGTCCTCCTTTTTTCGCTTTTCCCGTCGGGGTTGAATAAATGTCAAAAGAATGGTATGATGGGAACACTATGTTGACACGGAGGCCATGACATGAAAGAAAATTCCGCCCCCGCAGCCCGCAGCAGCTTCTCCGGCCGCATCGGTTATGTGCTGGCCGTGGCAGGCTCCGCCGTGGGACTGGGAAACATCTGGCGTTTCCCCTATCTGGCCGCCAAATACGGCGGCGGGATGTTTTTGCTGACCTATCTGGTCTTGACCCTCACCTTCGGCTACGCCCTCATCATGTCGGAGACCGCTCTGGGCCGCATGACCAGGAAAAGCCCTGTGGGGGCGTTCCACGCCTTTGGCCGGACCCTGCCCTTCCACATCGGCGGATGGGTCAACGCCATCGTGCCCTTCCTTATCGCGCCCTATTACAGCGTCATCGGCGGCTGGGTGCTGAAGTATCTCTTTGAGTACCTCCGGGGCAGCTCCGCCGCCCTGGCCGGGGACGGGTATTTCGGCGGGTTTACCGCCGCCTCCGGGCAGGTGGAATTTTGGTTCCTGCTGTTCACTCTCTTGTCCTTCGCGGTCATTCTGGCCGGGGTGAAGCAGGGGGTGGAGCGGGTGTCCAAGGTGATGATGCCCGCGCTGATCCTGCTGGCAGTGGCGGTGGCGGCCTATTCCGTCACCCGCCCCGGCGCGTGGGAGGGCGTCAAATACTTCCTCATTCCCAAGTGGGAGGATTTCTCCTTCATGACGGTGGTGGCCGCCATGGGGCAGATGTTCTACTCCCTGTCCATCGCCATGGGCATCCTCTGCACCTATGGTTCCTACATTGGCAAGGACGTGGACCTGGAGAAGAGCACCTCACAGGTGGAGATCTTCGACACCGCCATCGCTATGCTCAGCGGACTGATGATCATTCCCGCCGTCTTTGTGTTCTCCGGCGGCGACATGGCCACGCTGCAGGCGGGGCCGTCCCTTACCTTCATCACCCTCCCCAAGGTCTTTGCCAGCATGGGGGTGGGCCGTATCGTGGGGGTTGCCTTCTTCCTCATGTTCTTCTTCGCCGCCCTGACCAGCGCCATTTCCCTGCTGGAGACCTGCATTTCCACCATGGAGGACGAGCTTCACCTCTCCCGCCCTGTGGCCTGCCTTGTCTTGGGCGGCATCATCTTCGTACTCGGCTCCGCCTCCGCCCTGGGCTTCGGCGTTTGGAGCAACGTCCGCCTGCTGGGGATGCAGTTCCTGGACTTCTTTGACTTCATCACCAACTCCGTCATGATGCCCTTTGCCGCGCTGGCCACCTGCTTCCTCATCGTCCGAGTGGTGGGCTTCCAGCGCCTTGCAGAGGAGATCGAGCTGTCCTCCCGCTTCCGCCGCAAGCGGCTTTACTGCTTCTTCATGAAGTATCTGGCTCCCATCTGCCTCATGATCATCCTGGTCAGTTCCATCGCTAACGTCCTGGGTTGGATCACGTTGTAACGCAGACTGAGGTCTCCGCTTAAAAACCTCGTAAAGTTTCCCAAAGGACCGACGGCCCTTTGGGACGGATAAAAAGGGGTACGGGCTTGCGCCCGTACCCCTTCTTTCGTTGTTTCCTTATTCGGCTTCCGCTTCCCCTTCTACGGTTTGGCAGAACCGCATCAGGATGGTCGCGACTTCGCCGCGGGTGGCCGTGCTCGTGGGATCGAGTCCAGCCGCGCCCTTGCCCTTGATGAGGCCCGTGGCCACCGCCCAGCTCATGGCGTCCTCCGCCCAGCTGGAGACCGATCCGCCGTCAGAGAAGGCAGTCAGGTCGCCCCGGGCAGTCACGTCGTAGCCGCGGTACTCCGCGAAGCGGAACAGGAACGCCGCCAGCTGCTCCCGGGTCACGTCGTTCATGGCGTAGAAGTTGCCGTCAGACATGCCCTTGGCGATGCCCGTCTTCTCGCCCCAGGCGGCGGCGTTGCCGTACCAGGCGGTCTGGGACACGTCCAGGAACTTGGTCGGCTCCACCTCAGGCTCGTTCTCCATGCGGTAGAGGATGGTCACGATCATGCCGCGGGTGGTGTTCATCTCCGGCTTGAATTCGGTCTCGGACACGCCGCGCATCAGACCCTTCTGTGCCACGAACTGGGCCGCGTCATAGAACCAGTCGCTGTCCTTCACGTCCTCAAAGATCTGGGGACGGTCCGCCAGAGGCACGTCGGGATCGTTCAGGTCCTCCTCAGGCGGCGTGACGGGACGGGTGCCGCCGCCGGTTCCGCCGGTGCTGCCACCGGTGCCGCTCTCCGTCAGAGTGACGGTCACATCCATCCGTCTGACATCGCAGTTATCCGCACTCAGGATAAAGACGAGGGTGCGCAGCCCGCTGCCCGCAGGCGCGGTCGTGGAGCCTGTATACACGCCGTTTTCATCCTTGGTCAGGACCACCTCGTCCCCGTCCTTTGTCAGCGTCACGCCGGTCACGTCAGCGGGGATCCCGGTCACAGTCACGGTCACGGTCTCGCCGGCGGTCACGGAGGTGGGACTCACCGTCACCACCGCATCGCGCAGGCCGTCCGGCTCTTCGGGCGCGGCCACGATCGCAAAGGTCTTGGTCGCCACCGCCACGCCGTCCACCAGCACGGTCACGGTGGCGGTGCCCACGGCGGTGTTGTCGCGGTATGTCACCGTGTAGCCCCCGGTCATGACCTCCCCGTCCCGCAGGACGGTGATCACCGGCTCGATGGCCGCGCCGGTATAGGTCTGGTCGGCGATGTCGTTCACGGTATAGGTGTGGACCACAGGCTCGTCGTCATCCACCGTCAGCGTCCAGCCCTCGCCCAGAACCTCTTCCACGGTCAGTTCCTTATAGGTCACATAGTTGATCACGTTCCACGGCTCGTAGAGCCAGCCGAAACGGTCGGAGGCCTTGCCGTCCACCTGCAGCTGGGTCAGGCAGGAGTACACGAAGCCCGCCGTACCCAGCAGCTGCTTCACCTCGCCCAGCCAGGTGACCGGGTGGCCTTCTTCGGTGCTGACGGAACCAAAGCGCACCGCGCCGGTGTCGCGATAGCTCCACGCCTCGCCGGGATTGTAGTTTCCGTTGCCCTCGGGATAGGACGCCATGATGATATTCTCATAGACGTTGCCGTCGGGATCGGTCAGCTTTCCTTCCACATTGATCACGGAGACCATGCAGTTGCCGCAGTAAGCCAACCCTTCGTCCAGCTTGGTCTCGCCCCAGGTCACACCGCCGTCGGTGCTGTCGCTGTAGCCCACATACCGGCCGCGGTTGCGGGAGTACATCCGCAGGGAGCCGTCAGGCAGGCGGATGATCTGAGATTCGCTGGTCTTCTGGCCCACCGTGTTCTGGGCGCGGCCGCCGCGCTGCCAGGTGACGCCGTGGTCGTCGGAGTAGATGGCGCTGGCATGCTCGCCGCCCACATTGTCGTACACCGGGAAGAGGATGCGCCCGTCATCGGCGATAAAGCCCCGGCCGGGACCCGCGCCGAAGAAGGCCGCTCCGGCGCCCGGAGTCGTACCCCGCAGGTTGGTGAGAATGGGATCGCTCCACTCCAGCTTGCCGGTGGTCTCGTTGACCTCCGCGCTGCGGAGCATCAGGAAGCAGGTGGGGAACACCCTCCACTCGGACTGCCGGAAGAACAGGTTATCCTGCACGATCTTGTCGCTGCCGTACTGCGCCACCATCTCCCGCTGGACGGTATTGCCGTTCACATGGTAGATGTTGTAGAACGCGTCCACATAGAGGCCGTCGCAGTCGGTGGCGCCGGTAGAGCTTTCGATGGGATAGAGGGTGACAGTCTCGCCGTTCACCGTGAACTCCGTTCCTACCTTGCTCATGTAGTAGGTATACAGGCCGGCGTCGCCGGGGGCCTTCTGGTTCACATACGCCGGCACGTGGGCCACCAGCAGGCGGTCCTGGCTGTCAAAGCCGGTGCTGCCGGAGGTGCCCTTGCCGTCGGCGGAGGTCACGTCCACCAGCATCCAAACCTTGCCCGTGGCGGGATCCTGGATCAGCGCCGGGTCGATGAACGCTGTGCTCAGCCTGTCGTCGGCGGTGTTGGCGTAATCACCGAAGTAGTTGACGAACTCCCAGTCCCAGGTCTGGCCGTTGTCCTTGGAGACGGAGACGATGGTTTCCAGGTTGCTGGGGTTATCCCGGCCGTGGCTCCAGCGCACGTCCGCCGCCGCCACCAGCCAGCCGTTGGACAGGGTGATGAGCGCGGGGATGCGGAACTGCTGGCTGCCGCCCAGGCCGGGCTCACAGGGCTGGTCGCTGCCCGTGCCGCTGAACAGGAGCTGCGCCTCTTCCCGTCCGGTGAGGTCCAGGGTCTCCAGCACCGGCGTATACAGCTTCATGGCGAAGGGAGCGCTTGCCATCTGCCAGCCGCCGTTCCACGACAGGTACTGGGTGCCGGACTTCAGGTAGAAGGTCCCGGCCGTTGTCCCGGCCTCCACGGTGAACACGCTGCCCGTGGCGTTCAGCGCAAGCTGGCTGCCCGTGGCCGTGGTGGTCAAATACACTCTGTTGGTGCTGCTCTGGCAGCTCACCAGCTTGTAGCCGCTCTCGGCGGGCTGGATCGCCCAAGTCTGCCGGCTCACGTCCCCGCCCAGCGTCACGCGGGTCTCGTTCTCGGTCAGCGTGGTGGAATACTGGTCGGTGCGTCCGCCGTCGCTGCTGCTGTTATAGAGGGTGCGGGAGCCGCCGTTGACGTTGGGGGCCACGACCACGTACATCGTCCCGTCGCCCTTAACGTCGCTGCGCTCCGTCACCTGCTGATAGGTCAGGGTCTGGTTAATACCTGTGGTGACAGGGTTCTTGAACTGGATGGTCGGATAGGTCGCGGCCTTGATATAGAACGCCCCGTCTTGCCCGTCCACCTTCTCCACCACGAACTTGGTGGGGGTCTCCGTGCAGGGAAGCTGATTATAGCTGCCAAGCTCGCCGATGTTCAGGTAGCGGTCCTGGCTGGTGCTGGCCACGCTCTTGATGGTGTAATAGCCGTCGCCGGTGCTGGCGAAGCGGAACTTGTGGGCGTCTTCTTCGTTCCCGGTACACTGGTTGGTCTGATCCTTGTTATTCGTATTGTCCACATGCATCCAGCGGTTGCCGGACCAGAGCTTATAGACCCCGTCGGTCATGCTGGTGACCTTTTCTCCGTCGGTGCCCGTGGCGCTCTCCTTGTAGAGGGTGATGCCGTACGGCTCCGCGCTGGTGCCCCAGCCAGCGTTCGGGCCGGGCGTCCCGGAGGTGAAGCTCACATAGGCCCAGACCGCTCCGTCCGGCAGGGTGGGTACCACCGGCTCAAAGGGAGACAGGCCCTCTTCCGTCAGCGCCCATTCCCAGCCGTCGCCCATGAGCTCGGTGACAGTAAAGTCATCGTACACGATGTCCGTATACTTCTGCCCGGCGGCGTTGGCCTCCACACCCTCGGTCTCATACAGCAATCCGATCCCCTCTGTAGCGACCGCGGGAGTCCCCGCCCGCTTCTGGGTCAGGCAGGAGTAGAGGTAGTCGATGTTATAGCGGACGGTCTCCTCATTGAGCCACGCCATGGTCTGCGTCTCCTCGTTGAAGGAACCCAAACGGATGGTGCCGTTAGTGCGCTTCCTCGTACCATTGTGGAGGCCCTGGGGATAGGAGGCAAGGACCAGGTTCTCATAGACCGTTCCGTCGGGACCGCGGACTACGCCTTCCAGGTTGATAAAGGACACCATGCAGCCATTTGTTCTGTTGTCCCCATTCAGGTTGCTGTCCTGCGTGGAGGTCGTCCAGGTGGCGCCGCCGTCGGTGCTGTCGGCATAGCTGATGCAGGGGGCAACGTTGCGGGAATACATCCGCAGGAAGGTCCCGCCGTTGCCGTCGGGCAGCACGACGATCTGAGATTCGCTGGTCTTGCCGGTATTGCCCGTGGGCACCCGTTGGCTCCGCGTCCAAGTCACGCCGCCGTCGTCGGAATAAATGACGCTGGCCATCTCCGTGCCGGTGCTGTTATCATACAGGGGGAAGATGATGCGCTCCTTCTGCGCGCCGTCCACCGTCACGGTGACGGTGACGCCACGGCCCGGGCACACGCCGATGAATCCCTCGGCAGCACTCTTGATCTGGTCGTTGAGCAGATAGGGTTCGCCCCAGGACAGACCGTCGGCGGTGACGGTAGCCTTGCGAAGCATGATAAAGGCGGTGGGGAAGGCTCTCCAGCTGGACTGGGTGTAGAACAGGTTGTTGTGGATGAGCTTTGTGCCATCGTGCTGCACCGCGAGTACAGGCATGAAGCCGTCCTCTCCATAGTCGTAATAGGTGTTGAAGAAGGCGTCCACATAGTAGCCGGTCACGCTGTCATCCGCCGTGGCGCAGATGGGCCACAGCTTCACTGCCGCGTCTTGCGCGCCGTTCAGGGCAGTCATGTTCACCGTCTGGCTCGCCCCGGCCTCAGCGTTGTTGAGATCCACATAGTAATCGTAGCTGCCGATGGCGTCAACATTGGTGTACGTGCTGGGATTGGCAATGTAGCCGATCTGCAGACGGCCCTGGGCGTCAAACCCGGTTCCGTTCTTGCCGCCGTTGATGTAGGGCGACTGGAGATCCACCAGCAGATAGACGGTGCCGTTGCTGTCCTGAACTGCGGAGGGATCAATGAAGGAGGCGCTGCCGCCCTTATTGGCGCCGTAAGTCACCTGAAGGTTCTTGGTGTTGGCGTAGTCGGGCATATAGTTCACGACTTCATACTCCCAGGTCTCGCCGCCGTCCTTGGAAATGGAGACGATGGTGTCCAAATTGTTGGGAGAGTCAAAGGTGGTGTACCACCGAATGTCCGAGGCGGCCATGATCCAGCCGTTGGACAGAGTGATCAACGACGGGATGCGGTAGTAGCTGTCGGGGTTATCCACGTTCATGGGCTCGGTGTTCTCGCCGGTGATGTGGGTCTCGGCCACTTCCAGAGCAGCCTCCGTCTGGCGGTAGAGGTTGATCTGGTATTGGCTCTCCGCACCGTACCAGCGGGGGCTATGGGTCTGCGCCCAGTTGAGATAGTATGTGGTTCCGCCGTTTTCCCAACTCAGGTCATAGCCGCTGCCCGCGCGCGCCGCTACGGTAAACTCGGTGGCTTCCGTTCCCCGGGTCAACGCTCCTGCCGCGCCGCCGGTGAGGTAATTGCCCTCAGCGGCCACCGCCGCGAAGGTATACTTGCCGTTCGCCTTCTTTTCCACGTTCCAGAGATGGTTCGCGGAAATGTCGCTGAACGCCACCTTCTCCGCGTTGGCGGGAACGCCGCTGCTGCACTGATCCAGGTTGGTCCTGGCGTCCGTCCAGTAGTGCATGGAGCGGGGATAGTTATTTGCGTCCTCCGAGGTGCCGGCCACGATGGCATAAATACCGGGGGTCAGCTCACCGCTGGTCAGTACATACTCATAGGCCTTGGGTTCCGCCGGCGCGGGCAGCTTTTCCGGTTCGGCGTTGGCGTCGATCTCCACCTGCGCAGCGGCAAAGGTCACCGTCTTGGCCGTGTTCTTCATCACGCCGGTGGCGGCGACGGTATACGTGCCGTCGGGCAGGGTCAGGCTGGGCGTCTCCCCCGCCTCGGCGGTGACAGACCAACTCTGGCCCGCCTCATTGGTGGCGGTGAGGGTGGTGCGTCCCAGATTCGCGTCCAGCGTGCCGGGCGACAGGATCAGCTTGCTGCCGTTGGTGCGCACCGCGTCGCTGACGACGGTGGCAGAGTTCTCCGTGGTCATGCCCGTCCAGAGGTAGTCCAGGTTGCAGATCTCGTTGTCGTCATTCCACAGACCCATTTCCCGAATGAGCATCTGGAAGATCTTCAGCTGGCCCACCACGCCGGGGTGGAGGTTGTCGCCATAGAACTGGGCGCCGCTCTTGCTCCAGGGATAGGTGTTGATGGCGTGCTGGGTAGCCGTCATCTGGTCCACCAGGATCAGGCCCTGCTCCTCCGCAAAGGCCTTCAACTGGGCCACATACTCGCTCATCTGGGGATGCCTGTCATCCCAGAAGCCGGTGGGGGTACGCATGACGATGATCGCGTTGGGGTTGTTGGCCCGAATGGCATCCACGATCTTCCCCAAATTCTCCTTGTACGTCTCCTTGGAGATGGCCTTGTTGCCCGTCAGGTTGGTGGAGCAGTCGTTGGTGCCCAGCATGATGATCGCCACATCGGCGGTGAAGGGCTCCAGGCGATATGCCTTAGCGTTCAGCGTGCTGGCTGTGGTGGCGCTGGACACGCCGGCGTTCACCACCACGTCCTTCGTCCGGCCGATGGTGTCCAGATACTCCTCCATCAGCTGAGGCGCGGAGTCATAGCCGCTCACGAGAATGCCGTGGGTGATGGAGTCGCCCACAAAGAGCCAGGTCAGGGGGTCGTCGTTGGAATGGGTCGCCAGCAGGTCGGCGATCTTCTTCTGCTCGCCGGTCTTGGCCGGGACTTCGCCGCCGCCCACCAGGCCGGTGACGGTCTGGTACTGGGTCAAGCCGTTGGCGGTGCGGGTAATGAGGGAGTAGATCTCCCCGTCAGGCAGATCGGTGACGGTGGCGGTATTCGTGCCTGTGCCGGACACGGTCACGCCGCTTGCCAGCTTCACCTGATAGGCAAATTCGCCGGTCAGGCCGCTGATGGTCATGTTGCCCTCTTCGGTCCACGCCACCGTGGGTGTGACCTCCTTATTAAAGGTGGGCATGGCCGCCTCGGTATAGCGGTTTTGGGCGTTGCTGGGGAAGTTATTGGCCGAGCCGCCCACCGCCACCGCCAGATTGCGGCCCAGCTCTATGTGGCCGTCAGCGTTGGGGTGACCGTCGGCGGTCATCTGAGCCGTGGTCAGGGTGGGTGCGTCCACCACAACGATGTGGCTGTACTTCCGGGCCGCGGTGGTTCGATACTCTTCTACCACGCCGTCCACCTTGGCGTTCAGGTCGGCCAAAGCGCTGTCGTAGGACTTCATGATGACGGCAAAGCCGTTTCCGTTCCGCAGGGCGGTGGCCTTGTCGATGAAGGCGGCCAGGTCGGTTTCAAAGGACGCGGAATCCTTGTCCTCCTCGCCCACCATGTAGGTCACGGCCCGGGGGGCGAAGGCCGTCACCCGCTCGGCCCAGCCGTCCTCGCTGACGACTGTATGCAAATCCAGGCCCTTGTAGGCGGTGTTGATCACATAGCGTTGTCTGGAGGGGCTGAAGCCGCCCACGGCGTTCTCGTCGCCGACCAAATTGTTCCTTGTATTCCAGCGGGCGTGCTCCTCAAAGTGGCCCGCGAAGTTCCGTCTGCCCCGGGTCTGGTCAAACTGGCCCGCCACATCCACACCGCCGGTAAACACCCAGGTGTTGCCCGGCTCGGCGTTGAACATCTCGCTGATGGCGCCGCCCAACTGCGGCTCGGTCTCCCACCAGATGTAATACGTGCCGTCGTTGTTTTCCGGGTCAACCGGAGAGACATAGAACCAGGTGGGCGTGTCGTTCACCGCGAACTGGCTGCCGCTGCGGGTCTGGGTCAGGTACTTGCCGGTGCTGACGCTCTGGATGGTATACGCCTTTTTCTCGGCATTGTAGGTAAAGGTAAAGCTGTGGGCAGCAACATGAGTATTCGGCTCACCGCTGCACTGGTTGGTCACGTTGCCGTCCACGTGCATCCAGCGGGCAGCGCCCCCGTCGCCGGGGGTGGAATCCAAGATCCCGTACACGCCGGAATCAATGCCGTCGGTGTCTTTGGTAAAGGTGCTACCGGAGACGCCATGCAGCTCCAAAGCGGCGGGAGCGGTCACGCTGACCCAAGTAGCGCCAAAGTCCAGATAGTTCTGCACCTTGCTCGCGTCGGGTTCGGGATAGCCACTGGTCTCGATCTCAATGGGCGGCGCGCTCTGGCCGACCTTCACCTCCGCCGACGCAAAGGTCACCGTCTTGGCCTCGCTGGTCTTGATGCCGGAGGCGGTCACGGTGTAGGTGCCGTCAGGCAGGGTCAACGCGGGATCCGTCCCCGCCTTGGCGGTGACGCTCCAGCTCTGGCCCGCCGCGTTGGTGGCGGTGAGGGTGATCTCCCCCAGACCGCCGCCCAGGGCGCCGACGTTCAGGGTCAAAGTTCCCGTCTCATGCGTCAGCGCGCCGCGGACACTGGTGGGGTCAGTCTCAGCGGTGGTCAGGACATAATCAAGATTGGAAATGGGGTTATCCTCATCCCACAGGCCGATCCCCTTGAAGAGCATCTTGGCCATGTCCAGCTGGGCCTTCGCGCCGGGATGGAGGTTATTTCCGTAATACACCTGATTCGGGAAGTTTGCGGTGTTGTTCCGGATCCAGCTGCTGTAGGTGTCCAGCATCCCCTGGGTCTCGGTGTACTGGTCGATGTAGATGCAGTTCTGCTCCTCCGCCACTTCCTTCATCGCCTCGCAGTAAGGTCCCACTGCGCGGGGCGTCCAGTTCCCGGTGGGAGAGCGCAAAATGATGATCGCATTCGGATTTTTCGCTCGAATGGCGGTAATGATGCTGTTCAGATTCGTCTTATAGGTAGTCGCCGCGTCAATTCCGCCGCAGTCGTTGGTGCCCAGCATGATGGACGCCACATCGGGGGCGGGGAACTGGTTCAGGCGGTACTGGATGTTGTCCAGCGTGCTGGTGGTGGTGGCGCTGGACACGGCGGTGTTGATGACCACATCCTTGTCCCGGCCAATGGTACCCAGGAAGTCCTCTGTCAGCTGGGCCACAGAATCATAGCCGCCCAGCCAGTGGCAGGCGTGGGTGATGGAGTCGCCCATAAACAGCCAGGTCAACGGCGTAGTCTTGTCGTTCACCTTGTCCACGAGCGTCCGCTGAAGCGTGCTCAGCTCTGCTTCCACCGTCGTTACAGTCTTGTACTGGGTCGCGCCGTCGGTGGAGCGGGTGACCAGAGTGTAGCCCACGTTCTCAGGCACATCAGTCACGGTGGCGGAGCCGTCCGCGCCGGTGCCGGAGATGGTCACGCCGTTGTTCAGCCGCAGCTCATAGTGGAAAGCGTCCACCCCAGCCAGGGTAATGGTCATCGTGCCCTCTGTCGCACTAACGGTGGGCACCTTTTCGGTATCATAGGTCTCAGGCGCGTCTGCCGTTTGGAAGCTCTTGATCCCAATGCCGCCGGGATAGTTCCCGCCGGTGCTGCCGTTGGAGCAGGCCGCCATCACCAGCTGCTTGCTCAGCTCCAGATGGCCCGCAGCGTTGGGGTGGCCGTCGTCGGCCAACTGCGCGTCAGTGAGGGCGGTGTTCACCACCACCACGCGGTTGAACTTGGCCGTATCGCTCTTGAGGCCGTCCACCGCCGTGTCCACGGCGGTGTTCAGGGCGGACAGGCTGCTGTCATAGGACTTTATGATAACAGCAAAGCCGTTGTCCTCCCGCAGGGCGATGGCGCTGTTGATAAAGGCGGTCAGGTGCTCGCTGAAACTGGCGTCGTCCTTATCCTCCGCGCCCACCATGTAGACTGCGGCCCGGGGATCGTACTTCGCCACGTACTTGTTCCAATAGCCGACAATGTCCGCCAGGGTCAAACCGGCGTAGGCGGTGTTGACGGTATAGCGCTCCTTGGTCGTGCTATCCCGATAGCCGCTTTGAGCATAGGTCCAGCGGACATACTCCTCAAAGTGGCCCATGAAGTTGCGCTGGCCCCCGGTCTGGGCCCAGCCGCCGGCCACGTCCTCGCCGCCGGTGAACACCCAGGTGTTGTCCGGGGCGGCGTCGAACATCCCGCTGATGGCCTCGCCGGGACGGATCTCGCTCTCCCACCAAACATGATAGAAATTCGTGCCGCTTACCTTATCAATATAGAAGATCGTGCCGGCATCGCCCATGGAGAGGGTCCCACGCTCCGCCCGCAGGTATTTTCCGGTACTTTGACTTTGAATGGTGTAGCCCTTTGCTGTCGCATCATAGGCAAAGCGGAAGCTGTGCTGATCGTTGTGACCGCCCCACGTAGTGCAATAGTTGACAGTGCTGTCAGCAACATGCATCCAATGGGTGAGGCTCCAAATACCATAGATACCGCTGTCAATGTCCTCCGCAGAACACTGATCAGCCCCGTTGTTTGTAGCAAGCTTGACGTCGGAAGCCGTGGTGCTGCCGACCCAGCCGCCCTCCTTCTTCAGGTAATACTGCACCATCCCCTCGGTGGGCTGATGGTGCTCAATGGTCTCCTCGGGTTCGGGCGGAGTCACCCGCTCGGTGGTATACCAAATATAATAGGTACCGTCGTTGGGGTCGTTGGCGGGGGTGATATAGAAGGTCTCTCCCACCCCGGCAAGCTGGATTCCCTTCCAAGCCTTGTTGCTCAGGTTAAAGTCCACCACGGTATGCGTCAAATACAGCTCGCTGCTGTGCGGCTTGATCTGATAGGCTCCGTTGGAGTTTTCCACGGGGACAAAGTCAAAGTCCGTGGAGATGCCTTGCGCGGTCACATTGGTGACGCCAGCGCCAGCATTGGTATACGGCGCGTTCAAAACCACGCTCCCGTCGTAAATTTGATACTGCGCATCGGCGGACAACTCACCGGTCACTGCCGTATCGCCGTTTTTCACGGTGACCGTCGCGGCCTCATCCTGGATCGTCCAGCCGTTGGTATATTTGGCGAAGTAATGCACGTCAAGCCCGTCCGCCTCCGCCTTGTCCGGAGTGTAGGGAGTCTGCTGCGGCTCGACGGCATACCAAACATGGTAAGACCCGTCCGAGCCATCCGTTACGGGAGTAATGAAAAACTCTTCTCCGGTGGTATTCAAAATATAAGCGTTAAACGCGGGGTTGGCCCCCAGGGTAACATTTTCTTTGATCCCATGGGTCAGATAATACGCAGTGTTATTCTGGCTTTGGATCTTATAGCCGCCGTTCGCTCCCGCAAGCAGCTTGAACTGATATCCAGTGCCGCTGGCGGGAATATTGTTGTTTGCGGAACGGAAGGTCACCTTTTCCGACCCGGAGGTGTAGATCGCGCTCATGATCTGGTTGCCGCAGACAATGCGGTAACCGGTCCCGGTAGCCGGGGCAGTAGAAATGGCCACACCGGAAGCGTTCTGGATCGTCAGCGCTGTAGCGGTGGTGCCGTTGGTAAACCCAGCGGCGTCAAAGGCCAGGTAATGGACCTCTTTACCCTCCGCTTTGGCGACTTCCGGGGTATAGGTCTCCCCTGCCAGGGTCTGCGCGCTGTCGCGGCTTGTCCCGGCCTCCGGCGCGGCCACTTGCACCTCCTCCCCGGCGGGGGCGGCGGCCAGGGGCACATCGTCCACCCAGGCTGCCAGCGCGGAGATGGGCAGCATGCCCACCACCATCACCAGCGCCAAAACACACGCCAAAAGTCTCTTCCAGGTTTTACTTTTCATGCCTTGATCACTCCCTAAAATTAGTTGTACCCTTTGCCTTCCCTGTTTTGCTGTGTTCCGTCGAACTGCCTAGTTCTGTGGAGCTATTCCGCCCACTTTTTGGTGATAACCCATTATAGCACAGTCCGGTTACAAAATCAGTTACAAATTCAAAAATACTTTCTTTTTTTATCCCGCATTGTGCACAAAGTTTTTGCCCTTTTTTGGTAATTCTCACAATTCGCCTTTTGCGGCGCAAAAAAACGGCGGATGGCAATCCTGCCACCGCCGCTTCGCGTCGTCTGCCGCGCCAAACATGCCCCCAGGGCGAACCGCTTCCCCGCTCACAGCACCATCAGCAGCGTCCCGGCCCCGATCAGGAGGCACCCCACCGCCGACTTTACCGTGACCTTCTCGTGCAGGAACACAAAGGCCAGCACCAGCGTGATCACCACGCTCAGCTTGTCAATGGGAACGACTTTGGACGCCTCGCCGATCTGCAGCGCCTTATAATAGCACAGCCACGACGCCCCGGTGGCCAGACCGGACAAGATCAGGAACAGCCAGCTTTTCTGGCTGATCTGTGAGATCCCCTTTTGGGCGTCGGTGAGGAACACCATCCCCCACGCCATGACCAGCACCACCACAGTGCGCAGTGCGGTGGCGAGGTTCGAATTGACCCCCTCGATCCCCACCTTCGCCAAAATGGAGGTCAGCGCGGCAAATACCGCGGAACCCAGCGCAAGCCAAAACCACATGATACCAGTTCCTTTCTCGTTCGAGCTGTCGGATCGCCGTGCTTGATACGGCGGCCGTCGTTATTATAGCACCAGACCCAACGGGATGGAACCCTTTTATGCTCTGCGCAGACGGCCCGCGCCGGAACGCGGGCAGCGTCAGATCCTTCTGGCGCTGAAATAGCCCTGATTCATCGCCTGATAGATCTGCCCGACCTTGCCGCAATCGCCCACTACATAGCTTTCCGGGACCAGGGCGCACAGCTCGTCCACCAGGGCGTAAGGCGCGCGGAACCCTGCGGCGCAGACCACGCTGTCCGCCAAAATAGTCCGCTCCTGCCCCTGCAGACTCACCACAACGCCCTGGTCGGAAATGGAGCAGACCGTGGCGCCGGTATAGAGTTCAGCCGCCGCCTCCAGTTGAGGCATCAGACCGCCGCGGTAAAACGAGTTCACATCCGCCGCGACCGTATCTCGCATCTCCACCACGGCGACCTGTTTTCCCTCGTGCTTCAGGGAAATGGCCAGTTCGCAGCCCACCAGCCCGCCGCCTATGATCACGACCTTGTCGCCCAAGCTCTGGGGCTTCAGTTCCGCCTCGACCGCCATCTTGACCAGGGGCTTGTCCAGACCGGGGATCGGGGGGCGAACCGCCTCGGCGCCCACCGCCACCACCAGGGCGTCAGGAGCCATCCGGCGGACAAACTCGCCGTCTACCGTGGTGTTCCGCATCACCTGCACATCAGACGCCGCCACGCGGCTGCGCATGACCTCCAGGAACTGGCGCAGGTCTTCTTTAAAGTACGCCGCAGAGGCCGCCACCAGGTTGCCGCCCAGCCTGTCGGACTTCTCCGCCAAAACCACCTCGTGGCCACGGGCGGCGGCGGTCAGCGCGGCCTCCATCCCGGCGGGTCCGCCCCCCACGACCAGCACTTTTTTGCGCGTCTGCGCGGCAGGCAGCCGCTCGCATACCCGGAGCTGCTCTCCCATCCGCGGATTGACGGTACACTTTACCGTTTCGCTCTTTCCGGTCTCGGCAAAGCATTCAAAGCACCGGATGCAGGGCGTAATGTCCGCCGCCCGGCCAAGGGCGGCCTTTTGGGGAAGATAGGGGTCTGCCAGCAGCGCCCGCCCCAGCTCGACGCAGTCAGCTTCCCCGTCCGCGATGATCCGGTCCATCTGCGCCGGATCGTTGAGCGCGCCGACGCAGGCCACCGGGGTCTTGACCGCCTGGCGGATCGCTTTGGCAAAGGGCACGTTGACGCCGTGGGGATAGAAGAAGGAGGGATGCGTGCGGCAAAAGAGCGCGGGGTCCTCGTGATCGCCGCAGGAAACGTTGATCAGGTCCACCTTGCCGTCGATCAGCTTGGCCACCGCCATACATTCCTGCGCGCTCATGCCGTTGCTGCTCAGGTCGTCCCCGGACAAGCGGATCTCAATGGGGAATCCCGGACCCACCGCCTTGCGGACCGCGTCCAGAGCCATCAGCAGAAACCTGGCCCTGTTTTCCAGCGGACCGCCGAACTCGTCTGTCCTTCTGTTCTGCTTCGGCGAGAGGAACTGGGAGAACAGCCAGCCATGGGCGGCATGGACCTGGACCATGTCAAAGCCGCAGTCCTTGCAGAGCTTCGCGGCTTTCCCGTAAGAATCCACGATCTCCAGGATCAGCTCCCGGGGCATTTCTTTGACGCTGCCGACCGGCGTCTCTTCGGCGCTGGGACCGTAAGCGACCGCGCAGCGGCCCTGGTCGCCGCCCACGCTTGCCAGTCCTCCGTATTTTCCGCCGTGGGAGAGCTGAATGTTGGCATAGGCGCCGCCGTTATGAATGGCGCGGGCGGCCTCCGCCAGCCCCTGCTTCACGCCAAACGCGTCTAATTGGAGCTGCTTGTTGTGCGATTTGCCTGTGGCCGAGTGGACAATACCCTCGCCGTAGGTCACCACCGCCGCGCCGCCCTTCGCTTTCTCCTCCAGGTAGGCGATCATGGCCGGCGTAAAATGTCCCTCGGTGCTGATCATGCTGGGGCTGGTGGGGGCGGCGATCATCCGGTTTTTCAGGCGGAGCGTACCGATCCGCAGTGGGGCAAACAAATGAGGGAATTGCTCCACCCCGCTCCACATACTTTGTTTTTCCATTTACCTCTCCTTTACAGCTTCCACAGATGGGTGCGGGGCTTACCCTGCAGGTAAGCCAGCACATCTTCCGCCATAATGGCACCGGACCAGCCGTCAACATCGGTCGTCAAACCCGCCATATGGGGCGTCAACAACACATTCCGCATCTTCAGCAGGGGGTGGTTGGCCGGAATAGGCTCCTGCCAGAACACATCGATGGCGGCGCCCTTGATGGTATGGTTCTCCAAAGCCTCCACCAAGGCTCTCTGATCGACCACGGCCGCGCGGGCGGTGTTGATAAAGTAAGCGGTGGGCTTCATCCGGTCAAACCAGGTCTTGTCCACGATCCCCTCGGTGGCGGGCATCACCGGCAGGTGGATGCTGACGATGTCGCTCTCGGAAAGCATTTGCTCCAGAGAGGCAGGCTCCACCCCCTGCTCCCGCATCTGGTCCGCGGGATAGTACGGGTCATAGGACAGAACCCTCATGCCGAAGGCCAGCGCCCGCTTTGCCACCTGTCTGCCGATGGCGCCGTAGCCCGCAACCCCCAGGGTCTTGCCATACAGTTCAAAGCCGATCCCGTAATCGGTAAAGGGGTGCTTCTCATCCAACGGTCCCCAAATGACGTTGCGCACCTTGGGAACCTTGTAAATATCCTCCACGCACTCGCCCACGTGCTCGCCGCAGTGTAAGCCGGTGCTGCTGGCGGCGATATTGCGCGTGACGGCGATCATCAGGCCGAAGCAGTACTCCGCCACCGTCACCGCGTTTCTGCCGGGGGTGTAGGAAAGGGAAAGGCCCACTTCCTTCAGCGCCTCAAAGTCCACCGTGACCGGGGTGCCCTTGGCAACGCCGATGAACTTCATGCCGCTTTCGGCCCAGGCGCGGATCGTATCCGCCCCGGCGGCCTCATCGCCCAGCACCACCAGTTCAGCGCCCATGCACTCCTCGCGCAGCTGCGCCTCCTCCACATTTCCTTTCCCGTGCTTCAATTCGCCGCAGACGGTCACGTCGCAGTAGGTCTCGATCTGTTCCATCTCCTTGGCAGGGATCGGCGTACACAGAGCCAGTTTCTTTTTCATGTTTTTTCCTCCTTATGAACAGTTTGAATAAAGGGAAGTGCGGCGGAGATCAGCGCAGCCGCGGCCCCGCCGATGGCCACGCTTTCAAATACGCCCCGGGTACCGGCGCGGCCCAGGACAGAGGACGCCGTAAAATTCAGCGCCGCGGGAGAGACCAGCTGCCCGACATTGATCGCCACGGTCAAGCATGCGGAGGCCAGCGCCACCGACGCGGAGCTGACCATCTCCGACACCTCAAACATCGCGTGCGGTACAAACAGTCCCTGCGAGATCCCGAAAAGCACCGCTCCCAGCACCAGCGGCACCGGTTCGGTGGCGGACAGCATCAGCATCAGACTCCCCAACGCGCACAGAAGTACACCCAGAGACAGGGTAAATCTCTTTGTCCTGGCGCTGACGAAGCCCAGGGCCATCCCGGCCACGATCTGGGTGGCGGAGAACACAGCCGTCAGCCGTCCCGCGCGGGCGGTCACCGCCCCCGCATCCCCCACCAGGTGCAAGGCTATATTTGTAGTGAAGGCGCTAAAGAACATGGCCTCCAGGAAGGTCAGCGCACAGAGCGCCAGGACCCGTCCGTTGATCTTCAGCTTCTCATCGGTCTGAAGCCGCGTTTTGCCGGTCTCCGGCAAAAAGAGCGCCAGACCGATCATCTCCGCGAACGCAAGCAGGTGGATGAAGTAGACGGCATGGAAATCCGCCTTCCCCACCATCCCCGCCAAGCTGGACGCCAGGAGCACGCCCACACCCACGCTGGCGCCCTGGATGCCCATGGTCGCCGAGCGTTCCCCGCCTTCAAAATGCTCCGCGATCACTGCCGTACTCAGCGCCATAAGCAGTCCCATGCCGACGCCCAGCATAATCCGGGAGGCAAACAGCACCCAGAAGTGGTCGCTCAGCAAGGGCAGCAGCCCCATCGCGCCCATGAGGAAGCTGCCGCTGAGCACCAGCGTTTTCTTGCTGATCTTGGTGACCAGCCAGCCGGAGATCAGCGCCATGACCATGGACGCCAGCGCCGGCGCTGTTACAAGGGTCTGGATCATGCTGGTGGGGACCGAGCGGTAATGGCGGCTGATCTGGTTCAGCACCGGACTCACCGTGTACTGCAGCCCCTGACACAGGGACATCAGCACCACGGCGGCTTTTACCTTCCACTTCCCCATCAGAACGCTTCCTTTAAGATATGCAGCACGTCCGCTTCCGTAATGCCTTGGCGAGGATTGAAGCCCAGCACCGGCTCCGCCAGCACATCCTTTGCCAGCATCGGGAGGTCAGCCTCCCGGATCCCGCTCTGAGACAGGGTCCGGATGTTCAGCCGGGTGTTGAGAGCCTTCACCGCCTCCGCCAACGCATACAGGTCCCCGTTCCGGTCCCCGGTCAGCGGCAGGCCGAGCTGGCGGGCCATATCGGTCATCTTTTCCGGGCAGGCCGGCGCATTATATGCGATGACATAGGGCAAAACGGCGGCGTTGGCCGCGCCATGAGCCAGGCCGAAGTGCGCGCTGAGGGTATGGGCGATCCCGTGGACCAGGCCCAGATTCGCGTTGGAGAAGCCAAACCCGGTGATCAGACAGCCCAGCATCATCTGCTCCCTGGCCTCGGCGTCGGCCCCGTTTTCGTAGGCCTTGGGCAGATTCTCATACAAGATCCGCAGGCCGGTCAGGGAATGATAGGCCGTCAAGGGCGAGGCCATGTTGGAGACGTAGCTCTCAATGGCGTGGGTGATGGCGTCCATTCCTGTTGCCGCCGTGACAGACGGCGGCACCGTCATAGTCAGGCAGGGGTCGGCGATCACCCGGTCCGGCGTGATCTTATTGTCGATGATCACATACTTGACCACCTTTTTCGTGTCGATCAGGGCGCACACATTGGTGATCTCGCTGGAGGTGCCGGAGGTGGTGGGCACCGCAACGAGGGGCAGTCCCTTCTTCGGCACCTTTCCGATCCCTGCGTAACGCTCGATGGGACCTTCGTTGGTCATCAGCAGGCTGACCGCCTTCGCTAAGTCGATGCTGCTGCCGCCTCCCACCGCGACCAACAGGTCGGGCGCAAACGCCTTGGCCCGCTCCGCCGCTTCCATCACATTTTCGTTGGTGGGGTTGGGCTGTACGTCGCTGTACAGGTCGGTGACCAGTCCCCCCTCCTCCATCACGGAGATGACCTTCTGGGGAATGCCCGCGGCGCAGACCCCCCGGTCTGAAACGACCAGCGCACGCTTGGCTCCGAACTCCTTCCAGATGTTAGGCAGGGCCAGCAGGCTCTCCCGGCCAAAGATGATGTCGCTTCCCGCAAAAAAACGGTCCATATGCAGCTCCTTTCCTGTTCCGCGCGCCGGGCGGCGAGCGGCTCGTTACCTTCGCTTGAATTCTTCCAGCCGTTTCTGCTCCGGCACTAATTTTTCATAGACCGAGCGGAAAAGACCGTACATCTCGTCATAGACCGGGCGTGCCTTCAGGTCCGGCTCCAGGACACGCACCGGCTTCAGCACCCGGTCCGACAGCTCTCCCAGGCCCACGGCCTGACCGGCGATCAGCGCATCGCCCAGAGGCACATCGCCTGACACGCCGTCCATCAGCTCCACGGGAAGCTGCAGCACATCGGCCTTGATGCGCGCCCACTCAACGCTCCGGGCGCCGCCCCCCGTGATCCGCAGCGAGGAGACCTCTGTTCCGGTCTCCCGGATGGTTTCCACCACATGGCGCAGCGCGAACGCGGTGCCCTCGAAGACAGCGCGGGCCATATCCTCCTGGGTGGTATCCGTGGTCAAACCGATCAGCATCCCCCGGGCGGCGGAGTTCCACAGGGGCGCCCGCTCGCCGTGCAGATAGGGCAGGAACAGCAGGCCATTGGCCCCCGGCGCAGAGCGCGCGGCCATCTCATTCATCCGCGCATACACATCGCCGCCTGCCTGCCTTTCCTGCAGCAGCTGTTCCCCGGCCATATTGTCCAGGAACCACTTGATCGCCCCGCCGGTGGCGTTGATGGGCGCGTCAAACACATACGGCACGCCTTTGACCGGGCAGGGGCGGGCCACCACCGGAACATTCGTCGCGCTGGGGCTGGACGCACCGACAAAGACCAGCGAAGAAGTCCCCGAGGATTCCCCTGCCTGCCCCGGCTTTTTGATGCCGATGGCACACAGCGACGCCATGGCGTCACAGCAGCCTGCCACCACGGGCGTACCGGCGGCCAGGCCCGTAAGCGCCGCCGCGTCCTCGGTCACATGGCCGATGATGTCGGTGACCGCGGAGGGCTTGGGCAGCAGCTCGTCCAGCTCCACCCCGATGGCGTTTCCGATGGTCCGTGACCAGCACCGCCCGGCCAGGTCGTAACACTGCGTGCGGCTTGCCTGGTCCAGATCCAGCGACGCCCTGCCGGTCAGCTTCAAGTTGACATAGCCGTTTGCCTGCAGGAACCATTTCGTCTTCTCCAGCAGCCGGGGCTTATTCTTCGCAAACCAGCGCAGCTTTCCCGGCAGAAACACCACATCGGGCCGGCCGCCCACAATGGAGATGAACGCTTCCCTGCCGACCCGGTCCAGCACCTGCCCCAGCTCATCGCCGCTCCTTCCGTCCATCCAGATCAGTGCGTTCATCAGCGCATTCCCGTCCCGGTCCACCGGCAGCAGGGTGACCGTCTGGCTGCTGACGCAGACGGCCCGGACACGCCGCAGCTGCTCCTGCCCGACGGAGCGGGCCAGCTCCTGCAGGATCTCCACGGTGTTCCTCCACCACTGGTCCGGGTCCTGCTCCACCATGTTGGGTCCGGGATGGATCAGCTGATTTTTCCGGGAGGCAGAAGCCACGATCTCGCCGGACGCCGCGACCAGCAGAGCCTTTTGATTGGTCGTTCCGATATCCATGCCCAGCAGATATTCCAAAGTATCACCCCTCTTTTTCTCCTAGTGTACTGGATTTCTTTTGGAAAGAAAAGGCCGACCTTTTCCTATGCAAAGCGGAAAATATGGCTGCTCTTTGCTGCCCCTTCATTGACACTCCGGCCCGGATATAGTAAGATGGACAAAAAGGAACGGAGGGATCGCCTTGGACAATGTCATCTTGCGGGACCGGCAGCGGAGGATCCTCCGCTTTCTCAACGGCAACCAGATATACATGACAGGGCAGGCCCTGGCCGAGCGGCTGAACGTCTCCGCCCGCACGGTGCGAAGCGATATCGTGGAGATCAACCGCTGCATCGACCCCACCGTTGCCGTGATCACCGCCTACCGCGGCAAAGGTTACCGGTTGGAGATCGCCGACCGGGACCGCTTCCACAATTACATCTCCCGCAACGTGGCGCTGCTGACCCGGGAGGACCGCACCCAGTACCTGCTGCTGCGGCTGCTGTGGAGCGAGGCCCCTCTCCGCCTGGATCTTTTGGAGGACGAAATGTATATCAGCCGCACCACCCTGGAAAACGACATCCGGGCGTTGCAAAGCAGCTGGATCACGGACCGGCTTCAATTTCTCCGCCACCGGGACACCTTGTTTCTGGTCCAGGAGGAGCCTGAGATCCGCATCGCCTTTTTGCGGCTTTACAGCGAAAACATCGACTTTAACTCCCGATCCGGCATTATATCCGCAGGCGGCACGTTGAATCTGGAGCAGTTGTCGGTGCTTCGCTCCGATCTCCGTCATCTTCTGGTCCGCCACAAGATCCTTCTGGATGATTTCAGCTTCATCTATTTTGCCCTGGCCGCCTGGGTCAGCTCCTTCCGCACCGGAAGGCTGCCCCAGATCTGTCCCGACGTCGCCCCTCCTCTGCAGGCCGTCATGCAGGATGTCGCCCAGTTGTTTTCCGGGAAGTATGAGATCCCGCTGCCCCTGTCCGAGCTGTTCTGGCTCCAGGACACCCTGGCCAAGCTTCAGCGCCAGCCAAGCCAGGCCATGGAAGCCGTGATGCATCAGGCCATCGGCGCCGCCGCCAAAGAATTTCCCGCTCCTTTTTTGGATTCGGAACGGTTTTTTAACGCCTTTCGCAATTTTATCTGCGACTGCACCAACCGCATGGCCTTCCCCCGGTTCGACAGCCAGGACCTGCTGCTGGAGCTGGAGTCGGCGAACCCGGACCTGGCCCAGCTCTCCCGCTTTTTGACGCAGCAGGCCCTGCAGCTTTTGGACCTGCCCAACACCGCTGTGGACCCGCTGACCCTGCTGCCCAGCCTGATCGCGGCGAAAAACCGGTTCATCACCCGGCACCCGGAGATCCAACCCGTGGCGCTGGTGGTGTGCCATCTCCCCGACAGTCTGAGCGTCTATTTGTGCGAGCGCCTCTCCCAGCACTTTGCCGGGCGGCTGAGGCTTCAAGGCCCCTTCCCCGTCTACGACCGCGGCGCTCTGGAGCACACCGACTGCGATTTTCTGATCTCCACCGTGGATATGACCGGCTTCCGCAGTCTGGCTGTACCTGCCGTCACCATTTCTCCCCACCTGACCCCGGCGGACTTCGGGGCTATCAACCAGATGGCATATGAAACGATGCTGCAAAAACACTTCTCCTGAATCCCATTCCGTTTTTCCGTTTTCATGCGGAAAAACGGAATTTGCTATTTCCCCCGAGAATCAGTATGTTTGTCTTATCAATCTGGAAGAAGGAGCGTATGCCAAATGGAACATTATGAGATCCGCCATCAGGTTTTGACCGCGATCAAAGAGGCTGTGGAGCTGGGCCTGATCCACGGCACTTCCGGCAATATCGCCGTCCGCGACCCCGAGACCGGTATGATCGCCATCACCCCCAGCGGGATTTCCTACTCCACCATGACCGAGGAGGATATCGCGATCGTCTCCCCCGAGGGCAAATGGCTGGACGGAAAGTTCAAGCCCTCCTCCGAGACCCCCATGCACACGGCCGTGCTCCAGGCCAGGCCGGAGATCAACGCCACGGTCCATACCCACGGAATGTTTTGCACCATTATGGCCATGACCGACGAGCCCATGCGTCCCATCACGCCTCCCCAGGCCGAGTTTACCCCCGTCCAGGTGGTCCCCTTCACAATGCCCGGCACCAACGATCTGGCTGGCGCGGTGGTGGAGACGCTGGGCAGCAAGGGCCGCTCCGTGCTTCTGAAAAACCACGGCATGTTCACCTGCGGCAAGAACATCAAGGCCGCTATGGCCGCAGCGGTCTACACCGAGGAGATGGCGCAAACCACTTACTACGCCAAGCTGCTGGGCTGCTATCAGCCTATGAGCCGGGAGGGCGAAGCGGCCATGCAGGCCCTGATCGCCAAGGACCAGGCGGTATAAGGCTCCGTTCCCACACCGTCCCGTAGAAAAATGGCCTTCTCTTTTGAGAAGGCCATTTTTCTTGATATCTTAGAGAGAGCGGAGGAACTCGTAGTCGCGCTTTGCAAACTCCATGGGGTCCCCTTCCTGACCGTAGAAGCCAAAGAATTCGCGCTCGCTGATATAGGCCGCGCAGCCGCCGGGCTGAGCTTCCGCGGCCGCCTTTACGTCCTGCCAGTCGATGATCCCCTTGCCCAGCTCGGCGTTCCAGGAGCGGGAGTTGCACAGGATCTCGATCTGCGCGGGGGAGAACACAGGGGCGCCCTTGACCACCTTCTTGTTGTCGGCGGAAGCGGTCTCCACCTTCATCATTTCCATGACCTTCTTGGGGAAGTGGTCCAGATCGTCATCGCAGGTCGCCACAGCGTCGCACTCCTTCACGTGAAGGACGGGGAACCGGCCGGCGTACTTGCGGATCAGGTCGCCCACATTGACACCGGCCCGGGCCGCCCAGCCCACATCCAGCTCGAATTTCACCAGCTCGGGATCGGTGTACTCCAGCAGCAGGTCGTACAGAGTATGCTGGGGATCGTCGGCCACCTTGCGGAACTCGGACGCATGGTTATGGACGATGCCGGTCAGGCCGAACTTGCGCAGATGCTCGCAGGTCTGGGTCATCATCTCGGCGCTTTTCTTGCAGTCATCCACGGTGACCAGGTGGTCCAGCGGGCGGACGTCGGTAAACTGCGCGCCAAACTCCTGGGCGAACGCGCGGTCATCGTCGTCGCGCAGGCTGTGGAAGGAGATGATCTTGATGCCCAGATCATCGATGAACTTGTGGAAATCGGCCTTGCTCAGATTGCCGGTGTTGGTACCCATGGCCTCGATGCCGTCAAAGCCGATCTCCGCCAGGCCCTTGATCGCGTCCAGAACGCCTTCCCTGGATGTCTTCAAAATAGAATAAACCTGAGAATATACTTTGCTTTCCATTAAGATTACCTCCGTTTGTTATCTTCCATAGGATCTCAGCTTGCCCACATAAGGCTCGCTCAGTACTTTGCGGATCATGATATGATGCCGCCTGATCTGTTCCGGCCCGTCGGGGTACTCCGGGAAACCGGGGTCGCGAAAAAAGCCCTGCCCCTCGTATTCGCTGGAAAGATACCCGTCGTAGCCATTGTCCCGCAGGACCCGGACCACCGTCTCGGTGTCGATATTGGGATCGGTATAGCCGCCGCTGCCATCGGGGACCATCTCGTAGAACTTGGCGTGGATATGGACGATCTTGTCCATGTACTCCACCAGCCACAGGGGGTTGTCATAGGACAGCCGGGCGTTGACCAGCTCCAGCTCCAGAGGGCCGCCGCCCATCTCGCGCACCTTTTCCTCCAGCTCCACGGACCCTTCGGCGCCCCGGTGCATCATCTCCTCGGGCGAGGCGTGCTCCAGGATCTGGTTGGACTCGGCCCGCTTCTTGGCGTTCTTTTTGTACTCCTCCACGATGAAGTGACACAGCTCGGGGTCCGCGCCGGCGCGAATGGCCTTGTCCACGTTCAGCGTCAGGGGCCGCAGGCCGAAGATCCCGAAATCAGGGATGATGCCGGCATACTTGGTGTTGGCGCGGTCAATCATCTCCATCCAGTTGATGGCCCAACGGGACTTCATCGACAGCGGGGCGTGGATCTCCAGGCCAAGCTTGACGCCGTAGTCTTCTGCCATGGGGATCGCTTTCTCCAGCACCGTCAGCGGCGTATTGCACAGCACGCGGACGGACTGAAAGCCCAGCCTTTGGGCCACAGACAGATAGTGCTTCATCTGGTTCAGCTGTTCCCGCTCGGTCAGGGTGCGGCCACGGTACAGATTGAAATCGTCAAAAATGTCGGCGCAGGTCGGTTCCAGGCCATATTTGACCAGGCCGTCAAACCATCTGCCCACAAATTCGTCGGACAGGTGCATGAAGTTCCCGCCGGGAACCATCTGCTCCAGGATCGCCTCATAGCCGGTGCCGCCTGCGGCGGCCAGAGCCGCCATCGTGTCCTCCAGCGTCATCAGGCCCAGCGCGTATTCATCCTGGTAGCTGTAGGAGGACGCGCCTAATTTAATCGCCATCGCGTTCCCTCCCTTCGTCCAGGGTCAATGTCTTTTCCTCCCCGGCGTACAGTTCAACAGGCATGTAGCTGATCCGCACGGCCGCATAGGCGGCGACCTTGTGCGCTCCGGGTGCGGGAGGAGCGTCCGTGCGGACCGTCACGACCAGGGGCTGGTCCACCAGCCAATACACGTCGGTCACGGTCTCCATTTCCTCCCGCGTAAAGGTATATCCCTCCGAGGTGAAGGTCATGGACTCGGGCGGATACTCCACCCCGTCCACCGCCACCTTCACTCCGCCCACCAGCGCAAGGGGCAACCCTCTGTACTCCGGGATGCGCAGCTTGACCTGAAAGCCCACCGTCCGGCCATCGGCGATGACCGTTTCAAACCCGTCCTCACACAGCACATATTTTCTGGGTACGATCCTTTCCTCCATGGCGCCACCTCAAATGACGAATTGGGTCATGTACCGCTTGGACAGGATCAGCGAGTTCAGTACATCCCGCTCGCTGCCCTCAAAGGCTTTGTCCTCGATCTCCAGGGCGACATAGCCCGTATAGCCGATGTCCGTCAGAGCGGAGATGTACTTGCCCCAATCCACGTCGCCCAAACCAGGCAGCTTGGGGGACATATAGTCCAGGGGATAGGCCATGGTGCCATACTGCGCCAGCTTGTCCTTGTAGAGCTTGATGTCCTTGACGTGGGCGTGGAAGATCTTGTCCTTGAACTCGTAGATGGGCTGGATGTAGTCCATCATCTGCCACACGAAATGGGAGGGGTCATAGTTGATGCCAAAGTAGTCGCTGTCGATGATCTCAAACATCTTTCTCCACAGCACAGGCGTGGTGAACAGATTCTGCCCGCCGGGCCACTGGTCGGCGCCGAACAGCATGGGGCAGTTTTCAATGGCGATCCGGACCTTCTTCTCCTCGGCTCTGCGGATGATAGGCGTCCAGACCTCTTGGAAGATCGCCAGATTCTCTTCCACGGTCTTGCTTTGATCTCGGCCGATGAAGGTGGTGACCATATTCACGCCCAGCATGGCGGAGGCGTCGATGACCGTGTACAGGTGATCGATGGCGCTCTGCCGTTTGTTCAGGTCGCCGTCCATGGTGTTGGGGTAGAAGGCCAGAGAGGAAATGGCCACGTTCTTTTCCCGGCACAGCCGGTTGATCTCGGCGGCCTTTTCGGGCGTCATGCCGGCAACGTCCAGATGGCTTACCCCGGCATAGCGGCGCTCCGCCTTCCCCTGGGGCCAGCAGGCGACCTCCACACACGCAAAGCCCTGCTCAGCCGCAAAATCGATGACCTGCTCAAAGGTATAATCCTGCAGGATCGAGGTGATAAATCCCAGCTTCATACGCATCCTCCTTTCGGCACATCGACCCAGGCGCCCTGTTGGGCGCTCTGGAACACCGCGTCGCAAAGAACCGTCTCCCTCAGCCCGTCCTCCAGCGTGGCGTAGTCATAGTCGCCTTCCTGGGTCAGGCTGGTATAGAACTGGCGGAAGCCGTTCTTGAACGCGTCGGGGAACCCCTCGATGTGGCCGCTGGGGTAGGAGGCGTTGGCGGCCGCGTGGCGGTGCATCAGGCCGGCGTCCTTAGTCAGGATCTCATTTGCCTGGTCGCGGTGGCCGATGTACAGGTCGTTCAGCGCCTCGGAGGTCCATACGGCGGACTTTTTGCTGCCCGATACGTTCAGGACCGTGGTGTTTTTCTTCCCGGAAAACACCTGAGACACCATCAGGCTTCCAATGGCGCCGTTCTCAAACTCAAACAGCACGGCGGCAATATCCTCGGTGTTGATGGGAATGTCCACATACGCGGCGTCCGCGCCGGCAGAGGCAAAGGTCTCCACCTTGCCGGCGGGCTTCTTGCGCACGGGATAGACGGTGCTGAACTTGGCGCAAACACGGCTGATCTTCATGCCGGAGATAAACTCGGCCAGATCCATCCAGTGTGAACCGATGTCCGCCACCGCGCGGGTGGCCCCCACCTGGCTGCCCTCCAGACGCCAGGAGTAGTCGGTCTGGTACATGAGCCAGTCCTGCACATACTCACCGTGAATGGAAAAAAGGCTGCCCAGCTCGCCTGCACGGACCATTTCGCGGATCTCGTTGGTCATGGGATAAACCCGGTTATGGAAGTTGACCATGCCCTTGACGCCCTTCTCCCGGGCCAGCGCCACCAGCTCCTCGGCCTGCTCCACGGTGGTGGTAAAGGGTTTTTCACAAATGAAGTTGATCCCGTGCTCAATGGCGCACTTGGCGATCTCATAATGGGTGTGGTTGGGGGTGCAGATGTGGATCACATCCAGCTCCAGCTCATCCATCATTTGCTTATAATCGGAATAGGCTTTCCCGATGTTCATCTGCGCGGCCTTGGCCTCCACGCCCATCGCGTCGCAAAGGGCGACCAGTTCTACATTTCCAAGGCGGCGAATTGCCTCCACATGGGCGGCGCCGATAAAGCCGGCGCCAATTACTGCAGCTTTTAACATACTCATCTGCTCCTGTCCTCAGAACGGATTCTTTTCCTCAAATACCTTCTGCCAGCTGTCCTCCCGCTCCTCCATCACTTCGATCCAGTTTCCGTCCGGATCGACGACCCAGCAGATGTAGTTTTTGTCGGCGCCGTAACGGCCCCGGATCACAGAGTCGTCCTCCAGGGGGATCGCTTCCGGCTTGAAGGGAGCGTACACCACGTTGACGCCCTTGGCCGCCCAGTGTTTCGCGGTCTCATAAATGTCGGGGACCAGCACGGAGAGGTGGGCAAAGAAGTCGTTCTCCCCGTGGGAGATATGATCTCTGGGCGTCATGGGATGGTCGGGATAGATCTGGAACAGCTCCAGATACTGCAGCTCCGTGACGCGGATATAGGTCAGCCAGACGCGGCCGTCGGGCAGATCCAGGGAAAAGACCTTCTCAAACCCCAGCTTCTCGTAGAACTCCACCGACTTTTCCATGTCGGTCACGTGCAGGGCGAGATGGAACAGCTTGTTAAATTCTCTCATAGTTGTCTCTCCTTAGTCCACAATGGGATTTTCTCTCTCAAACTTCTCCTGCATGGTGTTGCCGGAGAGCTGCATGACCTCAATGAAGTGACCGTCCGGGTCCTGCATCCACGCGATCAGAGCGCCGTCCTCCCCCTTGTGGGGCGAGAATGGCTCCAGGCAAACGGGCGTGGGGTCCAGAGGATTGTTGAACAGAGGATGGCCCTTGGCCGCCATGTTTCTGCAGGTGCGCTCCAGATCGTCGGTCAGCAGCGAGAAGTGGTGGAAGGCGGAGGCGGGATCGCAGGAAATGGTCCTTCTGTCCTTGCCGGCGTTTGCCAGCTCAATGTAAGAGTTGGGGCTGACACGGATATAGGTGATCTGCGGGAGCTTGTCATCCCCCTCCTCGATGGGCTGGCCAAACATCTTCTTCATGTCGGCCGTGTAGATGACAAACGCCTGGTCAAAGCCGCAGACATTCACATAGTAGTCCACCATGGCGTCCCAGTTAGAGGTCGGGAAGTTGATGTGGAACAGGGATTTAACATCTCTCATGTTTTTCACTCCTAATAATTATTTGTTTTTCTCCTGGCTCTTCACGCGCAGGCGGTCAATGATCTTGGTGCCCTGAACGTCCAGGATCACCGCGATGATAATGATGATGCCCTTCGCGATCTTATGCCAGTTGGAGTTGACGTCCAGCAGGTTCAGCCCGTTGGAGATCAACTGGATCAGCAGGCATCCGATCACCGTGCCGGGGACATTCGCCACGCCGCCGTTCATGGGCGTGCCGCCGATGACCACGGCCGCGATGGTGTCCATCGCGGTATCAGAGCCGGCGGAAAGCTGCGCGGAAGACGCGCGGCCGGTGGTCACCAGAGCCGCCACGGTCACGCAGGCGCCCATAATGGTGGCGATGAGGAACTTGCCCTTGGTGATGTTGATGCCGCACACCCGGGCCGCGTTCTCGTTGCCGCCCATGGCCAGGGAATGGCGGCCAAACTTGGTCTTGCGGATCAGGAAGGTGAACAGGATGGCCAGAAGAAGCATCAGGTAGATCTGGAACGGGATCCCCAACAGGGTGCCCTGGCCGATGAACCGCATCCATTCGCTGATGCCCGCGATGGACTGGCCGCCGGAGATCAGCCACATAATGCCGGTAAAAATGTAGCCGGTGGCCAGCGTGAGAATGAACCCGGGCAGCTGGAACTTTTGGACCAGGAAGGTGTTGAAGCACAGGCCCGCGATACCGATCGCCAGGCAGATGACAATGATCAGCACGGGGTGCGCATGGAGCCTCGTATCCAGCAGAGCGGCGGAAACGCCGATCAGCGCCATCAGGTTACCGACGGAGAGGTCCATGCTGCCGGAGCCTAACAGCAGTGTGAAGCCGATGCCCATAATGGCCAGGCCGCAAGCCTGGCGAACCACATTCAGCAGGTTGCGCACCGTCAGGAAGTACGGAGAAGCGATGGAAAGCGCGACAAACAAAACGATCAGGAGGATCAAAGCCTTGTTGTCCAGCATGAAGCGAACGACCGCTTCGCCTTTCAGGGCCCTCTTCCCCTGCGCCTGGGCGCCGGAGCTGCCCTTCACTTTTTCATTGTTTTTTTCTTTCATGGTTTTATCTCCCTTTATCCAAGTACATACTTGCCAAGCAGCTCCTGGTTGGCCTCTTCGCGGTCGCAGGTAAACACCGCTCTGCCTTCGCGCATGACCACGATGCGGTCGGCCATGCCCAAAACCTCCGGCATTTCGGAGGAGATCAGGATAATGGACATCCCCTGCTGCACGAAGCTGCTCATCAGGCGGTGGATCTCGCTCTTGGAGCCAACGTCGATCCCCCGGGTCGGTTCATCCAGGATCAGGATCTGGGGGGTGGTCATGATCCAGCGCCCGATGATTACCTTTTGCTGGTTACCGCCGGACAGCGAGTCGATGCGCTGGTTTCGGTCGGAGACCTTGATCTGCACGGTTTTGATCATTTCATCCACCGCGCCGGTCTCTTCCCGCTCGCGGATGATGCCAAACCCCTTTCCGCAGAACTTCTTGAGCCGCGCCATGGTCATATTGTGCTTCACGGACATCTGGGCAATAATGCCCCGGCGCAGCCGGTCCTCCGTCACCATGCCGATCCCCAGTTCAACGGCCTCGGAGGGCGATTTGATGCTGACCTTTTTTCCGTTGATCAGGATCTCGCCTTCATCCGCCTGGTCGATCCCGAAGATACAGGAGGCCACCTCGCTGCGCCCCGCTCCTTCCAGACCGGCAAAGCCCAGGATCTCGCCCTTACGCAGGGTAAAGCTAACGTCACGGAATTTGCCGTAGCGGGTCAGGTTCTTCACTTCCAGAACCGTGTCGCCGATCTCCGCCTCCGCCTTGGGGAAGAGGCTGGTCAGTTCCCGTCCCACGACCATGGAGACGATCTGATTGCGGTCAACGTCGGCAACGGGGCGCGTGCCGATATAGTTGCCGTCACGGTAAACAGAAACTCTGTCACAGATTTCCTGAATTTCTTCGATTTTATGGGAGATATAGATGATGGCCACGCCCTGGCTCGTCAGCTTGCGGATGATGCGGAACAGCACGCCGACCTCGTTTTCCGACAAGGAGGAGGTAGGCTCATCCATGATGATCAGCTTGGCGTTTCCCGCTACGGCGCGGATGACCTCGATCATCTGACAGGCGGCCATGGAGATCTGGCTGACCACCGCGTTGTGGCGAATGGACAGATCATACTCCTCGAACAGCTTCTTGGTGGCCTCGTCGCGGGCGCCGTTATCCAGAACGCCGTTCTTCACAAAGCGGTCTTCCATGCCCAGCCAAATGTTTTCCGATGCAGTGAACTGCTGTACCAGGCTCGTTTCCTGGTGGATCATGGAGATCCCCGCTTTTAAGGCATCAGCAGGGTACTTAAAGTTAACTTCCTCGCCCATGAAGCGGATGGTGCCCTCATCCCGCTGCAGGCTGCCGAAAATGGTGTTCATTAAGGTGGATTTCCCGGCGCCGTTTTCGCCGATCACGCCATGGACCTCACCTTCGCAGACTTCCAGAGAAACCTTGTTCAACGCTTTTGTACCCAAAAAGCTCTTGGATACGCCTTCCACAGACAAGATAACTTGATTGGTCATAGTGTTCTCCTTGTCCTCGCCTTTTTAAACTGGCCTTTGCCGGCAGAAGCCGGCAAAGGCCAGAGCGAATCTGCATTTGATCAGTCGTTATAGTTTTGATAGTTGGTCTCGTCCAGCAGCGTATAGAGCTTGGAAGCATCGCCGTAGGTCATCTTGTTCTCGTTGACCTCCAGAGTGCCCTTCAGGCATTCGATCATGGAATTCGCCATGCCCTTACCGATCTCTTCCACGTTCATTCTGACGGTGGCGGACATCTTGCCCTCCCGCATCAGCGACAGGCCCACGTCGTGGCCGTCGGTGCCCATCAGAACGATCTCGCCGGTACGGCCCACCGCGTCGATGGCGTTGGCCACGCCCATGGCCATGTCGTCATTCCCGCAGAAGATCACGTCCACTTCGGGGTGAGAGGTCATCAGGCCCTCTGCCCAGGCCTGGGCCGTTTCGGTGATATAGTTGTTGTCCTGCTCGGTCACGATCTCGTAGTTGGTGCAGCCGCTCTCCTCCAGCGTCCAGACAACACCGTTGCGGCGGCCGGCGCCGCCGGGGGTGGACATGGTGCCGTTGCACATCGCGATCTTGTAAGTCTTGTCGGGGTTCGCCTTCAGGTACTTCTCAATGAACCACTCCGCCTGCATCTCGCCGGTCTGCTCGTCGGTGGAGTTGGCGTAGCGGTAG
Organism: uncultured Clostridia bacterium; assembly: GCA_946550725.1. Lineage (GTDB taxonomy): Bacteria > Bacillota > Clostridia > Oscillospirales > Oscillospiraceae > MGBC124762. Next base: position 22,759 of record CAMNQX010000009.1, on the reverse strand, counting down.
GTGAAGGAGTCGGTCTCCGCGGCGGTGGAGATCGCGACCTTCACCCCGGCGGCCGTGGCGCTCTCCAGCGCGCCAACGATGGCGTCCTTGTCAAAGCCCTGCACCCAGATCAGGTCGCAGCCCTTGGTGACCAGGTCCTCGATGTCGGAGTTCTGCTTGTCCGTGCTGGAGTCGGCAGAGGTGGTGAACACTTCGATGTCCACATCCGCGTTTTCCAACGTGTCCTGCATCAGGCCGGTCAGGGCGGTCATGCCCGCATCCATGACGAACATGGAGATGCCCACCTTGTAGGAGGTCTTCTGGGTGTCGTCGGGGGTGTTGGGCTCCACGGCGGGAGCGGTGGGGTTACTGCCTTGGGCGTCCGTGGGTTCCACGGGCTTGTTCCCGCACGCGACCAGACCGAACATCATGGCCACCGCCAGCAACATTGCAATCGTCTTCTTCATTTTTGTTCTTCCTTTCTAATCTGATGTTTTTGAAGGTCCGCGCGATGCACAGGATCTTTCTTAATTGTTTTCATTTTTTTAAGAACGTTTCGCAGTGCATCGTTGCGCTCCCTTCGGCTGATTTCATTCTATCATATTGTCCAAGCAAATCAACGTTTTCAACTTCTCGCTTGTGCATTTCGTCGTGTTGCACAAGGCGCCTCAAGGCACAATATGCAGATTTACCTCGATTTTTTGCGCTTTTTCAGTCGAAGTGAAAGCTTTTTGAAAAGTTTTTCATTTTTCTGAAAATACTGTTGCAAATTCAAAAATATCTGCTAAAATAGTATTATTCCAAACAAATAGGAGGGTGTTGTTGCTATGATCAACAAAAAGGCATCCATGTCCGAAGTGGCGAAGGCCGCCGGAGTGTCTCCCGCCACAGTTTCCCGCGTGATCAACCACCCAAAAACCGTGAAGGCTAGCACCATATGCAAGGTCCGGGAGGTCATGCAGCAGTTCGGGTACACGTCGGATGAGCTCCCCTCCGGGGGAAATCCGACAGGGTCGCTGATCCTGGTCTGCCTGCCCTCCATCGCAAATCCCTTTTACAGCAACATCTTGAAGGGCATCACCGCCTCCGCCAATGCCCACGGCTTTTATACGCTGATCTACCCCGAGGTCATCTCCCGCTCCACCATCAGCCGGTTCAACGACATTCGCCAGTACGCCAACATCGGCGGCATCATCACCCTCAGCGCGAAGATCGACCCCAGCCTTCTGGACACCTTGGACAGCTACGCGCCGGTGGTACAATGCTGTGAATATAACAGCAAGTCCCACGTGCCGTATGTGGGCATCAACGACTTCAACGCGGCGCAAAGCGTGACAGATTATCTTTTGTCCTCCGGGCGGAAAAAAATCGCCTTTGTCAACGGGCCGCTCACATTCAACTATGCGCAGGAGCGGCTGCGCGGGTTTGAAGCCTCCCTGGAGCGGCATAATGTCACGGTGCCGCAAAACTGGAAGATCTCCCTGCCGGACATTTCCTACGACATCGGGTATTCCTCGATCTGCCAGCTTCTGAGCAGCTCCAACCGGCCAAACGCCATTTTTGCCATGTCCGATGTGTTTGCCATCGCCGCGCTGCGGGCCGCCCGCCGCTTTGGCCTGCGGGTCCCGCAGGAGCTGAGTATCATCGGCTTTGATAACATCGATATTGCCGCCATGGTCTCCCCCACGATCTCCACCATCAATCAGCCCTGTTTTCAGATCGGCTTCACGGCCTGCGAGACCCTGGCGGAGCGGATCAACAACCCAGACTCTCTCCCCCACTCCCTGCTTCTGGACGCGGAGCTGATCCTGCGGGAATCCAGCCCCATCATAGAAAAGAGCGCTGACCGCGCTCCCGATTCCTACTCCGCTATTTACAAAAAGCCTTGACACAGTTACCTGTGTCAAGGCTTTTTCATCAAGGCTCAATAATCAACGCGGGGCCGGTCGGGATGCACGTTTTTGTAGCACTCCACGATCAGGCCCGTTTCCTCCCGCAGGTCCAGGAAGGAGTAGTCCATCAATCCGCCGATGCCCTGCCCGCGGATCCACACGTCCCGGCCGGTGGACGTTTTGTAGTCCTCCAGCAGTTGTTCATAGGGCGTGTCGGTCACGGCGGCAATATGGTGGATGCCGGGGCCGTGTTCCTCCAGCCACGTTTTGAAGGCGCTGTCGCCGATGGGTTGGATCAACTCGATCTCGATCCCGTAAGCGTGAAGGAAGGCCAGCTTGCTGACGATCCCCGTCTCGCGCTTCCCGTCGATCATCAGGTCGTCCGTGGGCGGCTGGTCGCCGCGCATGAAGCTCACTTCCCAAGGCCCCATACCCAGCACGTCTTCATAGTAGCGGACCGCCTTGTCCACATCCCGTACAATAATGCCGATCTGTAAAAGCTGCTTGAATTCCGGTTTCATCGTGATCCCCCCAAAAATACAGTTAGAAGCTTCTTCCAATGTATCATCAGAGAAAATCTCTTTCAAGCTCAATTCTTCCGTAAAGCTGCGGAAAAATCGTTCTGCTTTTTCCGCAGCTCCGGCGGCGTATACAGCGCCAGCGTACGCAGGATCCGAATGGACAGCATCAGCTTATAGACATCCTCGCCCTCTTCCATGGTGCAGTGAAGGATATCTTTGATCCTGGAGATGCGGTAGAGTAAGGTATTTTTGTGAATATACAGCGCCTGGGCCGTGGGCGCCGTCCTACCCACGTGCTCCAGATAGACATACAGCGTGTCTGTCAGCTCCGTCCCGTTTTCCTTGTCGTAGTTCATCAGGTCCAGCACCTCCGGGACGCAAAAGGACAGCAGGTCCTCCTGTCCCGCCATGTAGTGCAGGATCTCCTTGGGCGCGATATCCGAAAAATAGTTCAGCGCGCTGTCCTGATAGATCGCCCCAAGGGACGCGGATTTCTGCGCCTGATGATAGTATTTCCCGGTTTCCCGCAGGTCCCGGTACATGTTGCTGATGCCGGCGATCAGGTGATATTTTTCGCATTTCGGCGCGAGCACCTGGTCGATCAGCCTGTGAATATCAGCCCTTTCCGGTAGGTTGAACAGAACCACCAGCTCCGTATCCCGGATCAGGTACAGAGCGCGGACCAGGATCGGCTGGATCTGCGCCAGCAGGGCGGAAAACAGGTTGGTGTCCAACTGCGCCACGTCATCCATGCTTTCTACCACCATCAGGTAAAACTTGTCCTTGATCTCCGTCACATACCGCAGTTGGGTCATCTGGTAAATGTAGTCCTCGGAAACGGTGCGCGACGAGATCAGATGATTCAGGAATTGAGCCTTGATCTCGTTTGGATTGCGGGTATAAAGGCTCTTTTTTTGCAGCTCCTGGCCCGCCAATACGCTCAGGCGCTGAATGATCTCTTCATCCGGCGCCTGAAAGGGACGTCCCGCGGCATATACCGTGATGATCCCCACTTCCAGATGCTTGACCCGCAGCAGCACAGAGATCTGTTCTGTCTGCAGCTCGTCATTGAATCGCCGGAGTATTTCCGGGGCAGGCTCGCCGGTCAGCATGGAAACAGCCTCGCTGCCCAGCAGCCGCAGCATGGCGGCGGACGAGGAGGAGGTCAGCTTCCCGCTGCGGATCTGCGCGATGGTCTTCTCCAGCTCCGGGCAGGCCGCCAGCTCTTCCCTACTGCAGGAATAGAGTATGTTTTCGCTGGCCAGGCTGATCTGCAGGATGGGATGCCCCAGCAGCTCGTGCGCCCGGTCCAAAAGGTTCTGATTCCCCCGGTTGGACAGCAGCGCCGCCGTCAGGACCCCTATGGATTCGTTGCGCTTCATCTCAAGGCTGTTCAGCCGCGCGATCTCCTCCATCACAGTGGGATAAAGCTCCGGCCCGGAAAGACAGTACAGGTTCAGACGCCCCCGGGCCAGGTTCTCCGGGAGCGTCCGAATGTGCTGAAGCACCAGTATATTGCAGATCGCGTCGTCCGCCGGAACGCTCAGGTCTGTCAGGCGGTCTGCCGACCGGGCGATATACAGGATGTTGCCTCGTGCCTCGACCGGGTGGTCCAGCGGCATCACCGTATGGATGGGTACCTCAGGGCACGCCTGCGCAAAAGCGACCGGATGGTCGTCCGCCAACGCCGCCAGCAGCTCCTGAAAGATCACAAACTATACCTCCCTCTATTATACACATGGGGCGGGTCTTCTTGCGGAACAGGTCCCCGGCCAAAGCGCCTGCGTTGCCCGGTTCGTTTGCACGAAGGTAGGTCACCAGTCCGTGTCCAGGCGGACGTTCCGGAAGAGGTAGTCTCCCTTTTTCTTGAGGACCTCAAAGGAGTAGCCGGGCAGCGGAATACTGACGTACTCGTGATCCGGCGGAATGGCAAAGGTGTCGATCTCTCTGACGTCCCGAGGCCCCCAGCATTTAATGACGCATTCCTTCCGGCACCAGACGTCCGTGATCCTGTCCTGATCCCCTCCAGCATAGCGTTTTTCCCGCTCGTTGTAATAGCGCCGCACGACCGCCTCCAGCTCCCGGTCCCTGCGCTCAATATCCAGCCCGCAGGGCGCGTCGGAGATCATGGCGGCGGCATACGGATACGCGTGGGTGAGAGAGACATGCAGCTCCGGGCGCCGGTCAACCACAGGCTTTCCCTGCTCATCATGCCGGATCTCTCCATGGATCCCCCATTCCGTCAACAGCCGGTCCAGAAGCGCCCCGCCTCCCAAAGAAAGGTATCTGTCGTCAGCAAATTGCTCTTCTTCAACCTCACGCCGCCTTTCCGCGTTTGCCCTGGACAGATAGTGGAGGAAGAGCGCCTGATCCTCAAAGGATCTGACGTCTGTTAAGAGAATGGCCGTGCTTTTCTTGTTGTTCATATGTATAAAGGATAGCACAAGAACTGTTGCTTTTCAAGTCGCCCGTTCCATAAAAAGCGAAAGGGAACCGTTCTATTTGTCCGAAAATCCTCTCTTTCATTCCCCTAAATATATCAAAGGAGATGCAGAAGTCCTCGTTTTCCTCTTGCCGCCAAATTGTTCGTTCGCACAAAGTATTCCGTCATATTTTCTCTTTTTCAAGGCGCGCGCACATATACGGGTCACGAAACAACCGATATAATGGGAAGCACCGAAACGGCAGGCCCTTCGGGGCCTGCCGTTTGCAGCCATCAGCCGTCGAAAGGGGAAACAAAAATGAAAACACCCCCCAAAATAGCCTTTTTGAGCGCAAGCTTCGTCATGGCCACCATGTCGGTCCTTTGCCTGAACGTGTCCACACAGATGCTGAATACGACGCTCTCCCCCTTTGCCGCTTTTTTGTGGGGTTCCAAAACGATGGGCGGCCTTTTGACCTCGTTCTTCAATGTAGGCTCTATTCTCATGGCCCTTCTTTCCGCCCCCCTCATTGAAGCATTTGGCAAGAAACGGTCCATTGTCAGCTTCTCGCTGCTGTATGGCGCCTCCACGCTTCTGTTTGTGCTGATGCCCAAGGAACACATCACGCTCCTGGCCAGACTGCTTCAGGGCGTCGCCAAGGGCGTCATTACGGTAGCCTGTTCTTCTGTAATCGCAGATGTGACGCCGGACGAGCAGATGAACGAGGGAATGGGACTTTTCGGCCTTGGCTCCGCATTCGCCATGGCGTTCGGACCGATGCTCGCATTACATATGGTCGGTGCGAACGACCGGTATGACCGGATGTTTCTGATCTGCGCCGCGGTGGTCGCCTGCGGCGCTCTGTTTGGCGCTTTTGTGAAATACACGCCGGTCAAGCGGGCGGCGCGCCGGACAGCCGAAAAACCGCCCCGCGAGGGTCTTTCACGGCTGCTGGAGAAAAGGGCGCTGCTCCCCAGCATCAACTACACGGTGTTTTTTGCCGCTTTTGCCTGTATTTTGGTTTTTTCCTCCGTATATGCCCAGGAAATGCTGGGGCTAAGCCCCTCCCAGATCTCCATGTTCTACGTTGCCGCCGCTGCGGCGATGCTGGTCGTCCGGCTGTTTGGCGGCAAACTGGCGGACCGGTACGGGGAGCTGGTGATGATCGTGCCGGGCCATCTTTGCATCGCCGCCGCCCTGGCTATTTTCATTCCCCTGAAAAGCGGTCCCGCCACCTATCCTCTTTTTCTCCTCTGCGGCGTCCTGTACGGCATCGGCAACGCGTCCGTGCTTCCGACGATGAACGCCATCGCCGTGGTGGATTCGCCGAAGGAGCGGTCCTCTGAGGCAAACGCGACGTTTTACTTTACGATGGATTTTGGGATCCTGTTCTCTTCCAGCGTATTTGGAAAGGTCATGGATCTGGCCCCCTCCGCCGCAGCCGGGTACCGGATCACCTACGGCTGCTCCATCGGCATCTGCGCCGTGTCCCTTCTGATCTCTGTCGTTTTTCTGAACCGCAGGGCCAGAGAGAAAAGAAGGGGGCGGGAATGACCACCGTAAGCCCGTGGCGCCAGCCGCATCAAGGCGTATTGTGCGTTTGCACAAGGCAACCCACCGGATCTCGTGATTTTCAAGGCGTACGCACATACCAAACACAGGGGGCGGCCCCTATAATAAAAGAACCTGGACGCTTCAACAACAAAACCGTTTGAATCAAAAGGAGAAAGCATTTTATGAACTATGTGAATCAGACCAACCCCGGGAAGCTTGCGCGCAGCGTTTCCATCATCGGCGTGGGATGCACGCCCTTCCGGGAAACGCTGAACGACCCGGAAACCGCCGGCTACACCGAAGGCGATCTCTTTGGCTACGCGGCGCTGTCCGCCATGGAGGACGCGGGGATCACCCCCAAGGACGTCGATTTTTACTATCACGGCTGCGCCTCTCCCCTGAACGGCTCCAACTACCTGACTCCCAATATGCAGGTCGCCGAGTGGATCGGCATGCGGGGGAAGCCGTCCGTCCACCACTCCGAGGCCTGCTGCACCGGATATCTGGCGGTGGACCAGGCCATGAAGGACGTGGCCTCCGGCAAGTACGACTGCGTGCTGACCGCCTGCGTAGAGTTTGGCGACGCCCTTGCCATTCAGGGAAAGCCCGCCCATATGCGCAAGAAGTTCTCCTTTGAAGAGTTCCAGATCTCCACGGAATGGCTGAGCGATAACGCCTATACCCGTCATCTGCTGTGCAACATCGGCCACGATAACGGCGCCGCATGGTATCAGCAAAGGCACGGTCTGAGTACGAAGCAGATCGACGACGCGCTTTGTATGTTGGCGGTGAACGCCCGCCACAACGCCCTTGGCAATCCGCTGGCCATTGACCACACCGAAGAGAGCCTGTATGAGACCGCCGCCCGGAACGCCGGCTTTGACGACGTTCTGGAGTACATGGAGTCCCCCTACAATCCCAAGGTGGGCGGCATCATGCGTATTTCCGGGCTGGAGCACAAATGCGACGGCGCCGCGGCTGTGATCGTCGCGGCCACCGACTGGGCCATTTCCCGCGGTCTGCCCCACACACCCATTGAGATCCTGGGTGTTGGCAACGCTGCGTTGGAGGCGTCCAATCCCTTCCTGGAGGTGGCCGGCACCATCGAAGCGACCCGCCAGGTCTACAACGCCACCGGCGTAAAGCCCGAGGAGATCGACCTGATGTACGTCAACGACTTTATCATCTCCTCCCAGCTCCTTGCCGCGGAGATCACAGGCTACATCCCGGAGGGCGAGGCGTGGAAGTATGTCATGGAGGGCCGCACCAACATCGATGGCGACAAGCCCATCAACCCCAACGGCGGCCGCACGGCATTTGGCCATGCGCACGCGGCGTCCGGCCTTGCCGACTTTTATGACGCGGTCAAGCAGATGCGTGGGGAGGCGTTCAAGCCCATTCGCAAGGTCCCCAGGACCGTCTTCCTCCGCGGGTTTGGCGGCGGACAGAATCTGTGTAATATCATCATTCGTACCAAGGGCTGAGAAGGAGGCAGATCAACGTGGCTGTAAAGTTGGAAAAGATCGTTAAGACCTATTACGACAAGCTGGAAGAGGGAAAGATCCTGGGCCGTTACTGCCCCAAGTGCGGAAATATGGAGTGGCCTCCCGTATACGCCTGCAATATCTGCGGACATATGGAGACCGAATGGAGGGAAATCAGCGGCGAAGGGGAAATGACGTTGTTTGTCCTCCCCTCCGTGATGAGCTTGAAGCCCGCGCTGAAGGACCTGGAGCCTTACTGTTACGCAGTGGTAAAGCTGAAGGAGGGCATTGAGCGGAATGTGATGGTCACCGGGGTCACCAAGGAAAACGAGGCCCAGATCCGCGCGAAGCTCCCCTACCCCGTTCACGCGAAGATCGTTCAGAGGGACGGCTACAAGACCGCTGTTTTCACCATTGACGAAGTGGAGCAGGAGGCGCCCGCAACGCCCGCTGCCGGGGCCACGCCGGTCATGGACGAGACGCTGTCCCGTCTGATCCCGCTGGTCGCCCGTTCTTATAAGAAGGACCCTTCCGAGATCACCGCAGATACCCGTTTTGACAGCTTTAAGGTCGCATCCGTCGTGTTTGTGGGCCTGATCGCGTCTCTGGAGGACGAGTTCGACGTGATGATCTCCATCACAGAGGCGGCCGCTAGGGCAAAGACGGTGGGCGAGCTGGCTGAGCTGATCAAAAGATCATAAGGACATCCACCGCATGACCTTTCACGCAGATGTGTAGAAGGTCGTGGGACGAGGGAGGAAAACAACATGGAAATTAAGGAAGAAGCGTTGGACGTGCTGCGCGGCAAGGCGCATGCCATTTTTGGCATCGACGCGTCCTTCTTGAACGAAAACACCAGATTTGAAGAGGACCTACACTGCAAGTCCGCCAATATGGTGCAGTTCTCCGCCGCCCTGGAGGACGCCTTTGAGATCGAGGTGCCCTTCATGACCATCAAAAAGATGAAGACCTTCGGCGAGGTCGCCCAGTGGATGGAAGAACAGTTCTGATCGTCCCGGTCTGCCGGGGGGACGACCGGGAAGGCCTCATTTCCGGCTTTGGGGTAACGATATGCAAACGATTTTTGATCTGAACGTCTACCAGCCGTTGGACGGCGTGTACCACATGCAGGACGCCACCGGGGTCTGCGCCACCCTGATCGTGGGCGCAGAGCGTGCCCTTTTGGTGGATACCTGTACCGGGTATGCGGATCTGAAGGCGGTGGTGGGCGCTTTGACCGGCAAGCCCTGCATCGTGTGCAACACCCACGCGCACCTGGACCACATCGGGGGGAATTACCAGTTTGACCGGGTCTATCTCAACCAAAAGGACTTCGCCGTCGGGTGTCTGTACCTCAGCGCTCTTGATATCAGGCCCGCGGCGCTGGAGCATTTTGCCCAAATGGGTTTGGCGCCGGACCAAACGCGCACAGAGCAATACCTTGCGTACCGCATGGAAAACGTCGAAGCCCTGAATATGGAGGAGGAGATCGATCTCGGCGGGGTCCATGTCAGACCTGTGCCCATGGGTTCCCACAGCCCGGGAATGACCGGCTTCTATGTGCAGGAGCGGAAGCTGCTTTTGGGCGGAGACTCCGTCTGCCTCCTGGCGTGCTTGAACTTCCCCGAAGCATCTTCCGTCAAACAGCACCTCCAGATGCTGAAGGACATTTCAGCCATCGATTTTTCCTTTCTCCTCTCCTCCCACAGCAAGGAGCTGCTGACCCGCGAGGATGTTGAGGCGATGCTGGAGTGCGCCCAGAGCTATGATGAAGCGAAAACATCACATTATGCAGATCCGTTCTACCCTCAATTTGGCGGCAGGATGTACCTACATGAAAGTCAAAAGGGAAAGCACGCGATCATTGTGGCCAAAAGGAGGATCGTAAACCATGCAGAAGATCACAAAGCTTGACGGTATGCCCACCTATTCCCGGGAAGATACCCAGCATTTTATGGTGGAAAAGCGCACCTATGAGGGCGAGGAGATCGACGTCATCTTCCGCCGGGGCCACCCCGGGAAAACCTTGAAGGAGGTGGAAGCCCTGCGGGCTTCCGGCCAGCAGGTCCCGGACTTCTCCATCTGCGCGGAATATCACCCCCGCACGTATACCGCCACGAAGGCAGCGCCTCACATTACCTGCGATCAGGATGTGCCCTGTGTCCTGCGAGACGGCGTCACCATTTATTCCGACATCTACCGTCCCGTGAACGCGCCCGAGCCGCTTCCCGTGATCGTTTGCTGGGGTCCCTTCGGCAAGCGCCCCCACGAGGGCCAGGACGGGTGGAAGCTCATGGGAGTCCCGCCTCAGACGGTATCTGAAATGGCCAAATTTGAGGCCGCCGATCCCGCTTACTGGTGCCACTACGGCTACGCGGTGGCCAATGTGGACCCTCGCGGCATCGGCAATTCCGAAGGAAACGTCAACCTTTGGGGAGTCGAAGACGGCAGGGACGGCTACGACTATATCGAATGGATCGCCCAGCAGCCCTGGTGCAACGGGCGCGTTACCCTGTTCGGCAATTCCGGCGTCTGCATGGTGATCTGGAGGATCGCTGCGGAGCAGCCCCCTCACCTGGCCTGCATCGCCGCCTGGGAGGGGACCGGAAACATGTACGCCGAGTCCCTGACCTTCAACGGCATCCCCCGCCCGGGGTTTGAAAACGGCATTGTTACCGCGTGCGCGTGCAAAAGCTGGATCGAGGATCTGGGCAATATGTACCTGCTGCACCCTTATTACGACGCGTATTGGAGAAGCAAGACGCCCAAGTGGGAGAAGATCAAGGTTCCCGCGTATGTGTGCGGCGGCATGTGTCATTTCCACCTGAGAGGCTCCTGCGTCGGGTTCCGGAAGATCCGCTCCCCCAAAAAATGGTTGAGGCTCCACAGAGATATGGAATGGCCGGATACCTACGATCCCGACAATTTGGCTGATCTGAGACGGTTTTATGACCGTTATCTCAAGGACATCCGCAACGGTTGGGAATTTACGCCCAGAGTCAGAGTGGATGTGATGGACGCCTATAGCTACGACTACATCCGCAACAAGCCGGAAAAGGAATTCCCCATCAAGAGGACGCAGTACACCAAGCTGTATCTGAACGCCGCGGACCAAACCATGTCCCCGGAGCCGCCGACAGCCACCTCCGAGGTGGCGTATGACAACAAGACCGGCATGGCCGTTTTCTCTGTTCGCTTCCGTCAGGATGTTGAGATCATCGGCTATTCCAAGCTTCATCTGTTTGTGGAAGCGAGAGGCTATGACAACATGGATCTGTTCGTATTCCTGAAGAAATACAACGCAAAGGGCGAGTACGTCCCTATCGACTGTATGGGCTTTGATTATCGCGGCGCGTGGGGCCAGTCCCGGGCCTCCCGCCGCCAGCTGGACCCCAAGGAGTCCACCGACTTCCAGCCCGTCATGGCCCACCAGAAGGATGAGCCGATGGAGGCGGGCCAGGTATACGAGTTGGAGGTGGAGATCCACCCCCACGCCCGTATCTGGCACGCGGGAGAGGAGCTGCGCGTCGAGATCACGCCCGAATTTATCAAAACAGACTGGTATGAGGACCATGGCATGAACTTCTATACCGACAACGGACCGGAAGGCGTCCAACACGTGATCCATACCGGCGGCTGCTATCCCTCTTATTTGCAGCTCCCTGTGATCCCGCCCAAGTACACCAGCGGAGAGTTTACATACCGGGGGTAACACGGCCTCTCCCCTGTTTGGTCCCAAACGTTCCCCCGCGAAACGGCCTGTCAAACACATCTCCAAAGACTTCAAACGAAACGATCAGGAGGAAAAACATCCATGGATATGATGGAACGCATTTATGCCAAAGCGAAGGCGCACCCTCAGCGGGTCGCCTTTCCGGAGGCAACGGAAGAAAAGATCCTGCTGGCGGCAAAGGAATTGCATGACAACGGGTATTGCATCCCCGTTCTGGTCGGCCGCCCGGCGGACATCCGTGCGGCGGCGGAACGGTTCGGCATTTCTCTGGAGGGCATCCAAGTAGTGGACGGATACGACGAAGCGTTCATCGAAAAAACCGTTACGGAATATGTGGCGGCCTATCCCCTGTTCTCTGCCAAGTCGATGACAAGGCGGGCAAACGCCGACCCCATGTTCACCGCCCTTATGATGCAGGCCAACGGCCAGATCGACGTTACCTTTGCCGGGCTGACGCATACCACAGGCGATGTGATCTTAGCGGGCCAAACGGTGATCGGCATGAAGGAAGGGGTCAACACGGTATCCAGCTGCGGCATTTTCAATATCCCCGGCTATAACGGGTCCGAGGGCAGTCTTCTCGCCTTCGGCGACTCTGCGGTGTGCGTAGACCCCAGCGCCGAGGATCTGGCGGGCATCGCCATCTCCGCGTGCGAGACCGTTGCCGCCCTGACCGACTGGGAGCCAAGATGCGCCATGCTCTCTTACTCCACGTGCGGCTCCGGCGTGGGGCAGATGGTGGACAAGGTGGTGGAGGCCGTGCGGATCGCCAACGAAAAGCGGCCGGATCTGGCCATTGACGGCGAATTCCAACTGGATTCCGCCGTCGACCCCGCCGTCGCGGCCAAAAAGGTCCAGCGGGATTCCAAGGTCGCCGGCAAAGCAAATATCATTATCTGGACCAACATCGACGTGGGGAACGTGGGTGTGAAGCTCGTCCAGCAGTTTGCGCACGCCGACGCGTACGGTCCTTTCCTGCAGGGCTTCAACAAGATCGTCTGCGACTGTTCCAGAAGCTCGCCGGTGTCGGAGCTGATTGGAAATGTGGTCATGAGCTGCGTCAGAGCACAGAGAAACGGGTGATCAGATGGGCTACAAGATTTTTGCTGTCAATCCCGGCTCGACCTCTACCAAGATCGCGTTGTTTGACGGGGAAGAAAAGCTGTTTGGCGCCAACGTGTCCCACGACGCGGACAAACTCAAAGAGTTTGCCTCCATTTCCCAGCAACTGCCCTACCGCGAAGAGACCATCAGCCGTCTGCTGGCGGAGCATCATGTGGATCTGAGCGGCGTGGACGCTTTTGTAGGCCGCGGCGGCGGACTTTTGGGCGTCGAGGGCGGCACCTACGCCGTGAATGATGTACTGCTGGACCACGCAGTTCATATCGCAAACGGTGTTCCCCATCCGGCGACCCTTGGCCCCCAGCTGGCTCAGAAATATGCGGACGCCTATGGCAAGAAGGCGTACGTTGTCAATCCCCCGGACACGGATGAGCTTCAGGATGTCGCCCGGGTGACCGGGATCAAGGGCGTGTACCGGAACGTGCATCTTCACGCCCTGAACCTGAAAGAGACCGCCATCCGTCACGCACAGAACATCGGCAAGCGGTATGAGGACTGCAGCTTTATCGTTTGTCACATTGGAGGCGGCGTGTCCGTCAGCGCCCACGATCACGGCAGAATGATCGACGGCAACGATATCGTCGGCGGCGAAGGCCCTATGGCGCCGACGCGCTGCGGTTCCATCCCTGTCGTTGAAATTCTGAACTATATGAGGAACACCGGCGCCGTTGGGAACGCCGTAAAGGCCTTGGCCGTCAAGACCGGCGGCTTCGTTTCCCTCCTGGGGACCTCCGATGCCAGGGAGATCACCGCCCGCGTCGCAGCAGGCGACCGGGAGGCAGCTCTGGTGTGGGACGCCTTTATTTACCAGATCGAAAAATACATTGGCGCCATGGCCGTCGTATTAAAGGGCAAGGTGGACGGCATCCTGTTAGGCGGCGGCATTGTACACGATCAGGGCCTGGTCCAACGGATCACCGAGGATTGCAGTTTTATTGCCCCGGTCACCTCTTACCCCGGCGAGTTTGAAATGGAGGCCATGGCCGCAGGTGTGATCCGCGTTTTGGAGGGCAAGGAGGCATTAAAGACATACACCGGCGTTCCCACCTGGACAGGCTTCTCATTTTCGTAGGAAACCGACCGTTTTCTTGGCGTCTGTCGAGGTTTTTCGAAGGTCCGATCCCGAACAAGAAACAAAGAAGGCGGCATATATGCCGCCTTCTTTGTTGTTGACAGACCTGAACGGATTTGAACCGTCGGCCTCCGTGTTGCGAAAAGGCGGATAAAACTTTTTCTGGATGTTTATAGATTATTTAGATATTTCCGCTCAAAATTTTGCACTATTTAGTCGCAAATGCTCCGCCCACTCCATACATTCCAGAGCTAACTGTGGTGCCACATGTGGTCAGAACCGATTCCAGAAGTAGTGCCCCGCGCTCCCGGCACCCATAGCTCATGTGTACTGTACCATGATCCCAACAACCTTTCAAGGCCCGGGTTGGGGAACAGTTGCCTTGCTGTAAACAAAGAGACAGCAGCACGAAAGTTTTAGTTGTGAAAACAGTAAAAATGTGGTAAAATGTGCCTGACAAACGTGGGTTTTCCAGAACGAACAGAGAGGGAAAAGAGAATATGACCGAAGTAGTAGCTGCCCTCATCTGGGCGGGAGACAAGTTTATGATCTGCCAGCGGCCGGAGCACAAGGCCAGGGGCCTGCTGTGGGAGTTCGTCGGCGGCAAGGTGGAGCCTGACGAGACAAAGGAGCAGGCGCTCATTCGCGAGTGCAAAGAGGAGCTCAACGTGACCGTCGCGGTCAACGAGGTTTACATGGAGGTCACCCATGAGTACCCGGACCTGACCGTTCACCTGACCCTATTCCGGGCGGAGATTACGGAAGGAACTCCGCAGAAGCTGGAACACAACGACATTCGCTGGATCACTGTGGAGGAAATTTCAAACTATGATTTTTGCCCTGCGGACGATGTGATTTTGCGCAAGCTCCAGGGGCTTGGAGACTGAGGGGGCAGGGAGATGCTAAAGCCAGGGCTCTATGAGCAGGTGATCAACGACGAGATCGGCCAGGAGCTGGCGGCGCTCCCGGCTACCCGCCAGGCGACTGCCCCTATCGATGCCGCAGAAGCGGCGCAGGTACTGACCCAGTATTTGACCGAGGTTATACAAAAAGGACTGGACCATGTGAAGGATGGCGGCGATGGGCTTCCGTCCCAGATTTCACTGACCAATGAGATCGTCCGGCTGATTGAAGAGAGAACCCAGGAGGCTGACTTCGCCGCGCTGCGTGTGGACCAGCGCTCGGAGCAGCTTCTTGCGCTTTTGAAGGAAAACGACCCCATGCTGGCCGCGGGAAAAACGGCGGCAGACATGACCCGCCCGGAGACCTCCATCGCCCAGAGCAGCCTCTTTACAGGGGCAGTCCATGAGCCCCAGATGTTCTCTGAGCTGAAGAAGGAGATCGGCTCGGCGGACCGGATCGACATGCTGGTGTCCTTCATCAAGTGGAGCGGGCTCCGGCTCATTATGGATGAGCTGCGGGAATTTACCCAGCGGGGAGGCACGCTCCGGATCATCACCACCTCCTACATGGGCGCCACCGATCTCAAGGCCATTGAAGAGCTGCGGAAGCTGCCCAACACTGAGATCAAGGTCAGCTATGACACCAAGCGCACCCGCCTTCACGCCAAGACCTATGTATTCTACCGGGACACAGGGTTTACCACTGCCTATGTGGGCTCATCTAACCTTTCCAATGCAGCTATTTCCAGCGGACTGGAGTGGAACGTGAAGGTGACGGCCAAGGACCTGCTGGACACCATCCAGAAGATTTCGGCCACCTTCGATAGCTACTGGAACTCCTCGGAGTTTGAGTGCTATCGGGAGGAGGAAAGGGAGCGGCTTTTCCAGGCCCTGCGCTCGGAACGCTTTGTGGGGGAAGGGGCTGCCCGCACCTTTGTGTTTGACATTCGCCCCTATCCGTACCAGCAGGAAATCTTAGACAAACTCCAGGCGGAGCGAGAGGTGCGAGGGCTGAACCGCAACCTGGTAGTGGCAGCAACCGGAACGGGCAAGACGGTGATCTCCGCCTTTGACTACCTGCATTTTTGCAAGGCAAATCCAGGGAAAGCAAACCGGCTGCTGTTTGTGGCGCACCGGGAGGAGATTTTGCAGCAAAGCCAGGAGACCTTCCGGGGCGTATTGAGGGACCCGAACTTTGGAGAGCTCTTTGTGGGCGGGTTCAGGCCGGAAGGCGTCGATCACCTTTTCGTCTCCGTCCAAACCTTGAATTCCCAAGCGCTCTATGAAAAGCTGCCTGCGGACTACTATGATTACATCGTGGTGGATGAGTTCCACCATGCGGCGGCGCCGACCTATCAAAAGCTGCTCAAGCACTTCCAGCCCAAGATCCTGCTGGGGCTTACCGCGACGCCGGAGCGTATGGACGGCAAGAGCATCCTGGACTACTTTGGCGGACGCATCGCGGCGGAAATTCGCCTGCCGGAAGCCATTGACCGCAAGCTGTTGTGCCCGTTCCAGTATTTTGGCGTCACCGATACGGTGGATCTGAATGACCTTCGCTGGACCAGAGGCGGCTATGAGAAGTCGGAGCTGGAGAAGGTCTATGTCCTGAGCCGGACCGTAGCGCAGCGCCGGGTGGATCACATCATCCAGTCCCTGGACAAGTATGTCACCGATATGGAGGCGGTGAAGGGGCTGGGCTTCTGCGTCTCTATTGAGCATGCTAAATTCATGGCGGAGAGCTTCAACGCTGCCGGCATTCCTTCCATCTCCCTGGTGGGAGGCTCTAACGATGAGGAGCGACGGACAGCCAAAGCCCGGTTAATATCCGGCGAGCTGCGGTTCATCTTTGTGGTGGACATCTACAATGAGGGTGTCGATATCCCAGAGGTCAACACCGTGCTTTTCCTGCGTCCCACCGAGTCGCTGACCATTTTCCTCCAGCAGCTTGGCCGAGGACTGCGACTGGCAGAGGGGAAGGACTGCCTGACGGTCCTGGACTTCATCGGCCAAGCCAATCAGAAGTACAACTTTGAGGAGAAATTTGCGGCGCTGCTGTCCAATACCACCCATAGCGTGCAGCATGAGCTAAAAAACGGCTTTGTTTCTGTGCCCAAGGGCTGCTACATCCAGCTGGAGAGGCTGGCGGCAAAGGCCATTCTGGATAATATCAAGAACTCCTTTGGTATGAAGGCCGGTTTGGTGAGCCGCATTGCCACCTTTGAAGAGGACACCGGCCTACCCCTTATGCTCGGCAATTTCCTGGACTATTACCACCTGGACGTGCGGGCGATCTACGGAAAATATAGCTTTTCGCGGCTCTGCGTGGAAGCGGAAGTTCGGGAGGACTTTGCCGATCCTATGGAGGCTACGCTGACGAAAGCCCTTTCCAGGCTCTGCGCCATCGATTCCCGCCGCTGGATCTCCTTCCTACTGGATGTGCTGCCCAGGCTGGACAAGATGGATATTTCAAAGCTGCCGGAGCTGGAACAGCGGATGCTGCAAATGCTGTATGTGACCATCTGGCAGGAGGCAGCGGAGGACTGGAACAGCGACGGTGTGCGAAATAATCTTCGCGCGCTGGCCAACAGTCCGGCGCTTCTGGGAGAGATCATAGGGCTGCTGCAATACCGGTATGACCATATCGACTTTATTGACGCGCCGGCGGATCTGGGCTTTGCCTGCTCGCTGGATGTGCACTGCACCTATACGCGAGATCAGCTCTTGGTGGCGCTGGACTTTATGAAGCCCGCCACAGTCCGCGAGGGCGTGAAGTGGCTGCCGGAGAAGAAGCTGGATGTATTTTTTGTGACGCTCAATAAGGCAGACAAGGACTACTCGCCCACTACCATGTACAAGGACTATTCCATCAACGAAACGCTGTTTCACTGGCAAAGTCAGAGCACCACATCAGAAAGATCGTCTACCGGGCAGCGGTACATCCACCATGCTGAGCAGGGTAGCCGCGTGCTGCTTTTCGTGCGGGAATTCAAGCAAGAAGCCGGTGCCGCGGCCCCCTACACCTTCCTCGGAACGGCAAGTTACATGAACCACCAGGGCAGCCGCCCCATGAACATCACATGGAAGCTGGACACGCCGATCCCAGCAAAGTATTTGAAAAAGACGAATAAGCTGATTGCGGGATAAGGGCATTAGGTTGAAAAGTACAGCGGGCGCAGTCATTTCGACTGCGCCCGCTACATTTTTGTGGGCAGAAAAGCAGAGAAAACACTCGCCCACTGGAAAAAGTCCTGCTTTTGGGACACATCCTGTGCTATGGTCTCTCTATAAACCTGCCATCTCAAAGGCAGAAGAGCGAAAAAGGAGGTTTTTGTAATGGAAAATAACTTTGCCGCCATGAAAAGGGCACTGGAAGAGGGTCTGAGCGTGACCTTTGACTTTTACCGCAAGGAAGATGGAGAACTGGCGGTTGAGGTTCGTGCTGAGCGTGATACCGGCCCCGACTTCCAGAGCATGGAGGAAACAGAACTGCTCCGAATGGAAGAGCTGTTGGAGGACAAGTTGAGCCAGCTGGACGCAGCTGAGCCAGAGGACGAGGATACCGAGGCCCACGAACAGTGGGAAGACCTCCACGATAAGCTGGAGGAGATGCTGGACGAGGTACAAGACTGCCTGGATGAGTGCGAGTAAGCTATCCGAAGGGCGACCGTTACCATGCTGTAAACAATGAAAAAAGCAGCTCCGCATATTGATCAAATCCAGGATTTACAAAGCCCTAACTTTGAGGTATACTATATATTGTATGGGAATAGGCGTACATAACACAATAGGAGGGGTGTGTAGTGGCGGGCAAATTTGAGCAGAAACCTTTTTCTGAAATTGACATCAACGATCCCCTATTCGCCTCGCTTAAGGCAGACTATCCGGAATTTGCGACCAAATGGTTTCCAAAATGCATACGAGAGGATCGAAAAGCGGTAGTATTTTTTGATGCTACTGGGCTGGGAGCTTTTATTGCTCTGAAGAAGGAAGAAGATGAGCCGATTCTTTTGCAAAACGGTGAGCTTCCGGCGGTGCCCCGTCTTAAAATAGCCACCATGCTGTTGGCAGAGCGTTTTCGTGGGCAGCGTTTGGGAGAAGGCGCTTTGGGACTTGTTCTGTGGTATTGGCAACGCAGCAAGCTTGCTGAAATTTATGTGACGATTTTTCCAAGCCATACGGACTTAATTGCACAGGTAGAGCGTTTTGGCTTTCAGCTGGCCGGGTACAACGCCAGAGGAGAGGGAGTCTATTTACGCAGCCGCAAGGATATTGATTTTTCTGATCCTTATAAGTCCTTTCCATTTGTATCTCCGAACTTTAGCAAGGGTGGTTACTTAATCGTTGATGAGGGCTACCATGACACGCTATTTCCATACTCCGAGTTAAAAAATACACAACATGAACCGCTTGACATGGATGCCGCTAATGGTGTTTCAAAGGTGTATATTGGTAGGGCCTGGAATGTGCATTACCGTATAGGAGAGCCAATTTTTATTTATCGCAAATATACCGGAACAGAAGGACGCCCTGGATATAGGTCGTGTTTGACATCCTACTGTGTGGTAACTGGCGTGATATCGGTAAAAGAAAATGGGCGAGCAAAGATGTCCTTTGATGAGTTTGTAGCACTGGCAGGAAATAAGACGGTTTTTGATCGGCAAGAGCTAAAGCAACGCTTTGACAACGATCAAACTATCACGGTTATTACTATGCTCTACTGTGGCTATTTTGGCCCAGGGCGCAACCTCAATATGGTTTGGCTAAAAGAAAATGGTTTGTGGGCCAACGAACAACAATACCCAACACAAGTGCAATTGACTCCGACACAGTGCCGGGCCATATGGCAAGCAGCCCGAGTCAAACTTGAGAACGTGTTTGGACTATGATACAGAAATAAAGCAAGTGACTTGCTTTATTGGCATTTGCGGTAGTACTACTTATCAAAAGAATATGAGGAGAGAGCTATATGTGCAAGCTGCTGATGTCTATCAATCCAGAGCATGTAGAAAATATTTTGGCGGGCAAAAAGCATTTTGAATTTCGCAAAACACGTTGCAAGCAGGAAATTGAATCTATTATTATTTATTCTACCGCACCGGTGGGTCAGGTGGTTGCAGAGGCGGAAGTTGTCGATGTTTTAGAAGATACGCCAGAAAAAATATGGGCGCGCACCGCTGATGACGCAGGAATTGATAAAGCGTTTTTTGATGTTTACTATGCTGGAAGAGACATTGCTGTTGCATATGCACTCGGCACCGTTAGGCGTTATAAAAAGGCAAAATCCCTCGCGGATTACGGAGTTAAGGCGGCACCTCAATCCTATGTCTATATTAAAAGTACCATATAAGGATGGCGTTTCGGCCGTGGTTGATATGTGTTTTGAGATGTAGTACTACTTATGCTGGAGGGAGATAGAAAGATGAACAAGCAGCAACTGGCCTCGAAGATTTGGGAATCTGCCAATAAGATGCGCTCCAAGATTGAGGCCAACGAATACAAGGACTATATTCTGGGTTTTATTTTCTATAAGTTCCTTTCAGACAAAGAGGTAAAATACCTCAAGGACCACGATTGGACAGACGAGTACCTTCCTCAGCTAACAGAGGAGGACACAGAAACTGTTGATAGTGTTCGGAAAAACATAGGATACTTCATTCCCTACAAGTATCTGTTTTCTACTTGGCTTAGCCAGGGGAGCGACTTCGAAGCGGGGCAAGTTACGGATGCCCTTTCTTCTTTTGCCCGGCTGATCAATCCCACGCATCGCCGTGTATTCGAAGGAATCTTCAAAACGCTGGAAACCGGACTCTCCAAATTGGGTGAGACCTCTGGTGCCAGAACAAAGGCCATACGTGACCTTCTTTACTTAATCAAGGATATCCCCATGGACGGCAAGCAGGACTATGATGTGCTGGGTTTTATTTATGAATACCTGATTAGTAATTTCGCTGCCAATGCAGGGAAAAAGGCCGGAGAGTTCTACACACCCCATGAGGTCTCGCTGTTGATGTCCGAGATTGTTGCCCATCACTTAAAGGACCGCACAGAAATCAAGATTTATGACCCCACCAGCGGATCTGGCTCTCTGCTTATCAATATTGGCAAGTGCGTGGCCCGCTATATGGGCAGCGAGGACAAAATCAAGTACTACGCTCAGGAGCTGAAGGAGAATACATATAACCTGACCCGGATGAATTTGGTCATGCGGGGCATTCTGCCTGACAATATTGTCACCCGGAACGGTGATACATTAGAGGAGGACTGGCCCTTCTTTGATGACGCCGACCCGGTTGGTACCTATGACCCCCTCTATGTGGATGCGGTAGTCTCCAATCCCCCGTACAGCCAGGCGTGGAACCCTGTTGGCAAGGATTCCGATCCCCGGTATGCCCGGTTTGGGCTGGCGCCCAAGGGAAAGGCAGACTATGCATTTTTGCTCCATGACCTCTACCACCTGACCCCAGATGGGATTATGACCATTGTTTTGCCCCATGGGGTCCTATTCCGTGGCGGCGAGGAGGGAACCATCCGCAAAAACCTGATCGAGCAAAACCATATTGACGCGATCATCGGGCTTCCCGCTAACATCTTCTTTGGCACCGGTATTCCTACCATTATTATGGTGCTCCGGCAGCGCAGGCCCAACACCGATGTGCTGATTATTGACGCGTCTAAAGGATTTGCCAAAGAGGGAAAGAACAACAAGCTCCGAGCCAGAGACATCAAGAAAATCGTAGACGCAGTAACTGCCAGGGAAAAAGTAGAGAAGTATGCCGAGGTCGTTACCCGCGAAAAGATTCGCCAGAACGATTACAATCTAAATATTCCCCGCTATGTGGACTCGTCTGAAAAGGCGGAGAGCTGGGATCTGTATGCCTCTATGTTTGGTGGTATTCCAGGAACCGAACTGGCGGAGATGGATGCTTATTGGGCCGCCTTCCCTGGCCTGAAAGATACTCTCTTACGCTCTGAAAACGGCGCTTATTACACCTTCTCGAGCGATGACGTAAAGACAGCAGTTTTCGAGCATCCGTCCGTGAAGAATTTTCTGGATGGATACCATACCGCCTTGGATACACTTCCCCAGTTCCTTCGGGGACAGCTCTTGGAGCAAATGGAGACTTTGAACCGCAACCAGGAAGAATCCATTTTGAGTGCGGATGTGTTCAAACGCCTTTCCGATATTCCGCTGGTGGATCCCTATGAGGCCTACCAGATGCTGGACGATGCGTGGAGCCATATCTCCATTGATTTGGAGATCATTCAGACAGAAGGATTTGCTGCCACCAAGCAGGTGGATCCCAACATGGTACTGAAGAAAAAGGATGGTCACGATCAGGAGGTTCAGGAGGGCTGGGTAGGCCATGTGATGCCTTTCTCTATGGTGCAGGAGCGGTATTTGAAGGCAGAGCTGACCGCCATTCAGGAGAAAGAAGCTCGGCTTTCTGAAATTGCCTCTCAATATGAGGAACTGCTGGATGCGCTCAGCGAGGAGGATAAGAGTAAGGACTTCACCAACGAGACCGGCGACGCCTTTGTTTGGGCGGAGGTCAAGAAGGCGATCAAGGCCCAGGAGTGTGAGCTGGAGACCTTGGAGGCTCTCAAAAAAGCGGACGCCCTTTCTAACGAGGAGAAAAAGCTCAAGAGGGAGTTGAAAGAGGAGTCTGCGGCTCTCCACATGAAGACCAAGGAGACCATAGAAACTCTGACAGACGAACAGGCGATGGCCCTTCTGGACGAAAAATGGGTTGCCCCGGTGGTGTCTGGGCTGGCACAGCTGCCGATGCAGGTGGTGGAGGCCTTTGTCAAGAAGCTGAACGACCTGGACAAAAAATATGAAAGTACCTGTGAAGACATTGAAACGCAGCTGCGGGAAACGGAACAGAGCTTGATCGGCCTGGCCCGGCAGCTTGAAGGCAATGAATACGACTGTCAGGGGATCAAAGAGCTCATTTCTCTTTTGGGAGGTAAAGTGTGATGGCAGGAAAAAGGATGATTCCGGCCATTCGCTTTGCCGGGTTTACTGACGCTTGGGAACAGCGTGAGTTCGATGAAGTGTTTGACTGTTCCATCC
>CAMNQX010000008.1 GCA_946550725.1 uncultured Clostridia bacterium | reverse complement strand
TCCAGCAGCTTGCGCACCCACTCGAAGGTCTCCTCGCTGCCCAGGGAGCCGTTGGCCAGCCCCTGTTTGTACTTCCAGTGGGCGGCGATGCCGTATTCCGCGGTGTGGTGCATCTCCTGGGTGCGGATCTGCACCTCGAAGGGGATGCCCTCCCGGCCGATGACGGTGGTGTGGAGGGACTGGTAGCCGTTGGGCTTGGGGGTGCCGATATAGTCCTTGAACCGGCCCAGCACCGGCTTAAAGAGGTCGTGGATACAGCCCAAAACGTTATAGCAGTTGGGGATGTCGTCCACGATGACCCGAAAGGCGTAGAGGTCGAAGATCTCGTCCATGGTCTTGTTCTGGGTGTACATCTTGCGGTAGATGGAGTAGATGTGCTTCACCCGGCCGTACACGCTGGCGGAGATGCCCTCCGCCGCCAGCCGTTCGTCGATGCGCTTCTGCACCGAGGCCATAAACTCCTCGTGGGCGGAGGATTTCGCCGCCAGGTCCTGCTCGATCTCCTTATACCCCACCGGGTCCAGATACTGCAGGGCCAGGTCCTCCAGCTCCCACTTCACCCGCTGCATACCAAGGCGGTGGGCGATGGGGGCGTAGATCTCCATAGTTTCCAGCGCCTTTTCCCGCTGCTTTTTCGGGGGCTGGAACTGGAGGGTGCGCATATTGTGGAGCCGGTCGCAAATTTTGATGAGGATGACCCGCACATCCTGGGCCATGGCCATGAGCATCTTGCGCAGGTTCTCCATCTGCTCCTCTTCCTTGGTGACGTACTGCACCCGGGTCAGCTTGGTGACCCCCTCCACCAGGTCGGCCACCGTCTCGCCAAAGAGCTTGGCGATGTCCTCGTGGGTGGAGCCGGTGTCCTCGATGCAGTCGTGGAGCAGGGCGGCAATAATGGAGTCGCTGTCCATCTCCAGCTCGGCCACGATGGCGGCCACGTGGAGGGGATGGGTGATATACGGCTCGCCGGACTTGCGCACCTGTCCGGCGTGCTGGGCGTCGGCGTAGCGGAACGCCTCCCGGATGCGCTCCAGGTCGGCGCCCCGGTTGTTGGCCCGGATGCGGTCAATGAGGCCTTCAAATTGTTCCAAAATAGGGTCCATGTCTCTCCCTCCTAACCTTCCGCGGCCTGCAGGCGCAAGGCCGCCAGGATGGGGCTTTCCTCCAGGTCCACCTTGCCCTTGGTGTGGCACAGGGTGACGTTGAAGCGGCCCTGGGCGGCCACCTCCACCGTCAGCAGCCCCCGCTCC
Organism: uncultured Clostridia bacterium; assembly: GCA_946550725.1. Classification (GTDB taxonomy): domain Bacteria; phylum Bacillota; class Clostridia; order Oscillospirales; family Oscillospiraceae; genus MGBC124762. The sequence continues at coordinate 73,531 of CAMNQX010000008.1, read as the reverse complement.
GCGAACACCTCCAGCCCGATCATGGTGCGCCCCAGGCTCTCCTGCAGCTCCATGGTCTGGGCCAGACGGTAGGACAGGTGGGGGGCGGATTCCATCCACAGCGGCGCCTGTCCCCGCAGGTACCGCCATAGGGCCTCAAACTCCGAGCGGGTGGGGATGAGGGCGCTAGCCTCCCGGGGAGAAAGGGCCTCGCCCCGGCGGTATTTGTGATAGAGCTGCCGCTCCCGGATGGTCTCCGCCACGTCCCGCACGTCCTGAAGCACCAGCTGCACGCTCTTTTTTCCGTGATACTCGTTGATCTGGGGGGTGAAGGCCACGTCCACCCGGTCGCCGGGGCCGTAACTCCACCCCGCCTTGGGATAGGAGAAGAAAATGGCGGCCAGCCGGTCGTCCCGGCTGCGGAGCCGCAGGCGCATATGCTTCCCCTCCTGGCCCACCTCGTCCATGGCGATGAGGCTGGCCCGGGGCAGGAGAAACACCGGCTTGGGGTTGCCCGCGCCGAATGGCTCCAGAATGTCCAGGCTCTCCACGTCCGCCACGTTGAGCAGGCGGGTGTCGGGCAGCTCTACGTCGATCTGCAGCTGGCTCTCGCCGCTCTCGCCGCAGTGCTCCGCCACCCAGGCGCACAGCCGCGCCCGCAGGGCGGGGATGTTCTCCTCCAACACGGTAAAGCCCGCCGCCATGGCGTGGCCGCCGTAGCCCTCCAAGAGGTCGGCGCAGCTCTCCAGGGCGTCAAACAGACACACCCCGCCGTAGCTGCGGCAGGAGCCTTTGCCCATCCGCACCCCGTGCACCGTGTCCACGGCGATCATAAAGGCAGGGCGGCGGAACTGCTCGGCCAGGCGGGAGGCCACGATGCCCACCACCCCCTGGTGCCAGCCCTCGCCGGCCAGCACGATGGCCGCGTCGCCCTCCAGTTCCGTCTCTACCCTCACCACGCACTGGCGGAAGATGTCTCCCTCCAGCGCCTGACGGCGGCGGTTCAGCTCGCACAGCTCCTCCGCCAGCGCCTGGGCCTCCGCGGGGTCGTGGCTGAGCAGCAGGGAGACGGAGATCTCCGTGACCCCCAGCCGCCCCGCGGCGTTGAGCCGCGGCGCCAGGGTGTAGCCCAGGGTCACCGCCGTGACCCGGTCCTCCGCTCCCGCCGCGTTCAGCAGAGCGCGGATGCCGGGGCGGGGAGAGGCGTTGATGGCGGCCAGGCCCTGGTGGACAATGGCCCGGTTTTCCTCCACAAGGGGCATCACGTCGGCCACCGTACCCAGGGCGGCCAGGTCCACAAAGCTCTGCCAGTCCGCACCCAGGGCGATGGCCAGCTTAAAGGCCACCCCTACCCCCGCCAAGCCCTTGAAGGGGTATTCGCAGTCCGGGCGGTGGGGGTCCACCACCGCCACCGCGTCGGGGAGCACGTCCTTGCAGGCGTGGTGGTCGGTGACGATCACGTCCATGCCCAAGGTCTTGGCGTATTCCACCTCGTCCACCGCCGTAATGCCGCAGTCCACCGTGACCACCACCTGGGCGCCCTGTTCCTTCAGCGCGTCCAGGCCGCGGCAGTTCAGGCCGTAGCCGTCCTCCAGGCGGCGGGGAATGTGCCACAGGACATTGACGCCCCTGCGGTGGAAAAAGTCGTACAGCAGGCAGGTGGCGGTGACGCCATCCACATCGTAGTCTCCGTAAACGGCGATGGTCTCGCCGCGCTCCATGGCCTGCCGCAGCCGGGCCACGGCCTTGTCCATGTCCTTCATTTGCAGGGGGTCCAAAAACAGCCCGGGGTCACAGCGCAGGAAGCGCCGCGCCTCGTTTTCGTCGGTGATGCCCCGCGCCGCCAGCACGCGGCCCACCAATTCGGGCACGTCCCCCACCGCCCGCGCCTCGGTGGAGGCCACGGTCCAGTGATCGTATTTCATATGCTTCGTCCCTCGGCTCTCACGGGGCTGTGCTGCCCCGCACACAAAAATTTGAATCTATTGTATCATTCCGGCAGGAAAAATGCAACAAAAAACCACCACCCCGACGGGTGGTGGTTTTTGGCGGCACTGGTTGGGCGTGGGATCACTCGTCCCAATCCGTATAATCCTCATCCTCCGCGCCGGGGATGCAGCAGCCCTCGGCGTACTGCCGGCGGGAGCGGGCCTTGTTCACCAGCGCCCCCACGCCGTCCATGATCTGATCCCAAAAGGCGATCACGGTGCACACGGCGGCGGCGGTGGCCATGGCCAGGGCAACGACCTTAAGGACAAAGCGAGCGATTTTCATGAAGAACGCCTCCTTGCGGTTTAGTTTCTTCTATTTTACACGATTCATCCCCAGATTGCAACGGCTTTTTTCGCGGGCTTACCAGCCGAAGGGGTAATAGCCCCACTGATTGCCGTTTCCGCCGAAATTGTAGGAATTCCCGCTCCCATCGTTCTCAATGATGGTCTGACCCACCTGGTCGTCGGGGGTGCGCTCATCAAAGGTAAGGGTAAGGGTGGTCTTTTTGGCCTCCCGGTCGATGGTGAGGTTGACGGTGTCCCCCGCCTTGTGCTTATCCTTAATGGCGATGAAGGCGGCGGAGCCGTCCACCGGCTCACCGTCCACGGCGGTGATGATGTCGCCCGCCTGCAGCCCCGCCTTATCGGCGGCGGCGCCGGGCACCACGGACTGGACATAGGCCCCGCCGGCGCGGCCGTACCGGGCGGCGGCCTGGGCGTTGACCGTCTGCAAAGTCACCCCCACATAGGGCTTGCCCGTAACGTAACCGTGGGTAATGATGTCCTGGATCATATCCTTCACGTCGTCGATGGGTATGGCAAAGCAGATGCCCTCAATGGACGCCTCGTTGGAGCCGGAGGAGCGGGAGTACTTGGCGTTGGTAATGCCGATGACCTGCCCGTACATATTAAAGAGCGGCCCGCCGGAGTTGCCCGAGTTGATGGCGCAGTCGGTCTGGAGGACATTGATCACCGTGCCGTCGGACATGGTCAGCGGCTTATCCAGGGCGGAGACGATGCCCCGGGTCTCGCTGAAGGTCATCTCCCCCAGGGGGTTGCCAATGGCCACCACATCCTCGCCCACCACCAGGTCCACCGAGTTCCCCATGACCACGGGGGTGAGGCCGGTGGCGTCGATCTTCAGCACCGCCACGTCGTTGTCCTCCTCGCCGCCCACGATAACTGCGGGGTATTTATCCCCGTTTTTAAACTGAACGGTGACGGAGGTAGCGTCCTCGATCACGTGGTAGTTGGTGAGGATGTAGCCGTCGGCGCTGATGACGAAGCCGCTGCCGCTGGCGGCCTGGGCCACCTGCTGCCCCCAAACGTTGGTGGTGATCTGGGTGGTGATGCCCACCACGGAATTGATGTTGGACGCGTACACCTCGGCGGCGCTGAGCTTCTGCCCCGCGTTGATCTGGGACAGATTCACCACCGTGGGCACCCGCTCGCCCTGGTAGAGGGTGGTGGAGCCGGCGGTGCGCTCCACCGCCGTCCGGGTGAGCAGCGCGCCGCCCACCCCCGCGCCGCCGCCGATCAGGGCGCAGCACAGCAGCAGAGCCGTCACCTTCAGCCCCGTGCGGGACTTCTTCTTGGGCGGCTGGGGCGGCTCCGCGGGCTGAAACTGGAACTCCATGGGGGTCAGGCCGTTTTCCGGCCGGTTGTAATCGCTGTAATACATGATGGTCACTCCTTTGTCGACTGAACAGGCGGCGGCGGTTTACAGGCCCGTCCAATGCCGCGCTGCGGTTTACGATTCATAGGATAACCGGGATTTATGACAGAAGTATGACCAATCTTTACATCTTTTTTGAATGATTGCCTCCGGCATTCCTGCCCCCCTTAAGGATGGCGATAATGTCGGACATGGCTAGGCGCAGGTCGGCGAAGGTGTTGTCCAGCACGCCGCCCCGGAGAATGGACAGGGCCACCAGGCACACCACCGGGCCTAAGATCATCCCCGCCACGCCTGCCAGGCGCATCCCCACATAGATGCTCACCAGGCTGGCGATGGGGGAAAGGCCGGTCTGGTCACCCACCACCTTCGGCTCCGCCACCCGGCGGAACACCGCGATGATCCCCCACACCACCATCAGACCGATGGCGTGGCGGTAGTTGCCCAGCACCACGTCGATCACCGCCCAGGGCACCATGGCGGTGCCTGAGCCGATGATGGGGATGAAGTCCATCACCCCCAGAATAAAGGCCAGCAAAAGGGCGTACGGCTCGCCCATGATGAAAAAGCCCACCAGCAGGATCAAAAAGATCACGCTGCTGAGGATCAGCTCCGCCTTCACATAACCGCCAAAGGCGTCCACCGCGACGCCCTTCACGTCCCGGAGAAAGCCCCGGAACTCCTCGGGCACACCCTGGGCGGCCTTATAGCGCAGATGGGGGTAGTCGGAGGAGATGAAGTAGGACGCCATGAGGAAGATCACAAACCCGATAGCCCAGGAGGGGAGGGACAGGGCCACGTTCCCCGCGCTGCCGGCAGCCCGGGTCAACAGCTGAGGCACCACGCTGCCCAGCCATTCCACTCCCCGCTCCAGCAGGCCGGAGAGCTGGGCGTAGGTCTCGGCGGGAAGGGGCTTCAAAAACTCCTCCAGGGTCTCGGTGATGGAGGACAGGGCATACATGGTGTCCGACCACAGGGGCTGCCAGTTCTGCAAAAAGGACGCCACCTGGCTCACCAGGGAATAGACCAGCCCCGCCGCCAAGACCCCCACCACAAAAATGCACACCAGCACCAGAATGAGGGAGAGGACGTTGCGCTTCCATCCCAGCTTTTTCTGCAAAAAGCGGATGACGGGGTTGAGGAGCCACGCCAGCACCAGCGCCGCCACAAAGGGCATCAGCAGATGCACCAGCGGCAGTCCCACCCGAACGATGAGCCACACCGCCAGCAGGACCACCCCCAGACGCAGACCAAGGCGAAGCCACAGACGGCCCCGTTCCCGCCAGGTCAACTCATCCATCCCGCACGCCTCCTTTTTTCGCGGCTGTCAGCCGTTCTGTCGTTCCTATGCCTCCGTGCGCTCCCGTTCCAGGGTCTTTTCCCGCTCCGCCAGGATCCTGGGAAAACGGCGGGCAAACACGGCGGCGGCGGAGATCCCGGCGATGAGGTCGGCGGCCGGCTCGGCCAGAAACACCGCCAGCACCTTGTCCCCCAGGATCAGGGGGAAGAGATAGATCAGGGGGATGAGCAGAATGATCTTCCGCAGCAGGGCCAGCAGAAGGGATATCTTCGCCTGGCCCAGGGCCACGAAGGTCTGCTGGCAGGCGGACTGCACCCCCAGGGCCACCATCCCCGCCATATACACCCGAAGGGTCCAGGTGGCGATGGACACCAGCTCAGGCTTGTTGTTAAAAATGGCCACGAACACGCCGGGGAACAGCTCGATCAGCGCCCACATCACCGCGGCAAAGGACGCCGACCAAATGCAAAGGAGCTTGAAGGTCTCCTTGACCCGGTCCAGCTGGCCCGCGCCGTAGTTGAAGCCTATAATGGGCTGCGCCCCCTGGGCCAGCCCCTGGAAGGGCATCCACACCGTCTGCATCACCGACGAGGCGATGGTCACCGCCCCCACGGCGGGGTCCCCGCCGTAGGCTTGCAGGGAGGACTGGAAGCAGATCATCACCAGGCTCTCGGTGGACTGCATGATGAAGGGGGACACGCCGATGGCCACCACCGGGGCCAGAAGCCGTCCGTCCAGGCGCACCTTGCTCCACCGCAGGCGCAGCTTGGTCTTTTTCCCCAGCAAAAAGGCCACCGCCCACGCGGCGGAAACGGTCTGGGCGATGACGGTGGCCAGAGCCGCCCCCTGCACCCCCATGTCCAGGCCGTAGATGAAAACGGGGTCCAGCACGATGTTGATGGCCGCGCCCACCACCACGGTGGACATGGCCCGGGTGGAAAAGCCCTGGGTGGTGATGAAGTTGTTAAGGCCCAGAGCGGCCTGAACGCTCACCGTGCCCCAAAGGTAGATTTTCAGGTACGCGCTGGCGTAGGGCAGGGTCGCTCCGCTGGCGCCGAACAAGTTCAAAAGCGGGTCGCGGAAGATCTGGAACAACGCCGTGGCCGCCACGGACATCACCAGCAGCAGCGCCACGCAGCTGCCCAAGATGCCCTCGGCCTTGTCCCGGTCGCCCTCGCCCATGGTGATGGCGGCGCGGGAGCCGCCCCCCATGCCCACCAGGGCGGAGAGGGCGGAAATAAACATGATGATGGGGAAGGTGAGGCCCAGGCCCGTCAGGGCCAGGTCGCCGTCTGCGGCCATGTGGCCGATATACATCCGGTCCACCATGTTGTAAAGGGCGTTCACCAGCTGGGCGGCGATGGCGGGGAGGGCCAGACGCAGCAAAAGCCCCTTCACAGGGGCGTTGCCCAGGTCATTTTCCTTGCGTGCCAATCAGCCTTCCTCCTTTTCCAGGAAGTAGGTGGCCTCCATGTCCGCCACACTGAGGGCGAAGGCCAGCGGGTACTTTTCCAGCGCGCGGCCCACCATATTCTTGTCCTCCGCCCCCGAAAAGCCCATGTGCCAGCGGATGGCCATGGCCTCCTCCCGGGTGAGACGCATGAAGCCCGAGATGATGTAGACCGACTTTTCTCCGTGGCCGTAGGGCAGGGGGTCGTCAAAGGTGAAGGTGGGCACCTTCTCCCACTGGCCGGTAGCGTCGTTTTTCACGTTGCGGGTCCCCGGCTTGTAGCAGCCGATCTTACAAAGGTCGTGGAGCAACGCCACGATGGCCACCGTCTCGGGGGAGTATTCCAGGCCGTACAGCTCCTCCACCCGGGGCCGCTGGAGATAGTCTTGGAGGCAGTCGTAGACGTTCACCGAGTGCTCGCACAGCCCGCCGGCGTAAGAGCCGTGGAACCGGGCGGAGGCGGGGGAGCGGAAAAAGTCGGACTTGTTCTCCAAATAGTCCAAAAGGGCGTCCGCTCCCTCGCGGGTGATGTTCTCCCGGTAAATTTGGATAAATTCTTCCTTCATGTCGGGCATTGGTCAGTCCCCCTTGTCTCAGTTTCCTCTTGGTTTCTCGTTGTAGGGGCGGCTGTCCCCAGCCGCCCGCCCATCACGGAACTGCGTGGCGGGCCGATGGGGACATCGGCCCCTACGAAGTCATTCTTTGAACTTCATGCTTTCCATCACCGCCAGCTCGTCGCAGCGGCTGTTGAACTCATTCTCGGCGTGGTTCCCCACAGGGCCACGGCCCTGCGGGGGCCCCGGTTCATTATAGTGCTCAGGCCGGGAAACCCGGCCTTCCGCAAATCCTCCGCTTCCGCTTCGGATTTTACGCCGCACTCGCGGCGGCCCCGCCTTGCGGGGCAGGGCCACGCATCATTCTTTGAACTTCATGCTTTCCATCACCGCCAGCTCGTCACAGCGGTTATTATATTCGTTTTCCGCGTGGCCCTTGACCCAGTGGCAGCGCACGGTATGGGTGTCGCACAGCTCCAAGAGCCGTTCCCAGAGGTCCGGGTTGAGGGCGGGCTTTTTGTCCGCCTTGCGCCAGCCCTTGGCCTGCCACGACTTGGCCCAGCCCTTTTCCAGCGCGTCGATGACGTACTTGCTGTCCGAGTAAAGCTCCACCAAACACGGCTCCTTGAGCTGCTCCAGCGCGGCGATCACTCCGGACAGCTCCATGCGGTTGTTGGTGGTCTGAGCCTCGCCGCCGGACAGCTCCTTCTTGTGCCGCCCGTACATGAGGATGGCCCCCCAGCCGCCGGGGCCGGGGTTACCCGAGCAGGCCCCGTCGGTGTAGATGGTTACGGTTTTCATGTCTTACGCTTCCGGGGTCTCTTCGCCCGCCGTTCCCTCCTCAGGCAACTCCGGGGCTTCGCCGCCCTCTACCTCGGTCTCCGGCTGGCTCACCTCGGCCTCGTTGTCACGCTCCGCCAGAGCGATGGAGATGACCTGGTCGCCCTCCTCCTTGAAGCGCATGACGATAACACCCTGGGTGGCGCGGCCCGCCATGCGGATGGCGTCCACATGGGTGCGGATCAAAATGCCGCTCTGGGTGACGATCAAAAGGTCCTCGCTGCCGTCCACGGCGCGGACCGCCACCACAGGGCCGGTCTTTTCGGTGACGGCGTAGTTGCGAACGCCCTTGCCGCCGCGGCCGGTGGTGCGGTATTCGTCAATGTCGGTGCGCTTGCCGTAGCCCTTCTCGGTGATGGAGAGGATGGTCTTGCCGCTCTCCCCCTTGGCCGCGCCGATGACGTAGTCGCCCTCCCGCAGGCGGATGCCCCGCACGCCGGCGGCGTCGCGGCCCATGGCCCGCACGTCGGTCTCGGGGAAGCACACTGCCGCGCCGTTATGGGTGGCGATGAAAATTTTCTGCTTGCCGTCGGTCTCCAGCACGGCGATGAGCTCGTCGTCCTCGGCGATGCGCAGGGCGCGGATGCCGCTCGAGCGGATATTTTTCAGCGCCACCACCGGCAGGCGCTTCACCGTGCCCCTGCGGGTGACCATGAAGAGGAAGCGGCCCTCGGGGTCGTCGATGTCGGGGGTGTGGATCATGGTGTGGATGCGCTCCCCCTGCTCCACCTGGAGGATATTGACGATGTTGGTGCCCTTGGCGGCCTTGCCGCTCTCGGGGATCTGGTAGCCCTTCTTGCGGTAGACCTTGCCCGTGTCGGTAAAGAAGAACATATAGTCGTGGGTGGAGGCGGTGAACAGGTCCACCACATAGTCCTCCTCCCGGGTGGTGATGCCCTTTTTGCCCATGCCGCCCTTGGACTGGGCGGTGTATTCGCTGACGGGGGTGCGCTTCAAGTACCCGGCGTTGGTGAGGGTAAAGACGCACTCCTCCTCCTCAATGAGGTCTTCGATGTCAATGTCGTTCTCGGCGAAGCCGATCTCGGTGCGGCGGTCGTCGCCGTACTTGTCGCGAATTTCGGTCAGCTCGTCCCGGAGCACGCCCTTGAGCATCTCCTCGCTCTCCAGAAGCTGGGTGTAGTAGGCGATCTTCTCCTCTAACTCCTTGTACTCCGCCTCCAGCTTCTCCCGGTTCAACCCCTGGAGGGCGATGAGGCGCATATCGCAGATGGCCTGGGCCTGGACGTCGTCCAGGGAGAATCGCTCCATCAGGTTTTCCTTGGCGTTGTCGTAGGAGGAGCGGATGGTTTTGATGACCTCGTCGATGTTGTCCTGGGCGATGAGCAGGCCCTCCAAAATGTGGGCGCGCTCCTGGGCCTTGCGGCGGTCATAGATGGTCCGGCGGCGGATGATCTCTTCCTGATAGGTCAGGTACTCGTCCAAAATTTGCCGCAGGGTGAGGATGCGGGGCTGCTTCTGGTTGTCCACCAGGGCCAGCATGACGATGGCGAAGGTAGACTGCATGGCGGTCTGGGCGAACAGGCGGTTCAGCACCACCTGGGGGTTGGCGTCCTTTTTCAGCTCAATGACGATGCGCATGCCGTCCCGGTCGGTCTCGTCCCGCAGGCCGGAGATGCCCTCCAGCCGCTTGTCGTGGACCTGGTCGGCGATATTTTTCACCAGCATGGACTTGTTCACCTGGTAGGGCAACTCGGTGACGACGATGCGGGTGCGGCCCTGGCCGAACTCCTCAAACTCGGTGCGGGCGCGGATCTGGATGTGGCCCCGGCCGGTGGCGTAGGCGGCCCGGATGCCGCTGCGGCCCAGAATGATACCCCGGGTGGGGAAATCCGGGCCTTTGATGTGCTCCATCAGGTCGTCCAGGGTGGCCTCGGGATTTTCCAGCACGCACAGGCAGCCATTGATCACCTCGGTGAGGTTGTGGGGCGGGATGTTGGTGGTCATGCCCACGGCGATGCCGCTGGAGCCGTTGACCAGCAGGTTGGGGAAGCGGGAGGGGATGACCCGCGGCTCCTTGCGGGACTCGTCGAAGTTGGGGTCCCAGTCCACCGTCTCCTTGTCAATGTCCCGCATCATCTCGTTGGCCATCTTGGCCATGCGGGCCTCGGTGTAACGGTAGGCCGCCGGGGGGTCGCCGTCTACCGAGCCGAAGTTGCCGTGGCCGTCGATGAGGGGATAGCGCAGGGAGAAGTCCTGGGCCAGACGGACCATGGCGTCGTAGACTGACGCGTCGCCGTGGGGGTGGTACCGGCCCAGCACGTTACCTACCGCCGTGGCCGACTTCTTGAAGGGCTTGTCGGAGGTCAGGCCGTCCTCGTACATGGCGTACAGGATGCGGCGGTGGACGGGCTTGAGGCCGTCGCGCACGTCAGGCAGGGCGCGGCCCACGATGACGCTCATGGCGTAGTCGATATAGCTGCTCTCCATCTCCTCCTTCAGATCCACCGGCTGGATGATCTGATTTTCATAGGAGATATCCGGGTTTTTATCCTTGTGTGCCATTTTATCTTTCACCACTTTCCGGGCCGGTGGGGACGCCGGCCCCTACAAATCGCTCTCGATCATCTTCCCGTAGGGGCCGATGTCCTCATCGGCCCGCCAATTAGCAGAGCTTCGCCCCTGCCGGGATCTTGTCGTCCACCATCAAAAGGTTCAGCGTCTCCTCCCCGTCCACGGTGTGGACGGCGGAGATAAGCATGCCCTGGCTCTCCTGACCCATCATCTTCCGGGGCGGAAGGTTGACGATGGCCACCAGCGTCTTGCCCGCCAGGTCCTCCGGGGCGTACCACTTGGCGATGCCGGAGAGAATTTGTCTCGGCGTGCCCGTGCCGTCGTCCAGGGTGAATTTCAGCAGCTTTTCGCTCTTTTTCACCCGCTCGCAGGAGAGCACCTTCACCGCCCGGAAGTCGGACCTGCAGAAGGTGTCGAAGTCCACGGTCTCATCGGCCAGCGGCTCGGTCTCAATGACGGGGCCGTTCCCGGCTTTGGCGGCCTTGGCGGCCTCCTCCAGCTCCGCGATGGCCGCGTCCGCGTCCACCCGGGGGAACAGTGCGTCGCCCCGGTGCACGGTGACCGTCTCGGGCAGCGCGCCCCACTGTCCCGCCGCGTCCCAGGTCTGAACGCTCTCGTCCGCGCCGATCTGGGCGAACAGCTTCTCCATGGTCTGGGGCATAAAGGGGGTGAGCAAAATGCCGCAGACGCGGGTGGCCTCCAACAGGTTGTAGAGCACATGGGCCAGCCGCGCTCCGTTGGCGTCCATGTCCTTGGCCAGCGCCCAGGGGGCATTTTCGTCGATATACTTGTTGGCCCGCTGGACGACGGCAAAGACCTCCTCCAGCGCCTTGTGGGGGGCGAAGTGCTCCATGGCGTCCTCGTATTTCCCACGCAGGGCAGAGGCCATGGCCGTCAGCTCCCCGTCCAAGGCAGGGTCCGCCGTCTGGTTTTCCGGGAGGGCGCCGCCGAAGTATTTGTCCACCATGGCGGTGGTGCGGCTCACCAGGTTGCCCAGATCGTTGGCCAGGTCCACGTTGATGGTCTGGATGAGCAGCTCGTTGGAGAAGTTGCCGTCGCTGCCGAAGGGGAAGGAGCGCATCAGGAAGAAGCGCAGCGCGTCCACCCCAAATTTCTCGCTGAGCAGGTAGGGGTCCACCACGTTGCCCTTGGACTTGGACATTTTCCCGCCGTCCAGCAGCAGCCAGCCGTGGCCGAACACCTTTTTGGGAATAGGGATGCCCACCGACATACAAAAGGCGGGCCAGATGATGGAGTGGAACCGCACGATCTCCTTGCCCACGATGTTGACCCCGGGCCAGAAGGCGTCGAAATCGTCATACTTGTCGTTCTGATAGCCCAGAGCGGTGACGTAGTTAAAGAGCGCGTCCAGCCACACATAGGTCACGTGCTTGGGGTCGAAGTCCACAGGCACCCCCCAGGTGAAGGAGGTGCGGGAGACACACAGGTCCTCCAGGCCGGGGTCGATGAAGTTCTTCACCATCTCGTTCACCCGGCTCTTCGGCTCCAGGAAGTCGGTGGTGGTCAAAAGCTCCCGGATCTTGTCGGCGTACTTGGAGAGGCGGAAGAAATAAGCCTCCTCCTCCGCGTCGTGCACGTCCCGGCCGCAGTCGGGGCACTTGCCGTCCTTGAGCTGGGTCTCGGTCCAGAAGGCCTCGCAGTCGGTGCAGTACTTGCCCTTGTAGGTGCCCTTGTAGATGTCACCGTTGTCGTACATCTTGCGGAAAATTTTCTGGATGGACTGAACGTGGTAGTCGTCGGTGGTGCGGATGAAGCGGGTATTGGAGATGTTCATCAGCTTCCACAGGTCCTTCACACCGCCGGGGGCCTCCACGATGGAGTCCACGAACTCCTTGGGGGTCATGCCCGCCTCCTGGGCCTTCTTCTCGATCTTCTGGCCGTGCTCGTCGGTGCCGGTGAGGAACATCACCTCATAGCCCTGGAGCCGCTTGTACCGGGCCAGCACGTCGGTGGCCACGGTGCAGTAGGCGTGGCCGATGTGGAGCTTGGCGGAGGGATAGTAGATCGGGGTCGTGATATAATACGGTTTCTTATTCATCTTCCTCACCTCTCGGTTGGACTTGATCCTCGTTTGCGTCCGCTTCCCCGCCGTCCTCAACGGGAGCGGCCCATTCCTCCAGCTCCGGCGGGTGCGCCTTACAGCTCACCAGGCAGATCAGCTGAGCCAGGAGGTAGACCTCGAAGCCCAGGACCGTCATCAGGTCCATCCCCCACGGGTGGTCGGCGGCGGACACCATCAGCAGCACGATCCCCATGGCGGACGCGGCCGCGCACAGGATGGGCCGGGGCTTCTCAAAGGAGAAGGACGCCGAAGCGTAGCAGGCGAACACCACGCACACAATGCCCGTCAGCAGAAACACATACTCCATCACATTGGGGTTGGCGGCGTGGCCCTGGAACGCGGAGATGAGCCACACGCAGGCGCAGTACCCCGGCGCCAGCAGCGCCCCGTGGAACCGGCCCTTGGCCTCGCTGCGCTGCTGGCCTAAAAGGCCGATCAGCCCCACGGCGATCCCCGTGGGCGCCAGGCAGATGCCCAGCACCAGCCGGACAATTCGGTCATCCATGCGCAGGGCGTAGTCCCGGATGCCCAGCACGCCGCCGGCGAATAACAGTCCGCCCGCCAGCAGCGTCACCAGCCCCACCCCCAGATTGGGGGCGGCCAGATTGGCCAGGTAGCCCTTGGGGGCCTCCCCCCGGAAGAGGGCCACCGACAGTCCTACGGCCAGCGCCGCCGCCAGCGCCACCACCGCGATCAGCGCCACGGTGGCCGGTTGGTGAGGGGTCAGCAGCCCGGAGGCCGGCTCAAAGGCGGTATCCAGCTGCCACCGGCGGAGAAACAGCCCCGCCAGGCCCAGGCCCAACGTAGACAACACCAGCGCAAAGCCCAGATTTCGCTTCATGAGCGGTCACATCCTTTCCTCAAACGGCTTTTGTTCAACCCTGGGCGGCCTGCTCGGCCTGCCAGGCCAGGTAGTCGTCATATTCCATCCGCTTGTCAATGAGCTGGCCGTCAGCGGTGAAGTCGAAGATGCGGTTGGCCACAGTGGACACCATCTGGTGGTCGTGGGTGGCCAGCAGGACGTTGCAGGGCACGGCGTTCAGGCCGTTGTTCACCGCGGCGATGGACTCCAGGTCCAGGTGGTTGGTGGGCTGGTCCAGCAGCAGCACGTTGGCCCCGGAGAGCATCATGCGGGAGAGCATGCACCGCACCTTCTCGCCGCCGGAGAGGACCTTCACGGGCTTGAAGATATCGTCCCCGGAGAAGAGCATCCGGCCCAAAAAGCCCCGGAGGTAGCTCTCGTGCTTGTCCTCGGAGTACTGACGCAGCCAGTCCAAAATGCTGTCGTCGCAGCCGGCAAAGAAGGGGGTATTGTCCTTGGGGAAGTAGGAGAAGGTGGCCGTCTGGCCCCACTTCACGCTGCCCTCGTCCGGCTCCAGCTCGCCCACCAGGATCTTGAACAGAGCGGTCTGGGCGTTTTCGTTGTCGCCCACGAAGGCGATCTTGTCCCCCTTGTTCACGGTGAAGCTCACCTTGTCCAGCACCTTCACCCCGTCGATGGTCTTGGACACGTCGGTGACGAACAAAATGTCCTTGCCCACCTCCCGGTCGGGGGAGAAGCCCACCCAGGGGTAGCGGCGGGAGGAGGCGGGCATCTCCTCCATGGTCAGTTTTTCCAGCAGCTTCCGGCGGGCGGTGGCCTGCTTGGCCTTGGACTTGTTGGCGGAGAAGCGGGAGATGAAGTCCTTCAGCTCCTGGGCCTTCTCCTCGTTCTTCTTGGCCTGGTTCTTCATCAGGTTCTGCATGAGCTGGGAGGAATCGTACCAGAAGTCGTAGTTGCCCACATACATCTTGATCTTGCCGTAGTCGATATCCACGATGTGGGTACACACGGTGTTCAAAAAGTGGCGGTCATGGGAGACCACGATGACGGTGCCGGGGTAGTCCAGCAAAAAGTCCTCCAGCCAGTTGATGGCGTTGATGTCCAGGTTGTTGGTCGGCTCGTCCAGCAGCAGCAGGTCGGGCTGCCCGAACAGCGCCTGGGCCAGCAGCACCTTTACCTTCAGCCGGGGGTCCAGGGCGGACATGAGCTGGTCGTGCCAGGAGGTGGCCACCCCCAGGCCCTGGAGGATCCGGCTGGCGTCCGCCTCCGCCTCCCAGCCGCCCAGTTCGGCGTACTCCGCCTCCAGCTCGCAGGCGCGCATCCCGTCCTCGTCGGTCATCTCCTCCTTGGCGTAGATGGCGTCCTTCTCCTTGCCGATGTCGTAGAGCCGCTGGTTGCCCATGACGACGGTATCCATCACCGTGAAGCTGTCGTACATATTCTGGTCCTGCTTCAGGATGGACATGCGGGTGTTGGGCGCCTGGCTGACCTCTCCGGAGGTAGGCTCCAGCTGCCCGGAAATGATCTTCAGAAAGGTGGATTTCCCCGCGCCGTTGGCGCCGATCACCCCGTAGCAGTTGCCTTGGGTGAATTGCAGGTTCACGTCCTTGAACAGGTACGTTCCGCCGTATTGCAGGGACAGTTCGGACACAGTAAGCATAGCGTTTTTCTCCTTGACTCCATAAATGCCCAGAATAAATGAATTATAACACATCTATATAAAGAATACAACAGTTGATTCGCAGAAAAAAGCCGTCCAACGCCTTGCGTTGGACGGCTTTTCACAAAAAATCAGGTCATTTGCCCTCCGGGGGCTTGCGGCGGCGGTGCTGAGCGCCGCCGCGGCCCCTGCTTTTGCCCCCCGGCGCGCGGGAGGGCTTGCGGGTGGGGGTGCGCTTAGCCTCGTTGGCGAAGATCTCGTCCAGCTTTTCAGCCAGCTCGTTTTTCGGCTCGGCGCTGGCCTGCCGCTCCTCCATGGGTGGGATATAGCGCAGGGCCTCCAGCTCCTCCTTGGATGGGACCACATAGTCCTCCGGGCGCTTGCCCTTGCCCGAGCGGACCACCCGCACCTCCCGGTTGAGGTAGAGCTTGGGCATCTCGCCCCCGTCCTCCAGGCGGACCTTCACCTTCTCCCGCAGGAGGTTCACATCCGTCACCGTGCCCACGCCGTCGGGGGTCTCCACAAAGGACTCCTTCTTGGGGCAGCGCTTCACCGCGTCCTCATAGGCCCCCTGCTCATACTTGAGGCAGCACATGAGCCGCCCGCAGGCCCCGGAGATCTTGGTGGGGTTGAGAGAGAGGGACTGGGTCTTGGCCATCTTGATGGACACGGGCTGGAAGCGGTCCAAAAACCGGCTGCAGCAGTAGGGCTGGCCGCAGATGCCCAGCCCGCCCAGCATTTTCGTCTCGTCCCGCACGCCGATCTGCCGCAGCTCGATACGGGCGTGGAAGGTGGCCGCCAGGTCCTTCACCAGGGCGCGGAAGTCCACCCGGTTTTCCGAGGTGAAGCAAAACAGCACCTTACCGTCGGGGGAGATGTCGGCGGAGACCAGGCGCATATCCAGCTTGTGCTGGTCCACCTTCTCCTGGCAGATGCGCAGGGCCTCCCGTTCCTTGGCCTTCTGCTCCGGGGTCTTGGGCGTGGAGGGCGCGCGGCGGGCACTGGTGGCGCGGCGTTTCTCCTCCCGTTCCCGCTCCTTCCGGGCGTGGGCCTCCTTGTCCTCCTCGGTGGCCAGACGCAGCACCTGGCGCAGGGGGGCCACCAGGGTGGTCTCGTCCACCAGGTGGTTGCCCTCGGTGCAGACGCCGTACTCCGGCCCGCTGGTGGTGGAGAGGATCACGGCGTCCCCCGGTTGAACGGTCAGCCCGTTGGGGTTGAAGGAATACTCCTTTCCCCCCTCCTGGAACTGGGCGTTGATGATCTCAGTCATGTGGATGCACCTTCCTTCAAGTTTCCCCAGCCTCCGCCCACAGCGCGCCCCAGACGCAGCCCACGTTGGCGTTGCCGTTCAGCCGCGCGGTCAGCTCCTGGAGCGTCCGCGCCATACGGACGGCCCGGGGGGTGTTTTTCCCGTCCCGATAGCGAAGGACCGCCCGCCGGGTCTCCTCCAGCAGCGCGGCGGCGTCCTCCCGCTTGTCTTTTTCGTGCTCCGTGCACCAGCTGATGAGCCGCCACCGTTCTCCGTCCAGCAGCAACCCCGCCAGCTCCCCGGCCCTGCGGGCCAGGTCGGCGTCCTCCGTCCCGGCACGGCCGGACACCGCCACCGTCTCGCACCGGGAACGAATGGTGGGCAGCAGGGCGGCGGGGGTGGGGGAGAGGAGGAGAAAGGCGGCGTAGGCCGGGCCGTCCTCCAGCACCTTCAAAAAAGCGTTTTGGGCGTTTGGGTTCATCTTTTGCGCATTTTCTACGATATATACCTTCCGTTTTCCCTCGTTGGGCCGAATGTAGGCGTCCTGGCGCAGGGAGCGGATCTGCTCCACCGTCAGGTCCTTCCCCGGCTCAGGGGCCACGGTGATCACGTCGGGGTGGACACCCTTTTCCGCCTTGCGGCAGTGCTTACATTCCCCGCAGGGTGGCGTCTCCCCTTGGCACACCAGGGCCGCCGCCGTGGCGCGGGCAGCGTCCCGCAGGACGACGGGGTCCTCGGCGGTGAGGAGATAGGCGTGGGCCAGGGTGCCCGTGCGGGCACGCTCCGCCAGAGCGGGTGGGAGGGTCAGCATGGTCACACCCGCTCAAACCGCTCGATGTCCACCACGAAAATGGTGGCGCCGCCCACGGTGACCTCCACGGGGATGCTGGGGTAGTACCCGCAGGCCACCTCGGTGGTGGTGGGGATGAGCTGGCGGCGGGAGTGGGACTTCTCCTTGATGACCGCGATGGCCTCGGACACCCGCTCCTCATCCACACCCACCAGGATCGTGGCGTTCCCCGCCATGAGGAAGCCGCCGGTAGTGGCCAGCTTGGTGGAGGAAAACCCGTTTTTGGTCAGGGCCTGGGTGACCGTCTTGGCGTCGTCGTGATTGATGATGGCGATGATGAGTTTCATTGGCGGCCTCCTTCTCCGGCGAAACGGCAGGCCGTTCCGTCCTTCTCTTTCTCCCCGGGGCGGCTCACCGCTCCCGCAGCACGTCCACCTCTTGATGGACATTATACCCCACGTCGTCCAAATATGCGAGACATTTTTTTGTGATCCGCTCTCCCGGCGCGATGACGGGGATGCCGGGCGGGTAGGGGGCCGCCTGCTGGCCGCACACCAGCCCCTCGCTCTCCGTCAGCGGGGCCTTCCTCCTGGGGGCCAGCAGGGCCTGGGCGGGGGAGACCACCGGCTCCGGCTCCGGGGGCAGGGCGGCGCGGTCGATGGGGCCGGGGACATAGTACCGCGCAAGGGCGGCCTCCAGGCGTTCAAAGTCCGCCGTGGTGTTGGACACGGAGAACAAAAACACCACGTGATCCGCGTCCGCCATCTCGGGGAAGATGCCCTCTCCCTCCAGCGCGCGCTTCAGGGCAAAGCCCCCCTTGTCCGGCACCTCCAGCGTCAGGCGCAGCGGGTCCAGGGTCACGTTTTTCAGCGTCCCGAACCGGGCCGCCACCCGCGCGGCGCAGGACTTGGCGCACAGCAGCGCCAGCTGCCCCTCCTTGCCCTCTAGATACCCCCGGGCGGCGTCCATAGACGCCATGATGGGGTAAGACGGGCTGGACGTGCCCACCACCGACGCCGCCCGGCGCACGTCGGAGGGCGCAAAGTCCTTCCCTGCAAACAGCAGCGCCCCCTGGCCGTAGACGGGGAGGGTCTTGTGGGCGGAACAGACCAGCAGGTCCGCGCCTTCAAATGGATTCCGGCCCAGAAAGGGCAGGTGCGCCCCATGGGCGCCGTCCACCACCAGCCGCGCTCCGTGGCTGTGAGCCACCCGGCTCAAAGCGGGAATATCCGACAACACGCCGTAATAGGTAGGCGAGGTAACGCAGACGGTATTGACCTCGTCCCCCATCTGTTCCCGCACCGTCAGGGCGTTTTCCAGCAGCTCCGGGGTCACCGGGGTATCCTGTCGGCGGACAAAAAAGGACGGACGGAGATCGAACAGGGCCATGGCGTTGAAGATGCTGCGGTGGGAACAGCGGTCAGCCAGCAGCCCCTTGCCCCCGGCCTGAGCGGCCAGCAGCAGCGCGGCCTGGAGGCCCTGAGTGGAGCCGCCGGTCAAAAACTGGCAGGTGGGGAAGCCAAACCGCACCGCCCACAGCGCCTCCGCCGCCGCGATCACATCGCCCCCCTCGTAGAGGTTGCCCGTGTCGGGCAGCTCGGTCACGTCCAAGGCGGACACCGGCCCCAGCCCTTCCAGGGAGAGGGGTCGCCCCTTGTGGCCGGGCATATGGAAGGGGACCGGCTCCAGGGCGCGGTGGGCCAGCAGAGCGTCCAGCAGGGGGGTGTCCATGGCGCGGCCTCCTTTCAAAAAGCGGGGCGGGGGTGGTCGGCCCCCGCCCCGGTTTGTTGTGTTACAGCCAGTGTACCTGCGGGACGCTGAGGACAGCGTCCCCTACAAGAGAAACATACGGTTCGGTAGGGCCGTAGGGGCCGATGGTCTCGCCTGTCGGCTCGGTCGTGCGATGGGACGCGTGCCACTGGCACGCATCGCCCTCATCGGCCCGCAATATGGTTTCATGCGAAGCGGCACGTCTGGGAAGCCGCGCTCCAGCATCAGCCCTCTTCGGTCCATTCTCCCTCCGTCTCATCGTAGGCGATGACCGTGCGGCGGTTGGGTTCCGTGCCCACGGAGTGGGTGGTGATGTGGGGATAGTCCTGCAGGGCGGTGTGCACCACATGGCGCTCGTAGGCGTTCATCGGCTCCAGGGTGATGGAGCGGCGCATGCGGATGGCCCGCTCGGCGGTGCGGCGCGCCATGGCGGCCAGCGCCTCTTCCCGGCGGGCGCGATAGCCCTCCGCGTCCAGATGGACGCGGATCCGCTCCCGGCGGCCCCGGTTCACGGCGTAGCCGGTGAGCTGCTGGATAGCGTCCAGGGTGTCCCCCCGGCGGCCGATGACCCGGCCCAGGGCCTCGCCCTCCAGCTTGACTTCGTAGGCACCCCGCTCGGACAGCTCCACAGTGATCTGACAATCGATATCCATGTGCTTCAAAAGCCCTTCCAGGAAGGCGGTGATGGCCTGACTGGCCTCGTCGTCCACCGGACGGGTGGGTTCCGGCTCCAGCACGGGCTTGGGCTGGTCCTTCTTGGGGGTCTCCCGGCGCGGCTCCTCCGCCTTGGGCGGGGTGTAGACCGTTTTTTCCGCCGTGGGAGCGGAGACGGCGGGAGCCTCCTCCGGCTCTTCGTCCGGCCCCTCGTAGGACAGCCGCACCTTGGCGGGGGTGGCGCCGATGCCCAGGAACCCCGTCTTGGCCCGCTCCAGGATCTCCACGGACACCTCGTCCCGGTCCAGGCCCAGAGCGGCCAGGCCCGCCTCAATGGCGGCGGCTTCGGACTTGCCGGTGAATTCAGCGTATTTTGTCATGACTTATTCCTCCTTAGGGGGCGTGTCCCCAGGGTTTTCATCATCAGTCTCACCTTCAGCGGTGACCTGTTCCCAGGCGTCGTCCAGCTTCTCCTCCGCCCGCTTCAAGCTCTCCGCCAACGCGTCGGCCTCCGCCTCCGCTTCCGCGGTGATCTCCTCCGGGGTCTTCTCCCGGAGCGTGCCCGCTTCGGCCTCGGCCTCCACCTCGGCGGCTACCTTGGCGGCGATCTCCGCCTCCAGCGCGGCTTCCTCGGCTTTTTCGGCCTTGGCCTCTCTGGCCTTTTCAATGGCGTCCTCGTCTACGGTCTGGTCGGGGTCTTTATAAGGGGTCACGCCGCCGTAGCGGTCGGGGTCGTAGGCCCGGCCACGGGCATAGGCCCGCAGGCCCACACGGGAGGCGGAGGAACCGCCCTCCACGGGGCCGTCCTTCGGCTCCTTCTTCTTTTTGCCGCCCTTTTTCTTCTCCTCGGCGCGCTTGGCCCGCTCCTGGCGGAGCAGCTCCTTCTTGCGCTTCTCCTCCTCCTTGTCCAGCAGCTCCTGCTGGCGGCGGGCCTCAGCGGCGGCGGCGTAGTCCTTCTTCAAAAGCTGAGCGGCCACCAACTCCTGCACCATGGAGAGCACGCTGTTGGCGATCCAGTACACGCACAGGCCCGCGGGCATGGCGTAGCCGATCCACAGGGACATGGCCGGCCCAAAGATGTAGGTCATGAAGATGTTCTTGTTCTGAGGCGCGTCGGGGTTGGCGACATAGTTGGTCTTGTTCATCACCACGGACATGAACAGGCTCAAGACCGCCGACACCACGGGCATGAGGAACAGCCCAATGTTGTTCCAGGTGAGCGCCTGCTCCCAGATCTTCCACTGGGGCTGCTGGGCCAGGCTCATGCCCAGGAAGTCGAAGTTGATGGCAAACGCCTTGGGCACCACGGCCTGGACCGCCTCAATGTTGGCCGGGGTGATCAAAGAGGACAGCTGCAGCTGGGCGTACGGCCCCTTGGCGAAGTCCGCGATCCAGCCGTTGGCCGCGGCCGCGGCGTTCCAGTCCAGGGTGGTGAGCAGGGTGTTGATCTGCTCCGCCGTGGCGCTCATCATATAGGTGATGGGCTGGCGGAGGATGGCGTACAGAGGAATAAGCACCAGCAGAGGGACAAAGGACCACAGGCAACCGCTCATGGGGTTGACCTTCTCCCGGTCATAGAGGGCCTGCAGCTCCTCCTGCTGCTTGGCCTTGTTGTTGGCGTACTGCTGCTGGATGCGGGTGGCCTTCCCCTGGAGGGCGGTCACCTTTACCATGCTCCGCTTGCCCTTCAGCGCGAAGGGGAACAAAACCACCTTCACCACCAGGGCAAACAGGATAATGGCCAGACCGTAATTGCTGAACAGGTTATAAAAAACCGTCAGCAGCCAGGCAAACGGGGCTAAAATGATGTTCATGAATTGCCTCCTAGACTGCGTCCCCCGGCCCCTTTTTGGGCGGGACGGGGTCGTACTGGATGGTCTCTTGCCGGTGGAAGGGGTGGCATTTGGACAGCCGCTTCAACGCCAGCCAGCCGCCCTTTACCGCGCCGTGGACCTCAATGGCCTCGTAGGCGTAGGCGGAGCAGGTGGGGATAAAGCGGCAGCAGGGAGGGCGGGACGGGGAAATGTACCTTCGGTAGCCCCGGATGAGCCATAAAAGGAACCGCCTCATGCCAGCAGCTCCAATCGCTTCAGCAGCGACGCCAAATGCCGGTCCAGCAGGGAGAACCGCGCGTCTGCCGCAGCGGCACGGGCCACGATGACAATATCGTAGCCGGTCTTCACCGTCCCCTCCCGGAGGCGGTAGCTCTCCTTGAGGCGGCGGCGCACCCGGTTGCGGACGGTGGCCTTGCCCACCTTGGTGCCCACGGTAAGGCCCAGGCGGTTGAAGCTCTGGCCGTTTTTCCGGGCGTAGAGCACCACCGTCGGGGTCACGGCGCTTTTTCCCTTGGCGTAGGCCCGGCGGAAGAGGTGGGGCTGCTTGATGGCGACAGTTTGGTTCACGGCCCTTTCCCCCTATGCCACATAGGGGCGAGAAGGAAAGTCCTCCCGCCCCTGTTTTTGGTCAGTCTTGACCGGTCATTAGTGGGTCAGCCGCACGCGGCCGCGAGCGCGGCGGCGGGCCAGGACCTTACGGCCGTTGGCGGTGGCCATCCGCTTGCGGAAGCCATGCACCTTAGAACGCTGTCTTTTTTTGGGCTGATAGGTACGAACCATGGGTAAACACCTCCTAATTGTGGTAGCGCATGCTACCTATCCACAACGGCTTGTGGTGCCGCGGGTATCAAAAGGAACTTTTGGGCGCAAAACGCACGGGTATTATATAGGAAAGGGAAACGTTTGTCAAGGGGGTCGTCACGTTGGGATCGGACAAGCGGGCGGCTGAGGACAGCCGCCCCTACGCCACGCCTAGGGACCCGCGTTGCTCTTGTAGGGGCCGATGTCCCCATCGGCCCGCCGCGCACGACGGCTCGGCCGCTTCTCAGATGTCGACGTTGACGGCGTACTTGGCGTTTTGCTCGATGAACTCCTTGCGCGGCTCCACCTTCTCGCCCATCAAAATGGTGAAGGTCTCGTCGGCGGCGATGGCGTCGGAGAGGGTAAACTGCTTCAAGATGCGCTTTTCCGGGTCCATGGTGGTCTCCCACAGCTCGTGAGGGTCCATTTCGCCCAGGCCCTTAAAGCGGGAGATATCCACCTTGGCGTTGGGGTTGTCGGCGCGCATCTCGGAGGAGACCTGGTCCCGCTCCTCGTCGGAGAAGGCCACCCGGGTAGTCTTGCCCCGGGTCAGCTTGTAGAGGGGAGGCACGGCGGAGTAGACGTAGCCGCCCTCAATGAGGGGCCGCATGAAGCGGAAGAAGAAGGTCAAAAGCAGGGTGCGGATGTGGGCGCCGTCCACGTCGGCATCCGCCATGATGATGATCTTGTGGTAGCGGAGCTTTTCGATGTCAAAATCCTCGCCGATGCCCGCGCCCAGCGCGGTGATGACAGGGTTGAGCTTGTCGTTGCCGTACACCTTGTCCGCCCGGGCCTTTTCCACGTTGAGCATCTTGCCCCAGAGAGGAAGAATGGCCTGGAAGCGGGCGTCCCGGCCGCCCTTGGCTGAGCCACCTGCGGAGTCGCCCTCCACGATGTAGATTTCTGTCAGGGACGGGTCCCGCTCGTTGCAGTCGGCCAGCTTGCCGGGGAGGGTCGCCCCGTCCAGCGCCGTCTTGCGGCGCACGTTCT
Organism: uncultured Clostridia bacterium; assembly: GCA_946550725.1. Taxonomy (GTDB): domain Bacteria; phylum Bacillota; class Clostridia; order Oscillospirales; family Oscillospiraceae; genus MGBC124762. The sequence continues at coordinate 50,555 of CAMNQX010000008.1, read as the reverse complement.
CACGGGCGCGGCGGGCGGCCTCTCTAGCGCGGTTGGCGGTGAGGGCCTTGTCCAAAATGATGCGGCCCACGGCGGGGTGCTCCTCCAAAAACTGCTCCAGCTTTTCCGACACCAGGTTATCCACCAGGGTCCTGATCTCGCTGTTGCCCAGCTTGGCCTTGGTCTGGCCCTCAAACTGGGCGTCGGTGAGCTTCACGGAGATGACGCAGCAAAGGCCCTCCCGGCAGTCCTCGCCGGAAACCTTCTCGTCCTCCTTCAGCAGCTTCATCTTCTGGCCGTACTGGTTCAGCACCCGGGTAAGGGCGGCCTTCAACCCCGTCTCGTGCATGCCGCCCTCGGGGGTGTGGACGTTGTTGGCGAAGGAGAGGATGGTCTCGTTGTAGCTGTCGTTATACTGAAGGGCCACCTCCGCCATGGAGTCGTCCTTCATGCCGGACATATAGATGACGTTGTCGTCCAGGGCGGTCTTGGAGCGGTTGAGCCAGGTGACAAATTCCTTGATGCCGCCCTCGTAGCACATGGCGTCGGACACCGGCTCTTCCCCCCGCTGGTCGGAGATGGTGATGTGAAGCCCGGCGTTGAGGAAGGCCTCCTCCCGCATGCGGGTGTGGAGCACCTCGTAGTCATAGACGGTGGTCTCGGTGAACATCTCCGGATCGGGCTTGAACACCACCTCGGTGCCGGTGCGGTCGGTCTTGCCGATGATGGTCATCTCCTGGGTCATATTGCCCCGGGCGAACTTGACCTCGTAGATGTTGCCGTTTTTATGGACCCGGACCTCCATCCACTCAGAAAGGGCGTTGACCACGCTGCCGCCCACGCCGTGGAGTCCGCCGGAGACCTTGTACCCGCCGCCGCCGAACTTGCCGCCGGCATGGAGGACGGTGTACACTACCTCCAGCGCGGGCTTGCCGGTCTGGGGCTGGATGTCCACGGGGACGCCGCGGCCGTTGTCGGTGACCTTGATGACGTTGCCGGGGAGGATGTCCACCGTGATGTGGGTGCAGTAGCCCGCCAGCGCCTCGTCGATGGCGTTGTCCACGATCTCATAGACCAGATGGTGGAGACCGGAGGAGGAGGTGGAGCCGATGTACATACCCGGCCGCTTGCGAACGGCCTCCAGCCCCTCCAGCACCTGGATCTCCGACCCGCCGTACTCGTGCTCGGTGTGGGTGGTCTCCTGGGCGTCCAGCATCAATTCTTCGTCCTTTTCCATGGGAATACCTCCGAAGTCGTTATCTATACGATTATAACATAGATTCGCGGCGTTTGCAAATTCATTTCCCCTTGCGCCGCCCCATTTTGGGTTTGGTGAGGTCAAAGCTCCGCTCCAGCACGAACCTTAGCTTCTCGTCGTCGGCAGAGCCGTCCAGCGCCACGGTGATCCAGTGGGTCTTGTTCATATGATAGGCGGGGAAAAAGCCCGGCTCCTGCCGCATGGCGTCCACCAGAAGGGGGTCGCACTTCAAATTCACCGCGTCGATGAAGCCCTCTCCCTCCAGCCCCAGCTTGTCCCGGGTGATGGTCATGGCCAGAGCGAACCACTTCTTGTTGGCCGGGTGGCGAAAGACCTGGTGCATGGGGTACTCCACCCAGGGGCGGTCGTCCTCGGCGGAGTAGGTCTCCAAAATGTAGGCTTCCAATTCCGTGCGGGTCATGTGCTTTCCTCCGGGTATTGTCTGTTTGTTTTATTCCCAGCGGTTTTCGCTGAGCCGCCGGTTGAGGGTCTGGGCGGACACGGGGGAGAGGTAGACCGCCCCGTCGGTGACCACCAGGGACGCGGGGAGCCGCTGGCCCAGAGTCACCAGCCGTCCGTCCTCCTCCGAGCGCTCCAGGAATTCCCGGGTGCGCTTGGCATAGGTGGCGTTGTCCAGGTCAAAGACCCCCAAAAGGCTGGAATAGGGCACCACCACGCTGTCTCCAATGGGAAGGTACATCACGTTACCACCCTTCCGCCGGAGACCCGGAACTTTTCCGCCGTGGGAAACTCCCCTTCCTCGCAGCAGGTGATGAACACCTGTCCGCCCCGGATGCGCTCCAGGACGAACTCCCGCCGCCGGGCGTCCAGTTCGGAGAGCACGTCGTCCAGCAGCAGCACCGGCCAGTAGCCGGTGTCGGCGTAGCACAGCTCCCGGGCGCCTAATTTTAAGGCGAGGGCCGCGGTCCTCGTCTGCCCCTGGGAGGCGTACTCCTTGGCGGTCTGGCCGTCGATGGTAAGAAGAAGGTCGTCCTTGTGCGGCCCGGTGAGACACTGGCGGGCCTCCAGTTCCGCCTGGCGGTGGGCCTGCTGGTGAACCAAAAGTGCCTCAAAGATGGCCTTGCGGCCCGCCAACGGGTCGTCCACGGTGGACACGGTCTTATAGTCCAGGTCCAGCTTCTCATTTCCGCCGGAGCACTCCTTGTGAATGGCCGGGGCGTGGAGCTGCAGCTGCCTGGTGAAGTGGGCGCGGTAGTGGATGATCACCGATCCCATCTGGGCCATGCGCAGGGAAAAGTCGTCCAGCGCGTCCAGCAGGTCAGGTTTTTCCGACCAGTCCCGCAGGATGCGGGTCTTGTGCTCGTAGAGCTTTTTATACTCCGCCAGCGCCACGGCGTAGCGGGGGCGCAGCTGGGAGATGCACTCGTCAAAAAACCGCCGCCGTTCCGCCGCCCCAGCCTTCACCAAAAACAGGTCCTCGGGGCAGAACAGCACGGTTTTCAGACTTTCCGACAGCTCCGCGGCGGTTTTCAGCCGCACGCCGTTGGCCAAAAGCTGCCGCCGGCCCTGCCGCTGCAGCTTGGCTTCCAGCGTCACCTGCCGCCGGCCGTCCCACACCTCGCCCTGGACGAAAGCGTGATCAACCCCGTGGTAGATCAGCTCCCGGTCATACCGCGCCCGGTGGCTCTTGGCGCAGGAGAGGAAGGCGACAGCTTCCAACAGGTTGGTTTTTCCCTGGGCGTTGTCGCCGTAAAAGACGTTCACCCCCGGGGAAAATCGCAGGTCGGCGTGGGGGTAGTTGCGCCAGAAGTCCACCGTAAGCGCGTCTACCCGCATATCAGTTCGTATTCTTCGCCCCGAAAGGCGACGGTGTCCCCGGCGCGGCACTTTTTCCCCCGCATAAGGCAGGGTTCTCCGTTGACCAGTACCTCCCCGGCCAGTACCGCCTCCTTGGCCTCGCCGCCGGTCTCCACCGCCCCGGCGAATTTTAGAAGGGAGTCCAGCTTGATGTATTCCGTTTGAATGATGATCTGTTTCATGTGGAGCATTCCTCCCTGCAATCTCGGAAACGATGCTTCGTCGGCATAGCCGCCGAAGCTCGGGACTAAAAACATGCCACCGGCATGTTTTTTAACGCCCCGACATGTGGAACATTTCTTCCTTAAACCGGCACTTTGGTGAATGTTTTTAATCTCCGGCCTTCAGCCGCACGGGCAGGACCAGGTAGAGAAAGCTGTTGTCTCCATCCTCGGTGGGGAGGATGACGCAGGGGGAGACAGGTGTGTTCAGCTCCATGCGCACCCTGTCGGCGGGGGCAAAGCGCAGGGCGTCGGAAAGGTAGCGGTTATCAAAGCCGATCTCCAGCCCGCCGCCGTCTCCCTCCAGGGGGCAAAGGTCGGAGGCGTCGCCGATGGCGGACTTGGTGGTGATAAACAGTTGGTTTTCCCGGAAGGTACACCGCAGGGGGTTTTTCAGCTTGTCGCTGAGAATGAGGGAGACGCGGCCGATGGAGGCCAGCAGGTCCCGTGTGGCTCCCACCACCTTGATCTTGTTCTCCCGGGGAATGGACTGCTTATAGTTGAGGAATTCTCCCTCCAGGCGGCGGCAGACCACGATGGTCTGCCCCACGGTGAACAGTACGTGAGCGGGACCCTGGGTCACGGTGATAGGTTCGTCTGTTTCGCCGCAGATCTTTTCCACCTCGTTCAGCGCGAAGGCGGGGACCACGAAGGAATAGTGCTCCTCTCCCAGGTTTTTCTGGTACTTCTCCCGCCGCAGAGCCAGACGGAAGCCGTCCAGACTCACCATGGTGAGAGTATCCCCTTCCACCTCAAAGAGGGAGCCGGTGTGGATGGGGCGAATGTCCTGGGAGGACACGGCAAAGATGGTTTGGCTGATCATTTTTTTCAGATCGCCCTGGGCCATGACGATCTCGTTATCCCCCTCCACCTGGGGCAGCTCGGGAAACTCGTCGGGGTCAATAGCCTGGAGGGTATAGTGGCTTTGACCGCAGTCCAGCTTTACGGTGAGACCCTGGGAGGACACGGTCACCGGCTCGTCGGGAAGCTTCCGGACGATCTCGCCCAGGAGCCGGGCGGAGAGAACCAGCGTTCCCTGCTCCTGAATGTCCGCGTCCACCATAGATTGGATGCCCGTTTCCAGGTTGTACCCCGTCAGCCGAAGGAAGCTCAGGGCCTCAATGAGGATCCCGTCCAGGGCGGGAATGGAGGTTTTGACCGCCACGGCCCGTCCGGTGGTGGTGATGGCGTTTTGCAGCAGAGCCTTTTCGCAGGTGAAGCGCATGGTGAAAAACTCCTTTCAAGGTGTTTTTGATAAAAAGGATAGGAATATGATCAGTAAAAGTCGTAGAAGCGTTGACTTTGTGGAAAAGGGGACAAGCCCTTAGAAATGGAAGGGTTTGAGCGTCCACAAGAAAGCATGGAAAAAGAAGGCGGCCTGTGGAAGAACCGTGGAAAAGTTCCACTTCCACAAAACCTTCACATAACAGTCACAAGGGAGTGTGGAAATCTGCTATTCAAACTTGCCGTTGATGGCGCTTTTCAGGTCGCGAATGATTTCTCCCAGGTCGGGGTCCTCCTTCAGCAGCTTCTCCACTCGTTTGATAGAGGAAATAACGGTGGAATAGTGCCGGTTGCCGAAAATGTCGCCGATCTCCTGCAGGGAAAGGTCGGTCATGTTGCGAATGAGATACATGGCTACGTTGCGGGAGGCGGAAATGGTCTTGTTCTGTCCCTGACCCTTAATGGCCTCGCTGTCCAGCTGGTAGAACTGGGCCACCTCGCTGATGATGAGGTCGGGGGAGGGGAGAAACTCATTTTTGGTGGAGAGCATATCCCGCACGGCACGAATGACGTTGTCCACGTTGATCTGCTCTCCTAGCAGCTCCTGCATAGCCACCAGCTTGCTTACCGTGCCCTCGATCTGACGGACGTTGGAGGTGATGTTTTCCGCCACATATTGAAGCACCGGAAGGGGTAGATTCACCCCACGGGCGATGGCCTTATTTTTGATGATGGCCACCCGCGTCTCATAGTCGGGGGGCTGAATATCGGCGGAAAGGCCCCAATCGAAGCGGGTCTTGAGCCGTTCCTCCAGCCGCAGCATCTCCTGGGGCGGTCGGTCGGAGGTGAAAACGATCTGCTTTTGCTGCTCGTGGAGGGTGTTGAAGGTGTGGAACAGCTCCTCCTCGCTGGAGTTTTTCCCGGCGATGAACTGCACGTCGTCCATTAAGAACACGTCCACCTCACGGTACTTTTTGCGGAACTCCTCCATGTACCGTTCCTGGGAGCGAAGCTTTTCGATCAGCTCATTGACGAAGGTCTCGCTTTTCACATAGAGAATTTTCCAGGTGGGGTGGTCCTTGTGAATGGCGTGGGCGATGGCGTAGAGCAGGTGGGTCTTGCCCAGGCCGGAGGCACCGTAGATGAAGATGGGATTGTAGCTGCGGCCGGGGTTTTCCGAGACCTTTTTGGCGGCGTTGTAGGCGAAACGGTTGGAGGAACCCACCACGAAGGTGTCGAAGGTGTACTCCCCGGTGCCCTTCAGAAAGGAATCCTCCTCCACGGCCTCGCCGTTCTCCCACCGCTTGGCCTCCTCGGCGTCCACGAACCGAACGGGGATGTTCTGGGAAAATAGGTCGTAGAGGGCCTTCTCCACGTTTTGAATATACCGCTGTTGAATGATCTGCCGCTTAAATTCCTCGGGGGAGCAGAGGATCAGGGTGTCGCCGTCCATAGCCACGGCGGACACGTCGTCAAACCAGGTGCGCAGAGTGGTGGAGGTCAAGTCTTCTCCCAGCAGCTGATAAGCCTTCTTCCAAATCTCGTTGGCGGTGTTCACAGAACCTTTCCCTCCTTCTCTCATAAAATGACAAGAACAGAAAATCACCTTATATTTTACCACACCTTTATAAAAAAGACAACAAAAAAAGACCACCCAGTGTGGAAAACTGAGCGGTCTTTTTGAAAGAAGCGCGACCCGTAGACACGTAGGCTCGGATGGACCGGAGCGAGAGGCAAATTGGTAAGCGGCCATAGGCCGCGCGATTTGCCCCGAGACGGAGGGAAGCCGAGCCGCGGCGTGTCCAACGGGAGCGTGACAGCCTGAGACTTACTTCATATACTGGTACAAGAAGGAAATGGCCTCCGCGCGGGTGGCGGTGCGGGCGGCGGCGAAGGCCCCGGCGGAGCCGCCGTTAATGAGGCCCAGGCCCTGGGCCAGGGCGGCGTAGCCCATCTGGTCAGGGGCGATGGACGCCGCATCGGCAAAGTCGCAGCGGAAGATGCCGCTGAGGGAGGCGATCTTCTGGTAGCCCACGCAGTCCAGCAGAACCTTCACCAGCTCGCCCCGGGTGACGGTCTTGTCCTCGTCCCGGGTCTCGGGGGTGACCAGACCGTAGGAATAAGCCCGGTTGTAGAGCCAGTCCACCTCGTCCTGGGTGGCGGTGGCGGGGTCGAAGGTATACCCCTCCACGCTGAGGAGCAGGGCGATCATGTCCCGCTGGGTGAGGGCCTCGGTGGGCTTGAGGGAGCCGCCGTAGAAGCCGATCTGGAACACCGCCAGAGCCTCGGCGGCGGTCTTGACCCAACTGCCGTCCAGGTCGTCATAGGTGATGAGGGTTTCTTCCCCGGGGGTGTATTCGGTGACCACGGCCTCGCCGGTCTCCGCGTCCACGCCGCGGACGTACTTGTCCTCGGGCTGGGTGAGGACGAAGCCGGTCTTCAGGGCGGTGACATAGGTATAGCCCGCCTCCTTCAGCAGGGGCATCAGCTCCTGCCCGGCCAGAGAGATGGACACGGGGATCTCCATGTAGCCGTAGTCCAGGGCGAGGGCGGCCTCATAGGCCTCGATGGCCTGGGTCTTGGTCACCACCTTCTTGGGGGCGACCAGCTCCACTTCCTCGTCGAACTGGCCGTAGACCTCGGTGATGGTGCCGTCGGCGGCGTCCACGCTGACGGTGTAGGAGTTGCCGTCATAGAAGTAGCCGTTGGCGGTCTGCTGAAGGCAGAAGGTGTGCTCCCAGGTGTTATCGGTTCTGGCGTTTGTGGTGGAGAACAACCCCAACTGGTCGAACTTGTCCCCGCCGATAAAGGCCCGGAGGAAGCTCTCGGCGGTGGACTGGGCGGTGTTCACGGGGACGGAGACGGGGAAGGTCTCGGGCCAGCCCTCCTTGTAGGAGCGGCCGGAGCGGAGGGACTTCAGCTCGCCGGTCTTGGCGTCCACGGTGACGTACTTGTTGGCGGTGGCGCCGTCCAGCTGGCGGCCGTAGACCAGGCGGCAGGTGACGTTGTAATCGTCGGGGGTGCGCTCGGTCCCCTGGGGAAGCTCGATCTCGGAGATGCTGTAGGTGGCGGAGGCCAGGGTGTATTTGCCCAGGCCCAGCTCGGGCCAGGCGTTTTTCAACACCGTGTCCAGCTCCTCCTTGGAAAGAGCGGTCTTGAGAATGGCCGCGCCGTCCTTCTCCGCCTGGGTGAGGGAGGATTTCATGTCCTCCGCCGCCTCAGGTGCGGCGGTCGCATCAAAGCGGTTGGAGACCCCGCCGCTGCCGCCACTGCTCCACAGCTTGCTTTTCAGCTCGGTGAGGTCGATCAGCTCCCCGGTGGCCCCGTCCACGTAGTACTCGTTCCGGGAGAGGGGAACGTACTGGACCCGGGCGGTCTTGCCATCGTCCTGGAGGATGTACTTGGCCTCCATGTCGTAGGTGGAGCGGAGCAACCGCCGGGCCTGGGCGTTAGAGACGCTGGTGTCGGCGGAGGGCACGTCGCCCAGGTAGCCGCTGTACTGGTCTCCCCGGTCAAAGCGCAGGACGGTCAGGTCGCTGGCGCGGACGGAGACATGGCAGGAGATGGGGGACTCCAGGCCGTTGAGGAGAATGGTGCCGTTGTACCAGTAGGTGTCCTGCTGGAGGGAGGGACGGTAGTTGTTGGACAGCTCCACGCTCTCCACCGGGGCGTCCAGCACCTTGGCCAGGAAGGCCTTGGCGGTCTCATAGGCGGCCACAGACTTGTCCTCGGGCAGGCGGGGAATGTTCATCCGCCCGCCGTTGGAGCGGCTGGGCAGGGCCACGGCGATGTCCTCCACGGCGCGGTAGGCACTGTAGGAGTAGATCTTGCCGCTGTCGTCGGCGGTAATATTGAGGCTGACGCCGTCGCCGGTCCAGCTGAGCCGCCAGCGCTTACCCAGCAGCACGTCTTCGTCGCTGTAGCCCTGGAAGTCATCGTAAATTTCCGTGTCCAGGTCCAGAGTGGCCTTCACCTTGGCGGTGACGTTCATCAGCTCCTGATCGGCGTCTTCGGCGGCCAGCGCGGGCGCGGCCACGCCCAGCAGCATCACCGCTGCCAGGAGCAGGGACAAAAGTTTACGCTTCATTTTTTCTCCTCCTTACAATCGTTGCGCAAGAAAACTTGCCGGATATTCCCTTGGACGCAAGGCATGGGAAAAAGTTCCGAAAAAATTTTTTTGGAAAAACCCTTGACAAGCTCGAACAGGTGTTGTATAAATAGAACAACGGTTCCAACGAACAAATTTTCTAGTATCCCGGACAGGAAACATCCCGTTTATGGGACAGAAAAGGGAATACACTGGGGACATCCAAGAAACAAGGAGGAATTTCCCATGGAAAAGGTCAAAACAGTGGTAGAAAAAGCGGTCAACATGCCCTTCAACACCCGCCAGCTGCTCTACGGCGTCTCGGTGCTGCTCACCTTTGGGGTGATCGGAAGGATTTCGATGATTTTGTAAGGGGTCTGAAAAACAGGGGCGCACCGCGTGCGCCCCTGTTTTTTGTTGAGGGCTGTCACGTTCGCATTGGGCGCGCTTCTCCCGGCGGCTTCCCTCCGCCTCGGGCCAAATCGCGGCAACTCCGCTGCCTTACCAATTCGGCCCTCGCTCCGGTCCATCCGCCGGGGCGCGCCTATGCTCACGCTTCGGTCTCCTCTTCGGTCGCCGTCACCGCGATGTGCAGCTCGTCCAGCTGAGCCTGGGTAACAGGGCTGGGCGCGGACATCATCAGGTCCTGGGCGGACTTGTTCATGGGGAAGGGGATGATCTCCCGGATGGAGTCCTCGCCCGCCAGCAGCATGACCATGCGGTCCACGCCGGGGGCGATGCCCGCATGGGGCGGCGCGCCGTAGGTGAAGGCGTTATACATGGCGGGGAACTTCTTCACCACATCCTCCTCGCCCAGGCCCACCAGCTGGAAGGCCTCGATCATGATCTCCGGGTCGTGGTTGCGCACCGCGCCGGAGGACAGCTCCACGCCGTTGCACACCAGATCGTACTGGTCGGCGGTGATGGACAGGGGGTCGATCTCCCCGTTGGCGGCCTTTTTCAGCGCCTCCAGCCCGCCCGCGGGCATGGAGAAGGGGTTGTGGCAGAATTCCAGCTGGCCGCTCTCCTCCCCGATCTCGTACATGGGGAAGTCCACGATCCAGCAGAATTCGTAGGTCTCCTTGTTGAAATGCTCCGGAGCCAGCTGGGCCGCCATCTTCAGCAGCACACCCGCGGTCTTTTGGGCGGTGAGCAGCGGCCCCGCCGCCAGACCCACGAAGCAACCCGGGGTGAGGCCCAGAGCCTCAATGACCTCCGCCTTCTTCTCCTGCAGGAACTTGGCGATGCCGCCCACGATCTCGCAGCTTTCGTCCAGGCGGAACCAATAGGTCTTTTGGGCGGTCTGTACCTCCACGTCGGCGCACAGCTTGTCGATCTGCTTCCGGGTGGCAGTAAAGTTTGTAACCTTTACAGCCTTCACCACATTTCCCTCAAAGGGGCCGAAGCCGCAGTTGCCCAGCAGCTCGGTCGCATCCTGGAGCCGCAGGTCGATGCGCAGGTCGGGCTTATCCGAGCCGAAGGTCTCCATGGCCTCCAGGAAGGGAATACGGGTGAAGGGGGCGGAGGAGGCGGTGTTATACTTGCCGAATTTGGCAAAAATGGGGGGCAGGACCTGCTCCAGAACGGCGAATACGTCCTCCTGAGAGGCGAAGGCCATCTCCATGTCCAGCTGGTAGAACTCGCCGGGGGAGCGGTCGCCCCGGGCGTCCTCGTCCCGGAAGCAGGGGGCGATCTGGAAGTATTTGTCGAAGCCGGAGGCCATGAGCAGCTGCTTGAACTGCTGGGGGGCCTGGGGCAGGGCGTAGAATTTGCCCGGGTGCTTGCGGCTGGGCACCAGGTAGTCCCGCGCGCCCTCGGGGGAGGAGGCGGTCAAAATGGGGGTGGTGATCTCCATAAAGCCCTGGTCGATCATGGCCGCGCGGAGGGCGGCCACCACCTGGGAGCGGAGGATGATGTTGGCCTTCACCTCGGGGTTGCGCAGGTCCAGGTAGCGGTATTTCAGCCGGGCGGACTCGTCCGCCTCCCGGGAGCGGGGCACCTGGAAGGGCAGCTCGTTGTGGCGGCAGCGGCCCAGGACGGTAAGGGTGTCGGGCAGCACCTCAATGTCGCCGGTGGGCATGTTAGGGTTCTTGGAGTCCCGCTCCCGCACCGTGCCGGTGACCTGAATAGTGGATTCCTTGTTCAGGGCCTTGAAGGCGGCCATCATCTCCTCGGTCTCAATGACCACCTGAGTGGCGCCGTAAAAGTCCCGCAGGACGGCGAAGCCCAGGTTGGCTCCCACCTCCCGCAGATTCTCCAGAAAGCCCGCCAGGGTGACGGTCTGCCCCACGTCGGCCATGCGGAGCTGGCCGCAGGTGTGGGTGCGATAAGCGGTTCGAATGGTTTCCATGTTCATCAACTCCATGTGTTTTGCTGATTTCATTCCGTTTTTATTCCCAAGAACGGGGTCAACCGCCCAGGGAGGCTACATATGCGGCGTACCGCCCCGGCACGTCCAGCCGGTCCAGCTCGGCGCTGTTGAGGGTGACGGTGGCAGAGGCCATCCACTGCTCCACATAGCTGTTGTACCGCATCTCCTGCACCGCCTGTTCCCAGCCGGGGTAGGAGGTGGGGTCCAGACGGAGAATGATGTGGTAGCCGAAGTCGGACTTCACCGGTACGTTGTTAAAGCCGTTTGGCGGCATGGCTTTCACGGCGTTTTCAAACTCACTCACCATATCCCCGTCGGTAAAAAGATACCCATTTGGGTTGGAGGTCATACCGGGATCGGTGCCGTACTGGGCCAACAGGCCGTCAAAGGTCTCCATAGACGGGTTGGCCTGCAGCAGGGCGATGATGACCTGAGCGGTCTGCTCATCGTCCACCAGAATGTGCTTGGCGCAGTAGATGTTGTCCAGAGCCTTGGAGGGATCGGGGGTGAGGAAGGCGGGGAGGGTCTGGGCCGTGCACCCCAGCGCCCGGGCCTGGGTAGAGATAACGGTGTCCTCCACCAGGCGGTTCAGCGCCAGCTGCTTGAAATACGCCGGGAGGTCGTCGATCCCGGTGTATTTGGCGTTCCAGTCCAGCCCTGTGCCGTAATTGGCCTTGAGGGTTGCGTCCGTCTCGGAAATGCAGGCGTTAAGGGTCTGGATGAACTGCTGAAAGTTTACCGACGTGCCGTTGATCCGCACCGCCTCGGTCTGCATCAGCTCTTCCTCATAGGAGAGAGTGGGCTGCTCCACCGGCTTTTCCGCGGGGGTGAAGCTTTGGCGCAGGCTTGGGTCCACGATGCGGGCCACCATGGCGGCGCACTCGGCGCGGGTCAGGCTTTTGCTTCCGGAAAAAGTACCGGTGGCGTCGGTGCCCGTAAGGATACCGGCGTTATAAAAGCGGAGAACGTCGGCGTCGTCGGTGTCAGGCAGAGTGGTGATGGAATTGATGGCGGCGAGCTGCTCCGCGGGGACCACGGCGGCCAGACAGGAGAAGAACTCCTGACGGGTGGCGGTGCGCTCTGGCGCGGCGGCAAGGACGGCGGAGAGAGGGTCCTCCTGCCCCAGCTTGTAGATGAGATAGTCCAGATAGCCGGCGAACCATGCCATGCCGTCGCCGGGGGCGGGGATGCTGGTCCCGTCCAGACTGGAGCCGATCCGGGCGGCGACGGCCGTCGCCTCCGCCAGAGACACCATCCCGTCGGGGGAAAAGGCGTTGGCGGCGGTGCCGGTCATGAGGCCCGTCTCATAGCAGAGCGTGGCCGCGTCGGCGTACCACGCGCCCTCGGTCACATCATGATAATACCCGGCAGGGTAGACGTTGACGGCGGGAAAGCTGCTGCCCGCCGCCAAGGCAGGGGTGAGCAGCAGCGCCGCGCACAGCAGCCCGGAAAGCAAACGTTTTTTCATGGTCACTTCTCCCGAATGGGGCGGGCGCCGCGGCGCGCCGCCAAGGTGACGTTGATGTGGACGACGGCCTCCTCCGGGGTGAGCAGCTGCTGGGTGCCGGCGGTCATATCCTTCAGCGCCACCTTGCCCGCTGCCAGCTCGTCCTCCCCCAGCAGGGCCACAAAGGGGACCCCCAGCTTGTCGGCGTAGGACAGCTTCTGCTTGAACTTCTTTGGCTCGTGGTAGAGCTGGGCGGCGATGCCCGCCTCCCGCAGCCGGGTGGCCAGGGCCACGGCGGGGGCCAGATCCTCCGTCATGGGCAGCACCAGCACCTCCGCCGGGGCGGTGAGGGCGTCGGGATTAAGGAGCCCCTGCTCGTCCAACACGTAGAACAGCCGGGTGAGGCCGATGGAAATGCCTACGCCGGGCAGTTGTTTTTCTGTGTAATATGCCGCCAGGTTATCGTACCGCCCGCCGGAGCAGGGGGAACCGATTTCGGGATAGTCCAGCAGCTGGGTCTCGTACACCGTGCCGGTGTAGTAGTCCAGCCCCCGGGCGATGGAGAGGTCGATGGCAAAGTGGGTCTCCGGCACGCCGAAGTCCACCAGATAGCGGCAGACGGCCTGAAGCTCGTCCAGTCCCTGGTCAAAGACCTCGTTGCGGCCCCGGTAGTTCTCCAAAGCGCCCAGCACCTGGGCGTTGGAGCCTTTGATGGCCATGAATTCCTGGATCTCGCCCACCGAATCCTCGTCCAGACCCAGGTCGTCGCAAAGCATCAGCCCCACCTTTTCCGGGCCGATCTTCTCCATTTTATCCACCACGCGCATAATATCGCCGGCCCGGTGGTCCCAACCCAGCATGGCATAGAAGCCGTTGAGGAGCTTGCGGTTGTTGACCCGAATGACGAACCGCTCCAGGCCCAGGGAGGTAAAGGCGCGGTAGATGATGGCGGGCATCTCGGCGTCGTTGAGGATGTCCAGCGCGCCGTCGCCGATCACGTCGATGTCCGCCTGGTAAAACTCCCGAAAGCGGCCCCGCTGGGCGCGCTCTCCTCGGTAAACCTTGCCGATCTGGAACCGGCGGAAGGGGAAGGCCAGGTCGTTGTAGTGGAGGGCCACATACTTGGCCAGAGGAACGGTCAAATCAAAGCGAAGGGACAGATCACTGTCCCCCTTGGTAAAACGGTATATCTGTTTTTCTGTCTCGCCGCCGCTCTTGGTCAGGAGGATCTCGCTGGCCTCAATGACGGGAGTGTCCAGGGGGGAAAAGCCATAGAGGGAGTAGGTGCGGCGCAGCTTTTCCACCATGGCGTCAAACAACACCTGCTTCTGGGGCAACAGTTCCATGAAGCCGGATAATGTGCGGGGTTTTTGGATGGGCATGGGGTGTCAGTCCTTTCGGGAGTCTTACAAAATGAACGGCGTAGAGGTGGATTTCAGCCCGGTGCGCCAGTCCAGATCGCCCCGGTCCAGACCCAGCAGCAGCATCTCCGCCGTGGCCACGTTGGTGGCGCAGGGAACGTTATGCTCGTCGCAGAGTTGAATGATGTAGTGGAGATCCACGTCGGTGGTCTCCACCTGGGGGTCGGCAAAGAGCAGAACCATGTCGATCTCGTTATAGGCGATGCGGGCGCCGATCTGCTGGGCGCCGCCCTGGCCGCCGGGGAGGAAGAGATGGACCTTCTGGCCGGTGGCCTCCTGTACCAGGCCGCCTGTGGCGTGGGTGGCGCAGAGGGTGTGCTTGGCGAAGATCGCGCTGTACGCAGTGCAGAACTGCACCATCAATTCCTTCTTCCGATCGTGGCTCATCAGAGCGATGGTCATAGTAAAACACACCTTTCCTAAAATGATTCCGTCTTGTCGTTTTTCCAGCCGTTATGTCATCATCAAAGGGACCTGCCGTCCCATGAGTCGCTTCGCAATATTCAGATAAGCCACGGCCGCCCCTCTTCGGGCGGCTAAGATCAGCGGGGTACCCTCCCCGGCGGCCAACGTGACCTTGGGGTCCTCGGGGATCACCCCCAGCAGGGGCAGACCGGCGGTGTTCATGGCCTGGTCGATGTTGGTGTGGAGCTTGCGGATCAGCTTGGGCTGGACCCGGTTCATCACCAGGTGCAGCGTCTCCAGCCGTGGGGAAAGCTCCGCCACCGTGCGCTGGGCGTCCCGCAGGGCGGAGGGGTCGGTCATGGACACCACCACCGCCCGGTCCGCCGCTTCGGAGGCCAGCTGGAAGCCGTCCCCCAGTCCGGCGGGGCAGTCGATGAGGACAAAATCGAAGCTCTCCTTGGCCCGGGCCACCAGAGCGGCCACGTCCCCTGCGGTGATGCCGGGAGGGAGGGTGAGGGGGGCGGTGAGCAGGAACAGCCCCGGGATGCGGGGATGCTCCACCGCCGCGCGTTCAAAGGCGCAGCGGCCCTGGATCACGTCGGTGAAGTCCATCACCGACAGGTCGGACATTCCCAGGGCGATATCCAGATTGCGCAGGCCGATGTCCATATCGAGGCATAGCGTGCGCCGCCCCAGCGCCGCCAGGCAGGAGCCTACCGCGGCGGTAAAGGAGGTCTTGCCGGTGCCCCCCTTGCCCGAGGTGACGGCGATGGATATGGACATGGGGGAATTCAGCTCCTTTTCTCCGGGCGGACAGCCCAAAAATCACCAGAATAAAACGCTATCATCATGATAGCACAAAACCCCGTTGCTGGCAACGGGGTTTTTGTGATTTTTGTTATTTTTTCTTGATCCTGGACCACTTGCGGGGGAATTGCTCCGGGGTGGGACGGCTTTTTTCGATCCGCCACACCCGGTGGGACACGTCTGTGCCGGGGATCTGGTAGTCCCAATGGCCCGCCAACGACCCGCCCAGCTGGCCCAGCAGGGGCTTGGCCCGCTCCGCCTCGCCGTCGCTGTCCACGCTTTTCATGGGGAGGAACCAGCCGCCCACCTTTGTCAGCGGCAAACACAGCTCCACCAGCACCGTCAGCTCCGCCACCGCCCGGGCGGTGGTCACGTCGAACCGCTCCCGCAGCGCCGGGTCGCGGCCCGCGTCCTCTCCGCGGACGTGGAGAAGTGTGACGTTGTGCAGGCCGAGCATGTCGATAACTTCCCGTATAAAATTGAGCCGTTTTTCCAACGGGTCAAGGAGGGCGACGGACAGCTCGGGCCGCAAAACGGCAACCACCAGGCCTGGAAAGCCCGCCCCAGTGCCCACGTCGGCCAAGGTGCGCGCCTCCTGGGGCAGTCGGTTGGCCAGGGCGGCGCAGTCCAGCATATGCAGCCCCGCCACCTCCCGGGGGTCGGTAATGGCGGTGAGGTTCATCACTTGATTTTTTTCCAGCAAAAGTTCCCCGTACTTCGTAAGGGCCTCTGCCTTTACAGGATCAAATCCCAAACGGGACAGCCCGTCCGCCAAAAACGCCTGTTGCCCCTTCATCGGCGAAACAGGTCGCCGGTGGCGATGGAGTAGGCGTACATCAGGGTAATAATGATCACGATAATGGCGCCCAGCAGGGCCAGGATACGTTCCTTGCGGGTGTAAGTGGGCCGGGGCGGGGGCGCGTCCTCCAGAGGGGGCAGGTCCTCCGCTGGGGCGGGGGAGACTTCCTGGGGCGTTTCGTCGTTCAACGGGGTGTTTTCGTCAGTCATTCGCCTGCTTCTCCTTCAAAAGGTCACGAATTTCGGCCAAGAGCACTTCTTCGGCGGAGGGTTCGGGAGCCGGTTCCGGCTCCGGCTCGGCGGGAGGCTCTTCCTTCTTGCGATGGAGGGAGTTGATGGCCTTGATCATGCAGAACACGGCAAAGGCGATGATGAGGAAGTCGAGAACAGTGGCCAGGAACACGCCGAAGTTCACCGCCACCTCGGGGGTCTCGCCCACGGCGGCCTTGAGCACCCACTTCCAGGCGGAGAAGTCGATGCCGCCGGTGAGCATGGAGATGAGGGGCATGATGATGTCGTTGACCAGCGAGGTGCTGATCTTGCCGAAGGCGCCGCCGATGATGACGCCCACGGCCATGTCCATCACGTTCCCCCGGGCAATAAACTCCTTAAATTCGCCGAAAAAGCCTTTCTTCTTCATTGGTAAACCTCCTGTTTTATGTGTTTTTGGGGGTTATTTCATCGCCGCGCCCTGCCAGGTAGTCCAGCGAGACGGCAAAATAGTCCGCGATGCGCGCGGCATCGGAGACGGTAGGTTCAGTGCCGCCCTGCTCATAGCGGCGGTAGATAGAGTAGCGAATGTTCAGAGCCTGGGCCGGACCACCCGGGCCAGCATGGCGGCGGCCTCGGCGCGGGTCAGGGTGTTGTAGGGGGCGAAGTCGCCGCTGGCATCCACACCGGTGAGGATACCGGCCTGATAGAGGGCGGTGATGGCGGGGCGGTCCGGTTCACTGACGCCGGTGGGCGCAGCTGTGGGGTTCGTGACCTCTAATTCTCCGACGGCCTCGGAAATGGCCAGCGCGAAGCTGCGGCGGAAGGTGAAGGACCCCTCAGTGGACTGGGCCAGACTGGCGATCTGCGGGGTGCCTGAGCCGTAAAGCCCCCAGACTCTGGCGGTGTAGACCGCGCTGTGCCACCAGGTGGAGTGGAACAGGCTCTCCCGGTAGAGGTCGCGGATAGCGGTCCGTTCCTCCGGGTCGTCAGGGAGGAAGGACAACGCCCAGTTTTTCCCGTCGTTGTCCGGGTCCCAGAACCGCACGGTTCCCGTACAGGAGTCCTTTGCGGAATAGGCCAGGGTAGCGGATTTTCCGCCCACGCTTTTGCCCCAGTCCAGCTCGCTGTCGGCGAGAGTGAAGTACAGGTTGGCGTCCGCGTTTCCGTCCCGAATAAGGGAAGAATAATCAAATTTTTCGCCGAATCTGCCGGTGATCTGTTTCCCGTCGGCGGTGGTGAGGGTCAGTTGGCCCCAGCCCTCCGGGAGGGCCTCCAACGCGCCGTCCCCGCCCCGCTGAATGTCGTAGAGACGCAGGGCCAGCACCAGGCACTCCAGATCGGTCAACGCCCGCTCCGGCTCAAACAGGCCGCGGCCCGTGCCCTCCATCAGCCCCTCCTCCACACACACGTCCACATAGGGGGCGTACCAGCTGTCGGCGGGAACGTCGGAAAAGACAACGGAGCTTTTGGGTGGCTCGTCGCTCCAGTCCCTGCGGGAAAAAGCGGCCTCCACGCCGCCCACGGTGGCGTAGTAGGTCCCTTCGGCGTAGCGGATGGCGGTCACCGGGCCGTCAAAGGACTGCTCGCCGATCACCTGAAAGTCCTCGTCCAGGAAGGTGACGACGCTGTTCCGGGGGCTGTCGCCCAGCACGCCGTTGGCGCGGGGATCGTCCAGCAGGGATTGGCGCATCATATATTCCGTGCCCGTCCAGAGAACTTCAAATTCCCGGTGGCCGTGTCCGGCGGTGGTAAGCACGGTGTAGAGGGCGGCCTCCTTGACCCAGGAGCGGTCGGACAGGTCGGTCCAGGTCGCGCCATCCTCAGAATAGTAGATGGCGGAGGAATACCAGTAATAAACGAGGTAGCCCCGGCCCGTGTCCAGCACGGTGGGGGACGCGTCTGCGCTCAAAGGACCGTTCCAGTCAGGCTCCGCCGCCAGGCCAGGAACGCAACCCATTGTGATAATGAAGGCTAAAATAACGCAGAGGAATCGTTTCATTCAAAACCCTCCCGTATTTACTTCTTGGGAACCAGAACTTCCTTCCCGCCCATGTAGGGCCAAAGCACCTTGGGGATCTTCACGCTGCCGTCGGGCTGGAGGTTGTTTTCCAGCAGGGCGATGAGCATCCGGGGCGGGGCCACGCAGGTGTTGTTCAGGGTGTGGGCCAGGCGGGTCTTGCCCTCGGCGTCCTTATAGCGGATCTTCAGCCGCCGCGCCTGAGCGTCACCCAGGTTGGAGCAGGAGCAGACCTCAAAATATTTCTGCTGGCGGGGCGACCACGCCTCAATGTCGCAGGACTTCACCTTCAGGTCCGCCAGATCGCCGGAGCAGCACTCCAGCTGGCGCACGGGGATATCAAAGTTGCGGAACAGCTCCACGGAGAACCGCCACAGCTTCTCGTACCAGTCCATGGATTCCTCCGGGGCGCAGACCACGATCATCTCCTGCTTCTCAAACTGGTGGATGCGGTAAACGCCCCGCTCCTCCAGGCCGTGGGAGCCTTTTTCCTTGCGGAAGCAGGGGGAGTAGGAGGTGAGGGTCTGGGGCATCTTCTCGGCGGGGATGATCTGGTCGATAAAGCGGCCGATCATGGAGTGTTCGGAGGTGCCGATGAGGTAGAGGTCCTCCCCCTCGATCTTATACATCATGGCGTCCATGTCCGTCTGGGACATGACCCCCTCCACCACGTTGCCGTGGATCATAAAGGGGGGGATGCAGTAGGTGAAGCCCTTGGAGATCATAAAGTCCCGGCCGTAGGCCAGCACGGCCTCGTGGAGGCGGGCGATATCCCCCAGCAGATAGTAGAAGCCGTTGCCCGACACCCGGCCCGCCGCGTCCATGTCGATGCCGTCAAAGCTCTCCATGATCTGGGTGTGGTAGGGAATTTCAAAGTCGGGCACCAGCGGCTCGCCAAACCGCTCCACCTCCACGTTGGCGCTGTCGTCGGGGCCGATGGGTACGGAGGGGTCGATGATGTTGGGGATCTGGAGCATGATGTGGCGGATCTTCTCGGCCAGCTCGGTCTCCTTGGCCTCCAGCTCCGCCAGACGGTCGGCGTTGGCCTTGACCTGGGCCTTGACGGCCTCGGCCTCGGCCAGCTTGGAGGGGTCCTTTTTGGCCTGGCCCATCAGCATTCCCACCTGCTTAGAAAGGGAATTGCGGGCGGCTCGGAGGTCGTTGGCCTTGCTCATGGCGGCGCGGTTCTCCTCGTCCAGGGCGATGACCTCGTCCACCAGGGGCAGCTTGGCGTCCTGGAACTTTTTCTTAATGTTTTCCTTGACGACCTCAGGGTTTTCACGGATAAAACGAATGTCCAGCATAGTAAAGACCTCTTTTCAAATGGTTTGCGATTTCGGTTAATCTACGCCCAGCAGCTTGGCGATGCGCTGGTAGGCGGCCAGGGGATCGTACACATCCCGTTCCTCGTCGGTCAATTCTTGGGTAATGCCCTCCAAAACTGACTCCATGCGAGGGTGGGCTTCGATGAGCGCGATGGCATCCTTATACTTGCCGCCGTTGTAAAGCACCCGCAGCTGGTGCAAGGCCCACAGCGCGTCCGCCTCCTGGGCGGCGTCCTCCGCCGCAACGCCCTTGTCAAAGGCGTCAGCCTTGGCCTGGTCCCGTTCCACCTCTGCCTGGGCCAGCTTGTCCGTCAACGCGGCCTTCTCCTCCTTCAGCCGGGCCACTTCCTCCTGCAAGGTGCGGTTGTCCTCCACCAGCTGGTCGATGGTCTGGAAGGAGTTCACCGACTGGTGCAGGCCCTCCACGGTGTCGGCGGTGCGCTGCTGCATGAAGTAGGCCAGCAGCAACAGCAAAAACGCGGCGGCGATCAGGATCACCATGTAGACCAGCACCGAGCGGGACTTGGGCGGCTCGGTGTGCTCGGTCTCGTATTGGAGGTGGGCCGCTTCCTCCTTATCCACGCGGCGGCTCACAGGCCGTCTCCTCCCGCGCCGCCGATTTTCGCGAGAATGTCGTCCAAGTCCTCCAAAGAGTAGTATTCAATGACCATTTGGGACTTCTTAGCCCCCTCTTGGAACTGCACCTTGTGGCCCAGCCGTTGGGTCAGGCTCTTGGAGAGGTCGTTCAAATGGATGAGGTAGCTTTCCCGCTGGGGGTCCACAGGCTTCAATTCCGGCTCGTCCTCCGCCTCCGCGGCTTTGGAAAGACGCTTGGCCAGCGACTCCGTCTCCCGGACGGACAGGCCCTCGTCGATGACCTTCTGGGCCAGCTTCTTCTGCGGCTCCCCTGCGGGGGCGGCAAGGATGGCCTTGGCATGACCGGCGGAGAGCTTGCCCTCCTCCAGCAAAAACCGCACCGCGTCGGGCAGACCCAGCAGCCGCAGGGCGTTGGCGATGGCGGGGCGGGATTTGCCCATGCGCTGGGCGACCTCCTCCTGGGTCATGCCGTATTCCTCCATGAGGGCTTTGTAGCCGTTGGCCTCTTCCATGGGATTGAGGTCCTCCCGCTGGAGGTTTTCGATGAGGCCCAGCTCCATGACCTTCTTGTCGTCCGCCTCAATGATGTTGACGGGCACTTCGGTCAATCCCGCCTCCTTGGACGCCCGCCAGCGGCGCTCCCCGGCGATGATCTGGTAATACCCGGAGGCCAGACGGCGGACGGTGAGGGGCTGGATCAGGCCGTGCTCCCGGATGGAGTCGGCCAGCTCGGAAATGGCCTCGTCGTCAAACCGCTTGCGGGGCTGCTTCAGCCCGGGCTGGATCTGAGAAAGGGGCAGGGAGGAGAGGGACCCGGACCGCTCCTCAGAGTAGACGTCGTCACCCATGAGGGCGCCCAGGCCCTTGCCTAAACCACGTTCTTGCGACATAGGATACTTCCTTTCTTTTTCTGGTTTTCATCAAAATACATCGACGGTCTCCTGTTGATGACCCTGGTAGATATAGTCCCCATCCTGTTCCGCATAGTAAAGGACCAAAAAGTCCGCGAAGAAGACCCCGTTGTCCCGAATGTAATAGGTTTCCCGCAAAACAGAGGAGTGCTCCAAATCGTTATACCAGAGTGGCTGGGAGTCTCCCGGTTCCCCCAAAAGAGCGCGGACCTCATCCCGGTTCATCCCTGTGGACAGGTGCTCCGCCAGCAGGTCGTCCAGCATCCGGTCCCGAAGCCCGGCGTGCCGCTGCCACAGCCCGGAGTGAAACTTCAGCGGGCAGGTGAGGGCATAGTACTCGCCCGCCAACAGGGCGACGGCCAGGAGAAGGCCCAGCAGCCACCGTCTCCACCGTTTTGTCATAGAGCGACTCTCCTTACAAATGTTTCACGTGAAACACCCTCACTCGCGGGAAATGATCTCTTCTGCGAGGGCCTTATATGCGTCGGTGCCGCGGCTCCAGGGATCGTAGGCCATGACAGGCTTGCCGTGGCTGGGAGCCTCGGAGAGGCGGACGTTGCGGGGGATGACGGAGGCGTACACCTTGCCGGGGAAGTGCCGCTTGACCTCCTCGGCCACCTGCATGGAGAGGTTGGTGCGGCCGTCGTACATGGTGAGGATGACCCCCATGAGCGACAACCCGGGGTTAAGAGACCGTTTGACGATACGCACGGTAGTCAGCAGGTCGGACAGACCCTCCAACGCATAGTACTCGCACTGGACCGGCACCAAAATGGACTGGGCGGCGCACAGGGCGTTCAGCGTCAACAGCTCCAGGGAGGGCGGGCAGTCGATAAAGATGTAGTCGTACCGGTCGGCCACCTGGGCCAGGGCGTTTTTCAGAAGGTTCTCCCGGTCGGGCATGGCGATCAGCTCCACCGTGGCCCCGGCCAGGGCCTTGTTGGAACCGATGATGTCGCACCAGTTGGTGGAGACGATGGCCTTCTCGATGGGCGCGCCGTTGATGAGGACCTCGTAAATGGAGGGGTTGAGGGTGGTTTTGTCCACGCCGAAGCCGGAGGTAGCGTTGCCCTGAGGGTCAAAATCACACACCAGCACCCGCTTGCCCAGCCCATGAAGGGCCGCGGCCAGGTTGACACAGGTGGTGGTTTTGCCCACGCCGCCCTTTTGATTCACGATTGCAACCGTTTTTGCCATAGTTAGACCTGCCTTTACACGAAAAAATCGCACACCTCTTATTATATAGGTGTGCGACAGGAAAGGCAAGACATATTTTGCGAAAATACGTGTTCCACGTGAAACATTGTCGCCTTGTGCGGGCGCCCAACCGATGCTTCGCCAGCATAGCTGTCGAAGCTCGGGGCTAAAAACCCGCCGCCGGCGGGTTTTTGAAACGCCCCGACACGTGAAACGTTGCCGCGTTATGCGGCTACCCGACCGATGCTTCGCCAGCACAGCTGCCGAAGCTCGGGGCTAGAAACCCGCCGCCGGCGGGTTTTTGAAACGCCCCGACACGTGAAACGTTGCCGCGTTATGCGGCTACCCGACCGATGCTTCGCCAGCACAGCTGTCGAAGCTCGGGGCTAAAAACCCGCCACCGGCGGATTTTTCAAACGCTCCGACACGTGAAACACGGCCGCCCTGCGCGAAACGTCTCAAATCGCCTTCGGCAGCGTAATGGTCAGCGTGATCTCTCCCTCGGTCTCGGAGCGCTCGCACTTGGCGGGGATGCCCGCCGACTGCACCAGCTTCAGGTTCTTGGTGAGGGAGTTGAGAAACAGCCGCACGTCCCGCAAAATGACCTTTGTCCGGGGGGCGGGCTTCTTTTCGCCGTCCGCCGCCAACAGCTTGTCCACCAACGCCTCGGTAGCGGCCACGGTGAGGCCGCCGTTGACCACCGCCCGGGCGGCGGAGAACTGCGCGGCGTCGCTGGGAAGACGAAGCAGAGCGCGGGCGTGGCGTTCTCCGAAGCCGCCGGAGCGCAGAAGGGTGAGGGCGTCAGGGGAGAGGCGGAGCAGGCGCAGCTTGTTGGCGATGGCGGACTGACTCTTGCCCAGGCGGCGGGCGGCGTCCTCCTGAGTGAGGCGGTAGGTGGAAATGAGCTGGGAAAGGGCCAGGGCCTCCTCCAAAAAGTCCAGGTCCCGCCGCTGGAGGTTCTCCACCAGGGCCAGCAGGGAGGATTCTTCCTGGTCCACCTGGGCGACCAGACAGGGCACGGTGTCCAGTCCCGCCAGCTTTGCCGCCCGGAGGCGGCGCTCCCCGGAGATGAGCTGCCAGCCGTTTCCCACTCGGCGGACGGTGAGGGGCTGCAAAATGCCATGGACGGCGATGGACTGGGCCAGCTCCTCCAACGCGGCGGGGGAGAAGTTGGTGCGGGGCTGGCCAGGGTTGGGGGAGATGGAAGCGATAGGCAGGTCCAGCACCTGCTTGCTCTCAAATCCCGCCGCCCGCTTGAAAATGCCCATAAAAAGCCCTTCTTTCGTGGTGGTTTGGCTTTAGCTTACCACAAAAGAAGGGAGAAGAAACGGGAAGGGTGTCGGGAAATGTTCCACGTAGAACAATTAATGGTTGTAGCTGGCTGCGGGCATCGCGTCGCGCACCCTGAGCAAATGATAGAGCTTCAGCACCTCCAGGGTGGCACAGAACTTGTCGGAGAAGTTGATGAGGATGGCCAGGCGGCACTTGGGCATGTGGGCGGCCAGAGGCCACATATGGGTGAGGATGCTGTTTTCCTCCTCGGGGGAGAGGTCGGGCACCAGCGCCTTGGCGTTGTGTAAGGCTGCGACAGGGTGGTAGAAGCACTGATTGCCGGGATGGGAGGTGGGGTCGTAGGGGCTATATAAATAGAGGTCGTGGAGCAGGCCCGCCCTGGCGGCGGCGTAGTAGTCCATGCGGAAGAACCGGGCCAAACGAAAGGCGATGTAGGAGACAAACAGGGAGTGTTCGTAGCAGGTCACGTCAAAATGATGCCGCCACTGGGCCATGGATTGGACCTCCGGGGTGTCCAGCAGCTGGCGGATCACCGAGAGAAAGCAGTGAAGATTGTAGGCGTCGATCATAAGATACCCCCCAAATCCCTGATTTTTGTCCAGTATAGCATAGCGGGCCGGGGTTCTCAAGGGTTTTCAAAAATTGTAAGGTTTTATTAAGGATTTCCTCCTTGCAACGTGGTAAACTCATCCTATAAAATAAGAAACGGAGGGGACATCTATGATTCCCTTGACAAGCCGTCAGGCCGGACCCGTCTGGGACCAGGTAGCGGACGGCATGGAACGGCTGCTGGAATGCGGCGCGTTTCTCCCCGGAGAAACGCTGCCAAGCCCGGAGGAGCTGGCTTGGCAGATGGTGCTGAACCCCAACGCGGTGCGAAGCGCATACGACCAGTTGACCCAGCAGGGCGTACTGACCCAGGACGAAACAGCCGCCTACCGGGTGGCGGAAAGGAGAGAGGAGCCATGATCAAGGTAAGTCATGTGGAGAAGCACTTTGACAGCTTTCACTGCTTAAAGGACCTGACCATGACCGTCCCTACCGGCGCGGTCTACGGGCTGGTGGGGCCGAACGGCGCGGGCAAGTCCACCATTCTCCGCCACATCTCCGGGGTGTACCAGCCTGAGAGCGGGGAAGTGGAGGTGGGGGGCGAGAGCGTCTACGAAAACCCCCTGATCAAGGGGAAGATCGCCTGCATCCCCGACGAGCTGTTTTACTTCACCTCCGCCTCCACCAAGGACATGATGAAGTTCTACAAGGGCATTTACCCCAACTTTGACGTGGAACGGTACCAGAACTTGAAGGAGGCGTTCCCTGAGGTCAACGAAAACGCCCCCATGCGGCGGCTCTCCAAGGGAATGCAGAAGCAGGCGGCGTTTTGGCTGGCGCTGAGCTGCCGCCCGGAGTATCTTCTGCTGGACGAGCCGGTGGACGGCCTGGACCCGGTGATGCGGCGGCAGGTGTGGTCGCTGATGCTCAAGGACGTGGCCAACCACGGCACCACCGTGCTGGTGTCCTCCCACAACCTGCGGGAGCTGGAGGACGTGTGCGACTGGGTGGGCATCCTGTCCCACGGGTCCATGATGATCGAGCGGTCGCTGAAGGAGCTGCAGGGCAACGTGGTGAAGATGCAGGTGGTGTTCCAGGAGAAGGAGGCCCCGGAGTTTCCCGAGGACATGGAGGTTTTGCACATTTCCCACGTGGGACGTATCCACACCATCATCGTCCGGGGTACAGCGGAGGAGGCCACCAACCGTCTGGCGGTGTATTCCCCCATTTTGCTGGAGGCTCTTCCCTTGAGCCTGGAGGAGATTTTCATCTATGAGTTAGGAGGTGAGCAGGAATATGCGGTGCGAGACATCATTCTTTAGTCTTACCTTATATAAAAAGCACCTCAAGCGCAACTGGCCCCTGTGGGCGGCGTGGCTGGCGCTGTGGATCATGGTCATCCCCCTGCAGATCTGGAATCGGAACGTGTGGGGCAGCAACGTGGCAAAGTATGTGCGTATCCTGCCCTTGGACTCCATCGCTGTTTTGGCCTCTGCGCTGGCCTTTACTGCCGCGCTGGTGGCGGTGACTACCTTCTTCCACCTGTTCAAAAGCCCCGCCGCCAACTTTGTGGGCGCGTTGCCCCTAAGAAGGGAAGGGGTGTTCCTCACCGCCTTTGCTGCGGGGTACACCATGCTGGTCGGCCCGCTGGTGGTGGTGACGCTGGTGACCGTTCTGCTGGAGGGGATCATCGGGTATTTAGCCCCGGAAATTCTGATTTTCCTTGCGGCGGGCGCGTTGAACAGCTTTTTCTGGCTGTCCTTCGCCGTCCTGTGCTGCGTCATCTCCGGCCACGCGGTGGCGGCGGTGGCCTTTTACGCCATCTTTAATTTCATCGTCCCTGTCATGCTGCAGCTGGTGGAGGGGCTGCTGAGCGGCTTCCTCTACGGCTTCGTGGGCTTTGGGGACGGCGTGTACGAGGCGTGCGGCTGGCTGTGCCCGATACTCCAGCTCACCCAGCACAGTTGGCGGAGTCCCATGGACTTTAACGACTGGAATATGCTGGCCATTTACGCCGCTGTGGGCTTCCTCATGGCCCTGTGCGCCGTGGGCCTCCACCATATCCGCAAGGCGGAGCGGTCGGGGGACCTGATCGCCTTCGATCCCATCAAGTGGCTGTTCAGGATCTGCGTCACCGTCTGTGGCGGCATGGCCTTTGGCACGCTGTTTACCCTCATTATTTTCAACTCCGTAGACCTGAACGACGGCTGGAAGTTCGGCGTTTGCTGCGCCGTGGCGGCATTCCTTTGCTACATGGCGGCAGAAATGCTGCTGGCCAAGTCCTTCAAGGTGTGGAAGCACTGGAAGGGCGCGGCCATCTCCGCCGTAGCGTTCATTTTGGTGGTGGCGGCGGTGGATATGGACTGGATCGGCTTTACCACCCGCGTGCCCGACCCGGCCAGCGTGAAGTCGGTGACCGCTTCCTTTAGTGGCACTGGGATGTCCAGCGCTGCCGACAACGGCCTGCTCTTTACCGGGGAGGATGTGAAAGCCATCACCGACCTTCACCAGTATCTGGTGAAGAACCGGGAGGAGGATTTCGGGGACAACTACCTCAACGTCCGGGTGAACTACAAGCTGGGCTGGACGTCTCTCCAGCGGCAGTACCGCACCTACTACGCCGCCGGCGACGAGCTGAACCAACTGCTGGACGCCGCCCTGAGCAAGGGGAACGTGTCCTTCCCCTATGACCGGGGCACCCCCAACTACTTGTCCACCAACCTGTGCATTCCCGCGGAGAACGGCGATGACGCAGAGTATATTGGATGGGAAATATCCACAGAGGATATCAAAACCGTGTGGGACGCGGTCACCGACGACATGAAGGCGGGGAGGTATGTCCTGCGGGTCGCCACCGCCTCGGAAACGGAGATCAACACGGGCACCCTCTTTGCCCAGTGGATCAACGACGGCCTTGGGCAGCGGGAGGTAAAATACTATGAGCTGCGCCTCAGCCCCGAGCTGACCGAGACCTGGAAGACCTTGAAGGGGCTGGGCTACCTGGATCCGGAGCGGGCTTCCTACCACGACGAAACGGAAGCTGTGGATTAAGCAAAAACCCTCTCTCTTTTCTCTTATGTGGCCCCGCCCCGACAGGAGACTGCCGGGGCGGGGCCTTTTGATAAAATTTTCACAAAGTTGCGGGAAGCTATTGTAATTTGGATTTGAGGCTGATATAATCAAAGGGAAATCACTCCCGCTTTTGCCTCGGACGGGGTGGGAGGGGCAAAATTTGTGAAAATAATGGAGGTAATTGTCATGCGCGAAGTTTATGTGGTCAACTGCTGCCGCACCGCCGTGGGTTCCTTTGGCGGCTCTCTGAAGGACATTCCTGCCGCCGATCTGGGCGCGACCGTGGTCAAGGAAGTGCTGAAGCGGGGCAACGTGAAGCCGGAGCAGGTGGACGAGCTGATGTTCGGCTGCATTCTCACCGCCGCCCAGGGCCAGAACGTGGCCCGCCAGGTGGGCGTGAAGGCCGGTTTGCCCTACTCCGTCCCCGCCTACACCGTAGGTATGGTCTGCGGCTCGGGCATGAAGAGCGTCATTGAGGGCGCCCGGGCCATCCTCTCCGGCGACGCGGACGTGATCGTGGCCGGCGGCACCGAGAATATGTCCGCCGCTCCCTTTGCCTCCATGGAGACCCGCTGGGGCGCCCGCATGGGCGACAAGAAGATCGTGGACACCATGATCCGCGATGGCCTGTGGGACGCGTTCAACAACTACCACATGGGCACCACCGCCGAGAACATCTGCGATGTGTGGGGCATCACCCGTGAGGAGCTGGACGCCTTCGGCGCTTCCTCCCAGCAAAAGACCGAGGCCGCCCAGGCCGCGGGCAAGTTCGACGACGAGATCGTCCCCGTCATGGTGAAGGTCAAGAAGGAAATGGTGGAGTTCAAGCGCGACGAGTTCCCCCGCGCCGGCACCACCGCCGAGGGCATCGCCAAGCTCCGCGGCGCGTTCCCCGTTGGCCCCGAGGGGGTGGAGGACGAGATCGTCCACACCTTTGAGCCGTCCCAGGTCCACGAGGCCGACACCAAGAAGCACGTCCAGCGGGTCACCGCCGCCAACGCCTCCGGCATCAACGACGGCGCGGCCGCCATCCTCCTGGCCTCCAAGGAGGCCGTGGAGAAGTACGGCCTGAAGCCCATGGCCAAGCTGGTGAGCTGGGGCCAGGGCGGCGTGGATCCCAAGATCATGGGCGTCGGCCCCGTGCCCGCCTCCCGTCAGGCCATGAGCAAGGCCGGGCTGAAGATCGAGGACATCGACCTGGTGGAGGCCAACGAGGCCTTTGCCGCCCAGTCCATCGCCGTGGCCCGTGAGCTGGGCTTCGACATGAGCAAGGTCAACGTCAACGGCGGCGCCATCTCCATCGGCCACCCCGTGGGCGCGTCCGGCGCGCGCATCATTGTCACCCTGCTCCACGAGATGGCCAAGCGTCCCGACGCCAAGAAGGGCCTTGCCACCCTCTGCATCGGCGGCGGCCAGGGCGTAGCGACCATCTTTGAAAAGGTATAATTTACTGAAAAACAACTCCATGTAATCGAAGTGGCCCGGTTTCAACAGAAACCGGGCCTCTTTGTGTCCAAACCGGGAACGGTTTATTAAAAAAGGATTAAAGTCTCGTGAAGTACCTTGACAGGCGATGTAATACGCGGTATACTGCCCTCACAAAGGAGGGAAAACCCAATGGCAAACACATCAGAGCTGCTCCGTGGACACACGGACACCATTTTGCTGGCCCAGCTCGCCAAAGGCGACAGCTACGGCTATCAGCTGAGCAAGACGGTGAGCGAGGCCACCGGCGGCGCGCTGGAATTCAAGGAGGCCACCCTCTACACCGCCTTTCGGCGGCTGGAGGAGGCGGGGGCCATCACGTCCTACTGGGGCGAGGCGTCCGCGGGCGCCCGGCGGCGGTACTATTCCATCACCGAGGCCGGGAAGGAGGCCCTCAGCGAGGGCCGCAAGCAGTGGCAGAGCGTTCGGGGGATGCTGGACGAGCTGCTGGGAAAGGAGTGAGCGACTATGACAATGAAGGAACGCATCAACGCCACCGTGGCCCAGAAGCTGGCGGGCGCGGTGGAGGGCGAGGCCAAGGAGGCCATTATTGAGGAGCTGAGCGGCAACCTCTGCGCCAAGTATGACGATATGGTGGCCCACGGCATGGACCCGGAGGAGGCCTACGAGGCGGCGGTGGATTCCATCGGCGACGTGAGCGAGCTGATCCAGCTGGCCGGCGGCACCACCGGGAAGGCCGAGGTGCAGAAGGCGGTGGACGCCACCATCGCCATGGGCAAGGACCTTGCCCACAAGCTGAAAGGCCCCGCCAAGGAGCTTTGGGGCGGCATGAAGCAGGCGGCCCACGCCGCCGCCGACGCGGTGAAAAACCTGGAGATCACCGTGGACGTGGAAAAGGGCGGTCACCAGTTTGACTACACCGTCCCCGGCGACGACATCACCGGCCTGGAGCTGCGGCTCAAGAGCGGCGACGTGGTCATCCACCTGTGGGACGAGGAGTCCATTCAAGTGATTGAACGCTCCGCCCGCGCCCTGGACGAAAACAAGCACGCCAGTTTCCTGCGGCGGGCCGACGGCGTGCTGTGCATCGAGCAGGGCAGCACCGCCGCAGGCTTTGTGTTCTTCAACTTCGGCGTGTTCGCCAGCGACTTCGAGATCTTTCTCCCCCGGCGGCTGTGGAACAGCGTTACCGTCTACTCCGCCAGCGGTGACATCACCTTCCCCGAAGCCTTTGAGGTGAAGGACGTAGTCATCAGCTCCACCAGCGGCGACATCGACCTGGGGGAGGGGCTAACGTGTGATAGCCTCAACGTCACGGCGGTGAGCGGCGACGTGGAGGGCAAGGACTGCGCCTGCGCCAAGGTGATCTACCGGGCCACCAGCGGGGACGTGGAGCTGGCCTTCACCCGCCTCCCCGAGACGCTGGACGTGCAGAGCGTCTCCGGCGACACCACCATCGCCCTGCCCGCCGACTGCGAGGGCTTTGTGGTGGAATACCACCAGGTCTCCGGCGACCTGCGCAGTGACTTCGACCTGGTCACCTCCGTTTCCCGCCACGACGGCGTAGCCACCTACCGAAACGCGGTGGCCCCCAAGTACCGGGTCAGCACCGTGTCCGGCGACGTGGAGATCGTGAAGGAATAAAAGGCTAACGAGCATTAGCGACCTCGCCTGGAAAGAAAAGACAGCGCCCCCAAAACGGGGCGCTGTCTTGTTTTATGAGCGCTAACAGACGTTAGCCTTTGCTGCCCGCCAGCCGCTGGCGCAGGGCGGTCAAGGTGACCTCATAGGCCAGGGCGGGGTGGGAGGAGGGGTCCACAGGGACAGGCTCCGCCCCCAGCAGGGAGACAAAGTGGGTCAGCAGGTGGGGATTTTTCACCAGCAGGGGGCCGATGAGGTGGGTGGCGTGGAAGGCGCCGGAGACAAAGCCCTCGGCGGGGGTTTGCCCGTCGTTGCCCTTGCCCATTTCCAAAGTAAACAGGGGAGTTTCCGCGCCTTGAACCGTGTCACAGCGGTTGAGGAAGCCCACGGCGGGTCGGCCGGGGAGGCCGTCTGCAGCGGGGGCGGCGATGGCGTCCCCGGTGACGCGGACAGCGGTTTCGGCAGTGGCGTAGTCAAAGAGGCCCAGGCCGTCCAACCTTCCGATGGGGGTGGTGATGGCGCTACCCAGCAGGGACCAGGCGTTGCCCGTAAAGAGGGCGGGGACACGGCGGGTCAGGAGCGCGTCGGACAGCGCGTCCTTCCACGGGCGAAGATGCTCCAGCGCGGCGTTGCGGGCCGGCTCGGTGCCCGGTCCCATGTAGAGGAAGTCCGCGTCCGCCAGATCGGGGGCGTCCCCGGGGTAGACCTTGACGATCTCCGCCTCCACCCCTGCGTCCGCCAGGGCCTTTTGCAGGACCACCAGGTTGCCGTAGTCCCCGTAGAGGTTCATCAAATCGGGAAAGAAATGATAGAGTTTCAAGAAATCACCTTCTGCAAATAAGTTGAAAGAGAACCACCGGGGGGCACCCGCGAGAGCGGGGACGCCGCAGCAGCGGCGAAATTCGAGGCGAAGCCGAAAATTTGCGGAGGGGCGGGTTCGCCGCCCCGAGCATTATAGTACCTCCGACAAAAACTTGTTTTTGTCGGAAAAGCAGGTGATCACGTAGATGCGGCCCTGTGCGGCGGTTTTCAGGCGCTCCGCCGCGGCGGAAATGTCGCTCTCTACGGTGATCTTTCCGGGATCGATGGGAGTGGCGGCAAAGCGGGCGGCCAGGTCGTGGCAGTACCGCCCCGCCAGGACGATCTCCTTGACGCAGGGGGCGGCCAGGGCGTCGAACTCAATGTCCCACAGCCAGGAGGTCTCGGAGGTGAAGTACTTCCGGGATACCGCGTCCACAATGACCAGCACAGTGCAGTCCTCCCCGCTCTGAATGGCGGCGCGGATGGACTGGTCATAGGAGATAGAGTTTTCGTGCTTGGAGGTGAGGAGCACGCCGGGGTGGCCGCCCAGGGTGAACTCCACCACCCGGCCGCTCTGGAGGGCGTGGCCGTCGATGGCCCGGGCGATCTCCGGGGCGGCAAGGCCCAGCTCCCGGCACAGGGCAAAGGCGGCCAGGGTGTTGTAGGCGTGATAGTAGCTGGGCAGGGCCAGGTAGAGAGGCTGGCCGTTCACCGTCATGGTCTGGCCCGGGAGGTCCAGGGTAGAGACGGCGTAGTCCGGGTCTGGGCGGTGGTGGCCGCAGTGGTCGCAGCGGAAGGAGCCGATGTGGTTAAAGTGGTAGAAGTCGTAGGTCATGGGGGAGAAGCACTCCGGGCAGTAGGCCCCGTCCCGGTAGGCCCCGTGGTTGGCGTCGAAGTCCCCCGGCTGGCGGTCTACGCCAAACCAGGTCACCGGGCCGTCGTGGCCGCGGCCGTACCGGGCCACCATGGGGTCGTCGGCGTTGAGGAGCAGGTGGACGCCGGGCTTGATGGACTCCTTCACAATGTCGTACATCCACTGGGGATGGCCGTTGCGGGTGAGCTGGTCCCGGTAGAGGTTCAAAATGACGTAGTGGGTGGGGGTGAGGTGCTTAAAGGTGTGGCGGGCAAAGCGCTCGTCGCTCTCCAGCAGCACCACGTCCCGCTTCACCTTTCCCCCCAGAGTGGCGGCGCACAGCAGGAAGGTGGTGACCCCTTCGATCTGGTTGGAGCCTTCCTTGTTGTAGGCCACGGTTTTCCCGCTTTGGGTGAGGATGTGGGCCAGAAGCTCCACGGTGGAGGTCTTGCCGTTGGAGCCGGTGACCGCCACGATGGCGCGGGGCAGCTCCAGGCGGGCCAAAACGTCGGGGCACAGCTTCAGGGCCAGCTTTCCGGGCAGGGAGGAGCCTTTCCCCAAGGGCTTGCCCACCGCGTGGGCCAGCTTGCACAGGAGGATGGCGAGAAATTTTTTCATGGGCAGACCTACTCTCTTTGGTGTTAAGATTATTATACCGCAAAGAGCCTGTTTGTCCAGAGCAAAAAAGGGTTGTGTTTCCCGGTGAGATTGTATATAATGAAAGGCAGAAAAAACTCGGTGCAAGGAGGGGATGGAATTGGCCACGTCCAAGCTGACCGCCGCCGCTGTCTATCTGCCGGAGCAGGGCCAGTGGGAGACGATGCTGGAGCCGATGC
This sequence comes from uncultured Clostridia bacterium, assembly GCA_946550725.1. GTDB lineage: Bacteria > Bacillota > Clostridia > Oscillospirales > Oscillospiraceae > MGBC124762. The sequence continues at coordinate 17,968 of CAMNQX010000008.1, read as the reverse complement.
TCTTTGCGCCGGCGGCCCTGTGGGTGTCCAAGAGCCTGCTGTGGGCCGGTGTGGAGAAGTTCTTGGTGATCTGTCCGGCGGACGCGGTGGAGTCCGCGCGCAGCTGCTTCCCCGAGGGGGCAGTGTTTTTGGCGTCCGACAGCGAGGAGCTGGCGGAGCAGTGGGATCATTTTATGAAAAACGCAGGAGGACGGGTGGCCGTTGTGACCAGGCCCGTTCTTTTTTTCCGTCAGGGGGCGGAGGCGCTGGCCGCGGGCGGAAAGACCATGGCCAAGAGCGGCGGCACGGGGGCATTCCAGACCGACGCCCAGGTGCTGCTGGACGCCATGGCCGCGCCCGGCGGGCTGGATAAGGCCCTGAACGGCAGCGGACGGCTGGGGAGCGAGGCGGTGAGCCTGGACGTGGACCCGGTGAACCGCAGCGTGTTGTGCCAGACGCTGGCCCGGAAGCTGGTGAACGACTACTGGCTGGAAAACGGGGTCGCCATGCTGGACCCCCAGCAGGCGTACATCGCCCCCACCGTGACCCTGGAGCCGGGGACCCTGGTCCTGCCGGGGACCATCCTCCGGGGAGACACCCACGTGGGCAAAAACTGCGAGATCGGTCCCAACACCATGCTCCGGGACGCGCGGGTGGGGGACTTCACCACGGTGAACGCCTCCCAGTGTAATGAGTGCGTCATCGGCTCCCACACCACCGTGGGGCCGTTTGCCTACATCCGGCCCAACACCACCGTGGGCGATCGGGTGAAGGTGGGGGACTTCGTGGAACTGAAAAACTCTGTGATCGGGGACGACACCAAGATCTCCCACCTGACCTATGTGGGCGATTCCGACGTGGGAGAGCACATCAACTTCGGCTGCGGCACGGTCACGGTGAACTACGACGGGGCGAAAAAGTTCCGTACTACCATCGGCGACGGGGCGTTTATCGGCTGCAACACCAATCTGGTGGCCCCGGTCACCGTGGGGGCGGGGGCGTACATCGCCGCGGGCAGCACCATCACAAGGGACGTGCCCAGCGATAGTCTGGCCATCGCCAGAAGCCAGCAGACCGTGAAGAATCAATGGGCCAAAAAACGCCGCAATAAGCAGCAGGGGAAATAGAACATCCGGAGGGGCGGGTTCGCCGCCCCGGGCAAAACAAGCGTTACAAGAGGACATCCGGAGGGGCGGTGCGTGCCAGTGGCACGCGGCTACCGCACGACCGAGCCGACAGGCGAGACCCTGCGAGAGCAGGGACGCGCCAGCAGGCGCGTAAATTTCGCGGGAACCGCGGAATTTGCGGAGGGGCGGGTTCGCCGCCCCGAGCATTATAATAATTGACAACGATCATTGGGTCGGGAAAGTCAAGATACAGAACCACAAAACAGAAGAACAGAAAGGGAGAAGGACTATGATCGCACACGGGAAGGACATCAAAATTTTCTCCGGCAACGCCAACAAGCCTCTGGCGGAAGCTATTTGCCGCCGCCTGGGCACCAGCCTGGGCAACGCGGAGGTGGGCGCTTTCTCCGACGGAGAGAGTTACACTTCCATCTACGAGACCGTCCGCGGATCGGACGTGTTCGTGGTGCAGTCCACCTGCTACCCGGTGAACGACCACCTGATGGAGCTGCTCATCATGATCGACGCCCTCAAGCGGGCCTCCGCCGGGCGGATCACCGCCGTGATGCCCTACTTTGGCTACGCCCGCCAGGACCGTAAGGCCAAGCCCCGCGACCCCATCTCCGCCAAGCTGGTGGCCAACCTTATCATGCGCGCCGGCGCGGACCGGGTGCTCACCATGGACCTTCACGCCTCCCAGATCCAGGGCTTCTTTGACATTCCCGTGGACAACCTGCTGGGCAACCCCATCTTCGTGGACTACTACACCGAGAAGTTTGGGGTGGACCACGAGGACCTGGTGGTGGTGTCCCCCGACGTGGGCAGCGTGTCCCGCGCCCGGGCCTTTGCCCAGAAGCTGGGCATGGGCCTGGCCATCGTGGACAAGCGCCGCCCCAAGGCCAACTCCTGCGAGGTCATGAACATCATCGGCGACGTGTCGGGCAAGCGGGTCATCCTCTTTGACGACATGGTGGACACCGGCGGCTCCCTGTGCAACGCGGCCCAGGCTCTGGTGGAGCTGGGCGGCGCCACCGAGGTCTACGCCTGCGCCAGCCACGGCGTGCTCTCCGGCCCCGCTGTGGAGCGTATCGAAAAGAGCGTCATCAAGGAGGCCATGTTCCTGGACACCGTGCCTCACCGGGAGGGCAACGCCCACTCCGAGAAGATCAAGTACCTCTCCGTGGCCGGGATGTTCGCCGAGGCCATTGACCGTATTTATCAAGAGGTGTCGGTGTCTAAACTATTTATTTGAGGCGAGCGGGCCGATGTGGACATCGGCCCTACAAGGGAACTGAGAGGGTTGATAGGCCGTAGGGGCGGCTGTCCCCAGCCGCCCGGAAAAGCGGCGCGCCCAGCGGTCGCGAATGCAAAGACCGCGGCCCGATGAGGGCATCGGGCCCTACGGAAAAACCGCACGTAACTACATATTCTAACACCCCACACCCCCTCCTTTGGGGATGTGGGGCGTTGGTGGTTTAAGGGGTGAAAGGATGTTTTTCGGAAAAAAGTCCGCCGGGGTGGAGTGGCTCATCGTCTTTCTGGGCAACCCAGGCGAGCAGTATGAGCACACCCGGCACAACGTGGCCTGGGACGTGGCGGACGAGCTGGCGGAGGAGCTGGACATACCCATCCAGCGGCTGAAGTTCAAGGCCCTGACCCACACCTGCACCGTAGGCGGACAGAAGGCCATGCTCATGAAGCCGGTGACCTATATGAACCTCTCCGGGGAGGCCGTGGGAGAGGCGGCGCGGTTTTATAAGCTGCCGCCCCAGCGGGTGCTGGTGGTGTGCGACGACATCGCGCTGCCCCCGGGCAAGCTTCGTCTGCGCGCCCAAGGCTCCGCCGGTGGGCATAACGGCCTGAAAAGCATCCAGCAGCATTTGGGCAGCGAGGAATATCCCCGCCTGCGGGTCGGTGTGGGAGGCAAGCCCCACCCGGACTACGACCTGGCCGACTGGGTGCTCTCCCGCCCCGCCGGAGAGGACGCGAAGGCCGTGGCCGACGCGGTGAAGCGGGCTGCCAAGGCCATCCCCGTCATTTTGGAAAAGGGCGTGGAGCGGGCCAGCGAGCAGATCAACCGGCGTTAGCCTAATGGCTATTAGCCATTAGGCTAATAGAGACTAGCTTGTGTAGGGGCCGATGTCCGCATCGGCCCGTCACGTGGTCCCGTACTGGGCGGGCGGCTGGGGACAGCCGCCCCTACAGAACGGTACAAGGTCCATACGTAGAGCGTAGGGGCGCACAGTGTGCGCCCGAACGGAAGGAGGTGGGACGATGAAAAAGCTAACGACCATTTTGCATGACCTTCCTGAGTTCAAGCGGGTCATCGCCGCCATCGACTCGGGCCGTTGTCCCGCCGCCGTTTCCGGGCTGGCTCCCGTCCACCGTGCCCACTTTGCCGCCGGGGTGCGGACGGAGACGGGGCGGCCCATTGTGATGGTTTGCGCCGACGAGGAGGAGGGGGACCGGCTGGAGCGGGACCTGGAGGCGCTGACGGGGGAGAAGGTCACCCGGCTCACCGCCAGGGAGTTTTCCTTCTACGACGGCTATTCCTCCAAGCAGTGGGAGCACAAGCGGTTGGCCGCCTTCCGCGCCATGCTGGCGGGGGAGGCCAACGTGGCGGTGGCCACGGTGGAGGCCCTGCTCCAGCGCACCATCCCCCCGGCGCTGCTGGACAAAGCCTCCTTCACCCTCTCTCCGAAAACGCCCATTTCCTTGGAGGAGGTAACGGCGCGGCTGGCGGCGTGTGGCTACAGCCGCTGTGAGCAGGTGGAGGGCGTGGGCCAGTTCGCCCAGCGGGGCGGGATTTTGGACGTGTTTTCTCCCGCCTACGACCGCCCGGTGCGGATAGAGTATTGGGACACGGACATTGACTCCATGGGCCTCTTTGACCCCATGAGCCAGCGGCGGACGGAGACTCTGAACGAGGCGGTCATCCTCCCGGCGGGGGAGGTGCTGCCTGGGCTGTCCGGTGACCCCGACGCCCTGGGGGGCGACCTCCATCTGCCGGAGATCTACCCCCAGATGGCCACTGCGGCGGACTATTTTCCTCCCGACGCGGTGGTGCTGCTCAGCGAGAGTGGGCGGGTGTCCGAGCGGGGGGAGCACTACCTCTGGCAGCTGGACGAGGACGTGAAGACGCTGATTGAAAAAGAGCGGCTGGGCCCTAAGCCGGGGGCATACGCCCGGCGGATGGAGGAGTTGACCGCGCGGCTGGAGGACTGGCCGGTGGTGTATCTGGACTCCTTCGCCGTGTCCAGCTACCCCAGCCGTCCCAAGACCCTGCTGTCCATTATGGCAAAGCAGCTGCCCTCCTTCGGCGGCAGTCTGGAGACCGCCGTTTCCGACCTGGGCCACTATCAGCGCGCGGGCTACGCCGTCACGGTGCTGGTGGCCAGCGAACAGCGGGCGTTGAACCTCCAAAGCCTCCTGCGGGAGGAGAAGGTGCGCGCGGCGGTGGACTTCGCCCTCCACGACCTCCCCGGGCCGGGGCAGGCGGTGATCTGCGTGGGCGGGCTGACCGCCGGGGTGGAGTACCCGGATCTGAAGGTGGCCATCCTCACCCAAGGCTCCACCGCCCCGACAAAAAAGAAGCGGCGGCACGTCAAGGACAAGTCCAACCGCCAGAAGCTCAACTCCTACGCCGACCTGCGCCCCGGCGACCTGGTGGTGCACAGCCAGTACGGCATCGGCCGCTTCGTGGAGCTGGCCAAGATGCGGGTGGACGAGGTGGACAAGGAGTACATGAAGATCGCCTATGCGGGGACCGACGTGCTCTATGTCCCCATTACCCAGCTGGACCTGGTAAACAAATATATTGGCGGCGGGGAGGACGGGGCCAACCACAAGCTCTCCCGTCTGGGCGGCGGCGACTGGGAGCGGGCCAAATCCAAGGCCAAGGGGGCGGTGGCGGAGCTGGCGAAGGGGCTGGTGCAGCTCTACGCCCAGCGCCAGCGGCTCCCCGGCTTCGCCTTTTCGCCGGATTCCCCGTGGCAGAAGGAGTTCGAGGACCAGTTCGCCTACACCGAGACGGAGGATCAACTCCGGTGCATCGCGGAGATCAAAAAGGACATGGAAAAGCCCCAGCCCATGGACCGGCTGCTGTGCGGCGACGTGGGCTACGGCAAGACGGAGGTGGCCTTCCGGGCTATTATGAAGTGCGTGCTGGACGGCAAGCAGGCGGCCATCCTGGTGCCCACCACCGTGCTGGCCCGGCAGCACTTTTTGACCGCCAAGGCCCGGTTTGCCAAGTATCCCGTGAACATCGCCAGCCTTTCCCGGTTCAACACTACCGCCCAGACCCGGGACGTGCTGCAAAATTTGAGGGACGGGCGGGTGGACCTGCTGGTGGGCACCCACCGTCTGCTCCAAAAGGACGTGGAGTTCAAGGACCTGGGACTGTTGGTGGTGGACGAGGAACAGCGGTTCGGCGTCACCCACAAGGAAAAGCTGAAGGAGCTTTGCCGCCAGGTGGACGTGCTCACCCTGTCCGCCACTCCCATTCCCAGGACGCTGAACATGGCCCTTTCGGGCATCCGGGATATGTCCACATTGGAAGAGCCGCCCTCCGACCGCCAACCGGTGCAGACCTACGTCCTGGAGCACGACTGGCCCATCATCGCCGACGCCATCCGCCGGGAGGTGGAGCGGGGCGGTCAGGTCTACTACCTCCACAACCGCATCGACACCATCGCCCGGTGCGCCCAGCGGCTCCATGAGCAGCTGGGGGACAGCATCTCCATCGCCGTGGCCCACGGGCGCATGACCCAGGAGGAGATCAACAACGTCATGACCGACCTCTCCGAGGGAAACGTGGACGTGCTGGTGTGTACCACCATTATTGAAACGGGCATCGACGTGCCCAACGTGAACACCCTCATCATTGAAAACGCCGACAACCTGGGCCTGGCCCAGCTCCACCAGATCCGCGGGCGGGTGGGCCGCTCCAGCCGCCGGGCGGTGGCGTACCTTACCTATAAAAAAGGCAAGGTGCTGGACCAGACCGCCGCCAAGCGGCTGTCCGCCATCCGGGAATTCGCCGAGTTCGGCTCCGGGTTCAAGATCGCCATGCGGGACCTGGAAATTCGCGGCGCGGGGAACATTTTAGGTCCCGAACAGTCGGGCTTTATGGTGAGCGTAGGGTATGATATGTACCTTCAGCTCCTGGAAGAGGCAGTTTTGGAGGAGCGGGGGGAAGCCCCGGCGGCAAAGACCGAGTGCGCCGCCGACCTGAACGTCGCCGCCGCTATCCCAGACCGCTATGTGCCCCAGGCGGAGCAGCGCATGGACCTCTACCGCCGTATTGCCGCCATAAGAAGCGAGGAGGAGGCGGACGACCTCACCGACGAGCTGATCGACCGCTATGGCGACCCGCCCCGGCAGGTCAACAACCTCATCGCCGTGGCCCTCATGCGGGCGGTGGCGGCCCAAAACGGCATTTCGGAAATTACGCAAAAGGGCCAAACGGTGGTGTTCTCTCTGGCAGAGGTGGACCTCCAGCGGCTGTCCAAGCTGTGCAGCGGAGAGAAGTACCAGACCCGGGTGCGGTTCGCCCCGGGGGAGAAGCCCTGTCTTACCCTGCGGCTCAAGCGGGGGGAGGACCCCCTCAGGTGGGGAGCGAAGCTGGTGGAAGATTATTCTAAGACGGCGGGGTGACGGTGCGGGCGGGACGCTGAGGACAGCGTCCCCTACGTTCTACCGGATCGTTTGTTGCCCTCGTAGGGGCCGATGTCTTCATCGGCCCACGAAAGACGCACCCACGTTTTTGGTAGGGCGCGGCTTCCCAGACGCGCCGCCGAAAGACGCGATCACGTTTCCGTAGGGCGCGACGGTCTCGCCTGCCGGCTCGGTCGTGCGATGGGACGCGTGCCACTGGCACGCATCGCCCCCGGCGCGCCAAAATAAACGAGGTGAACCCATGAAGAGAAAGAAAATATGCGCCCTTGCGTTGGCCCTTTGCCTGCTGTGCGGCTGTGGGCTGCCTGAGAGCATACGGCCCGCGCCGCCGCCCACCATGCCGCCGGTCACGGCGCGGCCCACCCCCACCCCGGCGGAGAAGCTCACCTGGCTCCACGGGTTTTACGCCATCTCCGCCTATGGGCAGATCGGCCTGACGGAACAGATGGACGCGGTGAGCCTGGGCTGGGCGCGGATGTGCTTTGACGGCGAGCGGGGGCCGTGGGTCAACACCACCTCGGAGGGGGGCAACGGCTGGGTAGTCCCACAGGGCAGTGAGAAAGTGTTGGATACGCTGGAAAAACAGGGGGTAGACTATCCCCTCAGCGTGTTCACCTCCCAGCAGAACAGGACCACCCTCCCGGACGGCACCGAGAGCAACGTGCTGGTCACCGTGATCTCGGAAGCCTACCGAGAGGCGGCGGTGGACGCGCTGGTGACCGCGGCAGAGAGGTACACCGGCCTCACCATCGACTTCGAGGGATTGGTTTCCGGGGAGTACCGGGACGACTTTACCGCCTTCATGACCCTTTTGCGGGACCAGCTCCCTGCGGACAAGACCCTTTACGTGGCCGTGCCCCCGGATACGTGGTATCACGGCTACGACTACCACGCGCTGGGGGAGAGCTGCGACAAGGTCATCCTCATGGCCCACGACTACCAGTGGCAGGCAGTGCCTGCCGGGGCGGTGGGCACCGAGGACACCTACACGCCGCTGGCGCCCCTGCCCCGGGTGGAGGAGGCTCTTTGGAACATCACCGATCCGGAAACGGGAGTGGCGGACGTGTCCAAGATCGCCCTGGCCATCTCCTTTGCCACGGTGGGGGTAGAGGTGGAGGAGGACGCGGACCTTTTAAAGGGGGACAAGCTCTACAACCCCGGGGTGCAGACGCTGGCCAAGCGGCTGGCCCAGCCCGACGCGGAGGTCTGCTGGGACGAGCTTTCCGCCTCAAGCTATGTGTTCTACCACGACGAGGAGGGCCGACGATATAAGGTGTGGTACGAATCGCCGGAGAGCGTGGCGGCCAAAATAGACACGGCGCTGAAATACGGCGTGACCGGGCTGAGCCTCTGGCGGCTGGGGGCGGTACCCGACGGGGAGCCTTACGACGTGTGGAGCGTGATCCTGGAGAAGGCCAAGGGGTAACAAAGGAGAGACAGAGAGATGAAAGAGAGCATCCAAGAGGCACTGAGGGACTGGAAGGGTACGCTGAAGGTGTGGGCGCTGATGACCCTGGGCACGGCGCTGGTGTCGTTGGGGGTCTACTGCTTCAAGTTCCCCAACCACTTTTCCACCGGCGGGGTGTCCGGCCTGGGCGTGGTGCTGGGGGCGGTGATCCCCAGCTTTACCCCTGGTAATATCGTGACCATCATCAACATTTTGTTTTTGATCCTGGGCTTCACCGTCCTGCGGGGGAAGTTCGCGGTGAAAACGGTGTACTGCTCGCTGCTGTTTTCCGGGCTGTTGGAGCTTTTCGAGCGGGCGTGGCCGCTGGAGGCGCCCCTCACTGACCAGCCCCTGCTGGAGCTTTTCTTTGCGGTGCTGCTGCCTGCTCTGGGGTCGGGCATTTTGTTCAACATCGGCGCCTCCACCGGAGGCACGGACATCGCCGCGCTGATTTTGAAGAAGTACACCGCCATGGACACGGGGATGGCCCTGCTGTGCAGCGACGTGCTCATCGCCGCCAGCACCCTTTTGGTGTTCGACGCCGCCACGGGGCTGTTTTCCATCCTGGGCCTGGTGCTGAAATCCACCCTGGTGGACACGGTGATCGAGTCCCTGAACCGAAAAAAGAGCTTCACCGTCATCACCACCAAGCCCGACGAGGTCTGCGACGTGATCACCCATACCCTCAAGCGGGGGGCAACGGTGTGGAAGGGAAAGGGCGCGTACACCAATGACGACCACTGGGTCATTTTGACGGCGCTCAGCCGCGCTCAGGCGGTGTATCTCCGCCAGCGGGTGAAGGACATTGACGCCCACGCCTTTTTCCTCATCACCAATTCCAGCGAGATATTCGGAAAAGGGTTTTTGCGGGCATAATTTACAAACCGTTTACTTGTCTTTCGCCCCAAGGCGTGGTAAGATGGGAACGAACGGAAGGCTTGACCATCAAGGAGGCTATTATGAAAATGCAATTTCGCAGAGCGCTGGTCCTGGCGCTGACTTTGATCCTGGCGTTTACCCTATCTGCCTGCGGGCCAAAGGAGGCCGCGCCCACCGAGACGCCCACCGCTTCGCCCACTGCGGCACCTACCCAGCCGGTGGACCTGGGGATCGACTTCCTGCCCAACAATGCCACCGACGTAGCCCAGGAGGTGCTGGGCTTCCCCAACGACACGGTGCTGCTCACCGTCAACGGCGCGGACGTGACCGCCGAGGAATATCTCTACTGGCTGGGGAACATGACCTCCTATTATGACATGATGATGAGCATGTACGGCAGCAGCCTCAATTTGGATGAGGCTGTGGATTCCGACGGTACCACCTGGGGCGAACAGCTCAAGGAGATCGCCTACCAGAACGCGGTGCTCATCGCCGTGACCCCGGAGGCGGCGGCGCGGAATGGCGTCACCCTGGACGACGAGGACCTGGCCGAGCTGCGCCAGCAGCGGGAGAGCAACATCGAGAGCGCGGGGAGCGAGGCGAAGTACGCCTACCAGCTCCAGGGCATGAACATCAGCGACGAGACCTCTTTTGGACTGGACCTGACCTCCGCCCTCTTTACCAAGCTGGAGGAGACCTACACCCAGAAGCTGTTGACCGCCGGCGGGGCGGAGGCGCTGACCGACGAGGACGTGGCGGCGTATGTGGAGGAGACCGGCCTCCTGCGGGCCAAGCACATTTTGCTGCTCACCAAGGACCCGGACACCGGAGAGGATTATGACGACGCCAAGAAGGCCGAGCAGAAGGCCAAGGCGGAGGACATTTTGGCCAAGCTGCGGGAGGATCCCGCCCAGTTCGACACGCTGATGAACGAAAACTCCGAGGACTCCGGCCTGTCCAGCTATCCCGACGGTTACCTCTTTGGGCCGAATGAGATGGTGACGGAATTTGAGGAGGGCACCCGGGCTTTGGCGGTGGGGGAGATCTCCGAGCTGGTGGAGAGCACCTACGGCTACCACATCATCCTGCGGCTGGACGCCGACTGCGAGGAGAGCCGCCAGGAGTGCGCGGAGAGCAAGTTCAATGAGATGATGAGCGCCGTGGTGGAGAGCGCCGTGGTGGAGAAGAAGCCGGAGTATGATTCCTTCACCACCAAGGACTACTACGAAGGGCTGCTCGCCTTTCAGGACACCCTGCAGGAGCCGGAGGTGGAGGATCAGTCCACCGCGACCCTGGAGCCGCAGCCCACCGACGAGGTCACGCCCATCTCCGGTGACTGACGGCTGAGACTACCCGAGAGCACCCACACCTCATAAAGGAGGCGATCCCCATGACCAACCTCTTACAGCCCCTGCCCATGGCCCGTATGGTGGAGCATATCGCCCGTGAGCTGGAGATGACCTCCACCGTCTTTTCCGTCTCCCCCGGTTACCGGGGGACGGGGGCGGGAGTCAGTCTTCCCTTCGGGCAGCTGGACCTGCCCCTGGGCACTGCACCGGGACCCCACGGCCTGCTGGCCCAAAACCTGCTGTGCGCCTATGTGGCCGGGGCGCGGTTTTTGTCTCTGGCCCCTCTGGGAATGTCCGCCCCCGAGATCACGGTGGGGGTTGACGGCGTCTGCCGCCGCAAGGCCCGGGGTGGGGCGATGCCGCCCCGTCAGGCCGCCGCCGAGGCGGTGAAGGGCAGCATCCTCATCCGGCTGCTGTGCCGGGAGCTGGGACTGGGCAGTCCCGAGGGGGTCTGTCTGGCCATGGCCCTGCCCGGCCAGCGGGCCTTTTTGGAGCGGCCGGAGGTGCAGGAGTATCTGGGCGCCATGGAGGACGCCTCCCGCTTTGACCTCTGGCGCAGAGAGCTGGACGCCGCCAAGGGAGCGGTGAACCGCTTCAACAACATCGAGCGGGAGGAGCTGGACCAGCTTTCCCCCTGCATTTCCAATGTGGCCCGGGTGACGCTGCCCAAGGACGGCGACCTCTCCGGGGTGGAACTGCTGCTGGCGCGGGGGCTTCACGTGATCGTCCGGGTGGAGCTGCCCGACGAGGAGCGGCTGCCTGTGCTGGCGGACGGCTTGAAGGCCCTGGGGGAGAAGGCAAAGGCGGCGGGAACGTCCCTGGGGATCGAGGCTGCGGGCAGCCTGCCCGGGGACGGAGGGGAGACCCTCTCCGGGCTGTTTTTGGCCCCGGCGACCTTGCGGCTGGCGGCGCGGGCGGCGGAGCTTTGCCCCGGGACGGACCTCTACTACGCCGGCGGGGCGGATCAGCTGAACCTGGCGCGGCTGGCGGCCCAAGGGTTCCGGACGGTCAGCGTGTGTACCACGCTCTTAAAGCCCGGCGGATATCTCCGCCTGCGGCAGATGGCGCGGACGCTGGCGGCGCTGCGCACCCAGACCCTCCACGAGCATACCTGTCAGGGGACGGTCAGTCCCGACGGCCTGCGGACGCTGGCGGACGGGTTGGAGGGGGAGGCCCACTATCAGCGCAGGGAGGTCGCGCTCCGGCCCCGGAAGCCGGGGAAGCCGCCGGTGACCGATTGCTTTATCGCCCCCTGTCAGGGGGGCTGCCCCTTTGGAGAGGATATCCCCGGCGCGCTCCGGCTGATGAGCGACGGACGGTTCCGGGACGCCCTGCAGGTGATCCTGGACCGCAACCCCTTGCCCCACATGACCGGGGCCTTTTGCCACCAGCCCTGTCAGGAGCGGTGCACCCGGGTGTATTACGACGAGGCGGTGGCCGCCCGGGAGGCGGAGGCGCTGTGCGCCGACGCGGCCTGGGCCGACCTGCTGGCGCGGCTGGAGACGGCGGAGCCGCTGGTGGGGCAGCGGGTGGCCATCTTGGGCGGCGGAGCCGCCGGAATGGCCACGGCGTTCCTGTTTGCCCGGCGGGGGGTGCCCGTGACCCTGTTCGCCGGGGAGGACAAGCTGGGCGGCGCGCTGCGCCGCCGGGGGGACGAGGCGGTGGAGGCCATTGATCAGGACGCCCAGCTTCTGGATGTGATGGAGGTGGACGTGCGCCTGGGGGCGGCGCCGCCGGAGCCGGCCAAGCTGTTGAAGACGGGATACAGCCATGTGGTGGACGCCCGGGAGAGCCGGGAGAGCGGCGAGAGCGAAAGCCAGCTGGCGCTGGACGAGGAAAGCCCCGCGTGGGATCTGGACGCCCGGGTGTTCGTCCTGGGGGACGGCGGGGACGACCTGCCCGCCGCCATCGCCGCCGCCCACCGGGTGGTGGACGGTCTGCTGGGTCCCGCGAAGCCCTACCCCCACCCCGCGGGACGGCGGGGCGGCGCTATGGGCAAGAAGGGCAAGCTCCTGCCCCACGGCGAGCCGGGGGAGGAGTGCCACCGCTGCCTGGAGTGCGCCACGGTGTGCGAGTGCTGCGTGGACGTGTGCCCCAACCGGGCCAACGTGCCCATCACCGTCCTTACCAAGCGCAATCCCCAGATCATCCATCTGGACGCGCTGTGCTGCGCCTGCGGGCTGTGCGCGGCCTTCTGCCCCTACGAGGGCGCGCCCTACCGGGATAAATTCACCCTCTTTGAGACCACCGAGGCCTTTACCAAGAGCGGGAACGACGGCTTCGTAGTGCTGGACTTCCTGAGCCGCAAGGTGCGCCTGCGGCTGAACGGGCAGGTGCGCGACGCGTCCCTGCGTCACGTGGACCTGTCCATTCCCGGGGAGATCCAAGAGCTGATGGAGACCATTTTTACCGATTATCCTTACTTATTAGACCCCAACAGGCGGAAAACGGACGACCAGGTGACGATGTGGTAGTAGAAGCGCGACAAGCAAAAACACCTCCGAGCGTTGGCCCGGAGGTGTTTTTCAGAGATCAGGTCACAAAAAGAACCGTTCCAGCAGGAATTTCAGGCCGATGAGAATGAGGACGATGCCACCCAGCACCTGCGCCCAACGCTGAAAGGCGCAGCCCAGCCTGCGGCCCACCAGCGCGCCCAGAAGGGAGAGCAGGAAGGCGGTGACGCCGATGACGGTGCAGGAGAGCAGGAGGGGAAGGGCCATGAATGCGGCGGAGACCCCTACGGCCAGCGCGTCAATGCTGGTGGCCACGGCCAGAGTAAAGAGACGGCGGGTGGTAAGCTCACCGGTGGCAGGGGCGCAGCCGTCCTGGTTCTGGAGGGAGTCGATGATCATGCGCCCGCCCACAAAAGCCAGCAGGCCGAAGGCCACAAAGGGCGCAGCGGCGGCGATATAGGCGGAAAGGGTGCGGCCCAGCAAAAACCCCAGGAGAGGCATCCCAAACTGGAAGCCGCCGAACCAAAGCCCCATGCGAAGACCCTGCTTCCAGGCGGCGCGGGGGTTGGCGATGCCCACGGAGACGGAGACCGCCATGGCGTCCAGGGCGAGGCTGACGGCGATAAGAAGAAGCTGAAGCACGGGAGACCCCTCCATTTGAAGCAAAGTGTTTGGAACTTGCAGTATACCACAAGACAAGCTATGTGGCAACGGAAAAAAGTATGACAGGAGGCGAAACAATGACCCATGAGGACTACATGAGAGAGGCCCTGGACCTGGCGCGGGCGTGTCTGGCCACCGGAGACGTGCCGGTGGGGTGCGTGGTGGTGGACCCGGCCGGCGCGGTCATCGGCCGGGGGAGAAACCGCCGGGAAGAGCTTTCTTCCGCCACCCGCCACGCGGAGGTGGAGGCCATCGAGGCGGCCTGCGCCCACATGGGGTCCTGGCGGCTGACGGGGTGCTCACTGTATGTGACCCTGGAGCCGTGCCCCATGTGCGCCGGGGCCATTTGGAACGCCCGCCTTTCCAACCTCTGGTACGGGGCGCGGGAGGAGCGGTCGGGGTGCTGCGGGTCGGTGCTCAATCTGTTCGCGGAGAACATCGACCACGCCACCGCCGTGCGGGGCGGGCTGCTGGAGGACGAGTGCGCCGCCGTGTTGAGCGAATTCTTTCGGGCGCGAAGGTAAGCTGTAAAGCCTCGCAGAGTTCGCCGCCTGCAGGCGGCGAAAAATCATAATTATGTTTTCCGGCGACATGCGCGTCGGAAAACATACTTCTCAGGCTGCAAGTGTGCAAAGGGCCCGCCATAGGCGGGCTCTTTGTGCGCGCGGCAGACTGCAACTTGTCGCCGGGAAAGGCCATTGGCCTTTTCCGGCGGAACATGAAAAAGGCGGCCATTGGCCGCCCTTTTCATGTTCGGAATTGGAGGATAGAATGAAAGAAGAAGTCTCTTGCAATAGTAAGGATAGCAAGGGGTTGTTACAAAAGTTCCAAAAGAGTTGTTACGAAAATATTAAATACAGCAAAAAGTTTGAGAACATTTTGCCAGCTTTGGGGACATAAAGGGAGGCGTTACGGGAAAACTACCCCAAATGAGGTGATGCTTGGTGGGGATCTTTGGACGAAAGCGGGCAGAGGGGCGGCCTCACCCGCGGCGGTCGCCGGTGTTTGACGAGCCGCTGAGCGGGAAGGCGATGAAGGACGCCTTCGCGGGGTGCGTGGACTTTGTGAGCCGGGAGTTGCGGGTGGCGGGGGACCCAGAACGGGTCATCACCCTGTGCGCGGTGGATGGGATGGTGCGCTCGGAGCGGGTGAACGACTATATCCTGCGGCCGCTGGCCCAGGACGAGGGACTGCGGGAGGCGAGCCTGGCCGAGTGCTTCCGCCTGCTGGCCTCGGGTGTGCTCTACAACCTGTCGGTCAACGAGATCTCCACCACCGATGAGGCGGTGTTCGCCCTGATGGAGGGGTCGGTAGTGCTGTGGTTCGAGGGGCTGGGCAAAGCCCTCAAGTGCGGCGTGGCCACCGAGGAAAAACGGTCCATCGGCGACCCGGAGGACGAGCCGGCGGCCAAGGCGGGGAAGGACTCCTTTGTGGAGGGGGTACGCACCAACACCAGCCTGGTGCGGCGGCGGGTGCGGAGCGTACACCTGCGCATCGAGGAACAGGTGGTGGGCCGGCAGACCCGCACGCCTGTGGATATCCTCTACCTGGACGGCATCGCCCGGCCGGAGGTGGTGGCGGAGGTCAAGCGGCGGCTGGAGGACATGGACGTGGACGGGGTCATCAACGCCGGGCATGTGGAACAGTACCTCTGCGACCGGCTGGTGACGCCCTTTCCCCAGCTGCTGGCCACCCAGCGGCCCGACCGCTTCTCCGCCAATCTGCTGGCGGGGCGGGTGGGGCTGATCGTGGACGGCCTGCCGCTGGGCTTTTTGCTGCCGGGGACGGTGGGGCTGTTTCTGGCGGCGGAGCAGGACCGGACGGACAACTGGATGGTGTCCCGCTTCCTGACGGCGCTGCGGTACGGGGCGATGCTGCTGAGCCTGTTCCTCCCGGCCATCTATGTGGCGGCGGTGCTGTTCCACCCGGAAATGGTGCCGCTGGCGTTGGCAGAGGCCATTATCCGGGCCAAGGCGGAGGTGCCTTTCGGGACGCTGTTTGAGACGGTGATGCTGCTGCTGGCCTTTGAGATCATTCAGGAGGCGGGGCTGCGGCTGCCGGGAAATCTGGGGCAGACGGTGTCCATTTTGGGTGGGCTGGTGGTTGGCTCGGCGGCGGTGGAGGCGAAGATCATCTCCCCGGCGGTGCTCATCGTGGTGGCGGCTGCGGGGGTGGCGGGGTACACCGTGCCCTCTCAGGATCTTGCCGGCGGGATGCGCCTTTGGCGGCTGGGGCTGACCGTGGCGGCGGGCTGCGCGGGGCTGCTGGGGGTGACCCTGGGGGCGGCGGTGCTGGTGGGGCACCTGGCGGGGCTGGAGAGCTTTGGGGTGGCTTACCTCACACCTTTTGCGGCCCAGGCCGGGGCGCAGGTGGAGACCCATGGGCTGTTCCGGGTGCCGCTGCCTTGGGTGAAGCTGCGGCCGGCGGCCTTTGGGGGGAGGAACCGGAGGAATCAGCGATGAAAAAAGCGTTATATTTAGCACTTTC
This sequence comes from uncultured Clostridia bacterium, assembly GCA_946550725.1. GTDB lineage: Bacteria > Bacillota > Clostridia > Oscillospirales > Oscillospiraceae > MGBC124762. The sequence goes on along the minus strand of CAMNQX010000008.1, from coordinate 1,908 downwards.
CCTTCTGTTTCTCACCGGCTGCGGTGGGCGGGAGCTGTCCAACGTGAGCCTGGTGCGCACGCTGGGGATAGACGGCCCGGGGCCGGTCGCGGTGACGGCCGTCGCTGGGACAGAGGAGGAACGGGCGCTGTTTTGCTGCGAGGGGGAAAACATCATCGCCGCCCAGGCGGTTTTGGAGACCCTGGGGACGGAACGGCTGGCGGTGACCCATGTGGGACAGGTGGTGCTGGGAGAGACGGCCTCGGCAAAGACGATGTGGGAGGAGATCGTCCACCGGGACAGCGGCTACGGGGCGACGGTGTGGCTGACGGAAGAGGGGTCGGCCTACGACCTGCTGGCCGGCGGGGACGACCCGGCGGGACGGCTAAAGCATTTGGAGGAGAGCGGCGTGGCCGCGCCGTCCCTGCTGGAGGCGGTGAGCGCGCTGGCCCGGGACGGGCGCGTCTCCGTGCCTGTCATCGGCCTGCGGGACGGGGCCATTCAGGTGACAGGAACAGGGGAGATCCGGGCGGAGGAGGCGCTGCAGTGAAGAAAACAGGCGAGGCGAGCTACCGGCAGGTGTGGACGGCGGTATTTCTGGCGGCGTTGGCCCCGGCGGCGACGCTGCCGTCCGTCGTGGCTCCCTTTGGGCCGTGGGGATGGCTGGGCGTGGCGCTGCTGGCGCCGCTGGCGGTCCTCTATCCCCGGCTGGTGAAGGGCCTGGGCGGGTCAGGTCTGGGGGCGGCCCTGCGGACGCGGTGGGGCCGTCCGGGACGGTGGGTGCTGGCGGTCTACTACCTCTGGGCCGCGGCGTTGGCGGCGCTGACGGCGGGGAGCTGCGTGGACCGCTTGGGCCGGACGGACTACGGCGAGGTGCCTGGGTGGCTGGCGGCTGTGTTGCTGGCCGCCGTGGCGGCATACCTTATATATAGGGGCCGCGGGGCGTTCCTACGGGCGGTGCAGGTGTTCTTTTTGGCGCTGGTGGTCGTGCTGGGGCTGTTTTTCCTTCTGGGTGCGGCAAACCTGCGGGGGGAAAACCTGCGGCCCGACGGCTGGGAGGATGTGTGGCGGGGCGCGGGAGGCCTTTGGCCCGCGCTGGCCACAGTGAGCGTGGGGGCGATGGGCGGCTTTCTTCCCCACACGCCCCGGCAGGAGGGGGAGAGTCGGGGGTGGAAGTGGCTGGCGGGATGGTGCCTGGTGGCGGCAGGGCTGTGCGCACTGGTGCTCGGCACCCTGGGAGCGGAGCTGACCGCCAGGGCGCCGCTGCCCTTCTTTCTGGCACTGCAGGGGATCGGCTTTCCTGGCGGCTTTCAGCGGCTGGAGGCCATGGGGACGGCGGCCTGGGTGCTGTCCGACCTGGCTCTGATCGGCTTGACGGCGCTGGCGGGCGTGGAGATCGGGGGAGGCAAACGCCGGTGGGCGTGCCCCATCCTACTGGCGGCGGTCTTGGGCGGAATGTGGCTTCCAAACCGGGTGGTGGCCGGCGCGGGAGGCTGGCTGTTTGGCGTCAACGTGGCGCTGGGGGTGGTCGTGCCTGTTCTGGCGGCGCATACGGGCAAAAAAGAAAAGGTCCCGCTGCCACCGTAAAAACAGGATATTGTGGTTGAAGAGAAAAGCAACCACAATATTTGCGCTTTACTATGGAAAACATGGAAATGGGGCGGATTTTTCGCAAAAAAGTGTTGACATTTACTTTTGGGTCTGGTATATTATTCAAGCACCCACCTGGGAGGCCCCTGTCCGGAAGCGGACGAAAGATTTTTGAAGAATCTTCAAAAAGGGGGTTGACAAGGCGCCTGGTGCGTGGTAAAATACCAAAGTTCGCCGATGAGACGGGGTGACCCGTTGGGGACGGACGACGGTGCTCCGATTTGGGGCGTGTACCTTGTAAATTAAACAACGTGAAGAAAACACGAAGCACCAGAAGTT
>CAMNQX010000007.1 GCA_946550725.1 uncultured Clostridia bacterium | reverse complement strand
ACGAGTTTTTGACCGACACCAAGGGGGAGGGCATCATGGCCTCCATCTTTGACTCCTACGCCCCCGTGAAGGGGGAGATCAGCCGCCGCTCCACCGGCTCGCTGGTGTCCTTCGAGACGGGGGAGAGCGTCACCTACGGCCTGTTCAACGCCCAGGAGCGCGGGGTTTTGTTTATCGGCGCGGGCGTGCCCGTATACGCCGGGATGATCGTGGGCGAGTGTCCCAAGATGGAGGATATCACGGTGAATGTCTGCAAGAAAAAGCAGCTCACCAATATGCGCGCCTCCGGCTCCGACGAGGCCCTGCGGCTGGTGCCGCCCAAGACGCTGAGCCTGGAGCAGTGCCTGGAGTTCCTGGCCGACGACGAGCTGCTGGAGGTCACCCCCAAGTCTCTGCGGCTCCGCAAACGTCTGCTGGACCACTCGGCCCGCATGCGCGAGGCCAGCAAGAAAAAGCAGTAAAACAGAAAACGCCATCAAAAAGGGACGCTCCGTGGAGCGTCCCTTTTGTTTAAGATATAACTTGAAGCAACGGAATGATTGCATCTACAGACCAAAACAGAAAGACCAGAACAGAAATATGGACCCGCCCCACTTAAGCGCGTTAAAACATATCGCGTTGGCATCGGGAGAGTTTTCGGCAAAATGCGGCCGCCATGCATTTTCGCCGGGATGGCTGCACCCGTAAACACCTGTCCAACGGGCACAATTCGTAATGCCAGCAAAAGCGGAAAAGATCATAAAGCCTGCTATGATCCCAAGGGAAGTATCAGGATATAAATAGCGCAAAAGGAAAAAGAGAAAAAGCGTGACTAAAGAAACGATACCGGAATGAATTAGGATCTTTTTGTTCATTACAGCTCAAAATCCTCCCGGGCAGGTCCGGCTTGGAAACGGACCTTTTTGTTATGATTTGGCGTGTTTTTTGGCCCGGCGGGCGCGGACGGCCCGCACCAGGAACCAAAGCAGGATACAGACCAGGCCGCCCAGCAGGTCGATGATCACGTCGGTGAGCTGGCAGCTGCGGCCGGGGACGAAATACTGGTGCAGCTCGTCCAGGGCGGCCAGCACGGCGCAGAGACCGGCCGCCGCGGCGGCCCGGGCCTTCCCCGAGGGGAGCCGCTCCTTCAGGCCCAGCAGCAGGAAGAAGGTCAGGACAAAAAAGACGGCCATGTGGGCGGCTTTCCTCAGCAGGAAAGTGACCAGCTGAAAGAAAGCGTACTGCACCTGGGAGAGGGTCCACGGGTTATCCGTCTCCCACCGCAGAAGGTCAAAGGCCAGGCGGTCGGAGATCTCCCCGGAGGCGTCCCCGGTCTGGGCAGAGAAGAAAAAGATGACGCCGTACCACCCCGCCGCCGCCAGCCAGGGCCAAACTTTGCGCAGGGTCTTCATTTACAGCTCGAAATCCTCCCCCGGCAGGTCCAGCTTGGGGGTGGCGGGACGGGGCGGGACGCGCTTGAGGGGGTCATATTTGAACGCCCCGCAGGAGGCGCCGGGGGAGACCACACCGCGCTTGGGGCAGATGATCTGTCCGTCCTCCAACGGTCTGCCCCGCTTGCAGTAGACACAGCGGGGGTCGATCTTCTCTTCAAACAGCATGGCGGGACCCTCCCATAATGATCGTTGGAGGTATTATACCACGGTTCGACAGCGTTTGCCACAGAAAATCGAAAAAAGGAAAAAGATCAGCAAAAGACACCAGGCCGCCACGGTGGACGCGGTGAGGGCGGAGGTGAAATCCAGGGCGGCGATGGCGTCCACCCGGTCGGCCAGCACCAGCCCCACGGGAAGCCCCTGGGGCAGGAACCGGGCCAGGAGCCACACCAGCGCGGCGGAGACACAGCCGTGGAGCAGCTTGCCCAGAAAGTAGGTGCCGGGGGAGAGGCCGGAGTCGGCCAGGAAGGTGAGCACCTGGCAGTGGATGGACACCCCCGCCCACCCCAGCATGAACGCCGCCATGGCCGCCCGGCCCGCCAGATGGCCGCTGCCCGTCAGCCCCGCGACCCCGGAGGACAGCTCCACCAGCCCGGTGAGGAGCTGGGCGGCCCAGCTTTCGTCAAAGCCCAGGGGGGCCAACACCTGACCCCAAAAGCCCGCCAGGGCAGGGATGATCCCCGCCAGCACCAGCAGCCGCAGCATGACGGTAAAAAACAGGACGAAGGCGCAGATGTTGAGGGTGGAGGTCATGGCGCCGGTGACCGCCTGGGTAAAGGCGGCGGTGAACCGTTTGGCCTGGAAGGTGGGGGCGGCGTGGGCCGGGGCGTCCTCCCTGGGGCCGTAGAAACGGAAGATGAGGCCCACCAGGCAGGACGCGGCCATGTGGGTGAGGTACAAAAGGATGCCCAGCCGCCCGCTTTGGAACACCCCCGCCCCCACCACGCCCAGAATGAAGGCGGGGCCGGAGTTGTTGCAGAAGGCCAGCAGCCGCTGGGCCTCCGCCTTGGTGCACTGGCCCTGCCGGTAGAGGGTGATGGCGGTGCGCGCCCCCACGGGGTAGCCGCCGATAAAGCCCAGGGCCAGCGCCGTGGCGCAGGAGCCGTTGACCCGGAACAGCGGGCGCATCACCGGCTCCAACGCGCGGCCCAGATACCCCGCCAGCCCCAGGTCCACCACCAGGGAGGACAGCACGAAGAAGGGGAACAGGGACGGGACGATCACGTTGCCGCACAGGGCGAGGCCGGTCTTGGCGGCGGCGAGACATTCTTGGGGAAAGACCATCAGCCCGGCGGTGGTGACAGCCAACGCCAGGCCAAAGAAGAGGTCGCGGGTCTTTTGAGAACGAACGATGCGCCAGAGCATGGGGATGACCTCCGTGTTTTCGTGGAATACGGGAGGTTATGCGCCCACGGCTTGACCGTATGCCGTCCGTTTTTTGTTATGAACCCCGGTTTCGCCGCATAAGGTTTTGGGACGGGGGTGTGGACATGGAGGAAAAGGTGCGCCGGAGGGGCTTTGCGGAAAAGATGGCGCAGATCTTCGACCTGCCCGCCGACGCGGTGGCGGGCCTGCCTCTCATCGAGCTGATCGGCGACAAGCAACTGCGGGTGGAGAACCACCGGGGCATTTTGGCCTATGACCCCCGGGAGATCCACATCGGCGGGGGCAAGGTGGCCATTCGGGTGAAGGGTCTGGAGCTGGAGCTGAAGGTGATGAACGCGGGAGAGCTGCTCATTACAGGGCAGATCTTCGGCGTGGAGCTGGAATAGGAGGGAGCGTATGCAAAAGGCGGCCAACGCCATTCGCGGCTGGGCGGAGGTGCAGGTGCAGGGCGCCGCCTGCGAGGAGTTTTTCAACCGCTGCGCCCGGGAGGGTATCGGCTTCTGGAAGCCCCAGCGGCTGGACGAGGTCACCTGGACGTGCCGGGTGGCCTTTGTGGACGCGGGGAAGGTCACCGCCCTGGGGCAGAAGGGCCAGTGGGAGGTGCGCCTCCTCCGCCGGGGCGGGCTGCCGGGAACGTTTTGGAAGCTGCGGCGGCGGTATGTGTTTTTGGCGGGCATGGCGGCGTGCATCGCGGTGGTGGCGGTGCTCAGCCGCTTTGTGGTGACGGTGCGGGTGGCGGGGAACGTGAAGGTGCCCACCGGGGCCATCCTCACCCAGCTGCGGGTGCGGGGGGTACGCCCCGGTGCCTTCGGGCCGGGTCTGGACACCCGGCAGATCACCCACGAGGTCATTTTGGAGCTGCCCCAGCTGTCCTGGATGTCCATCAACCTCCACGGGATGGTGGCGGAGGTGCTGGTGCGGGAGGGCGACCCCCGCCCCGAGCTGATGGAGGAGGACGAGCCGGCCCACATCGCCGCCAAATACCCCGGCATCGTCACCAAGATCCAGACCACCAGCGGCCAGCAGCTGGTGGAGAAGGGGGACACGGTGGCGGCGGGAGACACCCTCATTGGAAGCTGGGTGGACTTTGTGGAGCCGGAGGGCAGCACCATCGACCTGGGCGGCATGACCGTCCGGGCTACGGGGAAGGTGTGGGCGCGCACGTGGCACACCCTGAAGGCCGCCATGCCCCTGAACGCCTTGGCCAAGGAGTACACCGGGCGGGAAAAGACCCGGTGGAGCCTGGAAATTTTCGGGCGGCGGGTGAAAATTTCGCCGGGGGGTGGAATTTCCTATGAGAGGTATGATAAAATAACAAAATACCACACCCCGTCTTTGCCGGGGGACCGGGAGCTGCCCATCTCCCTTCGGCGGGAGGTGTGCCGGGAGTACACCCTGACCCAGGCCTCCATCGACAGAGAAAAGGGAGAGGTCATCCTCCGCGCCGCCCTGGAGGAACGGCTGGCCGCCCTGGCGGAAAAGGGCGAGGTGCTGAAAACCGACTGGAGCGTGAAGGAGCAGAACGGTTTGCTGACGGTGACGCTGCTGGCGGAGTGTGAACAAGAAATAGGAGTCACTGTAGAAGAGTAAAAACGACTACACAAAAGAGGAGACGTTTGGATGTTTGAACAGAGTATCAGCATGGAGCGCATGGAGGAGGCGGTGAACCTCTTCGGTTCCTTTGACGAGAATATCCGCATTTTGGAGGAGAGCCTCCATGTGAACGTGGTGTCCCGGGACTCGGAGCTGAAGGTCTCGGGGGAGCCGGAAAACGTGATGCTGGCGGTGAAGGCCATCCAGGGGCTTCTGGCCCTCTCCGCCCGGGGAGAGAGCATCAGCGACCAGACGGTGCGCTATGTGCTGGAGCTGGTGCGGGCCGGGGCGGAGGATAAGATCGGGGAGATCGCCGCCGACGTGCTGTGCGTCACAGCCAAGGGCAAGCCCATCAAGGCCAAGACCATCGGCCAGAAGAAGTATGTGGAGGCCATCGCCAAAAACGCCGTCACCCTGGGGGTCGGCCCCGCGGGCACCGGCAAGACCTATCTGGCGGTGGCCGCCGCCGTGGCCGCCTTTCGGGACAAGCAGGTCAACCGCATCATCCTCACCCGTCCCGCCGTGGAGGCGGGAGAGCGGCTGGGCTTTTTGCCCGGCGACCTGCAGTCCAAGGTAGACCCCTACCTGCGGCCCCTTTACGACGCGCTCTTTGAGATGCTCGGCCCGGAGACCTACCAGAAATACCTGGAGCGGGGGAATATCGAGGTGGCCCCCCTGGCCTATATGCGCGGCCGCACCCTGGACGACAGCTTTATCATCCTGGACGAGGCCCAGAACACCAGCCGGGAGCAGATGAAGATGTTCCTCACCCGTATGGGCTTTGGCTCCAAGATCGTCATCACCGGCGACGTGACCCAGATCGACCTGCCCCCGGACAAGCAGTCGGGGCTGAAGGAGGCCATGCGGGTGCTCAAGGACGTGGAGGACATCGCCATCTGCCGCCTGACGGGAAGCGACGTGGTGCGCCACGTCATCGTCCAGCGCATCATCGCCGCCTACGAGGCGGATGAGGCCAAACGGGCCAAGGCAAGGGAGAAACGGTGACGGAGAATGATGGAGCAGCGAAAACCTTTGCGGTTGGAAAGATGGGATTATAGCGATTCGGGATACTATTTTGTGACGGTATGCGTAAAAGAAAGGGAGCATTTGTTGGGTAGGTGCGTAGGGGCCGATGTCCTCATCGGCCCGCATATTGAACTTTCCAAATATGGTAAGATCGTGGAGGATGTTTTGTCCCAAATGCCAAACGTGGATCAGTATGTTGTAATGCCCAATCATATTCATGTGGTATTCGCGATACCGCCCCAAAAAGAAGAAGCAAGCGGGCCGATGAGGACATCGGCCCCTACGATACCGTGGATGGTGCGGTATCTTAAAAGAATGGTCACGCAGAAATGTGGCCGCCCCATCTGGCAGCGCTCTTATTACGACCACATTATACGTGGTGAGCGAGACTATTTACGCATCAAAGAGTACATTGTGACGAACCCGGCCAAGTGGAAGGAAGACCCGTATTATGAGGAGGATGACCGATGAACCACCAGATTATTTTTTCCGCCGACGTGACGGAGGACACCGCCGCCGTGGAGGCCCTGTTGGCGAAGGTCATTCCCGCCGCTCTGGATGCCGAGGGGGTGGACGTGCCCTGCGAGATCGACGTGCTCCTGACGGACGACGAGGGCATTCGGGCAGTGAACAAGGAGATGCGGGAGGTGGACGCCCACACCGACGTGCTCAGCTTCCCCATGTTTGAACTGTCGCCGGGGGACAAGCCCTCGGCAGACGACGCCGACCCCGCCACCGGCCTTGTGCCCCTGGGGGATATGTGCATCTCTCTGGAGCGCGCCCGCGCCCAGGCGGAGGAGTTCGGCCACAGTGTGGAGCGGGAGACGGCCTATCTGGCGGTACACTCGGTGCTCCACCTGCTGGGCTACGACCACCTGGACGAGGGACCGATGAAGGCCCAGATGCGCGCGCGGGAGGAAGCGGTCATGGAGAGCTTGGGGCTGTCCAGAGAGAAGTGAGGAAGATGGAACAGACAGGGAACAAGCGGGACTTCGGCCTGGATCTGGTGCGGGCCACAGCGGGGGTGCTGGTGCTCAGCATCCACTTTTTCCTTAAAAACGGCTTTTATGAGACGCCCGCGGTGGGGAAAACCATGCTGCTGGCCTGCATGGTGCGGATGCTTTGCATGACCTGCGTGCCGCTGTTTCTGGTGCTGACGGGGTACACCTGCATCCACCGGGAGTGGTCCAAGGGCTATTACTTCAAGCTGCTGCCTGTGCTGCTCACCTACCTGGGGGCGTGCGCGGTATGCCTGGCGTTTCAGGTGACCGTCCTGAAGGAGTCCATCTCCCCGCTGGGGATGGTGCGGCGGGTGCTGGACTTCACCGCCGCCCCTTACGCATGGTACATTGAAATGTATATCGGTCTGTTTCTCCTCAGCCCCTTTTTGAACGCCGCATGGAACGCCCTGAACGACAAGGCCAGGGGCGCGCTGGTGCTGACGCTGGTCGGGATGACCGCCCTGCCCAGCCTGGTGAACCAATGGGGGCAGATCCTGCCCCAGTGGTGGGTGACCGTCTACCCGCTGACTTATTACGTTTTAGGGGCGTGGCTGCGGGAACACCCGTTGAAGGCGAAAAGCTGGCAGCTGCTGTTGGGCTGGGCCGCGCTGGCGGCGGCCATAGGGATCAAGGGATACTGGACCGCCCACGGCAGGCCGTACAGCTTGATCCCGGAGGACAAATGGGGCAGTTGGGTATTGACCCTCCAGGCCGCGCTGCTCTTCTCCGCCCTGGTGAAGGTCAAGTCCGCCCCCAGGCCGCTTGCCTGGCTGGTGGAGCGGGTGGCGAAGTTGTCCCTGGGGATGTATCTGGTGTCCTATGTGGCGGACCAGCTGGTCTACCCCAGGCTCATCGCCGCCGTCCCCGCCGCCCACCAGCGGCTTTGTTGGATGCCCCTGACGGTGTTGACCACCGTCACCCTCTCCTGCCTCATGGCCCAGGTCATCCAGTGGCTGACGGCGGCGGTTATGAAAGGGATAGACAAATTGCGGAAAGGGAGAGGCGAGACATGAGACGAATTTGCGCTCTATTTACCGCGCTAGCGGCGTTGCTGTTCCTCCTGGCGGGGTGCGGGGCGAAGGAGGCGGTGACGCCCGTGCCCAGCCCCAGTGAGGTCATCACGCCCAGCCCAACGGCAACTCCAACTCCTATGCCCACACCTACGCCCACCCCGGAACCCACGGAGGAGGTCAAGGAGCTGTGGGGCTTTCCCATCGACGACACCCACGATGCTTTTGAGGTGCCCACCGGCGGCAAGCTGGGCACGGTGCTGGTGACGGTGGAGCGCGGGGAAGAGAATACGGAATCAGAGTTGGGCGGATATCGTCAGACCATAGCTGTGTGGGAGAAGTCTGACCTGGAAACTCCCATTCAGACGTTTGAAATAGAAGACGGCGGCTTTATCGATGCTCACCATGGAAACCAGATCGACGCTAATTTCGACGGATATATGGACTTTACCTATCCTGATGTGTGGTTTGCCACCAACATGCGCGAAGAACTGTATGTTTGGGATGAAGGGCAGGGGAAATTTCTCTACGGCGGGTCTTTTGTAGGCCATGGCTTGCATGCCGATGAAGAACAGCAGGCGGTATACAACTATATTCACGGCAGTGCGGCATCAGGTGTTCACGAGGTATACCGGTGGGAAAAGGATGAAATGGTCTGCGTGCGGGAGATCGAGTTGTGCTATCCCAACGTGGTGGAAAGCCAAGACTTGGCGGTGCGCGACCGGATCGATGGGGAATTGGTAGAGGTCTACCGAAAAACCTTTGGCCCGCCGGAGGAAAACAGCCCCATTTACGACGAAGCGGTAAAATGGTACGACCTCAATTACCACGGGGAGGCATAGTCAGACCGTCTCCAATCCTGCGGCGGCGATTTGGAGGCCCAGACGAAGCCCTTGGTAAAAGGCATAAAGGCCGTGGCCTTTTATGGGGTCGTCCTGCAAATAGTCCGGCCAACGTGCAGGGTCGGGGGACATGACGAAATAGGGATATAAGTCTTCCACGATGGCGGGAATTTGATTGTCCATGATGAAAACCTCCTGTTGCATTTAAGCCACTTATGGCTTAAATTATAATACGCCATTAGTGGCTTGTCAAGAGGGAGATACAAATGATTTTTAACGAAAGATTAAAACTGCTCCGAACAGAAGCGGGAATGACCCAAGAGCAGGCGGCGGAGGCGGTCGGATGCCCACTTCGCAGCTATCATCGGCTGGAGAAGGATGGCTCGAAGACCCATTATGATACCTTAATGAAAATTGCGGAGTATTACGGGGTGTCGGTGGATTGGCTCATGGGCCGCACCGACAACCGGGAGGTCAACCGATAAACCAAGGGCCAAAGAAATGAGGGAAAATCTATGAGCGACAAAAAATGCGGCGTGATCTCCATTGTGGGCCGGCCCAACGTGGGCAAGTCCACGTTGACCAACGCCCTCGTCGGGGAGAAGATCGCCATCGTCTCCCCCAAGCCCCAGACCACCCGCAACCGCATCACCGGGGTGGTCAACCGCCCCGAGGGGCAGCTGGTTTTGCTGGACACGCCGGGGCTGCACAAGGCCCGCTCCCGCCTGGACGAGTACATGACCCAGGTGGTGCGCCACAGCGTGGCCGACGTGGACGGGGTGTTTCTCCTGGTGGAGCCTGTGCCCAAGATCGGCGAACCGGAGGCGGAGCTGATTGCCCGCATCAAATCCCTGGGCGCGCCTGCCGTGCTGGTCATCAACAAGGTGGACACGGTGAAAAAGGAGGATCTGCTGGCCGTTATGGCGGCCTACGGCGCGGCCCACACCTGGCACGCCGTCATGCCTATCTCCGCCAGAACGAAGGAGGGGCTGGAGGAGCTGACCGCCCTCGCCATGGAGCTTCTGCCCGTGGGTCCCGCGCTGTTCCCCGATGACGTGACCACTGACCAGCCCGAGCGGCAGGTGTGCGCGGAAATTCTGCGGGAGAAGCTGCTCCTTTGTCTGGACAAGGAGGTCCCCCACGGCACGGCGGTGGAGCTGACGAAGTTTGCCCAGCGGGACCGGGACGACGTGATCGAGTGCGAGGCCACCATCTACTGTGAGAAGGAATCCCACAAGGGCATCATCATCGGCAAAAAGGGCGCCATGCTGAAAAAGATCTCCACCCTGGCCCGGGAGGATATGGAGCGGTTCATGGGCGCGAAGGTGTTTTTGGAGACCTGGGTGAAGGTGAAGGAGAACTGGCGGGCCAGCCTGACCCAGGTGCAGAATTTCGGCTACCGGGAGGAGTAAGGGTGCATATCGTGACCCAAGGCATCGTCCTGCGGGAGGTGCAGTACAAGGAGTCGGACAAGATCTTGACCGTCCTGGCCAAGGGACAGGGGAAGGTGACCGTCAAAGCCCGTGGCTGCCGCCGGAAAAACAGCCCTCTGGCGGCGGGGAGCCAACTTTTGGTGTACTCGGACATGACCTGGTTTGAGTATCAGGGCCGCTGGACCCTTCAGGAGGCGGCGACCCTTCAGGAGTTTCGCGGGGTGCGGGAAGACCTGACCCGGCTGGCCCTCGGTTCCTATTTTGCCGAGGTGTGCGAGGCGGTGGCGGTGGAGGGGGAGGACAACCCGGAGCTGCTGTCCCTGCTGCTCAACAGCCTCTATGCCCTGGACACGCTGAAAAAGCCCCCCGAGCTGGTCCGGGCGGCCTTTGACTGGAAGTGCATGGCCCTCGCCGGGTATGCGCCGTTGCTGGACGGCTGCGCCCGGTGCGGCGAGGAGCCGCGGGAGCCCCGGCTCAACCTGACCGCCGGGGTGGTGAGCTGCGCCGCCTGCGGCGACGGCGCGGCCCTGACGGCGGAGATGCTGTGTGCCATGCGGCACATCGTCTCCGGCGACCCCAAGCGGCTGTTTTCCTTCCGCCTGCCGGGGGAGCAATTAGGGCGGTTCGCCGCCCTAGCGTCGGACTACCTGACCACCCAACTGGAGCGGGGCTTCCGCACGCTGGACTTCTATCTGAGTGTAAAAGAGTGAAAAAGACGAAACAGGCGGCTGACCGAATGGTCAGCCGCTTTGTTTTGCCGCTTTGCCGGCGCGGAGAAGATCAGGCCGGTAAGGGATTGCCAAAGGGAGGCGGACGTGCTACAATCAAAACACGGAAAAGGGGGTATGTTTTGTGGAGTATAAAGTTCAAAACGGTGCGTTGACCTTAACGGCGGCCACGCTTGGCGGACTGCTTCAGAGCATCCGCACTGCGGACGGGCAGGAGCTGATCTGGGACGGCAAGCCGGAGATCTGGGCCGGTCGGGCGCCGGTGTGCTTCCCCTGGTGCGGCGCGGTCCAGGATAACTGGTTCGAGGCGGAGGGAGTCCGCCACACGACGGGCGGCAAGCATGGCTTTGTCCGGGACGTGGAGCATACGTTGGTGGCCCAGAGCGGCAGCGAGATGACCTTCCGCATGGACCATGCCGGGGACGAGGTGTGGCCCTGGGCCTTTACCTTCCGCACCACCCATAAGCTGGAGGGGAAAAAGGCGTTCACCGTCTGCACCGCCATCAACCGCGCTGACAAGCCCATGCCGGTGCAGCTTGGGTTCCATCCGGCGTTTCGCTGCCCCTTCGTGGCGGGGAGCGACGTGGAGGAATACGCGGTGCGCATGGAGACCGGCAAGGTGGTCCCCATGACGCGGGATGTGTTTGACAACGACTCCTTCCAGGTGGACTGCGGCGCGTGGGCGCGGCTGGAGCACATGCCCAGCGGGAGGTACATCGAGGTGGACACCGCCGGGTGGTTCACCACCCTCCTCTGGAGCAAACCGGGGATCCCGGGCTTTGTGTGCATCGAGCCGTGGAGCGGCTATATCGGAGAGAGCCACGACCTGATGGAGCGGCCCGGCACCGGCCTGCTGGCTCCGGGAGAAAGCCGGACGTGGACGCTACGCATGGATTTTGCCAACGTGTAAGACCGATTCCCAAAAGTCTCGCAGAGTTCGCCGCAAGCAGGCAGCCGAAAAGCTGCCTGCTTTTTTGCGCCGGGGGCTTGACAGGTTTGGTATAATGGCAGAAGAACGCTGGAACAGAAGTTCCCGTTACACAGACTCGCAAAGGTGGGAAAAGCCCTTGAACGGACGCCTCCTGGGAATTCTGGCGGATTCCTTTCCGAAAATATTGATCCCCGGTCTGACCCGCACCATTCCTCTGACCGCCATCTCCTTCTCCCTGGCCATGGTCATCGCCGTGGCGGTGGCGCTGGCCCAGTTCGCGGGGGTCAGAGGGCTGAAGCAGGTCTGCCGCTTCTACATATGGGTCATTCGCGGCACGCCGCTGCTGGTACAGCTCTTTGTGGTGTTTTACGGCCTGCCCCATGTGGGCGTGGTGATCGAGCCGTTTACCGCCGCCATTTTTGTCTTTTCCATTAACGAGGGGGCCTATTCCGCCGAGATCATCCGCGCCGCGCTGGAATCCGTCCCGGTGGGGCAGCTGGAGGCGGGGTACTGCGTGGGTATGAGCTATCCCCAGATCATCCGCCGCATCGTGCTGCCCCAGGCGCTGCGCACGGCCTTTCCCGCCTTGGGCAACTCCCTGATCGCCATGCTCAAGGACACCTCTTTGGTGTCGGTGGTGACGGTGACGGAGATGATGATGGCCACCAAACAGCTCAACGCCATCTACTATGAGCCGTTGGCCCTCTATCTAGAGACGGCGTTTATTTACCTCATGTTCTGCACGGTGCTCACCAAGCTCCAGAGCTGGGGCGAACGAAAGCTGTCCGTCTACGAGAGAAGGGAGGCGGCGGCATGACGCTGGATGTAGCAGGCATCACCAAACGCTTCGGCCCGTTGGAGGTGCTCAAGGGCGTGGACCTGTCCGTGGCCCAAGGGAACGTGGTGGCCATCCTCGGCCCCAGCGGTTCGGGCAAGACCACCCTCCTGCGGTGCCTGAATTTTCTGGAGCGGGCGGACGGCGGGAGCCTCACCTTTGACGGGGAGCGCTTTGACCTGGCCCACATGAGCAGAAAGGACATTTTGCGCCTGCGCCGCAAGACCGCCTTTGTGTTCCAGAGCTACAATCTCTTTTTGAACAAGACCGCCCTGGAAAACGTCACCGAGGGGCTGGTCACCGCCCGGAAAATGAACAAGGCCGACGCTGTGGTCAAGGCGGAGCGGGCCTTGGAGCGGGTGGGGATGCTGGACCGGAAGGACCACTATCCCGTCCAGCTCTCCGGCGGCCAGCAGCAGCGGGTGGCTATCGCCCGGGCTTTGGCCACCGATCCGGAGATCATCTATTTTGACGAGCCGACCTCCGCCTTGGACCCGGAGTTGATCGGAGAGGTGCTGGCCGTCATGCGCAAGCTGGCGGAGGACGGGCAGACCCAGCTGGTGGTCACCCACGAGATGAACTTCGCCCGCAACGTCTCCACCAAGGTGGTGTTTATGGAGGACGGCGCGGTGGTGGAGGAAGGCCCCTCCCAGGGATTCTTTGAAAACCCCAGGGAGGAACGGGTGAAGGCGTTCCTCCAGACGATGGAACGGACGCCGTGAGCGGGAGGAAAGCCGAATGAAGAAGGGTTGGAAGATCGCGCTGGCCATACTGGCCGTTGTGGTGGCGCTGGCGGCGGTGGGACTGTTTTTCGTGGGGAACTACCTGTTCCACTTCGCCCTGGACCCCCAGGCGGGTGGTATGCTCAGCACCGAGAACGTGGATGACCTGAAGCTGGAGGGAGACAGTGCCTGGTTCGCCGAAAACAGCCAGGACCGCTGGCTCACCAGTCACGATGGGCTGAAGCTCCACGCCCTTTATCTGCCGCGGGAGGATAGCCATAAATACGCCGTGATCTGCCACGGCTACGGCAGCACGCCTCAGTTTGGAGGGCGGTACGCCGCGGAGTTTTATAAGATGGGCTATCATGTGCTTGCCCCCGCCGCCCGCGCCCACGAGCGGAGCGAGGGGGCGTATGCGAGCATGGGATGGCTGGAGCGGCGGGATATCGTGGCCTGGGTGGATACCCTTGTGGAACAGGACCCCCAGGCGGAGATCGTGCTGTTCGGTGTGTCCATGGGGGGAGCCACGGTGATGATGACCGCCGGGGAGGCTGACTTGTCCCCTTGTGTGAAGTGCGTGGTCGAGGACTGCGGTTACTCCTCCGTCTGGGACGAGTTCGCGGGCCAGCTCAAGGAGATGTTCGGCCTGCCTACCTTCCCGGTGCTGGACGCGGCCAGCCTGGTGACCCAGGTGCGGGCAGGGTGGAGCTTCCGGGAGGCGTCGGCGGTGGAGCAGCTGAAGAAGGCCAAGCTGCCCATGCTGTTCATCCACGGGGAGGAGGACACCTTCGTGCCCTACGCTATGCTGGACGTGGTGTATGGGGCCTGCGCCAGCCCGGAAAAGGAGAAGCTTTCCGTTCCCGGCGCGGGCCACGGCGAAGCGTCCTGGGAGGACCCGGAGGGCTACTGGACCGCTGTGGAGCGGTTTGTGGAGAAGTACATCGGAACGCAAGAATGAACGAAAAGGAGCGATCACAATGAATCGGAGACGTTGCTTGACGGCGGTGGCCGCCGCTGCGCTGTGTCTGGCCCTGCTGGCCGGGTGCGGCGGGGAGAAGAAGGGCGACCTGCTGGCCCAGATCCAGGAGAAGGGCGAGATGGTGGTCGCCATGGAGGGCACCTGGGCGCCCTGGACGTATGTGAATGAGGACGGTGACCTGGTGGGCTACGATGTAGAGGTGGCCCAGGCCATCGCAGGGAAGCTGGGGGTGGAGGCCAGCTTCATCACCGGCGAGTGGGACGGCCTGCTGGCCGGACTGGACGCGGGCCGGTACGACATCATGGTCAACGGCGTGAACGTCACCCCCGACCGGGCGGAGAAGTACGACTTTTCCGTCCCCTACGCCTATGACCGCATGGCGGTGATCGTCAAGGGGGACAATGATTCCATTACCAAAATGGAGGACCTCTCCGGCAAAAAGACCGCCAACACCATCTCCTCCACCTATGCCGAGACCGCCCGGTCCTACGGCGCGGAGGTCACCGGGGTGGACGACCTGGCGGCCACCTTTGAGCTGCTCTATTCCGGGCGCATCGACGCGACCCTGAATGCCGAGGTGACCTACTACGACTACATGGCCCAGCACCCGGACGCGGACCTGAAGATCGCCTGTCTGGCCGAGGAGGCGGACAGCGTTGCCATCCCCATGCGTAAGGGCGACGAGACGAAGAACCTCCGGGAGGCGGTGGACAAGGCACTGAATGAACTGGCGGAAGACGGCACCCTCTCCCAACTGGCCGTCAAATATTTTGGCACGGATATTTCAAAAGCGGAGTAAGGAGGCTTTGTGATGAGAAGCGAACAGGTCAAGCAGGGCGTAGAGCGCGCCCCCAACCGCTCCCTCTTTTATGCCCTGGGATACACCAAGGAGGAGCTGGAGCGGCCGCTCATCGGGGTGGTCTGCTCCTACAATGAGATCGTCCCCGGCCACATGAACCTGGACAAGATCGCCGAGGCGGTGAAGGCAGGGGTCCGCGCCGCAGGGGGCACGCCGGTGGAGTTTCCCGCCATCGCCGTGTGCGACGGCATCGCCATGGGCCACATCGGGATGAAGTATTCTCTGGTGACCCGTGACCTTATTGCCGATTCCACCGAGGCCATGGCCATGGCCCACCAATTTGACGGCCTGGTGATGATCCCCAACTGCGACAAGAACGTCCCCGGTCTGCTCATGGCCGCGGCCCGGGTGAACGTCCCCACCATCTTCTGCTCCGGCGGGCCGATGCTGGCAGGCAAGCTGGCGGACGGACGGCGCTCCTGCCTGTCCCATATGTTTGAGGCTGTGGGCGCCTACAAGGCGGGGAAGCTGGACGAGGCGGGGGTGGAGGACTTTGAGGAAAACGCCTGTCCCTCCTGCGGCTCCTGCTCGGGCATGTACACCGCCAACTCCATGAACTGCCTCACCGAGGCCCTGGGCATGGCCCTTCGGGGCAACGGCACCATCCCCGCCGTTTGGTCCCACCGTCTGCGCCTTGCCAAGCACACGGGTATGCAGATCATGGAGCTGGTGAAACGGGACATCAAGCCCCGGGACATCATGACCGCCGCCGCCTTCCACAACGCCGAGACCATCGACATGGCCCTGGGCTGCTCCACCAACTCCATGCTCCACCTCCCCGCCATCGCCCACGAGTGCGGCATCGAGCTGGACCTGGACATGGCCAACGAAATTTCCCGCAAGACTCCCAACCTCTGCCACCTGGCCCCAGCGGGGGATACCTTTATGGAGGACCTGGAGGGCGCGGGCGGCGTGTGGGCCGTGATGAAGGAGCTGACCAAGAAAAATCTTCTGGACACCTCTCTCATCACCGTTACCGGCAAGACCATCGCGGAAAATCTGGAGGGCGTGGTCAACCGGGACGAGTCCATTATCCGGCCCATCGACAAGCCATACTCCAGCTACGGCGGTATCGCCGTGCTGAAAGGCTCTCTCGCCCCTGAGGGGTGCGTGGTGAAGCAGTCCGCCGTGGCGGAGGAGATGATGACCCACACCGGCCCGGCCCGTGTCTTTGACAGCGAGGAGGACGCCATTTCCGCCATTTACGAGGGCAAGATCGTGGCTGGGGACGTGGTGGTCATCCGCTATGAAGGCCCCAAGGGCGGCCCCGGCATGCGGGAGATGCTCAACCCCACCTCCGCCATCGCGGGAATGGGCCTGGATAAGGAGGTGGCCCTCATTACCGACGGCCGCTTCTCTGGGGCCACCCGCGGCGCATCCATCGGCCACGTCTGCCCCGAGGCCGCCCAGGGCGGCCCCATCGCCTTTGTGGAGGAGGGGGACATGATCGCCATCGACATCCCCAACTGTAAGATCGATCTGCTGGTGGACGAGGCGACCCTGGCGGCGAGAAAGGCCGCCTGGACCCCCAAGGCCCCCACCGTCACCACCGGCTACCTGGCCCGCTACGCCAAGCTGGTCGCCTCGGCGGCCAGAGGGGCCGTGCTGGAGTAAACCATGGGGATATTTGAGAAGATTTTTGACAGTGACAGGGACGGATTAAAACGCTGTGAAGCTCTTTGGAGCTTGGATATTGCGGATATCTGGACCCTGGACAACAAAAGCGATCTCCTGACAGCGATAACGGGCTGGGTTTTTCGCAAAAGCGGCGAAGGAGAGCACCCGGAATGGCTGTCCTCCGCGGAGCGGACATTCTTCGCCGTTCAGTCCTTCATAAATGAGGTGAACAACGGCGGCTTTCCGCAGTTTTTGGATAACAGCAGCGGCCAGTTTGCGGGAGAGATCGAGGATGCGCTGCGGGCCGTGGGCGCAACACGGGCCGCTGAAATTTGCGGAGAGATGCTGGGCTATATCGGCGGACCGATCCCAACGGACTGGGCCGTGCGGCGGGCATGGCTGGATGACCAAGCGGACGCTTGGGAGGAAAACAGCTCTGTCCTGAACGAATTGGAGGACCAATTGATGGAGGAAATGGATGCGCTGGAGGGTCTAAGCTATCAGTGGGTGATGGACCATCGGGAGGAATTTTCCTAAGAGAAAAGCACATAGCAAGCGGGTGGTCAGCACATAGCTGACCGCCCGCTTTTTCCGATGGTTGGATTTCGCTTAATTCTTCCGCTTGCCCAGGAAGCGCAGGAGGTAGAGGAACAGGTTGATGAAGTCCAGGTACAGCTGGAGGGCGGAGATGATGGACGCCTTGGCCAGCATGGCGTCGTCCCCCTGGAAGCCGTAGTAATAGGCCTTGATCTTCTGGGTATCGTAGGCGGTGTAGAGCATAAAGACCACAATGCCGACCATGCACACGATCCGGTCGAACATGGCCAGGCCCGGAATGAGCATGGACAGCAGGCCGAACACCACCAGGAAGATCAGCGCGCCGAACAGGAGGTTGCGGATGCGGGAGAAGTCCACCTTGGTGAAGTAGCCCACCGCGGCCATTACGCCGAAGTACAGTCCCGCCGCGGCGAAGGCCAGCACCATGCTCACCACGTCAAAGATGAGGAAGTAGGTGGAGAACACCACGCCGTTGAGGGCGGCGTATACCAAAAACAGCGCCCGGGCCGCTCCGATGGGCAGGGAGTGGAGCTTGGCGGAGAGCACGATCACCACGATCAGCTCCAAAACGGTGAGGACGACCAGGCCGGTGGTGCCGGTGTAGGCGATGAGGTACAGCGGCAGGTAGAAGTAGTACCCCAAAACGCTGATGGCGAAGGTCAGCAGCAGCCCCATGGCCATCCAGAGGAAGGCACGGGCGGTATAGCGGCTGAGGGTCTCGCCAGTACGTTCCACAAACTGGGGTTCAAACTGTGCCTGAGGGGTCATTTCATTTTCGTTCATGTCAAAAACTCCTTTCTTTCCTGCGAACAGCTTACAAGTGAAGCAGCTGCGTCGCCACAGCGAAGTAGACCAGCAGGGACAGCGCGTCTACCACGGTGGTAATGAAGGGGGAGGCCATCACGGCGGGGTCGAAGCCCAGCCGCTTGGCCAGCATGGGGAGGGTGCAGCCCACCAGCTTGGCGATGACGATGGTCAAAACGATGGACACCGCCACCACCAGGGCCACCGTTGGCCCTTTTTGGTCGATAAAAATGACCTTGGCGAACACCACCACGCCCAATGTGAGGGCGCAGAGGAAGGACACCCGCAGCTCCTTCCAGATGACCTTGAAGATATCCCGGAACTCCACGTCTCCCAGGGACATGGAGCGGATGAGGGTCACGCTGGCCTGGCCGCCGGCGTTGCCGCCGGTGTCCATGAGCATAGGGATGAACAGCGTGAGGGCGGCGTTGGCCGCCAGGGCGTTTTCAAAGATGCCCAGGATCGCCCCGGTGAAGGTGGCGGACACCATCAGCAGCAGCAGCCAGGGCACCCGGTGCTTCCAGGTCTCGATGACCCCGGTCTGGAAGTAGGGCTTGTCAGTGGGGACGATAGCCGCCATCTTCTCGATGTCCTCGGTGGCTTCTTCTTCCATGACATCCATGGCGTCGTCAACGGTGATGATGCCCACCAACAGGTTGTCCTTGTCCACCACGGGCAGGGCGGTGAGGTCGTACTTGGAGAAGAGCTGGGCCACGTCCTCCTTGTCCTCGTGGGTGTTCACCGAGATGATATTGGTCTCCATGATATCGGCGATCTTTGTCTCGTAGGAGGACAAAAGCATCCGCCGCACCGTCACCACGCCCACCAGGGCGCGGTGCTGGGTGACGTAGCAGGTGTAGACCGTCTCCTTGTCCAGGCCCACCCGGCGGATGCGGGCGAAGGATTCCTCCACGGTGGCGTTGGGGTGGAGGGAGACGAACTCCGTGGTCATCAGCGACCCGGCGGAGTCCTTGGGGTAGTTCAAAAGCTGGTTGATCTGGCTGCGGGTGGAGGCGTCGGTGTTGCGGAGGATACGGCTCACCAGGTTAGCGGGCATGTCCTCGATGATGTCCACCGCGTCGTCCAGGTAAAGCTCGTCCAGAAATTCCCGCAGCTCCTTATCGCTCAGGGCGGTGAGCAGCCGTTCCTGGTCGTCGCTGTCCTCCAGGTAGGTGAACACCTCCGCGGCCAGCTCCTTGGGGAGCAGACGGAACACCAGCACCATCTTTTCCGGGTCCAACTCGCCCAAAAATTCGGCGATGTCCACCTCGTTCATTTCACCCAGGACGGTTTTCAACTGTCGGTACTGCTTCTGCTCCACCAGCTCCAGCAGTTCATCCGTCTGTGTGGTTTCATGCACAAAAATTCCCCCTTTCAAGTATTCTTTGAAAGCGGGACACAAAAATACCGCAGGCCAAGCCCGCGGCCGCTATCATCCTTTTGCCCGGAGGATACCCTCAGCGCCGCCGGGACCGCTCACCGGCCCGGCGTAAGGGATAACAGCCTTCTGTGTCCCTGCAACTTCGGCCTTTCACGCAGTCCCACTTCCTTTCTGTTGGCGTCTGATGGCTCCGAAGAGTTATTTTTTATTATATACTCCCTTGCCGCCGCCGTCAAGGGCCGGCGGGAGAAAAGTTTGACAAGGAAAACCCCGAACGGCGTGCCGTTCGGGGTTTTCTGCCCGGTCAGCCGGCGAGGCAGAGGGGGCGCAGCAGGGAGCGGAAGATGCCCCAGGTGGTGAGCCGCTCCACGGCCCGGTCAGCCACCAGCGGGATCTCCGCCACGGTCACCCCGTCCACCGTCACCGTCATCCGGCCCAGGGTCTGGCCCTTCTCCACCGGGGCCTGTACCTCCGGGGACAGGTCGATGGAGGTCTCCACCCGCCCGGCCTTCTCCCGCTCCAAAAGCAGGCGGGGCGACTGGGCGGGAAGGGGCTGGACGGCGGGGAGCTTGCCCAGAGCCACGTTCACCGGGGGGAGCACCTGGTCGGGGTAGACGTTCAGAAGGGTGTAGTTGGCGAAGCCGTAGTCCAGCAGCGCCCGGGCGCCGTCGAACCGCTCCTGGGGGGTGGGGGACTTCATCACCACGGCGATCAGCTCCATGCCGTCCCGTTCGGCCGTGGCGGAGAGGCAGTACTGGGCAGTGGAGGTGGAGCCGGTTTTCAGGCCGGTGGCCCCATCGTAGAAGCGGATGAGCTTGTTGGTGTTCACCAGCTGGGACGCGCCGTTACGAAGGGAGTCGATCCAGATGGTGGTGTACTCCCGCACCTCCGGGTGGTTGAGGATCAGCTCCCGGGACATGAGGGCGATGTCGTAGGCGGAGGTGACGTGCCCTGCCGCGGGCAGGCCGGTGACGTTGAGGAAGTTGGTGTCCGCCATACCCAGCTCGGCGGCCCGTTGGTTCATTTTCGCCACAAAGGCCTCTTCGCTGCCACAGACGGCTTCGGCCAGGGCCACGGCACAGTCGTTGGCGGACACCACCGCCACCGCCTTGAGCATCTCGTGGACGGTGAGCTGTTCGTTCTCCTTCAGCCAGATCTGACTGCCGCCCATGGAGATGGCATGGCGGGAGGCGGTGATGGGCTGGTCCAGGGTCAGCTTGCCCGCGTCCAGCGCTTCAAAGACCAAAAGCAGGGTCATGACCTTGGTGACGCTGGCCGGCTCCAGGCGCTCATGGGAATTGCTTTCATACAAGATCTGGCCCGTCTCCTTCTCCATGAGGATGGCGGAGGCGGCGTTGACGGTGAGACCGCCGGGGGCGGCGGCCTCCACGGTCTCCGCCGCCCGGACGGAGGAGAACAGAAGGCAAACGGCGACCAGGACCGCCGAACATTTTTTCATGGGGGTCAACTCCTTTATTTGCGCCCGGCAGCGGGCGTGTTTCTGTGTTTAAGAATGTCTTATTTTTTGGGCAATATACTTTACACGGGGCGCTAAAATTTGTATAATATATAGCTACTACAAAGGACGCGACAAAACAGAAAGAGGCGACGAAGCATGGAGACAGAAGAAGCCCGTCCCCAGCGTCAGCGGCGGGATCGGAGCGGGGAAAAGGCGATCCGGGCGGCGCTGTGGTTTCCCGGTTTTATTTTCTGGCTGGAGATCATCTGCCGCATTGGGCTGATGGACCGGTTTTTCGGCCGGGGACTTTGGTACACCTTCCTCTTTTCCGTGGCGGCGGGGCTGTTTCTCACCCTGTTCGTCACCTTTGGGAATCAGCGCTACCGCAAGATCTTTACCGTCGCCGTTTCCGCTGCGATGGCCTTTTGGGCCAGCGCGCAAAGCATCTACTACACTATCTTTTCCACCTTTCTGACCCTTTACTCCGTGGGCAACGGCGGCGACGCCCTCCAATTCTGGCGGGACATCCTGGCCGCCATGGGGAAGATCTGGTACATTCTGATCCTACTGTGGGCGCCTGTGGTGGCGTTGGCATTTTCGGGAAACCGGGTGATGAAGTACCTGAAATGGAAGAAACAGCACGTCCTCATCCTCCTGGCGGCGGCGGTGGCGACCCAGACTCTGGCTACGGTGCTCGTGGTCACCAACCGCAGGGGCGGCATGTCCCCCAGCTACCTTTACCAGTACAGCTTTGTGCCGGAAAAGACGGCGGAGGAATTCGGCATCTTCACCACTCTGCGGCTGGACGCCAAACAGCTTTTCTTTGGCGTGAAGGAGATGCCGGAGGAGCCTGTGCCCACCCTGCCCGCCACCCCCACCCCCGTGCCCACCCCGGACGGCTCTCAGCCGCCTACCAGCGAGCCTACTCCCACTCCCGTGGTCTATCAGCCCAACACCATGGACATCGACTTTGAAGGGCTGGCAGAGAGCGCGTCCAGCGACACACTGAAGTCCATGCACCAGTGGTTCGGCTCCCGGGAGGCGACGATGCAAAACGAGTACACCGGGGCGTGGAAGGGAAAGAACCTCATTTTCATCGTGGCGGAGGGCTTCTCCCGTTACGCCATCACCGAAGAGACCACCCCCACCCTCTACAAGCTGGCCCATGAGGGCTTCGTGTGCGACGAGTTTTATAACCCCCTGTGGTGGGTGTCCACCTCCGACGGAGAATACGTGGCGGACACCTCCATGATCCCCAAGTCGGGGGTGTGGAGCTTCTACCGCTCGTCGGAAAACTACCTGAAATTCTGCCTGGGCAACCAGCTGCGGGGAGAGGGCTACGCCACCCGCGCCTACCACAACCACAACTACAAATACTATAAGCGCCACCTGTCCCATCCCAACATGGGCTACGACTACAAGGGCCTGGGCAACGGCCTGGAGGTCAAACAGACCTGGCCGGAGTCGGATGTGGAGATGATGGAAAAGACCATTCCCGAGTATATCAACGACGAGCACTTCCACACCTACTACATGACGGTGTCCGGCCATATGCTCTATACCTTTATGGGCAACTACATGGCCGCCAAGCACCGCGACGAGGTGGGCCACGAGGACTTCTGCGAGGAGGCCCGGGCCTATCTGGCCTGCCAGATGGAGCTGGACAAGGCCATCGAATATCTGATTGAAGAGCTACGGGCGGCGGGAAAGCTGGAGAATACCGCCATCGTCCTCACCGGCGACCACTACCCCTACGGTATGGAGAAGTCCGCCATCAACGAGCTGGTGGGCCACGAGGTGGAGGAGAACTTCGAGACCTACCTTTCCACGCTTATCCTCTGGAGCGGCGACATGGAAGGGAAGGAGCCGGTCCACATCACCAAGCCCGTGTGCTCCCTGGACATCCTACCCACGGTGAGCAATCTCATGGGGCTGGAATACGATTCCCGTCTGCTTATGGGCCACGACGCGTTGTCCACCTATCCCGGCCTGGCGGTGCTGTCCAACCGCAGCTTCGTCACCGATCTGGGCTATTACAACTCCCAGACCGACACCTTCACCCCCCGGGAGGGGACCGCGGAGCCGCCTGAGGACTATGTCTCCACCAAGTTCCAGGAGGTGGCCCGGATGTTTACCAACTCCACCCGGGTGCTGGAGCAGGACTATTACCGGGTGCTGTTCCCCGACGATCAGGAGTAGCTGCGGCAGATATTATGAATTTTTATCCATCACAGATTGCATTTTTATATGGCGTTTTTCAGGGAAACCCTTTACAATAGGTGAAAACTGTGGTAAACTGATTGGCAAGTTCTCTTTCGGACCCTCTCAAATTTGAAACTTCCCCCCTTTCACAATTCATTTTTGAGAAAACCGAAGGGCAGACCGCAAGAAAGCGGCCCGCGCGAACAATGAAAAGGAGGAGCAGATGATGAAGAACATGAAACGATGGCTGGCTCTGGCCCTGTGTCTGGCGATGGTGTTCGCCCTGGCCGCCTGCGGCAAGGACGACGTGAAGCCTACCGCCGACCCCAACGCGGCGACCACCGATCCCACCGTCACCGACCAGCCGGCCGGCGAGCAGGTCTACCGTCAGCTCTATGCCAGCGAGGTGACCACCTTCAACTACCTCTACACCGGCAACACCAACGACCTGCAGATGTCCGCCAACACCGTGGACTGCCTGGTGGAGTATGACAGCTACGGCGTGATGATCCCCGCTCTGGCTGAGAGCTGGGAGGCCAACGCGGACAACACCGAGTGGACCTTCCACATCCGCAAGGGTGTGAAGTGGGTGGACTATCAGGGCAACGAGGTGGCCGACGTCACCGCCCACGACTGGGTCACTTCCGCCAAGTACTCCAACACCGCCGAGAACGAGGCCGCCAACCAGTATATGTATGACGGCATCGTGAAGAACGCCCAGGCGTACTACGATTACACCGCCTACCTGCTGGAGAGCGACAACGGCACCAAGACCGTGGACGAGGACGGCAACGAGATCGCCGTGGTGGACGAGGTCAAGTGGGAGGACGTGGGCGTGAAGGCCACCGACGACTACACCCTGGTCTACACCATGGAGGCCCCCTGCGCCTACTTCCCCTCCGTGCTGAGCTATTCCAGCTACATGCCCGTCTATGAGCCGTTCCTCACCGAGAAGGGGAAGGACTTCGGCGCCGCCACCGGCCCGGACACCATCCTCTACAACGGCGCGTTCCTCATGAGCGAGTTCGCTCCCCAGGATCACCGCACCCTGGTGAAGAACCCCACCTACTGGGACAAGGACAACGTGTTCATCGACCGTATGGAGTGGCGCTATAACTCCACCGCCGGCACCATCGGCCCCGAGCAGTTCATCCGGGGCGAGGTGGACTACGCCGAGCTGGACGCGTCCCTGCTCACCTCCTGGCTCAGCGACGACAACACCTACAACATGGTGTCCTCCAGCCGTCCCAACGTGAGCTACTCCTACTTCTACGCCTTCAACTTTGAGCCGCGCTTTGACGCCAGCCTGGAGCCGGACAATTGGATCCTGGCCGTCAACAACGAGAACTTCCGCAAGTCCATCCTCCACGGTCTGGACCGGGTGGGCGCGCTGGCCGTTCAGGACCCCCAGAACCCCGAGAGCATCGTGAACAACACCATCACCCCGGCCACCTTCGCCTCCGGCGACGGCCTGGACTTTACCCAGTACCCCGCCCTCAAGCCCTACACCGACGGGGACAGCTTCGATACCGCCAAGGCGTTGGAGTACAAGGCCAAGGCCGTGGAGGAGCTGACCGCTCAGGGCTGCACCTTCCCCGTGAAGGTCTATATGCGCTATAACCCCGACACCACCAACTGGGACAAGGAGTGCCAGGTGGTGGAGCAGCAGCTGGAGAACACCCTGGGCAAGGACTACATCGACGTGGTCGTGGAGGCCGGTCCCTCCACCGGCTTCCTGGGCGCCATCCGCCGCACCGGCAACTTCGGCCTGATGAAGTGCAACTGGGGCGCCGACTACGCCGATCCCCAGACCTGGACCGACCCCTTCAGCAGGAACAACACCTATAACTTCATGAACCAGGACGCTTCCCGCACCCTGGGCGACGGGGCCAACGCCTCCTGCGACCACAAGAGCGCGGAGACCCAGGCCATCGTGGAGGAGTACTTCCGCCTCCAGGAGGCCGCCAAGGCCATCACCACCGACGAGAAGGCCCGCTACACCGCCTTTGCCGAGGCGGAGGCCTACCTCATCGAGCACGCCATCGTGGTGCCCTACTCCATCTCCTTCTCCGGCTACGTGGCCACCCGCCTCAACGCCTTTGAAGGCCAGTACGCCCCCTACGGCCTGGCCCTCCAGCGGTATAAGTACCAGCACCTGCTGGACGAGCCGATGAATATGGCCAAGTTCACCGAGGCGAACGAGACCTGGCAGACCGAGCGTGCCGCGGCGCTGGAAGCCGCGAAGTAAGAAGCGCGACCCGTAGACACGCAGGCTCGGATGGACTGGAGCGAGGGCGAAAGCCCAGGCGGCGAGAGCCGCCGGGTGTAGCCCGAGACGGAGGGAAGCCGAGCCGTAGCGTGTCCAACGGGAGCGTGACACCCTAGAGATAGCACGGGCTGGGAAGGCGGCATTTTGCCGCCTTCCCACCGTTGCGTTTTCCCCGGCATCCGTTACCCGTTGAAACCCGGACATTTTGACTGAAATGCCCGGCTTTGAGCGGGTAAGAGAATACAAGACTCCCCCCAAAGGAGGCCACAGCATGGCGAAGTACATCGGCAAGCGGCTTTTGCGCTCGCTATTGACCTTGCTCATCATCATCACCATTGTCTTTTCCCTCTTGCGGCTCATGCCCATTGAGGGATACTTTGAGAACTTTGAGAAGCTGTCCACGGCACAGATCAACGTGGGCCTGCGGCAGCTTGGCTTGAAGGACCCTCTTCCGGTGCAGATGATCAACTTCTGGAAGGGCGTGTTCAAGGGCGACTGGGGGGTGAGCCACAAGTACCGGGTGGGCGCACCCGTGCTGGACATCATCGCCGAGAAGGTGCCTGTGTCCATGAAAATGGGACTGGCGGCCCTGGGGATCGCCCTGCTGCTGGGTCTGCCTCTGGGCATCCTCATGGCCCGCTCCACCCGCACCCGGTTCAAGATCGGGGACAAGCTGGGAACGGTGTTTGTGGTCATCATCGAGGGCATCCCAGCGGCCATTTATCATCTGCTGATCCAATTTTACGGCTCCAAGCTGCCGGGGTTTGACATGTTCTTCCACGCCGACCGGCCGCTGACGTGGATCCTGCCCATCTTCTCCCTGGCCCTGGGCAACATCGCCTACTACGCCATGTGGCTGCGCCGGTACATGGTGGACGAGAACAACAAGGACTATGTACGCCTGGCCCGGGCCAAGGGCG
This sequence comes from uncultured Clostridia bacterium, assembly GCA_946550725.1. Classification (GTDB taxonomy): domain Bacteria; phylum Bacillota; class Clostridia; order Oscillospirales; family Oscillospiraceae; genus MGBC124762. The sequence continues at coordinate 61,667 of CAMNQX010000007.1, read as the reverse complement.
TGTCCGGGGGCAGGATCTTCAGCTCCCATGTGTTCCGCAACGCCATCGTCCCCCTGGCCCAGTTCATCCCCACCTCCGTCATCCTCACCCTCATGGGGTCGCTGTATGTGGAGAGCCTCTACTCCATCCCCGGCATGGGCGGTCTGCTGGTGCAGGCCATCCAGCGTCAGGACAACACCCTGGTCCAGGCCCTGGTGCTCATCTACGCGGCGATCTCCATTCTGGGCCTGCTGGTGGGCGACATCTTTATGGCCCTGTTAGACCCCCGGATCGCCCTGGGCAAGAAAGAAGGTGACCGCTGATGGCTCTGTTTCGCTTTAAGGACCGCAAGACCGAGGAGCTGGCGGCTCACATCAACGATCATGCCAAGAAGATGGACGAGAAGGAGCTGTTCTCCTTTGCTCCCTACGACCCCAACGCGGGGGAGCGGGGCGGCTACTCCGGGTACTCCTACTGGCGGTCCACCCTCCGGGCCTTCCGCAAGAACGCCGTGGCCATGTTCTTCCTGCTGGTCATCGTCGCCACGCTGCTGTTTACCTTTGTAGAGCCGCTGCTGCCCTATGAAAAGGAGCCAAACACCATCTACTACTCCGAGCAGGTGCAGCTGGACCTGTTTACCCGCCAGCCCAAGCTGGACGAGAACGGGAACCCCATCGTGAAGGTGGACCTGTCCCGGGACATCAAGCCCGGGAAGGAGTACTGGTTTGGCACCAACGCCATCGGCCAGGATCTGTGGAGCCAAATTTGGGAGGGCACCCGCAACAGCCTGTTCATCGGCTTCGCCGTGGCCTGCGTGGATGCGCTGCTGGGCATTTTGGTGGGCGTGCTGTGGGGCTACGTCCGCAAGCTGGACTTCTTCTTCACCGAGCTTTACAACGTCTTTGACAACGTGCCTCAGACGTTGATCGTGGTCATCATCTCCTACATCCTCCGCCCCGGCATGGGGACCATGATCTTCGCCATGTGTTTGACCTCCTGGCTGGCCACGGCGCGGTTCGTCCGTAACCAGGTAGTCATCATCCGGGACCGGGACTACAATCTGGCCTCCCGCTGCTTGGGCACGCCGCCCTGGCGGATCATGGTGAAGAACCTGCTGCCCTATCTGGTGAGCATCATCACCATGCGCATGGCCCTGGCCATTCCCGCTGCCATCAGCAACGAGGTGTTCATCACCTACATCGGCCTGGGCGTGCCCCTGGAGACCCCCACCCTGGGCACTCTGGTGGAGGCGGGCCGCAAGGTGATGAGCAGCGCGTCGCTGCGCTACCAGCTGTTTTTCCCCGTGGTGGTGTTGGCGGTGATCACCATTTCCTTCTATGTGGTGGGCAACGCCTTTGCCGACGCCGCCGACCCCAAGAACCATGTGAACTGAGGAGGGCAAAACCATGGAAGAAAAACCGATTTTGTCCGCCAAGGATCTGGAACTGAAATTCACCCTCCGGGGCAAGGTGATGACCGCCCTGCGGGGCATCTCCCTGGACGTTTACAAGGGAGAGTCCCTGGCCATCGTGGGGGAGTCCGGCTCGGGCAAGAGCGTGTTCACTAAGACCTTCATGGGCCTTACCGACGCCAACGGCGCCATTACCGGCGGGGAGCTGTGGTATAAGGATACCGATCTCACCGCGCTGAAAACCGAGGCCCAGTGGCGCAAAATTCGGGGCAAGGAGATCGCCATGGTCATGCAGGACCCCATGACCTCCCTGAACCCCCTGAAGACCGTGGGCTGGCAGATCCAGGAGGCGGTGGAGCTGCACCAGGGCCTGAAGGGCGCCGCCGCCCACGCCGCGGCGGTGGAGGCACTGAAGGACGTGGGCATTGACGACGCCGAGCGCCGCTACCACCAGTACCCCCACGAGTTTTCCGGCGGCATGCGCCAGCGGGTGGTCATCGCCATCGCCATCGCCTGCAAGCCCCAGGTGCTCATCTGCGACGAACCCACCACCGCCCTGGACGTGACCATCCAGGCGCAAATTTTGGGCCTCATTAAGGACCTGCAGAAGAAGTATAAGCTCACCACCATCTACATCACCCATGACCTGGGTGTGGTGGCCAACGTGGCCGACCGTATCGCGGTCATGTACGCCGGGGACATCGTGGAGATCGGCAAGTGCGAGGAGGTCTTTTATGACCCCAAGCACCCCTACACCTGGGCGTTGCTGTCCTCTCTGCCCCAGCTGGGGGTGAAGGGGGAGCCGCTGTACGCCATCGAGGGCACGCCTCCCAACCTCTTTGTGGAGGTCCACGGGGACGCCTTTGCCCCCCGCAACCCCAAGGCGCTGAACATTGACTTTGTGGAGCGGCCTCCCTTTTTTGAGGTCAGCCCCACCCACAAGGCCCGCACCTGGCTTTTGGACCCCCGCGCCCCCAAGGTGGAGGCCCCAGAGCGCATCCGTCATCTGAAAGAGCAGGGGGTGAGCCTTCGTGTCCAGTGAGCAAAACGTGACCGGCCGTCCGCTGGTGGAGGTGGACGACCTCCGGGTGGACTTCGGCTCCCACCGCCACCCCTTCCACGCGGTGCGCGGCGTGACCTTCCACATCAATAAGGGAGAGACCTTTGGCCTGGTGGGAGAGTCCGGCTCAGGCAAGACCACCATCGGCCGGGCCATCATCCGGGTCAACCCCGTGGCCGGGGGCGAGGTGCGCTATCAGGGAAAGCGCATCTCCGGCAAGCTGTCCCCCCAGGAGGACAAGGCTCTGACCCGGAAAATTCAAATGATCTTCCAGGACCCCATGGCCTCGCTGAACGAACGGGCCAAGGTGGACTATATCGTCTCCGAGGGCCTGTTGAACCTGGGCCACGACCTGACGAAGGAGCGGCGGGAGGAGAAGGTGGCCAAGGCCCTGGAGGACGTGGGGCTGCTGCCTGAGTTCGCCAGCCGCTTCCCCCACGAGTTCTCCGGCGGCCAGCGCCAGCGCATCGGCATCGCCCGCGCCCTCATCATGGAGCCGGAATTCATCATCGCCGACGAGCCGATCTCCGCTTTGGACGTGTCCATCCGCGCCCAGGTCCTGAACCTCATGTCCAGGCTCCAGAAGGAGCGGGGGTTGACCTACCTGTTTATCGCCCACGACCTCTCGGTGGTGCGGTTCATCTCCGACCGCATCGGGGTCATCTACAAGGGACAGCTCATGGAGCTGGCCTCCAGCGAGCAACTGTTTTCCCACCCCCTCCACCCCTACACCAACGCCCTCCTCTCCGCCATCCCCATGCCCGACCCCATCCGGGAGCGGGACAAGAAGCTGGTGGTGTACGACCCCTCCTGCCACCACTACGAGCAGGACAAACCGGAGTGGACGGAGCTGGAGCCGGGGCATTTTGTCCTGGGCAACCAGCGGGAGCTGGACGGTTACCGCAACAAGCTAGGGCAATAAGCGGGCCTGTGTCCATATAAAACGTCGGGCGCACACTGTGCGCCCCTACGATCCCACCAAACCGTTCGTTTCTTTTGTAGGGGCCGATGTCCTCATCGGCCCGCCATGTGGTTCCATGCTGGGCGGGCGGCTGAGGACAGCCGCCCCTGCATTTTTGCAATATGAGGTGATATTATGTCAACTCCACATCTTCGACCCGGGGACCGGGTGGCTCTGGTGTGCGCCTCGTCTGCGGTTCCGGAAGAACGGTTAGAGCCGGCGGTCAACGCAGTTAAGGCCCTGGGGCTGGAACCTGTGGTCTATCCGACTTGCTATTATGTAAACCGACATGGAAACTTTGCCGCCACCGACGCCCAGCGGGCGAAGGACCTGATGGACGCGTTTTTGGACCCGGATATCGCCGGGGTGATTTCCATCCGGGGCGGGTACGGCGCGGGGCGGCTTCTGCCCATGCTGGACCTGGACGCCATGGCGGCTACGGGGAAGTTTTTCTCCGGGTACAGCGACGTGACCGCCCTGCACATTCCCCTCAATAACCGGGGGCTGACCACATGGCACACGGTGATGCCGTCCACCGAATATTATCAAGAGACCGACCCCTTTACCATGGCCGAGCTGCGCTGGGCGCTGTTCGGCGGCGGGTCAAAGGTGTTGCCTTATCCCGAGGGGTGGGCGGCGGAGACGCTGGTACCCGGCGCGGGGGAGGGCCGCCTGGTGGGGGGCAACCTCTCTCTGGTGGCGGCCAGCCTGGGCACGCCCTGGGAGGTGGAGACCGCCGGGAACATCCTCTTTTTGGAGGACATCGAGGAAGAGCCTTACCGCATCGACGGGATGCTCACCCACCTGCGCAACGCCGGGAAGCTGGACGCTTGCGCCGGGGTGGTGCTGGGCTACTGGACGGACTGCGTGCCCGCCGACGACAAGCCCACCCTCTCGTTGGACAAGGTGATCGTTGAGCTGCTGGGCGGTCTCAACTGCCCGGTGCTGAAGCATATCCCCTGCGGCCACTCCCTGCCCAGCGTGGCCTTGCCCTTGGGCGCGCGGGTGCGGCTGGACGCGACGAAAAAGACCCTGGAGGTGCTGGAATGAAAGCTGTTGTGATCTGTCCTCTCTGTCCGCTGATGACCCAGCCCCGCCACGACTGTGAGCTGGCGGACGAGGCCCTCTTTGGCATGGTGGTGGAGGTGCTGGAGCAGACCACCCCCGGCTATTGGAAGATCAGGACCCCATACCGCTATGAGGGCTACGCCCCGGTGGGCTGTCTGGCCATCGGGGACCAGGCCGCGGAGGAATGGGCGAAGCTGCCCAAGAAGGTGGTCCTGCACAAAAACACCGTGGACGTGATGCACCACCCCAAGGTGCAGTCCTGGCCCATCGTGACCCTGACCATGGGGGCGGTGGTGGCGGTGACGGAGCCGCCGGAGACCGACCCCGAGACGGGCAAGCCCAACGGCTGGCAGATGGTGTCCCTGCCCGACGGCAGCGAGGGCTATGTCCGCGCCAGCTGGCTGGATACGTACTACGATAAGCCCATTGAGCTACCTGAAAAGGAGCTGCGTCAACGGCTGGTGGACACGGCGATGCTCTACCGCCGGACCCACTACCGCTGGGGAGGGAAAAGCCCGCTGGGTATCGACTGCTCGGGACTGGTGTCTATGGCCTACCTTTTGAACGGCATCACCATCTACCGGGACGCCCACATCAAGCCGGAGTTTGACCTGGTGGAGATCCCCAAGGAGGACATGGACGTGGGCGACCTGCTGTTTTTCCCCGGCCATGTGGCCATGTATATGGGGGAGGGGAAGTACCTCCACTCCACGGGCAAGGCGGGGAGCGACGGCTTCGATATCAACTCCCTGGACCCCGACGATCCCCTGTACCGCAAGGATCTGGCGGAGGGCATCACCCAGGTGGGGAGCTACAAGGGGTTTCACAGAGGATAAGGAAAACGCCCGGCAGTCTTTTGACTGCCGGGCGTTTGTGATGTACCGCTCAAACCAGCTCCAGCCGCATGAGGATCAGCTCCTGCCAGCCGGTAAGCCGGGAGTGGAAGCCCTTGGGGTTGCGGCCGTATTCCACAAAGCCAAGACTTTGATATAGGGCGATGGCGGCGGCGTTTTCCCGGACAACGTCCAGCTCCAGCTGATGATACCCGGCTTGCCGGGCACATTCGATGCAGGCCGCCGTCAAAGCCCGCCCAATGCCCAGGCCCCAATATTCCTTTTCCACGCTGATGCCCAATTCGGCCCGGTGCTTGACCTTGTCTTTTGTGCCCACGGCCTCGATGCCCGCCGTGCCCACCAGCCGGTCATGGAAAAAGGCGCACAGCTCCACCGCTCGGGGATCGGCTTCCCGTTGGGCCAAAAATTGTCCCTCTTGCTCCACATCAAAGCTGTTTTCGTCCGGGTAGGATAGCAAAAAATCCGTCTGTCCGTGGGTCAGATTAAAGTTATCGTGTGCCGCCTGTCCGTCGGCGGCACAGCCGCTGCGGATCAGGCACGCCTCGCCGTTTTTCAGGCGCACGGTCTGTTGATAAAGCATACCTGTTTACTTCGCCGCCATGCCCAGGACAAACAGATTCCCGTCCTTGACGAAGTTGTTCACGGCGTACATCACCAGCACCTGGTCGATGGCGTTGTCCTTCACGTACTGGGCCATGGAGGTCTTGTAGTACCGGGGGTCCACCAGGTGGATCTCGGAGAAGTGGTAGCAGAGGAAGGGGGCCATGGAGTCGGCGTAGGAGTCCCGGATGAGCATGAGCTTGGGCGCGCCTTCCGGGGCCACGTTGGACTTCACTACCGTCAGGGGCTTATTGCCCCCCAGGAAGGCGGAATACTTGTCCTTTTCCGAGAGCTTGGAGAGGTCATAGAGCTGGCCCTCGGTGGGAGTGCCGTCAAAGTAGTTGGTCACCGTGGCCGCCTCCTGGGGAACGAAGAACTCCATGGTGTCCGGCTCCAGCCAGCGCACCCCGGAGGAGGAAAAGGTGGTGCCGAAAAACTCCTGGGAGACCACCTGGCGGTCAAAGGAGCTGAGGGGCATCGGCTCCAGACCCATGCCCTCCGCCAGGGCGGCGTAGGCGTAATAGGCCCCCAGGGTGGTCCAGTGGTGGTCGGTGCGGTAGAAGATATATTCGTCCTTGTGGGCGTTGAGGGTGGTGGCGGCGTCCAGCCATTTGGGGCCTTGGAGGGCCGCGCCCCGGGCAATATACTGCCCCTCGTCGTCGTTGGGGGCGCCCTCGGGGAGGAGGTCCGCCCACACGCTCACCTTGCCGGGAATGAGGGAGAAGTAGACGGGCACGTCGGTGAGGCCCGCCAGCTTCTCCACATAGCCGAAGTTGTCGTCAATGCGCTTCTTGGCCCGGTCGTTGGCAGGAGGGTCGAAGCGGGCGATGAGGGTGTGCTCATCGCAGATGTAGACCCCGTTGTTTTCCTTCTTGCCCGAGGCATACTCCGCCCCGGCCTTCAGGGCGATCCACTGGTCCCGGAGGACAAATTGGTCGGTGACGTAGCTTTCAAAGTCCTCCATAAAGGAGCCGCTGAGTAGAGCGTCCCCGGACAGCTCCGGCATCTGGGCCAGGGCGCGGTTTTCCATGGGGGAGAAGTCCTTGTCGGGGGTCACCGCGTTGGCCGCGGCAAAAATGCCCAGGAAGGCGAGAAACAGACAGGTGATGAAAACGGCGTATTTCTTTGACATATGAAACTCTCCTTCTTTGTAGGGGCCGCTGTCCCCAGCGGCCCGGTGAAAGTGCCTGCCGTATCAATGGATGGGCCGATGGGGACATCGGCCCCTACGGATTCAGAAGCGGAAGTACAAAAACGGATTGTAGGTGGCGTCCACCAGATAGGCGGTGCACAGGATCAGCCCCGCCATCAGGCCCACCGGGAGCAGGACCCGGCCCGCCTTGGAGCGATCCACGGACAGGTGTTGCTTCACCAGCCCGGAGATCCAGGGGGTGGAGGCCACCAGGGAAATGACCAGCACCGGGAGGTAGCCCCGAAGGTAATAGAGGGTGGTGGCGTTCACCACGCCGCCCCCGGCAAAGCCAAACATGGCGGCCAGGTAGCCCGGCAGCTTGGCCATGTCCTCCACGCCAAAAATGGCGAAGCTGACGGTGACCAGGAAGAGGGTGTAGACGTGCCGGACCCAGCCGGGAAGCTTTTCCAGCGCCTTGCCCCAAAGGACCCGCTCACAGAGGATGAGGACGCCGAAGTAAAGTCCCCACAGCACAAAGTTCCAGGCCGCGCCGTGCCAGACACCGGTGAGGGTCCACACGATCAAGAGGTTGAGGCAGGTGCGCCACTTGCCCTTGCGGCTGCCCCCCAGGGGGAAGTACACATACTCCCGGAACCAGCTGCCCAGGGAGATGTGCCACCGCCGCCAGAACTCGGAAACACTTTTGGAGATGAAGGGGTAGTCGAAGTTTTTCAGGAACTCGAAGCCCAGCATCCGCCCCAGGCCGATGGCCATGTCCGAGTACCCGGAGAAATCGAAGTAAAGCTGCAACGCGCAGACGGCCGCGCCCAGCCACGCACCCACCACGGTGAGGCCGCTTAATTCGGTGGCCTTGATGGCGTCCCACAGGGAGCCGATGTTGTTGGCGATGAGCACCTTTTTGGCCAGGCCCACCACAAAGGTCTGTACCCCGGCGGCAAACTGTTCGGGGGAGTGGGTACGGTGTTCCAGCTGGTCATCCAGGTCCTTATATTTGATGATCGGTCCGGCGATAAGCTGGGGGAACAGGGTGACAAAGGTGCCGAAGGTGACGATGTTCTTCTGGGCCTTGGCGTCGCCCCGGTACACGTCGATGGTGTAGGACATGGTCTGGAAGGTGTAGAAGGAGATGCCGATGGGCAGCTTCAGCCCCGTGAGGGGAATGGCGGTGCCCAGCAGGGCGTTGAGGTTGCTGATGACAAAGTCGCTGTACTTAAATACCCCCAGCAGGGCCAGGTTGAAGATCACCGACGAGGCCACCGCCAGCCGCGCGCCCTTGTCGTTGCCCTTGGCCTGGCAGCGGGTGACCAGCAGGCCGTGGGTGTAGTCGATGGCGATGGAGGCGAACATGATGAGGATATACACCGGCTCGCCCCAGCCGTAGAAAATCAGGTTGAGGAGAAGCAGAACGGCGTTGCGGAACTTCAGCGGCGTAATGTAATACACCGCCAGCACGATGGGGAGGTAGAAGAACAGGAAAAAGGGAGTTGAAAAGACCATAGAACGCCTCCGGGCTTACGTTTTCTTTATCTTACGCAATCTTGGAACGCTTTAACCGCCCCGGAGGAATCAGGGCACACGCAGAACAGCACCCAGTCCCCTTCGGTGACCAGCTGATAGCTTGCCACATAAGCGCCGGTGGCGGGGTACAGTTCCGCGTCCTCCTGAAGTTGGGCCAGACGGGTCTCGCAGGCGGACTTCACCGCGCTGGCCTTGCCCGGCTTGGCGCGGACGATAAAAATCTCCTCAATGTTGGCGCTCAGCTCAGGGATGTAGAGGACATAGTCCTCCAGATCATCGGCGGAGAGGTCGTAGAAGTTCTCCAGCACAGAGGACGCATCCATGGTGGCGGTGGTGCCCCCGGCAGACTTGGACACCGCGGCGTACACTTCGCTGGCGGCAGGGACCGCGATGGAGGGGGTGTCGGAAGGCTCAACGGGGTCGGGCTCCGGTGTAGGCTTGGGGGTGGAAGAGGGCTGCGCCGTGTCAGGGGGCGCGGTAGGATCGCCGATGGGCGTGCTGGTCACCTCCGGGGGCGGCGTGCCCTTGTCGGGAAGCTCGGTCACGTCGGGCTGCTGGGTGGAAACACCCTCGGTGGGATCGGGATCGGGGGTCACGTCAGGGGTGGGAGAGACGGCCTCCGTAGCATCGGGGGAGGGGGAGACGCTCTCGTCGGGAACGGGAGTCTTGGAGCTGCAGGCCGCAAGGCCCACCGTCAGGCCCAGAGCCAAAAGCAAAGCGGTCATACGTTGTTTCATGGTGTAACACTCCTTTCAAACGACTACTTGGACGTGAGAAGGGGAAAAAGGTTCCCTGCGCTTGTTATGTGGGCGGATGAGGACATCCGCCCCTACGGTCCTACCGAACCGTTCATTACCTTTGTAGGGGCCGATGTCCTCATCGGCCCGTATACGAAGACAGGCGTTTGTGGGCGGGTTTGGAACCCGCCCCTACAAATCACCCCTCTGCCTCCAAGTGGCTCTGCACTCTCTGAATGATCATGTCCAGCGCCACTAAATTGTGGCCGCCCTCCAGCACCACGATGTCGGCGTACCGCTTGGAGGGCTGGACGTACTGCTCGTGCATGGGCTTGACCGTGGTCAAATACTGGTTCACCACCGAATCCAGGCTGCGGCCCCGCTCCTTCACGTCCCGCATGATGCGGCGCAAAATGCGGGTGTCCGCGTCGGTGTCCACAAAAATTTTAATATCCATCAGGTCGCGAAGGGCCTTATTCTCGAAGATCATAATGCCCTCCACGATGACCACGCTTTTTGGCTCCACCCGTACCGTCTCCTTGCGGCGGTTGTGGACGGTGTAGTCGTAGGTGGGGCAGTCAATGGCCCGGCCCGCCTTCAGCTCCTTCAGGTGGGCCACCATCAAGTCAGTGTCGAAGGAGTCGGGATGGTCGTAGTTCAGCTTGCACCGTTCCTCATAGGGCAGCTCGTCGTGGGCCTTGTAGTAGTTGTCGTGATTGACCACGGAAACGCTGGGGCCGAACCGCTCCACCAGCTTTTCCGTCAGGGTGGTCTTGCCCGAGCCGGTGCCCCCGGCGATACCGATGATCATCACGTTCATATTCCCTGCCTCCTTATAATACATATCCGAATAAGTATACCGCCTTTTCCCGCCCAAGGCAATACTTTGGGACGAAAAAAGGCGGAAAAGCGGATCAACTGTCCAGTAAAACAGGGGAGTGTCGAAATTCCTCCCCGCAGGGGAGAGGACGGCCGGCGCACAGGGAAAACTGGTCGGTGAGGGCGGCCTCCGCGGCCAGCAGGTCCTTGTGTTGGGCGGGCTTGGTGACAATAGGGAGGGGGCAGGTCTTCTTCAGGGCGGACAGGTGGGCCGCTCCCCGCCCGGTCATGGCCAGAACCCGAAGGTAGGCGGGGGCCGCAGGAGAGGGGATGGCCAGCGCGGCCCTGAGGGTCACCCGCCGCAGGCGGGCGTGGGTGAGCCGCTTGGTCTTGGCCGCCGCCCACAGCTCGTCCAGGGAGCCGGCGGTCTGGGCGGCCTTCCAAAGCCGCTGGGCCAGGCCGTCCCCTGCGTCGGGGAAGGTCTCCAGCGCTTCCACGTTCAAACTTCGTAGGCGTGAAAGGATGGCGCGCTCCAGATGGCGCAAGTCGTAGATTTGCCCCTGCCACGGGGCGGTGAGGTAGCGGTCGGCGCTCTCTCCGGCGCGCAAAAGGGCGCGGAGGCTGGCGGCGGAGGGATCATCCCGGTCGGGCAGGGGCGCATCGTGGACACCGGGACGGTGAATGGGGAGCGGAGTCACATGATCTGGCAGACAGCGGAGGTACTCCACCGCCAGATTGTTGTTGGGCATGGCCAGAAGGGCGGCGGTCGACCGGCTGGTGAGGGCCGCCGCGGCCTGTTGACGGGCGGCGGGATAGGAGAGGCCCCGGGCCATCAAAGGGGGGAGGTCAGCGTCAAAGGCGGGGCTGTTCAAAGCGTCCGCCAGGGCTTGGAGGGCGGCCCCGTCGGGGACCTCGCAGCCAAAGGACAGGGCGTCGATGCCTGCGGTGGCCAAAATGGACACCGCCCCCCGGGCAAAGGTCTCCGCTGAGGACATGGCGAGGGGAGTGGGCAGCTCCAGCACCAGATCCGCCCCGAAGCGCGCGGCGGCGGCGGCCCGGGTCCATTTGTCCGTTACGGCGCAGTCCCCCCGCTGCACCCAGTGGCCGGACATACACACCACCAGGACCGCGTCCTCCCCCACTCGCTGACGGACCAGAGAAAGATGGCGGGCATGGCCCACATGAAAGGGGTTGTATTCTGCCACAATACCAACAACAGCCATCGTGTCGCCTCCCGGCTTCAGGATAAAATAGGGGGTTGCCCCTCGGAAGAAAAAGCGGTACAATAAGGCTATTATAGCGAACCGGTATCCTCCTGACAAGGGGGAGCAACAAACACGAAAGGGAAGATGAAACATGAAGATCCTGGTAATCAACGCGGGCAGCTCTTCTTTGAAGTATCAGCTGCTGAACTCGGAGAACGGGGACGTTCTGGCCAAGGGCCTTTGCGAGCGCATTGGCATCGGCGGCCACCTGAAGCACACCCCCAACAACGGCAAGGAGGTGTTCAACGAGGACGTGGATATGCCCACCCACGCCGAGGCCATCGAGAAGGTGCTGGAGCTGCTGGTGAGCGCTGACCACGGGGTCATTTCCTCCGGCAAGGAGATCGACGCGGTGGGCCACCGGGTGGTCCACGGCGGGGAGAAGTTCGCCAGCTCCGTGCTCATCGACGAGGCGGTGATGGACGCCATCCGGGAGTGCATCCCCCTGGCCCCCCTCCACAACCCCGCCAACATCATCGGCATCGAGGCCTGCCGCAAGGTCATGCCCGGGGTGCCCATGGTGGCGGTGTTTGATACGGCCTTCCACCAGACCATGCCCCCCAAGGCGTATATCTACCCCCTGCCCTATGAGTACTATGAGGAGGACAAGGTGCGCCGCTACGGCTTCCACGGAACCTCCCACCGCTTCGTCACCCAGGAGGCGGCCAAGATGCTGGGCAGGCCCATCGAGGAGCTGAAGCTCATCTCCTGCCACCTGGGCAACGGCTCCTCCGTGGCGGCGGTGGACGGCGGCAAGAGCGTGGACACCTCTATGGGCTTTACCCCCCTGGCGGGCGTTGCCATGGGCACCCGCTGCGGCGACCTGGACCCCGCCATTTTGGAGTATCTGATGAACAAGCATGACCTGTCCATCGGGGAGATGCAGAACATCCTGAACAAGAAATCCGGCGTGCAGGGCATCTCCGGGGTGTCCTCCGACTTCCGGGACCTGGACGCCACCGCCGCCGAGGGCAATCCCCGCTCCCGGCTGGCCCTGGACGTGTTCTGCTACGGCGTTTCCAAGTATATCGGCGCCTACGCCGCCGCCATGGGCGGGGTGGACGCGGTGATCTTTACCGCCGGCGTAGGGGAGAACGGCCCCGACACCCGGGCGCTCATCTGCGAGAAGCTGGGCTTTATGGGCATCGCCCTGGACGACGAGGCCAACAAGGCCCGGGGCAAGGCGGTGGACGCCTCCGCTCCCGGCGCGAAGGTCAAGACCCTGGTGATCCCCACCAACGAGGAGCTGATGATCGCCATGGACACCGCCGCCATTGTGGCGGAGAAGTAAGCAAACAGGCAAGAACCGTGTAAGCGCGGCGGTCAAAGGAGGAAGATACGATGGATCAGAAGCAAGAAGGTCGGGAGGATCAGAACAAACAGCAGGAGGGTGTGGTCTTTCTCAACACCGGGCTGATCCAAATGGCCTTTGACAAGAAAAAAGAGGCGGATGCGCAGGAGCGGCAGGAGCTTGAGGAGCTGCAGGACCGCGCGGAGCTGGCGGACGTGGAGGCCCAGCGGATGCTGGGTCTCCGCTATGCCACCGGCGACGGCGTAGAGCGGGACTTGGACGCGGCCATTCACTGGCTCACCCAGGCCGGGGACGCGGGGGACATTCAGGCCCAGGACGCCCTGGCCGGGTGCTACCGGGCCAAGGCCAACGACGCGGAGGACGAGACAAAGCGGGAGGATTGGTACCGCAAGGCCTTTGAGCTTTACAGCCAAGGGGCCGAGCAGGGCTACCCGCCGTCGGTCTATAACCTGGGTCTGGCCTACGAAAACGCCGCCGGGGTAGAGCGGGACCTGGAACGGGCGGCGGAGCTGTACCGTCAGGCGGGGGAGAACGACTACCTCCCGGCGCAGTGCGCCCTGGCGGTGTGTTACTTAAACGGCAACGGCGTGGAGAAGGACGTGCGGCAGGCGCTGGAGCTGCTGGCCAAGGCCGCCCGGGAGGGTCATCCCCGCTCCCAGTGCATTTTGGGCGACTTTTTCCTGTGGGGCAGCGATGGCGTGGAGAAGGACACCGGCCACGCCCTGGAGCTGTACCGGGAGGCCGCCAAGGAGGACTACGCGCCCGCGCTGGAAAAGCTGGGCCTTTGCTACGAAAACGGCGACGGCGTGGAGCGGGACATCCGCAAGGCGGTGGACTATTACCGCCAGGCCAGCGACCTGGGCTATTCCCCCGCCACCTGCGACCTGGCGGTGTGCTATTTGAACGGCGAAGGGGTGGAGATGAACGAGACGGAGGCGGTGCGCCTGCTGGAGCTGGCGGTGGCCGACGGCCACGACCGCTCCATGTGCGTGCTGGGCGACTGCCTGCGCTGGGGCGCGGGCACGGAAAAGGACCCCGACCGCGCCTTCCGGCTCTACGCCAAGGCCGCCGAGGACGGCTACATCCCCGGCAAGCGTCAAATGGGCGTGTGCTACGAAGCGGGAGAAGGGGTGCCGGAGGACCGGGCGAAGGCCATCGAGCTTTACAAGGAGGCTGCCGGGGACGGGGACTACGCCGCCATGTGCAACCTGGGTGTGTGCTGCCTCAACGGGATCGGCGTACCCGCCGACCCGGTGGAGGCCGCCACCTGGTTCGAGAAGGCTGCCGACCACGGCTCCCTGCGGGCGATGGATTTTCTGGGCGACTGCTATAAGGACGGCAAGGGCGTGCCCCAGGACAGGGAAAAAGCCATGGAGCTGTACCGCAAGGCCGCCGACGGGGGATACCTCACCGCGCTGTGCTCCATCGGCCTGTGCTACGAGCTGGGAGAGTGCGTGGAGCAGGACAAGTTGAAGGCCACCGAGTATTACCGCCAGGCCGCTGAGCGGGGCCACGCCCCCAGCCAGTGCAACCTGGGCTTCTGCTACCTCCGGGCCATCGGCGTGGAGCGAAACGAGACCGAGGCGGTGAAGTGGTTTGAAAAGGCCGCCGCCCAGGGCTGGCTGCGGGCCATGGACCTGCTGGGGGACTGCTACCAGCGGGGCTGGGGCGTGCCTCAGGACGACAAAAAGGCCGCCGAGCTTTACGCCAAAGCCGCCGAGCGGAATTATCCCCAATCCATCTGCTCCCTGGGTCTGTGCTACGAGTGCGGCGACGGCGTGGAAGAGGACAAGCCGAAGGCGGTGGAGCTTTACACCCGTGCCGCCGAGCTGGGGGACGCCTGCGCCCAATGCAATCTGGGCTTCTGCTACTCCCGGGGCATTGGCACCGAGACCGACGATGTCAAGGCGGTAGAGTGGTTCCAAAAGGCCGCCGACCAGGGCTGGCTGCGGGCCATCGACCTGCTGGCCGACTGCTACTCCCACGGCTGGGGGGTGGAGCAGGACGACAAGAAGGCCTTTGAGCTGTACCAGAAGGCCGCCGAGCGGGAGTATCCGCCCAGCCAGTGCTCCCTGGGGCTGTGCTATGAGTGTGGCGACGGCGTGGAGGAGGACCCCCGGAAGGCCACCGCTTATTACGCCGCCTCCGCCCGCCAGGGCTACGCCGCCGCCCAGTGCAATCTGGGCGTGTGCTACCTGAACGGCTACGGCGTCAGCGAGGACAAGGTCAAGGCGGTGGAGTGGTTCCAAAAGGCGGCGGAGCAGGACTGGCCGCGGGCCATCAAGATCCTGGGCGACTGCTACAAGCACGGCGACGGCGTGAAGAAGGACCTGGCGCAGGCCTTTGAGCACTACACCCGCGCCGCCCAGCGGGGCTACCCGCCCGCCCTTTGCAACCTGGGCCTGTGCTACGAGTTTGGCGAGGGGGTCAAGGAGGACAAGACCAAGGCGACGGAGTATTACCGCCAGGCCGCCCAGCGGGGCGATGTGGCCGGGATGTGCAACCTGGGCTACTGCTACTACACGGGTATCGGCGTGAAGGTGGACTATGCCGAGGCTACCAAGTGGTTCATGGAGGCGGTGAAGCGGGGACAGCCCCGGGCCATGGACCTGATGGCGGACTGCTACCGGCTGGGCCGGGGGGTCCCGGTGGACTACGACCGGGCCTATCAGCTCTATGAGGGGGCCTATGCCAAGGGCTACAAAATGTCCTCCATCGGCCTGGGCATCTGCCTCTATTACGGCTACGGCTGCACCGCCGACTGGGCGAAGGCCAAGCCCTATCTGGAGGAGGGGGTGAACCGCTTCCAGGATGAGGACTGCAAAAAGCTGCTGGAGAGCGTCAACAAGGCCGGCGGCAAGACCCCCGCGTCCATTCCCGCCGCCCGCGGCGAGGCCGGCGGCGGCCAGGCCCGCTCCCCGGAGAAAAAGAAGGGCTTCTTTGGGAAGCTCTTCGGGAAATAAGAAAGTTCCTGGGTTATTCCATGCAATATTCCACGAAAGAGGCGGGAACATCCCTGCCTCTTTCGTATATTTTGCAGTTTTACAAAAAACTTCTTGCATTTTTATCCATAGGCTCGTATAATAAAGCCACCAAACCACAAAGGAGTGTTGCGGCATGGCAATTACCAACAAGGCCCTTTTGGGCATCTACGAGGATGTAGTGCGCAAGGACCCCGACCAGAAGGAGTTCCAGCAGGCGGTCTACGAGGTGCTGGAGTCCCTCCAGCCCGTGGTGGAGCAGCGCCCGGAGTTCATCGAAAAGGGCGTGGTGGCCCGGATGGTGGAGCCGGAGCGGACCATCATTTTCCGTGTTCCCTGGGTGGACGACAGCGGCAAGGTGCAGGTCAACCGGGGCTTCCGGGTGCAGTTCAACTCCGCCATCGGCCCCTACAAGGGCGGCCTGCGGTTCCATCCCAGCGTGAACCTGTCCATCATCAAGTTCCTGGGCTTTGAGCAGATCTTCAAGAACTCCCTCACTGGCCTGCCCATGGGCGGCGGCAAGGGCGGCAGCGACTTCGACCCCAAGGGTAAGAGCGACGGGGAGGTCATGCGCTTCTGCCAGTCCTTTATGACCGAGCTGCAGCGCCACATCGGCCCGGACACCGACGTGCCCGCCGGGGACATCGGCGTGGGCGCCCGGGAGATCGGCTTCCTCTTTGGACAGTATAAGCGTCTGCGGGACGAGTTCACCGGCGTGCTCACCGGAAAAGGACTGACCTACGGCGGCTCCCTGGCCCGTACCGAGGCCACCGGCTACGGCCTGTGCTATTTCACCGACGAGATGCTCAAGGCCAACGGCAAGTCCTTCCAGGGCTGCAAGGTGGTCATCTCGGGCAGCGGCAACGTGGCCACCTACGCCAACCAGAAGGCCACTCAGCTGGGTGGCAAGGTCATCGCCATGAGCGACTCCAACGGGTACATCGTGGACGAAAACGGCATCGACTACAAGATCATCAAGGAAATCAAGGAGGTCAAGCGCGCCCGCATCAAGACCTACCTGGACTACGTCCCCTCCGCCAAGTATGTGGAGGGCTGCAAGGGCATCTGGACCGTGCCCTGCGACATCGCC
This sequence comes from uncultured Clostridia bacterium, assembly GCA_946550725.1. GTDB lineage: Bacteria > Bacillota > Clostridia > Oscillospirales > Oscillospiraceae > MGBC124762. Next base: position 44,859 of record CAMNQX010000007.1, on the reverse strand, counting down.
CTGCCCTGCGCCACCCAGAACGAGCTGGACGAGGAGGGCGCCAAGGCTCTCACCGAGCATGGCTGCTTCGCCGTGGCTGAGGGCGCGAATATGCCCTCCACCCCCGAGGCGGTGACCTGGTTCCAGAGCCACGGGGTGCTCTTCGCCCCCGCCAAGGCCAGCAACGCCGGCGGCGTGGCCACCTCCGGGCTGGAGATGAGCCAGAACTCCATGCGCCTGAGCTGGACCTTCGACGAGGTGGACGAGAAGCTCCACGGCATCATGGTCAACATCTACGCCGCCGCCGCCAAGGCCGCCGCGGACTACGGCATGGCGGGCAACCTGGTGGCCGGGGCCAACATCGCCGGCTTCCTGAAGGTCGCCGAGGCGATGCTGTGGCAGGGTGTGTCCTATTAAGAAGTTTACATAACAAAAAGAAAACGAAAAACAAAGCACCGTGGAGCCGAGGCTCCACGGTGCTGTTTTATGGTTGTCGGGACCACCGTCCCCGGCGGTCCGCCCGGGGAATACGGGTGCGTCTTTCGCGGGCCGATGAGGACATCGGCCCCTACGAGAACTTCGGTAGGAATTGTGTAGGGGCGGCTGTCCTCAGCCGTCCGCACGGCATGAACTGCGGGCCAATGGGGGGCGATGCGTGCCGGGGAGAACATCTGCCCGACGGAAACGTAGCCGCTCTCATATGAATGTAAGTTTACATAATCACAATTCCTCGAATGCCAGCATCTCTTCGCTGTGCTGGTACTCAAAGGGCAAAATGCCCCGGTGGGGGTATTCCGCCTCGCCCCGCTGGTTGTCGGTGGGGTCGGCCCGGAAGTGGGCCTTGGGCGGGTCAAACTCCCGGTGGAGATGGTCATTGAACACCGTGCGGAAGATATCCAGATTGCCGAAGTAGTAGTTCCAGCGCTCTGTATCCCCGGCGCGGTAGGCGGAGCCGCCGTAAGAGGGGTCGGCGTAGAGCCAGCCATACGGGTTGACATAAAACTGCGCCCAGTCGTGGCACCCCACGTGGGAGGGGTCGGCGGCGAAGCCGGACTGCCAGCGGGCGGGGACCCCCGCCAGACGGCACAGAGTGATGAACAAAATGGCCTGCACCCCGCAGTCGCCCTTGAGGTTCTTGGCGGCATAGTCACAGATGGTGTCCAGCGCGGCATATTCCCGCATATAGGAGTATTTCACCTTTGTGGTCACAAAATCATAGGCATTCCGGGCGATTTTCAAGGGATTCCTCTCGCCCTTTTGGATCTCTCCAGAGAGCTGGCGCATGAAGGGAGTGAACAAAATATTGGGGGCTTGCTCGCCGAGACACTCCAGCGCGTCAGCGGGCAGGGGAGCGTCGGTGACCTTGGCGGGATCGGGGTCCACGTAGGCCAAATGGTTTACATAACTATAAGTCGCCGAAAAGATATCGCCCGCTTTGGCATTGGGGAAGCACACCGTCCGCATGGGGGCGGCTTCCGGGGCCACCACGGCAATATCGGGGTGGGAAAGCTCCAGAATACGGATGTCCGACTGGTGGGCGCAGGGCTTGGGGATGGGCAGGTGGACGGTGAGGGGGGCGTTTTCCACCGCCTCGGGCTTCAAAGAGAAGGTCTGCTTGACGGTGATGCGGGCGGAGCGCTCTCCCTTTGCCTTCATAATGGCGATGTTTTCCTTGATGCGGCCCCGCCGAGCCGCGTCGGCGGCGTCCTCGGCGGTGGGGTGGAGCTGGCGGGCCACATAGTCGCTCCGGGTGGTGAGGATATTTTCGATGAAGCGGCGGTGGAAGTGGCGCACGCCCTTGATGTAAAGCCAGTCAGCGGCGCGGCTGTTCACCAGCTGGGGCAGCTCCTCGTCCTTAAAATCCCGGAAGGTCTCCCGCAGGAGGGCCAAAGCTTCCGCATCCGTGTAGGGGTACTCGGACAGGGGGAGAAAGTCCAGGCGGGTCAGCTCCAGCTCCAGCCGCTGGCGCAGGCAGTCGGGGATGTCGCCTTCCAGGTAGTTGGCGATGGCGGCGCGGCAGTCGTCAAAGAAGCCGGCGGCCTTCATAGCGGCCACGTCGTCGGGAAGGGGAATGCCGCAGTAGTTCATGTCGGGGCAGAACTTTTTCTCCATGGTGTTTGCCTCCTATGTTATGCTTTCAAACCCTTGAAGCCGAAGCCCGGCTCCTCGGGGAGGGTGAGCAGCTTGCCCACCTCCCGGCCTACGCCGCCCTGGAAGGGCAGGTCGGCCAGGGAGAAGGTGGCGTCCAGGTCGGCCCGGGTGATGTTCTTGAGGGCCGCGCCCAAACTGGCGGCGGCGGTGATGCCGATGTTGGTCTCCTCCGCCATGCAGCCCAGCATCACAGAGACGCCCGCGGCCTCGCAGATGGCGTTGATCTTCTGGGCCTCCCGCAGGCCGCCGCACTTCATCAGCTTGATGTTCACGATGTCCACGCAGCGGCCACGAATGAGCTTCAGCGCGTCCTTGGCGGTGAAGCAGGACTCGTCGGACATGATAGGTACCCGGCTGGCCCGGGTGACCTGGGCAAGGCCCTCCAGGTCGTCGGCCTTGACGGGCTGTTCCACCAGCTCCAGGTCATACTCGTCCAACTTGGCGATCATGTTCAGGGCTTCCTTGGCAGTCCACGCCTGGTTGGCGTCCACCCGGATCTTCACATCAGGCCCGGCGGCCTCCCGAATGGCCTTCATCCGGGCCAGGTCGGAGGCTTCGTCCACCCCCATTTTGACCTTCAGCACGTCAAAGCCCTGGGCCACCCGTTCTTTGGCCTTTTGGGCCATGTACTCCGGCGGGTTGATGGGGATGGTCACGTCGGTCTCCATGGAGTTGGAGAGGCCGCCCAGCAGCTTGTAGACCGGCAGGCCGGCCCGCTTGCCCAGCAGGTCGTGGCAGGCGATGTCGATGGCGGTCTTGGCGCAGTGGGCGTGGGCAGTGGCCTTGTCCATGATCCAGTAGACCTTCTCCAGGTCGGTGGGGTCCACCCCGATCAGGTCCCGGGTCATCAGCTCGATGGAGGCCGCCGTGCCGGGGAGATTCTCCCCGGAGACAAACACGCCGGGGGCGCCTTCGCCGTAGCCCACCAGGCCCTCGTCGGTCTCGATGGTCACCACCGCACTCTCCGCGTGGGTGATGACCCCCAGGGAGATGCGGAACGGCTCGGTGAGGGGGACCTTCACCCGGTCGACCTTGATGTTGGTGATCTTCATGGTTGTACAACTCCTTTACGAAGGATTTTGAAGCAACAAGGAAATGGCATGGGAAGCGATGCCCTCCTTCTGTCCGGTAAAGCCCAAGCCTTCCTCGGTGGTGGCCTTGACGCTGACCTGGGACACGTCCACACCCATGACCCGCGCCAGGTTTTCCCGCATGGCGGGGATGTGGGGGGCCAGCTTGGGGGCTTGGGCCAGAATGGTGGCGTCCACGTTGCCCACCCGGCAGCCGTGAGCCTGGATCAATTCTACCACATGGGACAGTAATTGCAAGCTGTCCGCGCCGGAATATTTGGGGTCGGTGTCGGGAAAGTGCTGGCCAATATCGCCGAGGGCCAGCGCACCTAAGAGCGCGTCCATCACCGCGTGGGTGAGCACGTCGGCGTCAGAGTGGCCCAGAAGCCCCTTCTCATAGGGGATGTCCACACCGCCCAGAATGAGCCTGCGGCCTTCCGCCAGCTTATGTACGTCGTAGCCGTGACCGATCCTCATAGGGCATCCTCCTGCAAAAGGGCCTCCGCCACCTTCAGGTCAAGGGGCGTGGTGATCTTGATGTTGCGTTCATTCCCCGGCGTAAGGGCCACGGTGGCCCCCAGCCGCTCCACGGCGGAGGAGTCGTCGGTGACCTCCCAGCCCTCGTCCATGGCCTTTTGGAGGGCGGCCCGCAGCAGCTCCGCCCGGAACACCTGGGGGGTCTGGACGGCCCGGAGGGTGGAGCGGTCGGGGGTGGCGGTGACAAATTCGCCGTCAAATTCCTTGATGGTGTCCTTCACCGCCACGGCGGGAACGGCGGCGTGGCACCGGGCGGCGGCCACCACGGCGGCGTCGATGACCGCCCGGGGGACCAGGCACCGGGCAGCGTCGTGGACGGCGATGAGCTTTACCTTGGCGGGGAGCTGGTTGATCCCCTTGTAGACCGATTCCAGGCGGCTGTCGCCCCCCACGATGACCTGGGTGACCTTGGGCAGACATGCCCCCCGGCACAGAGCGCCCACGTCCAGCAACGTCTCCCGCCGGGTGACCACGGTGATCTCGTTGATGTAGGGGCTGGCGCTGAGGGCCTGCAGCGTGCGCACCAGCACGGGGATACCGTCTACGCTGGCAAACAGCTTGTCGATCCCGCCCATGCGGGAGGAGGAACCGGCGGCGGCGACCACGCAGGCACAGTAGGGGGTGAGGACGGCGGGCTTTTTGGGATGGCGGCGAAACAGATCAAGAAAGGACATAAGCAACCTCCAAACAGTTTGAAAAAAGGAGCCGTCAGGCTCCTTTTGTAGGGGGGAAAGCCTTACTGGGCAAGGGCGGCGTTGACCCGCCGCTCCATTTCCTCGTAGGTGGTGCTTTGGGAGATGACCAGCTCGGAGATCAGGATCTGCCGGGCGGTGTGGAGCATTTTCCGTTCCCCGGTGGAGAGGCCCCGGACGCTGTCCCGGTGGGTGAGGCTCTTCACCACCTGGGCTACCTCCAGCGGGTCGCCGCTCTTGATGCGCACCATATTCTCCCGGTATCGCTGGTTCCAGCCGGGGGTGTCGTCCAGCTCCAGAGAGGGGATGGCGGCGATGACCCGGTCGGCCTGCTTGGCGTCGATGACCGCCCGTACGCCGATGGCCTCGGAGGTGGCGGTGGGGATCATGACCACCATGCCGCCCACCGGGAGCTTAAGGATGTAGTAGTCCCGCTTGACGCCGTTGACTTTCTTTGTGACGATGGAATCCACCAAGCCGGCGCCGTGCATGGGGTGCGCGATCTTATCTCCCGGCTGAAACATCCTCATGGCCCCCTCCCGCAACTATTTTCTTCCAAAAATTAGCATACCACGATTCCCCCGAAAATGCAAGGGAAATTGGAAGAAAAATTTTTGCTTTTGGGTGGATATGAAGACATATGGAGCGGAAAACTGAGAACGCGCGTCAATCGGGGTGGGCGTGGCGGTAAATTTTTCCGGTTTCCGGGGTGATGCCCCGGGAGAGGAGCAGGTCGTCCACGGTGACGAAGGCGTAACCCGCCTGGTGGAGCTGGTCAACGACCTGGAGGGCGGCGTCCACGCTTTCAGAAAAAATGTCGTGCATCAGGATGATGTCCCCGTCCTGCACATGGGAGACGATATGCGCCACCTCCCGCTGAACATTCCGGTCGTGCCAGTCCTCCGGGTCCACCGACCACAGGATGATGGGGGAGTCGGCCTGCTGAAGCAGCGTGTCGTCCACAAAGCCGTAGGGTGGACGGAGAAGAAGCTCCCGGTCGCCCAGAATGGCCCGCAGAGCCTCCCGGGTAGGATCCAGCTGACGGTGGATGTCGGCGGGGGAGAGGTTCCGCAGTTCCACGTGGTCGAAGGTGTGGATGCCGATCTGGTGGCCGCTGTCGGCCATTTGGCGGATCAGGTCCTCGTTGCCCTCGATCTGTTTCCCGATGAGAAAAAAGGTGGCCTGCACCCCACGTTGCTCCAGGCCCTCCAGCAGCTTGGCGGTGGTGGCGCGGCGGGGGCCGTCGTCGAAGGTGAGGGCCAGCAGCTTGGGCTGTGGCTCGGCCACCTTCACCGCGCTGTCCGCCTGGATGACCTTGGGCGGCTCCTGCGGACGGAGCAGAAATACGGCGGCGCAAATGACCGCCACACCAAGCCAGAACCAATTCCAATGCCGCGCCGCCATGGGGCCACCTCCTTACCGTTGAAGTCAAGAGGTAGTTTGCCCCCGGGGCAGGGAAAAACGCTGGAAGTTTAGTGCAGAAGGGGAGACTGGCCAGTCTGGGAGAGGGGATAGAAGTAGTCGTAGTAGGGCATGAGGAAGGAGAAGCCCTTGACCAGCCGCTCCACCAGGGCGGGGCCGTCGAAGGTCTCAGTGACGTCGTCGCTTCGGTGTATGATGGAGAAATTTTTCATGTTGTACCATCCGGCCAGGTCGGCGGGTGCGCCGGGCTTAAAGCGGGCGTAGCGTTCCCCCTCCAGTAGAAATTCGCTTTGCGTCAGCAGCCGGGAGCGGAGCCGGCCCAGACGGTTGGGGTCGGCCTCAATGGCGGCGCGGTGGCGGGCCATGGTGGCGGCGGAGGGCATCCAAAAGCCCATGCCGCAGCTCCAGTTGTCCCGGCACAACTCAAACCAGAAGCAGGGGTAGTCCTCCCCCGTCTCCGCCGGGGGCTGGATGGTGAACCACAGGCTCTCCTTATAAAAATTGATGCCCCGGCAGCGGCGGGCGTCCCGGTAAATGCGGGCCACCCGGCAGATCAGATCCTTGTTGGGATAGAGGGCGGTCAGGCGGTCGTACACCTCGTCCGCCAGCGCCTTCATGGGCCGCTGGAGGTGGGTCAGATAGTCCTCCTTGTGGGCGGCGAACCACAGCCGCTCGTTTTGCAGGAAAATGCCGTAGAGAAAGTCGATGGTCGCATCGGAAAAACCTTGAAATTCCATATGTTATGACCTCCCATACTGTTTGACGAGGGCGGCAAATACGGGGATGGCGCCCTCAATGCGCGCCGTGGGGACGCAGAAGGACAGCCGGGCGTAGCCCGGTGCGCCGAAGCCGGAGCCGGGGACCAGCAGCAGGTCCAGAGCCTTGGCCTTTTCGCAGAACGTCACGTCGTCCGGCTCCAGGGTGGGCAGAAAGTAGTAGAACGTGCCCTGGGGCGGGTGGGAGGTGTCGTAGCCCAGCTTGCCCAACTCGTCAGTGAGTAATTCCCGGTTTTTGGCGTAAACAGAAGTGTCGGCACACAGTCCGTCACACTGGGCGGCCACCCGCTGGAAGAGGGAGGGGGCGTTCACATAGCCCAGGGTGCGCCCCGCCCCGGCCACGGCGGCATAGACCGCGTCGGCGTCCGCCGCCTCCGGCGGCACCAGCACATAGCCGATGCGCTCCCCGGGAAGGGAGAGGGACTTGCTGTACGAGTAGCACACGATGGTGTTGGAGTAGAAGTCCGGGACCCAGGGAGTGGCGGCGCCGTAGGTGAGTTCCCGGTACGGCTCGTCGGAGATGAGGTAGATGGGGTGGCCGTATTTTCGGGACTTTTGGGTGAGCAGCTCACCCAGGGCGGTCAGCGTTTCGGGGGTGTAGACCGCCCCGGAGGGGTTGTTGGGGGAGTTGATGAGCACGGCCTTGGTGCGCTCGTTGACCGCCCCGTCCAGGGCGGCAAAGTCGATCTGGAAGTCGGGATATCGCGGGGGCAGGATGTTCACCGCCGCCCCTGCGCCCTCCATAAACACCTTGTATTCCGGAAAATAGGGGGCAAAGACGATATACTCATCGCCGGGGAGGGTGAGGGCGTGGAACACACAGCACAGCGCCGCCGCCGCGCCCACGGTGAGGTAGAGCCGGGAAGCCTCGTAGGGATGGCCAAACCGCCGGGAGAGGCTGGCGGCCAGCTGCTCCCGGACGGCCAGGTCCCCCTGGGCGGAGGTGTAGCCGTGGAGGGTGAGAGGATCGACGGTGGTCAGCAGCCGCTCCAAGGTCTCCTCCACCGCAGGGGGAGGGGGAACGGAGGGGTTGCCGATGGAGAAGTCAAAGACCTTGTCCGCGCCCACCTCGTTGGCCCGGAGCTTGCCGTATTCAAACAGCTCCCGGATCACCGAGCGGGCGGTGCCCAGGTCGTAACAGCGTTGGGAGAACATAGCGGTCACTTCCTTGATGGCGTTTGCCCCAGTATACCCCTTTTTCGGCGAGGACGCAAGGGCGGATCATTCCTGCCGGAACCACTCCATCAGCGTTTCGATCTTCTCCTCGCTGGTCATTTCCTCACAAAAAACGATCTGCTCCACGAACAGGAGCCGCTGCCGCCCCTCCTCGCGAAGAATATCTTGCAGCTGCTCCGGGGTGATGCCCACCAACTCGAATTTTGTGGCTGCGCGCAGATAGCGGGTCAACGCTTTCCAGGCAAAATCCATGGGGACCGCCTCCTTTCTGTACTTCATTATACGATATTGTGGCAAACGCCACAATACTTATTTTTGGAATATCTCCATATAATGAGAATTACCATATGGTAAAGGTGGAGATGACCATAATTGATTACAGTCCCTTATGGGAGACGATGAAGAAAAAGGGCATCTCTCAATATGCCTTATTGAATCGCGGTGTGGACAACAAGACGCTGGATGGGCTGAAGAAGGGCAAAAATATTACCCTGCTGACGCTGGAAAAGCTGTGCCGCATTTTGGACTGCACGCCCAACGAGGTGGTGCGCTTTGTCAGCGACCCGGAGGAGAAATAGGCAAAACAGGGACGGCCCGGTGGGAGAGGTAACGTAAAGAAGTTACCTCTCCCACAATTTTTATAGCCAGCCGAATGTGATTGAATTGCAGGAATTTCAATATATTGGAGGGCTATCTCATGGAAAAGTCTACATTTGAGCAAATGGGCGGAACTTACCGCCATGAGGGTGACTATCTTCTGCCAAACCTCACTGTGCCGGAAAGCACCCCTATTGGTATCTGGGGTCAACGCCGGAAGCGGTATCTGTTTGAGCATAGAAACCCATTTTACACCGCCTTGCTGTTCAGCGGGAAGTTATACGCCCACCTTGCCAGCATCGACCATCAGGCACAGGAAATGTTTTCCCAGTTGATTGAGCAGATGGCAACGCGAGAGGAAATCACCGAACAGCTAAAGGAAGAAAATCAGATGGAGTGGGTTGAAAAGATGAACAACATCCGCAATTTGGCCGAAGAAATGGTATTTTGCGAACTTATTTTTAACTAAAAAAGTAGGGGCTTCGCCAGTAATCAAGCGTAGCCCCTACTCTCATGTTATATCTTAAAAAATGTATTAGAGTCCGCTGGGGCCTCCGCCCGGTCTGTATCGGCGTATTCCCGAATCGCAGAGCAAACCGTAATCTTATAGCTTTCAAAGAGCCTCTCTCGCCCTTCCTGTTGGCTCATGCGGTGCTCAACATTGTTCCTCCATCTCTCTACTGCTGTTTCGTCCGTCCAGATGTTCATGGAGAGCAGTTTCCCGTCCTCGCTCAGACTGGAAAACCGTTCAGCCCGGATAAAGCCGTCAAAACCCGAGAGCAAGGGCTTCAGCATAGCGGCAAGGTCAAGATATCGCTTCATGCCCTCCTTTGTCGGCTTAACTTCAAATAGAACGACGATGTTGCTCATAACAGTTCCTCCTGTTGAATGAATTTTTTCTCTAACTGAAGTAGTGCTTCTTTCATGTCCAGGCCGCTGCCATAGCCTACCAGCTTGCCATTCGCTCCAATAACCCGGTGACAGGGGACGGCAATCAAAATAGGGTTCTGATGGTTTGCCATACCTACAGCCCGACAAGCCTTGGGATTACCAACTGCGGCGGCGATCTCTCCATAGGTGCGTGTTTCGCCGTAAGGTATGGCGCACAATGCTCGCCATACCTTACGTTGAAATTCTGTGCCCTGTAAGAGGTAAGGAAAATCGAACTCTCTGCGCTGGCCGTTCAAATACTCTGTGATCTGATGAAACACCGCATCGGTCAATGCTGTCCTCCCTGCGTGGCGGACTGGCTCACTTGTCCGCATAAGGAGAGTGACAGCATCGCCTTGGTATCCAATTTTGAGCTGGTCAAAGGGAAACGGATAAACTGCGTAGCTATTCATGTTTCATACCCTCTTTTCGATACCCGCTGGGTGTTTTCCCGGTTTCCTTTTTGAAAAAGCTGTAAAACGCTGCCAAGCTGCCAAATCCGACCTGATACGCAATGTCGATCACTTTCGTGTCAGTATCCAGCAAAAGCCGCCGAGCCTCCTTCAAACGGAGGGAATCAGAATACGCCTTGGGTGTCATGCCATATACGGCCTTGAAAACATCCACGGCCCTCCGTGAACTGAGGCCGATTTCTGTTAATCCTTGATTGAATTTCTCCTGTTCAGCAAACGCATGGTCTATTTTTTCTTTTACCATTTCCGCTATTTCCCTCATAGGGTGGTAGTCAAGCAAATCGCTCCGGCATCGTTTACAGGGACGAAATCCTGCGTCGCGGGCCTCCTGTGCGGTTTGGAAAAAGCAGATATTTCCCCGTTTGGGTGGCTTTGACCTGCAAGAGGGGCGGCAGTAAATACCTGTTGTTTTTACAGCATAGAAGAACACACCGTCATAGCTGGAATCATTTTGAATAACAGCTTCCCACATCTCCTGTTCAGTCATTTCGCCACCTTCTTCGGCATTGGGTCGTTCAATTCTGGAATAGCTCCACCAGCAATAGCCCACAAATAGAGACTTGCCACCGTTCCATAGGGGGAATACCGCTTGCGGTATCTTTCAAACTTTGCCTTGTCAATCTTTCTGTGCCGGTATAGCATACGCATACCCCGATGAATAGCCAGATCGCCAAAGCTGACAACATTAGGCCGCTGCATACAGAATGTCATGATCATTTCCGCGGTCCAAACACCGATGCCTTTCAAAGCTGAAAGCTCCTTTATTACTTCTTCATCTGTCAGCTTGTCAAGACCCTTAATATCAAAAATGCCACTCTGAACTTTCTCGGCAAAATCCAAAATGTAATCGGCTTTTTTGAATGTCATTCCAACTGCTTGCAATTCCTCCCGGCCAAGGGCGAGGATCGTGTCCGCTGTAACGCTCCCAAGGCGTTCGTTCAAGCGTTTCCAAAGCGTGGCCTGGGCCGTGGTGGAGATCTGCTGTCCGATGATGTGATGGACAACAGAAGAAAACAGGTCGCTGTCCACGGCCCGGTTGATATGCCCAATTTTGTCAATGGCATCACCCAATCGCCTATCTCGGTCTTTCAAATAAGATATTTCCTTCTCTCCATACTCAAAGAACATCACAAACACCTCGTTTATGAATTATAGCATGGTTTGCGACAAATTTCTTTTCGATTTTGGAAATTCAATTTTACTCTAAACTACAAAAAACATATTGACAGACATCAGTTCCATGTGGTATTCTATAACACTCCCTTGCGGGAGCGCCAACTGAATAGGCTATACTGACTGAAACAGGTAAAGCCGGTTACATACACAAACCAAAACGAACACCAGCGGGGCGAGGGCCGTCCTGCTGGTGTGGTTGTGTATGTGACCGGCTTCTTTTTTGCCCCAAACAACTGAATGACCGTCTGAATGGGATACTCCGCTGTGACCTCCACCGGGGAGCAAGCGAGACAACGCCGCTGAAGCTGTCAGGGGCAGGAACGCCATTCAGGGAACACGGCGAAAGTTTAGGCGGGGTGCAGGGTGCCCTTTTCAAAGGGCGGCCCTGCTGGGGGAGCAATCCGCAGATTGCGGGGGCAAAGCCCCCTCCCCCTCGGAGAGCCCACGGACATCTTTCCGGCCCGGAGGGCTGAAAGTGTCATAGTGGGTTAGATACTTTGAAAAAGTATCTAACGAGAACGGCGCGGGTCGCGCGGAACGGAGGTTCAGATGGAAAAAACGAATTTCACTGTGGCAAGGGTCGCCACCCATACCAGGGCAGGCGTGGGCAAGTGCGAACGCCACAACGAGCGGAAAAACGAGAGTTACGGCAATATGAACGTGGATTTGGAGCGCACCCCCATGAACGTCCACTTCAAGGCTTGCGGCGGGTTGACCTACAATGAAACGCTGGACAGGCTGGTGGCGGATGGGTCGGCGTCCTTGCGCGGGCTGAAAGAGAACGCCAAAGTCTACGATGAAATGATTCTGGATGTGAACACGGATTACTTTGAGCAGCATGGCGGATACAAATTCGCCAGGGAGTTCTACGGGGAAGCCTATCGCTTCGCCTGCAAGCTGTACGGGGAACAGAACATCCTCTCCGCCGTCATGCACGCCGATGAGATCAATCTGGCTTTGACGGAGAAATACGGCTATCCCGTCTACCACTACCACCTCCACATTGTAGCACTCCCGGTGGTGGAAAAGCAAGTGCTGTGGTCAAAACGGTGCAAGGACAAGGCGCTGGTGGGGACGGTCAAGGAGACTGTCCAGCAGGTCAGTCATTCCAAGAAGTGGAAGTCCCAGCGGGCGGTGGACGAACAGGGCAGGCCCGCCGTTGACGATAAGGGCAGGCCAAAGTACATCCCCTCATACAGCATTTTGCAGGACGAATTTTGCCGCCATATGCGGGAGGCGGGCTTCACCGATTTTGTCCGTGGGGAGCGCGGCAGCACGGCGGATAACCTGTCCTGCCTGGAATATCAAATCCATCAGGATAAGGCCCGGCTGAAAGAAATCCAGGAGAAAGTACGGGCCGAAGAAAGTAAACTCGCCGCAATCCATCCAATCAGTAAGACCCATTCTGAAATTGACGAGATGGGCAAGAAAACGCTGACCGGCAAGGTCACGGTCTCCCAGGCCGACTTTGATACCCTCACCCAGCTTGCCAAAGAGGGTGTTTCCGGGCGAGGACAGCTTAACCGGCTGAAAGAGGAAAATCAGCAGCTCTATTCCCGGATATGGAGTTTACAAAGTAGTTTGAACCGGCTGCAAGGGCAGTTCAACGAGCTGGCGGAGCGGTGCCGCCCCTACCTGGAAGCAATCAGGGCCATGCCGGAACGGGTCAAGGATTTTCTGGACAGCGTTTTGGCCCCGCTTCGCAAGCGGGAGGAAGAACAGGGCGGGTCTATTATGTACGTAAAGGATAAATCAGGGAAAAACAGGGGTGATATTCGATGAATATTGTTTTGGAACTGACAAAACGTGAGCAGGAAATCTTTGATGAAGTGATGGAGCGGGTAGGTGAAACAGCGGCTTTCCTTGCCGGTATATCCCATGCGGAACGGTTAAACTGGCTGAAAGAACATCAATACAGCCACCCCATCAGCTTTGAGCGGGAGATCGGCGGCACTATTTACACCGTCAACGCCCATTTCAGCGAGAGCGCCACCGAAACCACTGAGGGAAAAGTAAATCGCATCCTCGCCCAAAATATCACACGTTAAAGTGTTGAAGTTTTGCGCTGGATGTGGTATGATAATAATACCTCGCAATTCATATCACATCCGGCTGCGGAAAGGAGTACATTTTGAAGAAAAAGCAGCCAAATGAGCAGAGAATTACTGTTCTCTATGCCAGATTATCCCGTGATGATGAGAAAGAGGGTATCTCGGGCAGTATCCAAAATCAAAAGGCTATCCTGGAGAAGTTCGCCGCAGACAACCACCTGCCTAATCCCCGATTCATGTTTGATGACGGGTACTCGGGTGTTACGTTCGCAAGGCCGGCTTTCATGGAGATCATGGAGCTGGCTGAACAGGGCCTTGTGGCAAATTTGGTGGTCAAAGACCACTCAAGGCTGGGCCGTAACCGCCTTGTGGTAGGCCAGCTTCTGGAGGAAGATTTTGTCCGGCTGAACGTGCGGTACATCGCCATCATGGACAATATCGACACCGCCAACGGTGTGAGCGACATCGTTCCCATGCAGGATTTGTTCAATGAATGGCACGCAAAAAATACCAGCGACAAGGTACGCCGTGTCATGCAGAGCCGGGGCAACGCCGGGATTCCACTCACCACCAACCCGCCCTACGGCTTCGCAAAAGCCCCGGAGGATAAGAACAAGTGGATCGTGGACGAGCCAGCGGCGGTAATTGTTAGGCGGATATTCCAAATGTGCGTCAGCGGTTTGGGGCCTACCCAAATCGCAAAGAAGCTCAAGGCGGAGCAAGTACCCACGCCGACCGAGTATTGGCGCAGAATCGGCAAGAAATGCGGCCCTGGCACGGGACGGCCATTCAACTGGTGTTCGCACACGGTGGCGGAGATTTTAGACCGCCAGGAATATGTGGGCGATACAGTGAATTTTCGCTCTTTCAGCCAGTCCTTTAAGCAGAAGAAGCGGCTGGACAAACCCCAGGAGGAATGGAAAATCTTCCCGGACACCCACCCCGCCATCGTTGACAGGGAAACCTTTGCCCTTGTTCAAAACCTCCGCCAGCACCGCCGCAGGCCCACGAGGACGGGCATTGTGAGTATGTTCTCCGGGCTTCTCTACTGCGCCGACTGTGGGAGCAAGCTGGGTTACAGCGCCACCAACAACTACAAGCGGGAGCAGGCATTTTTCTTCTGTTCCGCCTACCGCAGCAATTCCGATGTCTGCTCCGCCCATTTCATCCGGGAGAAAGTGGTTGGAGAGTTAGTGTTAGAGGGTCTGCAAAGGCTGTTGTGGTACATCCAGGTCTATGAAAAGCGGTTCGCCCAGGAGCAGATGGAGCGGTTCGGCCTGCAAGAGAAAAAGGCGCTGACCGCCAAGCGCCGGGAGTTGGACAAGGTCAAGGTTCGAGTTGTGGAAATCGACCAGCTTATCCAAAAGAGCTACGAGGACATGACCAAGGGTTTGCTGTCCGAGGAACGGTTCGCCACGCTGACGGTATCGCTGGAAACCGAGCAGAAGCAGTTGAAAGCGGCTATCCCGGAGATGGAAGCCAGTCTGGACGCTACTACGGATAAGGCCGCTGACTTGCAGCGGTTCATTGAGCGGGCCAGACAGGTGACGCGGCTGACGGAGTTGACGCCTGAAATCGTCCACGAGTTCATTGACAAAATCGTGGTGTCCAAGTCGGAAAGGGTGGACGGAAAGCGGTATCAGCGGGTGGACATTCACTACAACACCATCGGACTTTGGACAGCGCCTGAGCCGGAAACACTGGAACGGGAATATCTGGCCTACTATAATTCCATGCAGAAGCGCAGGAAAAAGACGGCGTAGCCATCGCCACGCCGTCCAAATTGAATGATTTTCACTTACGGGCACCCGCCCACGGGGCAACTTCTTTATGGGAGTTGCTCCGTGGGCCGTCCCTCTTTTTTGATTCCGGGGCTTCCTGGGGGACCATCTTTTCCGCGTGGAAAAGATGGCACCCCCAGCCCCCCTTATGGAATCCCACCCCGGGGTTTTCTCTTGCCGCGTGGGATGGTCACCTTCTGATAAGGGCCGATGAGGACATCGGCCCCTACGGCCCGTCAACGACTCGCCTAGGCGGCGTTGTTCCAACTGTCTGACCTTCTACATTTCTGACCACAGAGGCCGTAACGGCCGGCGCAAGCGGTAGAACCAGTTCCACATTTTGTCCCGCCGGCTCTAGACGTAGTATCCAAACAGGACTAGAACGGCAGGACCTTGCAGATTTCCTCCAAGAGAACCATCCCAACAAACTTCCTAAGTTTAGAAGGCTCTTTTTCTTTGGAGTCCGGCCCGTTTCTTTTTCTCACGAGAAAAAGAAATGGACCGGAAAAGAATGGGGGCCTGGCCCCCGTTTTCATAAAAACGAACAATGGGGATTCCTTTGCGGAACGTTGCCGGGAGCGGGCCGATGAGGACATCGGCCCCTACGAAAGGTAAATGCCCAAAAGAGGGCGGCGCGTCAAGGAAGCCGCGCCCTACAGATTCTCCCAACTGGTTTAGCACTCTCTTTGCGAGAGTGCTAATTGTTTACAATGCGTTCATGTTTTTTGCGCCGGGACGCACTATACTAAAGGCAAATGAAAGGAGGGTCAGACCATGAATACCCAAAAGTTGACCCAGAAATCCATGGAGGCGCTGCAAGGCGCGCAAAGACTGAGTACAGAGTACGGCAATCCACAGATCGAGCAGAGCCATCTGCTGCTGGCCCTGGTGGACCAGGAGGGGGGCTTTGTGCCCCAGCTGCTCACCAATATGGGGCTGACGGTGGAGTCCTTCCGGGCCGCCGTGAAGGCTGAGGTGGAAAAGCAGCCCAAGGTGTCCGGCGGCGGACGGGAGGCGGACAAGGTGTACGTCTCCCAGGGGGTGGACAAGGCCCTCAACGCCGCGGAAAAGACCGCCGGGAGCATGAAGGACGAGTTCGTGTCGGTGGAGCATCTGCTTTTAGGCTTGCTGGAGACCGCCGAGGGGGGCGTGAAGGAGCTTTTCCGCACCTACGGGGTGGAGAAGGAGAAGGTCATGCAGGCGTTGGCGGCTCTGCGGGGCAACCAGCGGGTGACCTCGGACAACCCGGAGGACACCTACGACGCGCTGAAAAAGTACGGAACCGACCTGGTGGAGCGGGCGCGGCAGAACAAGCTGGACCCGGTGATCGGGCGGGACGATGAGATCAGAAACGTTATCCGCATTTTGTCCCGGAAGTCCAAAAACAATCCGGTGCTCATCGGCGAACCCGGCGTGGGCAAGACCGCCATCGCCGAGGGCCTGGCCCAGCGCATCGTGAAGGGGGACGTGCCCGCGTCCCTCCGGGACAAGACGGTGTTCTCCCTGGACATGGGCGCGCTCATCGCCGGGGCCAAGTACCGGGGCGAGTTCGAGGAACGGCTCAAGGCCGTGCTCAATGAGGTGAAGAAGTCGGAGGGGCGCATTTTGCTCTTCATCGACGAGCTGCACACCATCGTGGGCGCGGGCAAGACCGAGGGGAGCATGGACGCGGGCAACCTCTTGAAGCCCATGCTGGCCCGGGGGGAGCTGCACTGCATTGGGGCCACGACCTTGAATGAGTACCGCCAGTATATCGAGAAGGACGCGGCGCTGGAGCGGCGGTTCCAGCCGGTGATGGTCAATGAGCCGACCGTGGAGGACGCCATCGCCATTTTGCGGGGTCTGAAGGAACGCTACGAGGTCTACCACGGGGTGAAGATCACCGACCCCGCCATTATCGCCGCCGCCACCCTCTCCAACCGCTATATCACCGACCGCTTCCTGCCCGACAAGGCCATCGACCTCATCGACGAGGCCTGCGCCCTCATCCGCACCGAGATGGACTCCATGCCCACCGAGCTGGACGTGATCTCCCGGCGCATCGTCCAGTGGGAGATCGAGGAGGCCGCCTTGAAGAAGGAGACGGATAAGCTGTCCCAGAGCCGCCTGGCCGAGCTGCAGAAGGAGCTGGCGGAGGCCAGAGAGGAGTTCAACTCGAAAAAGGCCCAGTGGGAGAACGAGAAGAACGCCATCGGCCGGGTGCAGAAGCTGCGGGAGGACCTGGAAAACGCCAACGCCCAGCTGGAAAAGGCCCAGCGGGAGTATGACCTGGAAAAGGCGGCCCAGCTGCAGTACGGGACTGTT
This sequence comes from uncultured Clostridia bacterium, assembly GCA_946550725.1. GTDB lineage: Bacteria > Bacillota > Clostridia > Oscillospirales > Oscillospiraceae > MGBC124762. The sequence goes on along the minus strand of CAMNQX010000007.1, from coordinate 27,744 downwards.
CCGGAACTGAAAAAGCAGCTGGAGGAGCAGGAGGCGGTGGCCGCCCAGTCCAAGGAGGACAATCTCCTGCGGGACAAGGTCACCGAGGAGGAGATCGCCCGCATCGTGGAGCGGTGGACGGGCATCCCCGTGGCCCGGCTCATGGAGGGGGAGCGGGAGAAGCTCCTCCACCTGGAGGATATCCTCCACGAGCGTGTGGTGGGGCAGGACGACGCGGTGCGGCTGGTGAGCGAGGCCATCCTGCGCTCCCGGGCGGGCATCGCCGACCCGGATAAGCCTATCGGCTCCTTCCTGTTCCTCGGCCCCACCGGCGTGGGCAAGACGGAGCTGGCCAAGACCCTGGCGGCGGCATTGTTTGACAGCGAGAAGAATATGGTCCGCATCGACATGAGCGAGTATATGGAGAAGTTCTCCGTGTCCCGCCTCATCGGCGCGCCTCCCGGCTACGTGGGCTACGAGGAGGGAGGCCAGCTCACCGAGGCGGTGCGGCGGCAGCCCTACTCCGTCATCCTCTTTGACGAGGTGGAGAAGGCCCATCCCGACGTGTTCAACGTCCTCCTGCAGGTGCTGGACGACGGGCGGGTCACCGACAGCCAGGGGCGGACGGTGGACTTTAAGAACACCGTCATCATCCTCACCTCCAACCTGGGCAGCCAGTATCTGCTGGAGGGGATGGACGAGCAGGGGAATATCACCCCCGAGGCCCAGGAGCAGGTGAACGCCCTCTTAAAGCAGGCGTTCCGGCCCGAGTTCTTGAACCGCCTGGACGAGATCGTGTCCTTCAAGCCCCTGTCCAAGGACAATTTGGACCACATCGTGGACCTGCAGCTGGCGGGGCTGAATCAGCGTCTGGCGGACAAGGAGCTGTCCGTCACCGCCACCGACGCCGCCAAGGCGTTCATCCTGGAGGCGGCCTACGATCCCCACTACGGCGCGCGGCCTCTGCGCCGCTACCTCCAGCACACGGTGGAGACCCTCATTTCCAAGAAGATCATCGCAGACGCGGTCACCCCGGGCCAGACACTGACCCTGGACGTGCAGGACGGGGAATTGACGGTAATGTAACATCGTGCGATAGAGGGACGGCCCGACGGGCCGTCCCTCTTTTTCCCCCGGGCGAAAAAATGGGGCTTGAAATCAGCGCGGGAGTATGGTATGATACTAAAGCTAAATTGAATTCGCAGGTGTAGTTCAATGGTAGAATGTCAGCTTCCCAAGCTGAACACGAGGGTTCGATTCCCTTCACCTGCTCCAAACAAAAAGACACCCTTTGGGTGTCTTTTTGTTTGGGTTCCGCTCCCGTTGGTCGCTTCACCCTGCGGAAATCATGCTCGGGCGGGCAAAGCTCGCCTTGCGCAAATTCTCCGTTTCGCTGCGAATGGACGGCGCAAAGCGCCGCCGGCCCCTTGGCTGGTTTTGGATCTCGTCGGCCTGCCCGTCACCACGCACAAAAAATATTTTCCTCTCCTGACAGTATTTGTTGAAAAACGCTTTCGGAAGTGGTAAGATAAAAGCATCAACTGGCCGCTATGGCGGCTGCGGCGGATCGCCGCCGAATTTTATCGAAGGAGAGGATCCCCATGAAAGTTTACAAGACCGCGGACTACGCCGCCATGTCCAAGAAGGCGGCCAACATCATCTGCTCCCTGGTGGTGCTCAAGCCCGACTGCGTGCTGGGCCTGGCCACCGGCTCCAGCCCGGTGGGCACCTACAAGCAGCTCATCGAGTGGAACAAGGAGGGCTATCTGAGCTTCGCCCATGTCAAGACCGTCAACCTGGACGAGTACCGCAACCTGCCCGTCACCCACGACCAGTCCTACCGCTACTTCATGAACGACAACCTCTTCGACCATGTGGACATTGACAAGTCGGTCACCAACGTGCCCGACGGCATGGCGGCGGACATCGAGGCCGAGTGCAAGCGGTATGACGAGCTGGTGGCCTCCCTGGGCGGCGCGGACCTGCAGCTGCTGGGCATGGGCCACGACGGCCACATCGGCTTCAATGAGCCTTGCGACGAGTTCCCCGTGGGCACCCATCTGGTGGACCTGGACCCCATGACCCTGGAGGCCAACGCCCGCTTCTTCGACAACGACCCCAAGAAGGTGCCCAATCAGGCGGTGACCATGGGCATCGGCACCATCATGTCCGCCAAGAAGATCCTGGTGGTGGTGTCCGGCGCGGATAAGGCCGGCATCGTGGCCAAGGCCCTGCTTGGCCCCGTCACCCCCCAGGTGCCCGCCTCCATCCTCCAGTTCCACCCCGACGTGACCATCGTGGCCGATGAGGCCGCGCTGGCCGAGTATATCAAGGAGGGCGGCAAGGTATGCGACTGACCGGCGCTCAGGTCTTTCATCCCCGTAAGGGCTTCGTTCTGGGCGACGTGTGCGTCAAGGACGGCGTTCTGGTGGACGAGAGCGGGGACAAGGCTGTTGACGTGACCGGGTGCTATGTCATTCCCGGCCTCATTGACCTCCATTTCCACGGCTGCGTGGGGGAGGACTTCTCCGACGCCACCCCCGACGGCCTGCAGAAGATCGCCGACTACGAGCTGTCCCGGGGCGTCACCGGCATCTGCCCCGCGGGCATGACCCTGGGGGAGGACACCCTCACCGCCATCTGTCAGAACGCCGCCGCCCATATCGAGGGCAACAAGCCCGGCGCGGAGGTCCTGGGCCTCCACCTGGAGGGACCGTTCATCTCCATGGCCAAGAAGGGCGCGCAGAACGGCGACTTTGTTCATGTCCCCGACGGGGACATGCTGGAGCGGCTCCAAAAGGCCGCCAAGGGCCATGTGAAGCTGGTGACCATGGCCCCTGAGGAGCCTGGCTCCATTGAGTTCATCCACCGGGCCACGGAGCTGGGGGTGCGGGTGTCCCTGGGGCACACCACCGCCGACTACGACACCGCCACCGCCGCCTACAACGCCGGCGCGCGGCAGGCCACCCACCTCTTTAACGCCATGCCCCCCTTTACCCACCGGGAGCCGGGGGTCATCGGTGCGGCTGCCGATCAGGAAAAGGTCATGGTGGAGTTGATCTCCGACGGTGTTCACGTCCATCCCAGCGCGGTGCGCACCATGTTCAAGGTGTTCGGCGCGGAGCGGATGATCCTCATCTCTGACTCCCTCCGGGCCGCGGGCATGGGGGACGGCGAGTACCCCTTCGGCGGACAGTATATCGAGGTCCACGGCGCCCGGGCCACCATCCTGGGCCATCCTGAGACCCTGGCCGGCTCGGTGAGCGACCTGATGGGCTGTGTAAAGAAGGCCACAGAGTTTGGCATCTCCCTCCACGCCGCCGTCACCGCCGCCTCCAGCAATCCGGCTAAGGCCCTGGGAGTCTATGACCGCCTGGGCAGCCTGGACGCGGGGAAGGACGCGAACTTCGCCGTGCTCAACGCCGACTACTCCCTGAAGGCCGTGGTGTTCCGCGGCCAGGTGGTCTCCGGCGCGCTGTAAGCCGCCGCACCGCCGCAGAAAAAGACAAAAAGAGACCCGATGCCATGCATCGGGTCTCTTTTTGCTTCCGAACAAAGCGGGTTCTTTTACTGGGGAATGACGTTCACCGCGCGGAGCTTGCCGTTGCCGCGGGGATCGGGCTCGGTGTCGAAGGTGACCTTCTGGCCCTCAGCCAGAGTCTTGAAGCCCTCGGTCTGGATGGCGGAGAAGTGCACGAACACGTCCTCGCCGCCCTCGTCATTGGCGATGAAGCCAAAGCCCTTCGTTTCGTTGAACCACTTGACGGTACCCTGATACATTGTAAAGACCTCCAAATCAAAATGTTCTGTCTGTAAAACAAAAGACCCACGGGGTGTAAGCCACGACAATGATGACTTACAAACCGTGAGCCAAGAGTTGCACATTCAGACTTGAGGTTAGTATAGCACAGAAAATGGGCCGTGTCAACGATAACTTTTGTCAAATCAAGCAATATTGCTCCACCGCCATGCCCACACCGCCTTGGGTGTTGAGACCGGTGACGAATTTTGCCGCCGCCTTGGCCCGGTCGGTGCCGTTTTCCATGGCGAAGGACCACCCCGCCCATTCCAGCATTTCCAGGTCGTTGTCCGCGTCCCCGAAGGCCATGACCTGGGAGGCGTCCAGCCCCAGCTTTTCCGCCAGCACCGCCAGCGCTTTGCCCTTATTGACCCCGTGGGCGGTCATCTCCAAGTTGCTGTCAAGAGCACCGGTGATCTCCAGAGGCCCGGTAGCCTCCAGCTCCCGCTGCACGGCCGCCCGCTGGGCGGGAGCGACATAGAACACGTCGAACTTCTCCGGCTGGGCCCCGGCGGCGAAGGCCGCCATATCGGGAAGGAAATGGACGCTGCGCATGAACACGTCGAAAAATGCGTCGGAGAGGCAAAAGTCCCGTGCCCCCTGCAGCTCGTCAGCCTGCATATAGTTTTTCCCGTCCACATACAGCTCGTAATAAAGCCCGTGGCGGCGCAGGACGCGGATGATGTCCACGCACTGGGCGGGGTCCATGGGGAACTTCACCAGCGGCGTCTCGTCGGCCGCGTCCAGCACGAACGCGCCGTTGGCGGTGATGCCGTAGCGGACACAGCCCAGCGTCTGGGCGATCTCCCGCACCAGCGACCAGCTCCGCCCGGTGGCGATGGCGATGTGGATCCCCCGGGCGGCGGCGGCGCGGAGAGCGTCGAGGTTGCGCTGGGGAATGGTGGCATGGTCGGCGTCCAGCAGGGTGCCGTCCATATCCAATGCGATCAAACGGATGTCGGGCTTCATGCGTTGTCCTCCTGAGGTGCTTGGGTGTTTTTGGCCTCCTCTACCGCGTCCTCGTCGGCCAGGTCGGCCACGGTGAGGGCCATCAGGGCGTCCTTGTCCGGCGACTCCATGGCCGCCACCCGGTTCGCCTGGCGGGCGATGCCCCGCTCAAAGATGTTGCGTACGTCCCGGGCGTTGCCAAAGTTTTCGTCCCGCTCCTGATACATTTGCTCGAAGGCGTCCACACAGAACTTGGCTGTCTCGTCGTCAATGGTGTAGCCGTTTTTGGCGCACATGGAACGGAAAATGGCCATGAGCTGTTCGCCGTTGTAGTCCTCAAAATAGAAATACTTGTTGAACCGGCTTTCCAGGCCGGGGTTGGAGTGGATGAAGTCCCCCATCAGGTCGGTATAGCCCGCCACGATGACGATGAGGTCGGAGCGGTGATCCTCCATCCCCTTCAGCAGGGCTTCGATGGCCTCCTGGCCGAAGTCGGAGGGGGAGTCGTGATTGGAAAGGGCGTAGGCTTCGTCGATGAACAGCACGCCGCCCAGCGCCTTTTGGATGACCTCGTTGGTCTTGATGGCGGTCTGGCCCACGAAGCCCGCCACCAGTCCGGAACGGTCCACCTCGATGAGCTGGCCCTTGGACAGCACGCCGATGGCGTGGTAGATCTGGGCCAGCAGGCGGGCCACCGTGGTCTTGCCCGTGCCGGGATTGCCCATGAACACCAGGTGCAGGGACATGGGCGGGACGGGAAGCCCCTCCTTCTCCCGCAGCTTGCGGACCTTCACCAGGTTGATGAGGCTCTTCACGTCCGCCTTCACCTTATCCAGCCCGCACAGCTCGTCCAGCTGGGCCATCAGCTCGTCCAGGGAGGGGGCGGGGGCGGCGCTCTCCTTGGCGGCGGTCTCGGCAGTCTGGGCGCCGCTCCCCTGGGTGGCGGCGGCGGGGACCCCCGGCTCCTCCGGCTTGGGAGAGCCGGAGTTGGGGGTGACAAAGTCCTGAATGTGCAGCGTGGCCTTGTCCGAGGGGATGTCCGCGCCGTTGCATAGGGCGGTGAGGGCGTCGGCGCAACGGTTGACAAAGGCGGCCTCCTTTTCGCTGACCACGTCGTCCACCGCCGCGAACAGCAGGAGCATCAGGGTAAAGGTATCGATAAACCGGCGGGACAGCTTTTTGCCCGTGAGCTTGTCCAGCTGCAGCAGCTTCTGGAAAAACGCCGGGGGCTGAAAGCCGGGATACTCGCTGACCTGGGTGGCCAGGTCCCAGTAAAGGATGGAGGGGACGGCGCCGCCCTTGCAGTAGATGGCGTTGTAATACTCCACGTGTTTGGGGCCAAGCCCGCCGTCCTCTGCCCACACGCCCATGGCGGTCTTGCGCATAAAGCCGTCGATCTCCTTGGCGAAGGCCAGCCGCACCGTTGGATCGGGGATGAGCCGCCGGAAGGCGGTGATGCCCTCGTCATACTGCTTGTGGACCATCCCCGCCGTCATGGATGTTTTCAAGACAAACCACGTCCTTTCGTTTGCACCTCACCTTACCATAATTTGTGCGGATTTGCAAGGGGGAGACGGGGAGAAGGGACAAAAGAGCGCGTTTTTGTTGCATAAAAAATTTTCAGAAAAATTTCACAAAAAGCATTGACAAATCCCAGAAAGTGTTGTATATTATAGCCAGGGAAAGGAAGGTGAGTCCAATGGGCTAGGTAGCCGATGGACCCAAACAATTTTTCCAAAGCGGAACGGCAAGACCTAAGGAGCAGCGGTGTACCACCAAACAGCCCACGTGTGTGGGAAAGGCAAACAAGCCAACAAAACGTTTGAAGAATGGACAGTACGCAGAAACCAAAGGCCAAGCAAGACCGCGCACCCGGTAAAATCAAGAAGACCGGGCATCCTGTAGAAAGCAGAGGTTGAGAACGTGGAGATTCAGAACGAGCAGTGATCCCCCCAGTCGGTAAGGCGGCTGGGGGGATTACTTTTTTTATGCTTGTGGTCTCCACGCTTGTTTCCCGACCGAAACTGTGATAAACTGTATCATCAAGTTTCCACCAAGGAGGGAACGCCGTGAACGCTATTGTTGCTGTGGACGAAAACTGGGGCATCGGGCGAAATGGCCAGCTTCTGGCGCGCATTTCCGCCGATCTGCGCCGTTTTAAGGCGCTGACCACCGGCCACGCAGTGATTTTGGGGAGAAAAACGCTCCAGACCTTCCCTGGCGGGCGGCCCCTTCCGGGACGGGAAAACCTAATTATGTCAACCACAATGAACGCCGTCCCGGAAGGGGCGAAGGTGTTTCGCGATCTGGACAGTCTGCTGGACTACGCGCCCGAGGACGCTTTTGTCATCGGGGGCGAGACGGTGTACCGGGAGCTGCTGCCCTATTGCGGAAAGGCCTATGTCACAAAAATACATCAAACCTTTGACGCGGACGCGTTCTTCCCCGCGCTGGACGATTTGGACGGCTGGAAGGTCACGGAGACGGAAGGACCCTTTGAGGAAAACGGCGTGGCCTTTTCCTATGTGACGTACGAAAGGGAGGACGGGCGATGAACGAGCCGCGCCGCACCCCGGCCCCCGTCCTTCCCCGGCGGGTGCGGACGGCCCATAAGGGAGATTTCGGACGGGTGTACATTTTGGCGGGGAGCGTGGGCTTCACCGGCGCGCCTGTGCTGGCCGCCGCCGGCGCGCTGAAGACCGGCGCGGGACTGGTGACGGTGGGAACGCCCCAGGGCGCGTACCCCGCCGTGGCCGCCAAGCTGCTGTGCGCCATGCCAAAACCGCTGGCAGAGAAAAACGGCGTGGTGGCCGAGGGGGCGCTGCCCGGCATTTTCAAGGCTTTGAGCGGCTCGGACGCGGCGCTGGTGGGTCCCGGCCTGGGCCGGGCGGATACGGTGGCCCGGGCGGTGGTGGAAGAGGCGAACTGCCCGCTGGTGGTGGACGCGGATGGTCTAAACGCGCTGGCGGGGCATATAGATGTCCTAGGTGCGCGGCGGGACAAGGTAACGGTGCTCACCCCTCATTTTGGCGAGTTCTGCCGCCTGTTGGGAGAAACGCCGGAAAAACCGGAACAAGCGGCCCGGGATTTTGCGGCGGAGTATGGCTGTATCGTCGTGTTGAAGGGCCACCGCACCCTGACCGCCTTTCCCGACGGGGAAGCCTTTGTCAACCCTACGGGCAATCCGGGCATGGCCACCGGCGGCTCGGGGGACGTGCTGGCGGGGATGCTCGTGTCTCTGCTGGGGCAGGGGTTCGACCCCAAGTGGGCCGTCCCGGCGGCGGTGTACCTCCACGGCCGCGCCGGCGACCTGGCGGCGGAGGCGTTGGGAGAGTATGCCATGACCGCCGCCGACCTGCTGACCTACCTCCCCGCCGCCGTGAGAGAAGGAGAGATCAGAGATGGAGAATAAAGAGAAAAAGGTGCGAGACTGAGAGTGAGCATAAGAGCGCATCGTGCGCTGAAGCCTTTCTGGGGGACCATTCTTTGGGGCCAAAGAATGGCACCCCCAGGCCCCCCAAGAAAGCCCCAGAGAGAGGGCAATTCGAGAGCCCTCTCTCTGGACTCTCTCCTTCGACCAAAGAGTGGGACTGCGGTCCCCCTCATTTGGAATCTCCCCCTAGGGGCTTAGGACCAAGCCATCTACCGACTCGCTTGTCTAGGCGGCGTGATTTCAACCGTCCTACCCGTGTATTTCCGACCACTAGGGTCGTAACGACCGGCGCAAGAGGTAGAACCTGTTCTACATTTCAACCCGCCGGATATAGACGTAGTTCCTATCAAGGCTAGGCGGCTCTTTTTTCTTTGGCGTGCGGACCGTTTCTTTTTTCTCACGAGAAAAAAGAAATGGGCTGCAAAAAAGAATGAAAACAAGGAGGAATCAGGTGTGGGACGGCGGTTTCGCTGGTTTCCACTGATGATGAGCCTGCTTCTGCTGGCGGGGTGCGCCGCCGGGGAGCAGGGAAAGCAGTCGGCCGAGGACAAAGCCTTGGCCATCCAAAAGGAGTTTGACCGCATGACCGCCTGCACCGGGCGGTTCAGCCTCACAGCGGACTACGGCGAGCGGACCTTTGAGTGCGTGGTGGACGCGGCCTACGACCAGGTGACGGGCGGAGCGCTGACCATCGCCGAGCCGGAGCTGGTCAAGGGCGTGACGGCGCGGTTTAACGCGGGGGAGACCTCTCTTTCCTACGACGGGTTCAGCCTGGAGCTTGGCCCCCTTACCGACGAGGGTATTTCTCCTATGGAGACGTTACCCACCCTGTGGCGGCAGGTTTCTCAGGGCTATATCGCGGCGGTGGCGGAGAAGGACGGCGAGCTCACCGTCACCTACCGCCCCGACGGCCAAAGTCCCGGCAGGGGGCTGGAGGCGGTGGTGATCTTTGACGGGGAGAGCCACAAGCCCCTCTCCGGCGAGCTGTTCTGGGACGGCAGCCGGGTGGCGGCGGTGGAAGTACAGGAGTTTCAGATGATGGGAGAAGAGAAGCGCGACTCATAGACGCGTAGGGAGCATCTGAGCGGAGCGAGGGCCGAATTGGTAAGGCGGCAAAGCCGCCGCGATTCGGCCCGAGACGGAGCGAAAATGCGACCGGCCATGCGTCCAACGGGAGCGTGACAAGGAGGTACAACATGCAACAAGCACAAATGAGGACGTGGGCGGAAATTGACCTGGACGCTCTGGCCCACAACTACCGCGCCCTGCGTTCCAACCTGGAGCCGGGGTGCAAATTCGTAGGGGTGGTGAAGGCCAACGCCTACGGCCACGGGGCGGTCCCCGTGGCGAAAAAACTGGAGGAGCTGGGGGCGGAGTATCTGGCGGTGGCCTGCCTGGACGAGGCGGTGGAGCTACGCCAGGCGGGGATCACCGCCCCCATTCTCATTCTGGGCGGCACACCGGGGCAGTTTGCCCCGGAGCTGCTGCGCTATGATATCACCCAGACGGTGTTCGACCTGACCACCGCGAAGGAGTATTCCGCCGCCGCGCAAAAGGCGGGCAAGTCCCTGAAGGTCCACATCAAGGCGGACACCGGCATGGGTCGGCTGGGCTTTGTGGGGGCGGACCGGGTGGCGGAGATCAAGGAGGTCTGCGCTCTGCCGGGGCTGGAAGCGGAGGGCCTCTTTACCCACTTCGCCGACGCCGACGGCTCGGAGGAATACACCATGGCCCAGTTCACCAGCTTCCTGGACCTGCGGGACGCGCTGGAAAGGGAAGGTGTAACCTTCAAAATCAACCATTGCGCCGCCAGCGCGGCTATGTTACACTATCCCTGTACCCATTTGGACATGGTGCGCCCCGGCATCGCCCTCTACGGCCACTATCCGGACGAGGATGCGGTGGGGCTGGACGGCCCGGGCCTCATTCCGGTGATGACCCTCAAGACCCGGGTGGCGGCGGTACGCACTCTGCCCGCCGGGAGTTGTATCAGCTACGGCCGCACCCATGTGCTCAGCCGGGAGAGCCGTTTGGCGGTGCTGCCCATCGGCTACGCCGACGGCCTCCACCGGGGGCTTTCGGGCCGCATGGAGGTGGCCTTTGACGGCCAACCTGCCCCCATTGTGGGCCGTATCTGCATGGACCTGTGCATGGCGGACGTGACCGACCTGCCCCAGGTGCAGCCCGGCGACGTGGCGGAGGTGTTCGGGAAAAACCTGCGCGTGGAGGATAAGTCCGACACGTTGGGCACCATCAGCTACGAGTGCCTGACATCCATTTCCCGCCGGGTGCCCCGGGTCTACGGGAACGGGAAAGCCTGAGGGCGCATACACTGAAACGGGGCCTTGGTGGCAGGAGAGCGATCGGGGGAAACTACCGCTGGCTTTTTTCCGTCCAAGAGGTATAAACCCAATCGCGCCGTGGGAGAATCAATAGTGACCGGGGGCCAAGGGTGGCCCGACGGTGACTATGGAACCGCGGAGCGTGAGTGCAGTGGAACTTAGCGTAAAACGAGGCGATATTTTCTATGCCGACCTTAGCCCGGTGGTGGGCAGCGAGCAGGGAGGCGTGCGGCCGGTGCTCATCATTCAGAACGACACCGGCAACAAGCACAGCCCCACCGTCATCGCCGCAGCCATCACCTCCCAGACGGGGAAGGCCAAACTGCCCACCCATATCGAGCTGTCCGCCAACCAGTACGGTCTGCCCAAGAACTCTCTGGTGCTGCTGGAACAGATCCGGACCCTGGACAAAAAGCGGCTGCGGGAGAAAATGGGACGGCTGGACGAGCCTGTCATGGATAAGGTGGACGCCGCCATCGCCGTCAGCTTTGGCTTACATGGAGACGCCTTGATCTAAAGAATGTCCGTTCATCGGGGCCGCGTGGCGGCCCCGGTGGCGGCGCAAAAGCAAAGGAGCGATTACATATGAAAAAGTCCATCGTCATCGCCGCCGCCGTGGCGGCGCTGGCCATCACGGCAGGGAGCGTCACCGTTCTGGCCACCCAGGGGGACAAGGACGACCCGCTGGTCACCCTCAGCTACCTGCAAAAGGTGGTCACCCCCGAACTGGAAAAAAAGGTGGACGAGGCGGTGAAGGCCAACAGCGAGGAGCTGGCCAAGCAGCTGGACATCGCCATCACCAGCTATGAGACCCGGGTGGACGAGAAGCTGGCCCAGGCCGGGGCGGTGTTCCAGAGCAAGGAGCTGAAGTCCGGGGAGACCTTCACCACCGACGTGGGCCGTGAGGTCCTGCTGGTGAGCGGAAGCGCCAACGCAGTGGGCACGCTGGTGGACACCACCGCCGGGGGCACGGTGTCCGACGGCGGAAAGCTCACCGTGGGCCATCTCTATGTCACCGCCGGGGCGGACGCGGGGATGAAGGCCACCGCCGCAGTGTCTCTGATGGTGCGGTGAGGAACGGGATGGACTATTTTCACCTGGAATTGACCCCCGCCCAGCTTGGCCCCATCAGCAATCTGGGGTTGGCCTACATCGGCGATGGGGTGTATGAGCTGATGGTGCGCTCCTACCTCTGTTTGCAGGGCAAGGCCACCAACAAGGGTCTCCACAAGGCGGCGGTGAAATACGTTGCCGCCCCTGCCCAGGCCGCGGCGGGGAAGGTCATCCTGCCCCTTTTGAGTGAGGAGGAGCACGATGTGTTCCGCCGGGGGCGCAACGCCAGCCCCCACACGGTTCCCCAGCATGCCAGCCGGGAGGAATACGCCGCCGCCACCGCACTGGAGGCGCTGTTCGGCTGGCTCTATTTGAACGGGAAGACGGCGCGGCTCAACGAGCTGTTCGGCGTGATCATGGAGGAAACACAATGGCCTTAGACGCGCTTTGTCTGGCGGCGGCGGCTTACGAGCTGCGCGCCGCCCTTTTGGACGCCCGGGTGGACAAGGTGTACCAGCCTGGGCGCAACGAGGTGGTGCTGGCGATGCACACCTACGGCGGTAACGAAAAGCTGCTGCTGTGCGCCGAGCCGGGCTTTGCCCGCGCCCAGCTCACCGACCTCAACCGGGAGAACCCCGCCACCCCGCCGGTGTTTTGTATGCTGCTGCGCAAGCACCTCACCGGTGGGCGGCTCACCGCCATCGTCCAGCCCCAGGGGGAGCGCATTTTGCGCTTCTCCTTTGACTGCACCGACGAGCTGGGGGACCATGTGGCCCGCCACCTCATTTTGGAGGCCATCGGGACGGGGACGAACCTCATCTTTACCGACGGGGAGGACCGCATTTTGGCCTCCACCCGCCGCATGGAGGGGGACCTCACCAGCGGCAAGCGGCAGGTGATGGCGGGGCTTTACTACCGCCTCCCCGACCCGGTGGCGGGCTTTCCGCCCCTCATCCGCCGGGAGATCGAGTTTCGGGGCAAAGAGACGGTGGAGGAGGGCGTGGCCCGGCTGGAAGGGGAGATCGCACGGGGGGAATTCACCCCCACGCTACTGAAAAAGGACGGAAAGGCGTCGGATTTTTCCTTTTTGTCCATTTTGCAGTACGGGCCGGGGGCGGAGAACGTACCATGTCCCGACTTCAAGACCCTGTTTGACCGCTACTATACGGAAAAGGAGGCGGGCCAGCGGGCCGCCCAACGGGACCGGGGGCTTCAAAAGACCGTCCAGACCCTCCGGGACCGGGCGAAGCGGAAGGTGGCGAACCAACAGCGGGAGCTGGCCCAGGCCAAGGACCGGGAGGCCCTGCGCCGCAAGGGGGAGCTGCTCACCGCCAACTTTTACCGCCTGGAAAAGGGGATGGACAAGGCGGTGGTGGAGGACTACTACGACGAGGCCTGCCCCACTGTAGAAATTGCCCTGGACCCCCGTCTTACCCCCCAGCAGAATGCCGCAAAATACTTCAAGGACTACGCTAAGGCACGCACTGCCGAGGAGATATTGACCACCCAGATCGCCAAGGGCGAGGGAGAGGTGGAGTATCTGGAAAGCGTGCTGGAGGGCATCGCCCTGGCCGAGGGGGACCGGGACCTGAACGAGGTGCGCCGGGAGCTGGAGCAGGGGGGTTACCTCCGGGGGAAAAAGGCCGCCAAGCGGGAGATGAAGGTTTCCTCCAAGCCCCTGGAACTGCGAAGCTCTGCGGGCCTTCGCATCTCGGTGGGCAAGAACAACACCCAAAACGACCACCTGACCCTGAAGGCGGCGGGGAAGTGGGACTGGTGGTTCCACGCCCAGAAGTCCCACGGCGCCCACGTCATCCTGTGGACCGAGGGGCAGGAGCCGGACGAGAAAAGCGTGGAGGAGGCCGCCGCCCTGGCGGCGTGGTACTCCCAAGCCCGGGAGGCGGACAAGGTGGCGGTGGACTACACCCCGGTGAAGTATGTAAAGAAGCCCGCTGGGGCCAAGCCGGGCATGGTGGTCTATACCACCTACCAGACCGCCATGGTAAAGCCCAAAGGTCCGCAGGGGCTAAATAGTTGACATAACTTTGAGTTGCGAATTGAAAAACAGCTTGTATCTCCAAGAGATACAAGCTGTTTTAATTTTAAGAAAGGTTACATAACGCAACAAAAGAAAGGTTTACATAATTGGTTGAAGGCCGCTCATTCCCCGCACAATTCGGCGGTGGCGGCGGCGGTGAGATCCAGCAGGTCCCGGGGCGCAAGCTCCACCTGGAAGCCCACCTTGCCTGCCGAGACGCAGATGGTCTGGAAGGCCAAACAGCTCTCGTCAAACACCGTGGGAAAGCGCTTTTTCATCCCCACGGGGGAGCAGCCGCCGTGGACGTACCCGGTGAGGGGGAGCAGCTCCTTCTGGGGGAGCATGGCGATGGACTTTTCCCCCACGGCCTTGGCGGCTTTTTTCAGGTCCAGGGTGGCGGCCACGGGGATGTCGAACACGTAGTACCCGCCGGATGCCCCCTTCGCCACCAGAGTCTTGAATACAGCGGCGGGGTCCTGGCCCAGGGCCTTGGCCACGCTGACCCCGTCAATGCCGCTGGTTTCCGGGTCGTAGGTGTGAGCGGTATAAGACACCTTTTTCTGTTCCAGCGTCCGCATGACATTGGTCTTTTCCTCTCTTTTTGACATATACTCTTCCTCCCTATCAGGGCATGAGCTGCCGAAGTTCTTTTAAAAACGTCCTCAATACGGTTTGATCTGCGGTAAACTCGAATTCTATATGCTGAGCCTTGTGCTCACCAAACAGCGTGCCTCTGACACAGAGATGTCCCAGGCGGTCCATGACAAAGGAAATATAACTACCGTAGGCGTTGTCAAGTAACTCCGTTTGGGTAATATGGAGTTGGCACATCTCCTCCAGGTTGTTTACAAAATCCCGAAGGTTTTCTATGCCACACTCCCAGTTTCCTACACCCGCAAAGTCGCCTGATCTTACCGCTATCCTAAACGACGTGTCGTAAGGATTCCGCGTTTCCCCGTCAACAACGAGATCAGAGATCTTCACATAGTCCTGGTTGAATACAAAGCTAGCTTCCATAAAAATCACTTCCCCCGCAGTTCGATGATCTGGTCTCGGAGAACGGCGGCGTATTCGAACTCCAGCCGCTTGGACGCATCCCGCATTTCCTTTTCCAGCTTGGCGATGGCGGCGTCCCGCTCGGCCCGGGACATCTTGTGCTTGAGGCGGGCGTCGTGGGCGGACTTCTCCTCGTCCTCCGCCAGGTTGAGCACCCCCCGCACCTCCTTGACGATGGTCTTGGGGACGATGCCGTGGGCCTGGTTGAAGGCATCCTGCTTGTCTCGGCGCCGCTGGGTCTCCTCCATGGCGGCGGCCATGGACGGGGTGACCGCGTCGGCGTAGAGGATGACCACGCCGTCGGCGTTTCGGGCGGCCCGGCCGATGGTCTGGATGAGGGAGGTCTCGCTGCGGAGGAAGCCCTCCTTGTCCGCGTCCAGCACCGCCACCAGGCTCACTTCGGGGAGGTCCAGACCCTCCCGCAGAAGGTTGATGCCCACCAGCACGTGAAAGACCCCCAGGCGCAGGTCCCGGATGATCTCCTGCCGCTCCATGGTGTCGATGTCGTGGTGGAGGTAGCGCACCTTGATGCCCACCCCCTGGAGGTAGGCGGTGAGGTCCTCCGCCATCTTCTTGGTGAGGGTGGTGACCAGCACCCGTTCGTTCCGCTCCACCCGCGCGTTGATCTCCCCGATGAGGTGGTCGATCTGCCCCTCGATGGGATGGATGAGCACCTTGGGGTCAAGAAGCCCGGTGGGACGGATGACCTGCTCCACGATCTGCCCCGCCCGGGTGCGCTCATACTCGCCGGGGGTGGCGGAGACGTAGATGACCTGGTTGAGCCGCTGTTCAAATTCCTCAAATTTCAGCGGGCGGTTGTCGTAGGCGCAGGGGAGGCGGAAACCGTAGTCCACCAGCGTGGTCTTTCTCGCCCGGTCGCCGTTATACATGGCCCGCACCTGGGGGAGGGTCACGTGGCTCTCGTCGATGAACATGAGGAAGTCGTCGGGGAAGTAGTCCAGCAGGGTCATGGGGGGCGACCCGGCGGGGCGGCCCGCCAGGGGGCGGGAGTAGTTTTCGATGCCCGAGCAGTGGCCCAGCTCCTGAAGCATTTCAATGTCGTACATGGTGCGCTGTTTGATGCGCTGGGCCTCCACCAGCATATTGTTGCTCTCGAAAAAGGCCACCTGCTGTTCCAGCTCGCCGTAGATCTCTTGGATGGCCGCGGCCAGCTTCTCCTTGGGGGTGATATAGTGGCTGGCGGGGTAGATGGGGATATGCTCCAGACGGCGGATCACGTCGCCGGTGACCACGTTGATCTCGGAGAGGCGGTCGATCTCGTCCCCGAAGAACTCCACCCGAATGGCGGTGTCCCGCCAGTAGGCGGGCCACACCTCCATCGTGTCCCCCCGGACCCGGAACATATTGCGCTCCCAGGCGATGTCGTTGCGCTCGTAGCGGTCCTCGATGAGCCGGGCCATCAGCTCCTCCCGCTTGAGCACCTGGCCCACCCGCAGGGGGATCATCATGTTGGCGTAGTCGTCCGGCTCGCCCAGGCCGTAGATGCAGGAGACGGAGGACACCACGATCACGTCCCGCCGCTCGATGAGGGAGGCGGTGGCGGAGAGGCGGAGGCGGTCGATCTCATCGTTCACCGCGGAATCCTTCTCAATAAATGTGTCGGTGTGGGGGATATACGCCTCGGGCTGGTAGTAGTCGTAGTAGGAGACGAAATACTCCACCGCGTTGTCGGGGAAGAACTCCTTGAACTCGGCGCACAGCTGGGCGGCGAGGATCTTGTTGTGGGCCAGCACCAGAGTAGGCCGCTGGACCTTCTCGATGACCTTGGCCATGGTAAAGGTCTTGCCCGAACCGGTGACGCCCAGCAGCACCTGCTCGGAAAGGCCGTTTTCCACCCCCGCCGCCAGGGCCTCGATGGCCTCGGGCTGGTCGCCCGACGGCGTAAAGGGGGAGACGACGCGAAAATCAGGCACGGCACGCACCTCCATTCAAACTTTTGTTCCATTCTACCACAACACAGGGCCGTTGACAAGCCCCTTCATTTCCGATATGATAGACAAAATCGCAAGGAGGGAACCACATGGGCTACAAAGAGGATTTTATCACGTTCATGGTGGAGTCCGGGGTACTGACCTTTGGGGACTTTACCACCAAATCGGGCCGCAAGACCCCCTATTTTATCAACACGGGCAACTACAAGACCGGCGCTCAGGCCGCGCGGCTGGGGGACTACTACGCCGCCTGCGTTCAAGAGAACGCTCCCGAGGGCATCGACTGCCTGTTCGGCCCGGCCTACAAGGGCATCCCCCTGGTGGTGACGACGGCAGCCTCCCTGGCCCGGAACTATGACCGGGACCTGCCCTACTGCTTCAACCGCAAGGAGGCCAAGGACCACGGCGAGGGGGGCAGTCTGGTGGGCTATCAGGTCCAAGACGGGGACCGCATCGCCATCATCGAGGACGTGGTGACGGCGGGCACCGCCGTGCGGGAGACCCTGGCCTTCTTCGACGCTCTGGGCAAGCAGGTGAAGGTCACCCACCTCTTCGTCTCCGCCGACCGCATGGAGCGGGGCACGGGAGAGCGCACCACCCTGGACGAGCTGCGCGCCGACTACGGCATCGCGGTGCACCCGATCGTCACCATCCGGGACATCCAGCGCTTCCTTCTGAACCGGGAGATCGGCGGGAATGTGGTGGTGGATGACCGCCGTTGTGCGCAGATCGACGCGTATTTGGAGCAATACGGTGGGAAAAGTCCGGCATGAAGGGGAAATTTTTGCAAAACCCCTTGCATTACCCAACATATAGTGGTATACTAGCATAGTATGAAGAGTAGGTATTGACAAGAGTGGGGTTCGCCCCGCTCTTTCTTTTGGAGTAAAGGAGGGAAGCCGGTGGCAAAACTCACCGATACCGTGGCTGCTCTGGCAGAGCCGATCGCCAGGGAAAACGGCTGTGAGATCTGGGACGTGGAGTACGTCAAGGAGGCAGGCACCTGGTTTTTGCGGGTGTACCTGGACCGAGGGGACGGCGTGACCATCGACCACTGCGAGGCGGTGAGCCGCGCGCTGGACGTGAAGCTGGATGAGGTGGACCCCATCGAGGGCAGCTACGTGCTGGAGGTGTCCTCCCCCGGCGCGGACCGCATCCTCCGAAAGCCTGAGCATTTCCAGCGCTTTGTGGGCGAGCAGGTGGAGGTAAAGCTCTACCGTCCCATCAACGGTGTAAAGACCCTGGTGGGCGCGCTGGCGGGATATGAGGACGGCGGCGTGACCGTAGAGACCAAAGAAGGCCCGCGCACCCTGGCGAAGCAAGATATCGCCCAGGTAAGGTTATATATCACTTTTTAACGAAGGAGAAGATAGCCATGGCAAAGAAAGCACCCGCCCCCAAGTCCGTTGAGCTGGACGGCAAGGAGTTTTTTACCGCCGTCAACCTCATCGAGCAGGAGAAGGGCATCCCCAAGAGCTATATGCTGGATAAGATCACCCAGGCCCTGGTGTCCGCCTACAAGCGGGACCATGAGGGTATCACCGACAACGTGACGGTGGATTTCAACGAGGAAAAGGCCGAGGTCAAGATGTACGTCAAGAAGGACGTGGTGGAGACGGTGGATAACCCCTACACCGAAATGTCCCTGGAGGAGGCCCAGGCCAAGCTGCCCCAGGCCCAGTTGGGCGACGTGCTTCGCATCGAGGTCAAGACCCGGGCCTTTGGCCGCATCGCCGCCCAGACCGCCCGCCAGGTCATCGTCCAGGGTATGCGGGAGGCGGAGCAGGGCATGATCTATGATGAGTTCTCCGCCAAGGAGCATGAGATCCTCACCGGCATCGTCACCCGTATCGACCCGCGCAACGGCGCGGCATCCATCCGCATCACCAGCGGCGGCGAGTTTACCGACGCCTACCTGGCCGCCGCCGAGCAGGTGGCGGGGGAGACCTTCAAGGAGGGCGACCGCCTGAAGGTCTATGTGGTGGAGGTCCGCCGGGCCACCCGGGGACCCCAGGTCATCATCTCCCGCACCCACCCGGGTCTGGTGAAGCGGCTCTTTGAGCTGGAGGTGCCGGAAATTTACGACGGCACCGTGGAGATCCGCTCCACCGCCCGGGAGGCGGGCAGCCGCAGCAAGATCGCCGTGTGGTCCGCCGACCCCAACGTGGACCCCATCGGCGCCTGCGTAGGCACCCGGGGCCAGCGGGTGAACAACATCGTGGAGGAGCTGAAGGGCGAGAAGATCGACATCATCAAGTACTCCGACGACCCCATCGCCTACGTCTCCGCCGCTCTGGCCCCCGCCACGGTGGTGAGCGTCACCCTGCTGGATGACGGCAAGAGCTGCAAGGTCATCGTCCCCGACGACCAGCTCTCCCTGGCCATCGGCCGGGAGGGACAGAACGCCCGTCTGGCCGCCAAGCTCACCGGCTTTAAGATCGACATCAAGCCGCAATCCGCACCCGAGGAAGAAGCGCCGAGCGTAGACGCATAGCCTCGGATGGACTGGAGCGAGGGCCGAATTGGTAAGGCGGCGCAGCCGCCGCGATTTGGCCCGAGACGGAGGGAAGCCGAGGCGTGATGCGTCCAACGCGAGCGTGACAGCCCGGCAGATCACAACAAGGAGGTGTTCCCCATGCCCAAAAAACTGCCCCAGCGCATGTGCGTGGGGTGCCGCCAGATGAAGGAGAAGGCCCAGCTCATCCGGGTGGTGCGCTCCCCCGAAGGGGAGGTGTCCCTGGATACCAGGGGCAAAAAGCCCGGCCGGGGGGCCTACCTCTGTCCCGACCCCGCCTGTTTCAAGCGGGCGGTGAAGTCCAAGGCGTTGGAGCGGGCCTTCTCCGCGCCGCTGCCCCCGGAGGTCCTGACCCAGCTGGAGGCCCAGCTGGCTGAGAGGGGGCCGGGAGATGGATAGGTTTTTGACCCTGCTGGGGTTGGCCCTGCGGGCCGGAAAGCTGGAGGTGGGAGAGGTCCCCGTCCACACCGCCCTGGCCCACGGCAAGGCCAAAGCGGTCTACCTGGCGGCCGACGCGGCGGAGAACACCACCGACAAGGTCCGCCGCCATTTGGGAAACACCCCCTGCCGCGTCCTTTCCGCCGATAAGTTCCGGTTAGGCTCCGCTTTGGGCCGCAAAAGCTGCGCCCTGGCGGCGGTCACCGATCCGGGCTTTGCCCGCCGCCTGGAGGAGCTTCTCCCCGAGACGGCAAAACACCAAGATGGAGGTGTCGTTCTTTGAGTATCGACAACAAGTACCGCGTCCACGAAGTGGCGAAGGATTTCAAGCGTCCCACCAAGGAGATCACCGAGATCCTTACCAAATACGCCACCACGCCGAAAAATCATATGCAGGCCCTCACCGACGAGGAGCTGTCCATTATCTTCGCCTACCTGACCGCCCATAACCAGGTGGAGGATATGGCCAGCATCTTTGAAGCGGAGGTCTATCACGAGCCGAAGGCCCCCGAGGCGGCTCCCGCCCCCGCGGCGGAGGAGACGACCCAGCCCGCCGAAGCCGCGCCCCAGGCTCCTGCCGCCGCCCCTGCCGGGGAGAGCGTACAGACCGCTGAGAAGCCTGCTGCCGAGACGCCCGCCGCTCCCGCCAAGCCCGCCCAGCCGCCCCTCCAGCGGCCCACGACCCGGGTGCCCGAGAAGCGGGTGGTGGACACCCGCAAGGGCGGCCAGGTGAACCTGGAGAAGTACGACGAGCGGCTGGAGAACATCGCCGCGGGCCGCACCCAGCAGATGTCCGCGGGCAAGCAGAAGTTCCAGGGCCGCAACCAGCGGCGCAACAACACCTTCCAGAGCGGCAAGCGCCGCGCCGAGGAGCAGGAGAAGATGCGCCGCCTCCAGGCGGAGATCGCCAAGAAGCACCCCCTGGTGGTGAAGATCCCCGACGAGATCAACGTGGGTGAGCTGGCCTCCCGCATGAAAAAGACCGCCGCCGAGGTGGTCAAGTGCCTGATGAAGAACGGCGTGATGGCCTCGGTGAGCGACGTGATCGACTTCGACACCGCCGCCATCATCACCGAAGAGCTGGGCTGCAAGGTGGAGAAGGAGGTCATCGTCACCATCGAGGAGCGGCTCATCGACGTGTCCGAGGACAAGGAAGAGGACCTGAAGCCCCGCGCCCCCGTGGTGGTGGTCATGGGCCACGTGGACCACGGCAAGACCTCTTTGCTGGACTATATCCGCAACGCCCACGTGGCCTCCGGCGAGGCGGGCGGCATTACCCAGCACATCGGCGCGTACCAGGTCATGGTCCAGGGCAAGCCCATCACCTTCCTGGACACCCCCGGCCACGAGGCGTTCACCGCCATGCGCGCCCGGGGCGCGATGATCACCGACGTGGCCATTCTGGTGGTGGCCGCCGACGACGGCATCATGCCCCAGACCATCGAGTCCATCAACCACGCCAAGGCCGCCAACATCCCCATCATCGTGGCCATCAACAAGATGGATAAGCCCGAGGCCAACCCCGAGCGCATCAAGCAGCAGCTCACGGAATACGAACTGGTGGCCGAGGACTGGGGCGGCGACACCATCATCTGCCCCATCTCCGCCAAGACAGGCATGGGGGTGGAAAACCTGCTGGAGATGGTCAACCTCACCGCCGAAATGCGGGAGTTGAAGGCCAACCCCGACCGCACCGCCCACGGCGCGGTCATCGAGGCCCGGCTGGACAAGGGCCGCGGCCCTGTGGCCACTCTGCTGGTGCAGAACGGCACCTTGAAGCAGGGCGACGTCATCATCGCCGGGACGGCGGTGGGCCGCGTCCGCGCCATGACCAACGCCCGGGGGGAGAAGGTCAACGAGGCGGGTCCCTCCGTGCCTGTGGAGATCACCGGCATGAGCGAGGTCCCCGGCGCGGGGGACGACTTCCACGCCGTGGCCGACGAGCGCATGGCCCGGGAGCTGGTGGAGCAGCGCAAGCACGAGCAGAAGCAGGCCGCCGCCGGACCCCAGGGCCAGAAGGTCACTCTGGAGGACCTGTTCAGCCAAATTCAGCAGGGAGAGATCAAGGACCTGAACGTCATCGTCAAGGCAGACGTGCAAGGCTCTGCCGAGGCGTTGAAGGCCTCCTTGGAGAAGATCGCCAACGACGAGGTGCGGGTGCGGGTCATCCACTGCGCCGTGGGCGCCATCAACGAGTCCGACGTGACTCTGGCGGCCACCTCCAAGGCCATCATCGTGGGCTTTAACGTCCGTCCCGACAACAACGCCCGGGACACTGCCAACCGCCTCAATGTGGACCTGCGGCTGTACAGCGTCATCTACGACGCCATCAACGAGATCGAGACCGCCATGAAGGGCATGCTGGCCCCCAAGTTCCGGGAGGTTTCCCTGGGCGAGGCGGAGGTACGCCAGGTGTTCAAGATCACCGGCGCGGGCATCGTGGCCGGTTGTTACGTCCAGAGCGGCCATATCCAGCGCGGCGCGAAGCTGCGGCTGATCCGCGATAACATTATCATCCACGAGGGCGTGATCGCCACCCTCAAGCGGTTCAAGGACGATGTGAAAGATGTGTCCGAGGGCTACGAATGTGGCATCACCATCGAAAAGTACGGCGACGTAAAGGAAGGCGACACCATCGAGGCGTTTATTCTCGAGCAGATCGAAGTGTGAGCGAAGCGCGAGGGTAGACACGCAGGCCCCGATGGAGCGACCCGCACGGCAAAAACAGGCTGGGCGCAGCCCAGCGGCAATTTTGCCAAGGGGCGGGAAGCAGGGCCGTGGCGTGTCCA
Organism: uncultured Clostridia bacterium; assembly: GCA_946550725.1. Classification (GTDB taxonomy): domain Bacteria; phylum Bacillota; class Clostridia; order Oscillospirales; family Oscillospiraceae; genus MGBC124762. The sequence continues at coordinate 5,402 of CAMNQX010000007.1, read as the reverse complement.
ACCCGAGCGTGACAGCGGCGCGCAGCGCGTCCAACGCGAACATGACAGCCCTCTAGGTAGTCTCAAAACCCAAACATCTTGACCAGTTCCCCGCGCACGCCGAGTCCCAGGGCGTACCAGGCGAAGGTGTTGTAATCCAGGAAGCGCATGAGCGCCGTGGAATACTGGTCGTACAGCTCGAAGCCGAGAATGTTCTCGAGCTGCTTTGCGGCGGCCTCATGGGCCTGGGCCGCCTCCTGATACCCCGGCATGGCGCGGCTGAGTTCGCGGACCTTGTGGGACAGCTCCGTGCTGTACCACAGTGATTTGAGTAAAATATCTTGCATTTCAACGCCCCCGTATCAAAAGAGTGAAAACGCGGATAATCCGCGTATCCTATAGTAACACGCGAAATATCCGCGTGTCAATAGGTTGGAGGGAAAAATGTCAAGTTTTGGTCAACGAATGAAAGAATTGCGTAAAGAGCGGAACATGACGCAGCAGAGCACGGCGGATATTTTTTCCGTAAAACTACGCACTTATCAGGGCTATGAATACGGGGAATCCTACCCGGAGGTGGCGAAGCTGATCGCCATCGCGGATTATTTCGACGTGAGCCTGGACTATCTGGTGGGCCGTTCGGATGTGCGGGAGCGGCAGTAAACAAAAGGAGAACACTATGGCATCAAATCGTATGGCGCGGGTGAACGAGGAGCTGCAGCGGGAGCTGGCGGCCCTCATCCCCACGGTAAAGGACCCCCGTGTGGCGGAGGCCGGGATGCTCTCGGTCACCGGGGTGGACGCCACCGCCGACCTGAAGCAGGCAAAGGTGTACGTCAGCGTACTGGACAAGGCCAGGGAGAAGGACGCGATCAAGGGCCTGAAGTCGGCGGCGGGCTGGTTGCGCCGGGAGGTGGGCCATAGGCTCACCCTGCGGGCCACCCCGGAGCTGATTTTCTTTGCCGACGACTCCATGGACAAGGGCGCGCACATTTTGAGCATCCTGCGCTCCCTGGACGACAAGGAGAACTGACATGACCATCGACTACAAGCAAGCGGCCGCCCTGCTGGGCGGCTGGGACCATATCCTCATTTTGACCCACAAGCGGCCCGACGGAGACACCATCGGGTGCGCGGTGGGCCTTTGCGCGCTTCTGCGCCAGATCGGCAAGACCGCGTGGCTTCACCCCAACGAGGACGCCACCGAGCTGTTCACCCCCTATCTGGAGGGCTATATTGCCCCGGCGGACTTCGCCTTTGACAAGGTGGTGGCGGTGGACGTGGCCACCCTGGACCTGCTGACCGACGGGGAGCGGGCCATCGCCGATTCCCGGGGCGTGGACCTGTGCATCGACCACCACCCCTCCAACACCGGCTACGCCGCGGCCAACTGCGTGGAGGCGGACAAGGCCGCCTGCGGGGAGATCGTCTACAAGCTGGTAGAGGAGCTGGGAGAGCTGGACGGCGAGATCGCCAAGATGCTCTATGTGGCCGTGTCCACCGACACGGGCTGCTTCGCCTACGCCAACACCACCGCCAACACCCACGCGGTGGCGGCGGCGCTGATGGCCCGGGACATTCCCTACCAGGTCATCAACAAGCGGCATTTCCGCACCAAATCCAGAAAGCGCATGAAGCTGGAGACCATCCTCATCGGCAGTCTGGAAGAGCTGGAGGACGGACAGGTGGTCATCGGCGCGCTGAGCCTGGATGATATGGCGAAGGTGGGCGCTACCGAGGTGGACGCGGAGGATATTGCCGCGGTGCTGGGCCAGATCGAGGGGGTGAAGGCCTCCGCCACCCTTCGGGAGCTGAAGGGCGGGGAGTGCAAAATATCCCTTCGGAGCGATTCCTCCTATCTGGACGCCTGCGCCGTGTGCGCTCTGCTGGGCGGCGGAGGGCACAAGGCCGCCGCCGGAGCCACCGTCAAGGGGGACGTTCCCGCCGCGCGCGCAGCTATGGCGGAGGCCATCAGGAAGGTGCTCCATGGCAGTTGACGAAAGAAGAGCCGCCCTGGGCGGCGTGCTGGTGGTGGACAAGCCTGCGGACTGGACCTCCATGGACGTGTGCGCCAAGCTGCGGGGGGTGTTCCACCAAAAGCGGGTGGGCCACGGCGGGACGCTGGACCCCATGGCCACGGGCGTTCTGCCCGTGTTTCTGGGCCGGGCCACCCGGGCGGTGGAGTTTGTCACCGACGGGGAGAAGGAGTACATCGCCTCCCTGCGTCTGGGAGTCACCACCGACACCCAGGACACCACGGGGACCGTTCTGGAGGAACGCCCTGTGGAGGTGACCGGAGAACGGCTGTGCAAGGTGTTGGAGCAGTTCGCGGGGGACATTATGCAGGTGCCGCCCATGTATTCCGCCATTAAAATCGACGGCAAAAAGCTCTACGAGCTGGCCCGGAAGGGCAAGGAGGTGGAGCGCAAGCCCCGCCCCGTCACCATCCACGCCCTGGAGCTGCTGGGCTGGCCCGACGCGGGGGAGGACTTCAAATTGCGGGTGGTGTGCTCCAAGGGGACTTACGTCCGCACCCTCTGCCACGACATCGGCCAGGCCCTGGGCTGCGGCGGATGTATGGCCGAGCTGCGGCGCACCCGGGTGGGGGCGTTTCCCATCGGAGAGGCGGTCACCATGGAAACGCTGGTCAACGCCGCTGACCCGTGGCAATACGTTCGCCCTGTGGAGGACTGCTTTCCCCAGCCCTCTGTGACCATTTCGGGCACGGCCCTGAAACGGGCGAGAAACGGCAATCCCTTCCCCCTGGCAAAGCCGGCGGGGGAGGTCAAGGTGTTTGACGAAAACGGCGATTTTTTGCTCCTGGGCCGGTGCGACGGGAAGGAGTGCCGCGTGGTCAAGAGCTTTTACGAAGTCGAGGCGTAAAAAACCTGCCGGTGGCAGGTTTTTACCATTAAGCGGGGCGGCTATGCCGCCGAAGCGACGGTTTCGAGGGAGGTGGAACACATGGAAGACAGAACACGAGTCATCGCCCTGGGCTTTTTCGACGGGGTGCATATGGGCCACGGGGCGCTTTTGAAGCGCACGGTGGAGCTGGCGAAAACGTTGGACGCCGTGCCTGCCGCCCACACCTTCGCCCAGCATCCCAGCACGCTGCTCAGCAGGGAGCCGGCGCCCCTGCTGTCCACCCCGGAGGACCGGGCGCACTTGATGAAAAGCCTTTATGGCATCCGGGAGGTCATCGCCGCCCCCTTTGACGAGGAAATGATGACCATGCCATGGGAGACCTTCGTGGTGGACTACCTGATCCGCCGCTGGAGCTGCGCGGGGGTGGTGGTGGGCCACGACTACCGCTTCGGCTACAAGGGCGAGGGTACGCCCGCGAGGCTGAAGGAGCTGTGCGCTGCCCACTCTATCGCCTGCGAGGTGGTGGACAAGGTGACGCTGGACGGGCGCACCGTGTCCTCCACCTACATCCGCTCCCTGGTGGAGGAAGGGGACATGGAGGCCGCCCGCCGCTATCTGGCCCACCCCCATCTCCTGTCCGGCGAAGTCCGCCACGGCAAGGGGCTGGGCAAGACACTGGGCTTTCCCACGGTGAACATTTCTCCCGCGCCGGGAATTTTGATCCCCGCCTACGGGGTGTACGCCTCTCAGGTGACCACCCAAGACGGGAAAACCTACCTCGCCGCCACCAACATCGGGGTGCGCCCCACGGTGTCGGATGGGGAACAGGTCACCATCGAAGGGTTCCTGCTGGACTTTGACGGGGACGTGTACGGCGAAAGGGTGAGGCTGGAGCTTTACCACCGCCTGCGGGGGGAGCGCCGCTTCCACAGCCTGGAGGACCTGCGCCAGGAGGTGCTGAAAAACGCCCAACAGACCAGGGAGTACTTTGCGGGTAGAGAAGCTTAAAACGTGAAGAAGGAGCGGAAGGCGTCAGCCTTCCGCTCCTTTTTTACAGTGTTCAGTCGCCGTCGGTGTCCAGCACCTTATGGCACCAGCCCTTTTGACGGCAGTGGGGGCAGCGCATCCGGCGGGTGAGGAGCATATGCGGCCCCATGACATAGGCCTTGAAGGTGGGGACGAAGTCCTTTCCGCAGTGAGGGCAGCGGTACGCGCCCACGGTCTGCTCCCCCTTCATGGCCACATAGAGGCCCAGGCCAAAGACCACGCAGGCGATGGCCACAATGGCGATCTTGGCGGCCAGGGAGAACACCTCGGCATAGATGGCTACGCCGAGAAGGAGGGTCAAAAAGGCCAGGGTGGAGCTGATGCCGGCCATGGTGGTGAGGGCCAGCCGCCGGCGGTTTTCCTGCAAAATACTCATGATATTTTCCTCCGCTTTCTGTTGGTAGTCGGCGGGGGCGACCACCTCACCGGAGAGCAGGTCGTTGACGGTGATGCCAAGCTCCCGGCACAGGGGGAGCAGGAGGGACGGCTCGGGGAAGCCGTTGCCGCACTCCCATTTGGACACCGTTTTGTCGCTGATCTCCAGCTTGTCGGCCAGCTGCCGCTGGGTGAGGTCGAGGCCGCGCCGCCGTTGGGCGATGAAACGTCCGATCTTGATCTGATCCATGACTTCCTCCTTTCACGGCCATCCTACCAAAACGGGGGAGAAAAGAACACCCACGGACCGTAGAGTGCCCGGTTTTTCGGGCTTTCTACCGTCCGCAGAGGACAAAAAGGGGAGACCTCGCGAGAGGTCTCCCCAAGGGATGCGGAAGAGGCTTACGCCTTGCGGACGGGGACCTTCCAGATGCTCTTGGCGTACTCGCTGACCGCGCGGTCGGCGGCGAACAGGCCGGAACGGGCCACGTTGACCAGAGCCATCTTGTTCCAGGTCTTGGGGTCCAGGTAGGTCTCCCCGGCCAGGGCCTGGGCGGCGCGGTAGCTCTCGAAGTCGGCCAGGAGGAAATACTGGTCGGCCATGGAGTTACCCTGACCAAAGAGCAGGGAGTTGACGATATCGGTATAGGCAACGCCGTCGTCAAAGCCGCGGGTCATCTGGTCCAGGATGCGCTTGATGGTCTCGCTCTGGCTGTAATACTCATAGGAGCGGTAGCCCTGGTCCCGGCGGGCGGCGACCTCCTGGGCGGTGAGGCCGAAGAGGAACATGTTCTTGTCGGTGACCTGCTCGCACATCTCCACGTTGGCGCCGTCCAGGGTGCCGATGGTGAGGGCGCCGTTCATCATAAACTTCATGTTGCCCGTGCCGGAGGCTTCCTTGCCGGCGGTGGAGATCTGCTCGCTAAGCTCGGCGGCGGGCATGAGCTTTTCCGCCAGAGACACCCGGTAGTTCTCCAGGAACACCACCTGGAGCTTATCCTTGCACACCGGGTCGGAGTTCACCGTGGCGGCCAGGGAGTTGATGAGGTGGATGATCTGCTTGGCCATGGCGTAGCCGGGGGCGGCCTTGGCGCCGAAGAGGTAGACCCGGGGGGTCATCTTGAAGTTGGGGTCGT
>CAMNQX010000006.1 GCA_946550725.1 uncultured Clostridia bacterium | reverse complement strand
CCTGAAGGATGCCCTTGTTTACGCACCAGGCCACGCCGTCCACGGCCCAGCTGCCAGTGTTCTTGCCGTCGGCGAACTGGTCAAGAGACTTCGCGTCCGCTTTGGTGTCCATGCCGATGAGCTTGGCGTACCGCGCCAGCATCACCGCCAGCTGCTCCCGGGTGATCACGTCTTCGGGGGCAAAGATGTCGGCGGTGTAGCCGGTAACAACACCGGCCTTCGCGGCCCAGGCCACGCCTTCGGTGTAGAACTTGCCCTCAGCCACGTCCTGGAAGGTGGTTTCGTAGTCCGTCTTGCCCTGGGACAGGCGGTGGAGCACCGTTGCCAGAGAGCCGCGGCTCATGGGGGCGACCATGTCGAACTTGTTGTTTCCAACGCCCTTCACCAGCTCCAGGGCGGCCGCGTTATGGATGGCCTTATCCGCCCAGTGGCCCTCGGGAACGTCGTCAAAGCGGGTCTCGGGGGCGGGAATGGTAGCCGGAAGCTCGACTTTTGCAAGCTCTTCGCTGTCCTTGCCGGTGACGGTGATGGTCACGGCTCCGTCCTTGGCGGTGATGGTCTCGGACTTGGTTCCGTCAGGCTGCTCCACGGTTTCGGTGACGGTGCCGTCCGGCTTGGTGACGGTGGTCACTTTGGAGCCATCCTCCCGGGTCTCGGTCTTGGTGGTCTCAGAGGGTGCGGAGCCTCCGCCGGTGCTTCCGCCACCAGCCTTGGTCACAGTGATCGTGCAGACGGCGGTATGGCGGCCGTCCACCGTCATGACTGTGATGGCCGCCGTCCCTTCCGCCACAGCGGTGACCACGCCGTTCTCATCCACAGTGGCGATGGTCTCGTCACTGGTGGCCCAAACCACTGCCTGGTTGGTGGCGTTCTCGGGGGTAATGGTGGGAACAAGGGCGACGGAGCCGCCCACCGTCAGATTGGTCCGATGGAGGTTCAGGTCCACGCCGGTGACAGAGACTACGCTCCCGCTGCTCTTCACGCCGGAGGCGGTGATGACCACGTTGCCGTTGATCTGACCCACAATGATACGGACCAGGCCGGTCTCCTGGTTATAGCTGAAGTTTTCAGCGCCGATCAGGGAGCGGCCCACGGTGACCACGATGGTCTCGGGCAGGGCGTAGCCCTCAGCGGCCACCAGCGTGCCCTCGTACAGCTCGCGGTAGTTGGCCTGACGGGGCGCGTGCTCCTCAGGAGCGCTCAAACCATTGGTCAGGGTGTAGTTCACCACGTAGGTCTTGACCGCGCCTGTGCCGCGGACGGTCAGATTTTCCGTAATAGGCTGGGTGAAGATGATCGCGGCCTTGTCCGGCTCAGCCACAGTGTGGCTGTAACGGTAGCCGGTAAAGGCGTTGCCCGCGGCGTTGACGATGGTAATGTTGGCGGGCATGGTATAGCCCTCGTCTGCGGTGAGGTTGATGGTGGGAGTATCACCGTACTCCACCTCGTGGGCGTGTTCGCCCACCTGGTCGCAGGAGATGTGCTCCAAAGCGTGGGTGAGGGTGAGCTTCACCTTCTCAAACTCGGCGGAGATCATCACATCTGCGGCAGGCATCGTAAAGTTATTGTTCGTGACCTCCACCGCCACCTGCTGGTCCTCGTCAGTGTAGGTAACGCTCAAGGAATCCGTCACCAGAACGTAGCCGGGCTTAGCCGTCACAGTGATGGTAATCTGGTCATCCTCCACCGCCGGGTTTTTGTTCACGTCGATGGAGCCACCCTCGGCGGGATCAACATGGAAGCTGATATTGTAGCCTGTCGCATCGGCCGCCAGAATGGTTTTGGTCACCGCCGCGCCAGCTTCCTGGGTATCGGTGGCGGCGAAGCGCACATGGTAAGTTCCGGCAGCCAGACCGGTGATCTCTGTGGCGTTCTCCGCCACAGGCGTCCAGTCCGTGCCGTTGGCGGAATACTCATAAGCCTTTGTGCTGTCCAGACCGGTGATCTGGCCGTCGTCGCCGCTGACACACTGTACCGCAGTCAGCCCCTCGGGGGCGGCGGGGCCGGCCTGCTTGGCTACCTTCCCCTCAATGGCGGCGGTGCGAACGCCCTCATAGTAGGTGCCGGCGCCGGGGGTAACCTCCACGGAGATGACCTTGCCAATGTCATCCTCGGTCAGAATGTAGTCCTGCTCCTCGGCGCCTTCAATGGCAACGCCGTCCCGCTTCCACTGGTAGGTCAGGGCGTTCTTGCCGATGACGGACATGGACAGCTGGTTCAGATCCACCGACAGCTTCTCGCCGAATTTGGGCGTACCGCTGATGGTGACGGGATTCTTCAGCATCCGCACCACATGGACGGTGAAGCTGGTCTTCACGTCGGGGTGCTCGGCGGAGGCCACCTGCACCGTGACCGCGCCCACGTTCAGCTCGTTGGTGGTGGCGGTCAGGGTGGCGCTGCCGTCGCTGTTGCGGGTGATGGTCAGCCGCCCGGCCGCGCCGTCAGGACGGGTCCAGTTCAGCGCGGGGTGGGAGACGTTGGCGGGGGTGGTGTCGGCGGTGAGGGTGACGGTGTGGGTCAGCGTGTTATCTCCCTCGTTGGTGTAGAGCTTGATGGGAGTGCTGCCGATAGCCGTGCCACCCTGCTTGACGGTGATGGTCTCCATGCGGGTGCGGACGTGGACCTGGCAGGTGGTGGTAACCGTCCCGCCCTGGCTGCCGGCGGCGGTGGCGCGAATGTACGTGTCGCCGTTGCCCACGGCGGTAACGAGACCGGTGGCGCTGACGGTGACGACATCGGTATTGCCGGAGGTCCAGGTGACCGCCTGGTCCGCTTCAGCGGGAAGGATGGTGGCCGTCAGCTGGGCGGTGCGCTTCAGCTCGGCGGTCTCGGTGGTGTTGGTGTAGAGGGTCAGCTCGCTCTGGTCCAGGGTGATGGACGAGGGGCCGGGGACGTAGGTCTCGTCCACGTAGGTAACAGCGGTGTTGAACAGCACATCGCCGCTGTTGGCGTTGTGGTTGGAGGTAAAGGCCCCCTCGTTCAAGACCATGAACTCCACCGTATCACCCTGACGGAGGGTCAGCCGGAAATCGTCGATGGAGGCACTCCCAGTATCCGGGACCTGAGTCTTCTGATCCTGGACCATAACGCCGTTCACATAGACCACCACGAAGGTGTCAAAGGAGTTGCCGCTGGCCTTGTCGGGATAGCGGAAGGAGGGCTGTTCGGGGAAGCTGACCTCCACCATGCCCGAGGCGGGAGAGCGGAACACGAAGCCGCAGCCCGCGAACTTCTGGGGCTGGGGATTGCCACCGGAGACGTTTCTATCGTCGTCAGCAGCGCCGTTATATTCGGCGCAGGCGTTGTTACTACCGGTCCACCAACCTTGATCACCACCGGCAAAGCTGGTAAGGCTGACCAGCTTGTCGGTCGCCGCGTCACGCGCCTGGTGGAACCAGACGTTCCCCTGCTGGCCGGCTACGAAGTCCGCCTTGTGGGCGTAGGCGTTTTTCTGGACTACGGTGTAAACAGTGTCATTGATCGTGCCGTCCTGAGCCACGACTTTTACTTTCATGCCTGCGGTCACATTTCCGTTGGTCACCTCAGTGGCGCCATCGGCCTGGTAGATCTTCACACTGGCCCCCTCGGACACCTCAAAGGCCTCTGCAAGATCAGCTGCAGTCATGGGATTGCTGGCGGTGTAGGGCACCTGGAGCTGGTCGGCGTTGCTGCCGCGCACCTCGAAGAGAGTCGAGAGAACTTCGCAAGCGCTACTGCCCAGAGTGGTGAACGCTACCTGCTTCCAGTCGGAGTAATTCCTTGCCTCGTCATATGCCTGAAGATACGCCGTGTAGGCGGTGGCGGGAGTCAGCCCGGTAAAGGCGTACTGCAGGACGTTGCCCACGTCAGTCACTTCGCCGCTTTCACCCAGCTTGACCCGGTAGCCAGTAACGGCCACGTTGTCGGTGGCGGGGCTCCAGCGGAGGGTCGCCTGGCTGCTGGTGATCCCCTGGACCTCCACTTCGGTGGGGGCATTGGGGGCCTGAGTATCCGCCGCGCCGGTGGCGAAGGGGATCTCCAGCGCGCCGGACTTGTTCCCGGCGGTGTCCACGGCCTTGACGCTGGCGGTATAGGGAGTGGCCGCAGTCAGCCCGGTGAGGGTGACCTGGGTAATGTTGCGGACCGTCTCGGTGGCGCCGCCCACGGTGATCTCATAGCACGCCACGTCGTCGGAGGAGGAGGCGGTCCACTGGAGGGCGGCGGTGGTGGCGGTGGGGGTGCCCTTCACCGCGCCGTTGGTGGGGGCGGCGGGGGGATCGGTGTCCACCACAGGAGCCGTCAGGGTGGTAAAGTTGGCGGTGGCAGCCGCAGATTCGTTGCCCGCTTCGTCAACAGCCTTCACGGTGACAGTATACTGCGTGCCGGCGGTAAGGCCGGTGAGGGTCTTGGTCAGGGCGGTCACGGTCTCTTCCGCGGCGCTGCCCACCTTGACCTTGTAGCCCGTCACGCCCCGGTTGTCAGAGGAGGCGGTCCAGGTGAGGGTGGCTCCGGTCTGGGTCACCTTGGTGACAGCCAGCGCGCCGGGGACGGTGGGGGCGGTGGTGTCAGGGTTGGGGGTATAGGCCTCGTCGGCGTAGGTGATCACGGGGTTAAAGAAGATACCGTTGTTGCCGCCGTTGTTGGTGAATGGCCCGGCGTTATACGCCATGAAGGACAGGGTGTCACCCTGGTCCACGGTGAAGGTCATCTCCGTGGTGGTCACGGCAGCACCGTTTTGGTTGAGCGCGCTAGTGTTTTTGGTGGCTGTAACGATCTTATCGCTCTGATCCACCCCGTTAACGTAAACGTGGATAGAATGCGTCAGCGTATTGCTACCGCCGTTATTCCCAAGCGCCCGCTTCTGGATCTGGTTCGCCACGGGGCTATTGGCGTTCGCGTAGTTATAGTACTGGACGGTGACCTTGCCGCCCACGGGGGCGCGGAAGGTGAAGCCGGAGCCGCCCTCTGCGCTGATGTTGCCGCAGGCCTGGTTGCGTTCCACGGACTGGTATTTGGGCTGTGCGCCGCCCCAGCAGCTCCACTGGCTGTCCCATGTGGTGTGGTTGGCAAACTTGCTGCCGTCCCAATACTGGTAGAACCAGGCATTTCCCTGGTGGTTGCCGATCCAGTCCGCATAGCTGTTATAGGTGTTTTTCTGTTTGATCGTATAGGTGGTGGGGTTCTGGGTACCATTCGCCGCCACGATCCTCACGGTCATGTTCTCCAGAACGTTGCCGGTAGTAACTTCGTTAGTCCCGCTGTACACCTTCACGCTGGCTCCGTCGGAGACGGTGAGACCTTTCTTGAACTCCTCCACCGAGGTGGGGTTGTTGGCGGTGTAGGGGACCTGAAGCTCCGTGCTGCTGGTGCCGCGGATCTCATAGAGACTGGAGATCAGCTCGCAGTCGCTGCCGGGAGTGGGGGCGGGATCGGTCGTCTGTGTGTCAAAAGCGCCGATATCATGGACTTCGTCCAGCTCGTTGCCGTAGAAGTCGGTGTCATTGGACACCCGGGGCACACCGAAGTCGCTGTCCTGGTTGAGACCGTCATAGTCATGGGCCGCGCCCTTGTTGGCGACGTTGGCCTTTTTGCCATCGGCAATCTTGAACATATCGAACTCGCTGGCCCAGTCGTGGGTCCAGTCCCGCACGCCGTTCACCATCCGCGCGCCACTCTTGCTGGTGGTCTTAGGTGCCTCGGGAGCACCCGCGAACGTCGGATCGGCAAAGAGGTCGGTCTTGGTCAGGGTGGTGTAGTCTGTGTCCTTGGTGGTGTAGCTGCCTGTACCGGTCTGGGCAAAGCCCACATAGATATTCTTGCTGAACGCCAGGCCGGAGGCCGCGGTCCAGCCGCCCTCAGGGGCATACTCAGCGCCTAGGTTAAAGAAGATATTGTTCCGCACTGTATGGCGGTTCCCCGAGGTGTAGTGGTAGACGGGCGTACCCTCCGCCATGACGAAGGTATTGTTGGTGAACTGTCCGTTGCGGCTGCCGGACGGGTCCAGAATGCCCCGGCGGGTGCCGCCGTTCTGCGGATTGGACTCAGCCCAAGGCTTGCCGTCCTTATAGCTGATGTTGTAGCGGAATACGGTGTTGTAGGCGTCGCCGCCGCAGAACATGATACAGCCACCGGTGTTGCCGGAGCTGTAATTGTACTGGTAAATGGTGCTGTCGCCGGAGTCGGCATCCCAGGGCTGGGCGTCGTTGTTGCCGCCTAGGTGGCTATATAGCATGGTATAGCACTCGTTGTGCTCAAACAGGGCGGTCTTGCACTTCCAGGGCCAAATACCCGCAGAAACGTCGCCGCTGTTGCCGTGGAAATAGGTGCCGTTGATATATACGGCGTTGGAGGTAGCACTGCTGCTCATTTCCCGACCGCCGTTGTAGGCCACGTTATACTCCACAAACGGCTCGTAGGCGTGCATGGCAGTGATGGGGTCGCCGCCCACCTCTTCCAGATAGTTGTGGCCGATGTAGACGTTGGTCGCGCCGTACTGCTGGCAACGGGCGTCCGGAATGGCCTGCTGGCCATTGGGGCTTAGCTCATACCAGTAGGCGGTATGGACGGCGGCGATACCCCAGCGGCTCACCCGCTTGAGGTAGCAGCCCTCGATCACGATGTCGTCGAACCGGGCGATGCCGGTGTTCGTGTTTAACGGCCTGGCGGCGGTAAAGTAGATACCACCGTTGTTCATGTGCTTATACACAATGTTGCCGTAAATATTCTCAATGTCCAGGTTCTGAAGAACGGTGTGGGTGACCGTCCCCATATTCTGGGCCACGCCTGCCACGCCGGTACGGCTCATCTTGCCGCCCCACTGGTAGCAACCGATCTTGTTGCCGGCGCCGCCGGCGCTGCCGCCGTAGCCCGTCTCGCCGGGGACGGTGCCGCCGTCATAGCTACCCAGGTTGGCGAAGTCCGCACCCGGGGTCTCGCCGTAGCGGCCAAAGTTGGTCATGGCGATGTTCTTGACCTCGATGAAGGGAACATCATAAAGAAGGATGCTGGAGGATACATAGCCGTGGGTCAGGTGCCCGGCGTTATCCAAGTTTTTGCGATAGTTCTGGTACCAAACGCCCTCGCCGTTGGTGTTGATGACCGGCTTGGAGCTGCTCACCTTGCCATAGGCGTCGATGATGACGGGGTTGCCGTCCGCGCCGCCGCCATTGACATGGAGGTACTGGTTCTCAAAAACGGAACCGTATTCCAGGTACACCTTTGCGCCCGGCTGGAGGTTCAGTTCGTTGATCTTATGAAGGCTGTAAAACGCCTGATCCGGGCTGGTACCGTTGTTACTGTCGCTGCCGTTTAGGGAACTGACATAGTAGGTTCCGCTGGCGTTGGTATAGGTGCGCGCGGTCGCCGCCGCGCCAGTGGTCACGCCGGAGGTGCTTATGGTGGAAGACGTATCCGTCTTGACCGCGACCAAATCGCTGTTGCCGCGGACGGTGATGCCTTCCAGGGTAATGCCCTCAGACGTGCCAACGCCGTCGGCGGCTACGCCGATCCCGGAATAAACCATTTTGTCGCTGGAATAATCCGTGCCATCCTCGTAAGTAAAGCTGGTCTTCATGGTGTCAGGCACATTGACGATGGTCAGGCCGCTTACAGTCACATAAGAGCAGTCATAGAGGGCAATACCGGAGGAGACATATTTGCCGGGGGTCGCGCCGTTATCATTTCCGGTCTCCGGCAGCCAGATACCCTGGCCCCGGGCCTCGATGACGGGGGCGTTCCCCGTGCCGTAAGCGCCAATGGTGATGGGGGCGGCGTCGGTGCCGTGAACGCCCACCATGCGGATGGCGCCGGGGAAGGTGTCGCCCTTCTTCAGCAGCACGCTGTCGCCGGGCAGAAGCTGATCCCACGGCACCGCGTCCAGACCGGGCAGAGGCTCGGCCTCGCTCAGGCCGCTGTAGCCGCCCTTGCCGCTGAGACTGACGTAATAGGTCCGCGGCCCGACCGCCGTAAGATCGGCGTTCACCTCGAAAGGCTCCGCCGGAAGCTCGGCTAGCTTGGCCTCCGTCTCGTCCACGGCGGGGATCTCCGCCACTTCCTCGTCCCAACGTGCGGCAAACGCCACCGTCGGCAACAGAGATAGCACCATAACACACGCTAAAATGATAGATAACGTGCGCTTGAGCAGATGTTTGGAACCTTTTTTCATGCTAACAGCCTCCTTGTTATTTTGGCTAAACTTTTTTGCCGCCCTTCCTGTTTTTCGGCAATTATCCACAAATGCAATTTTACTACATCCCCCCTGAAAAAGCAAGCACAAATGCGTACTTTTTGGAAAGGAGGCCGCCCGAATTTCGGGCGGCCTCCTTGTTTCGTTCTTGAGAGATTGCTTACTTCTGGATCAGGGCGATGAACCGGTCCAGCATCACGGCCACTTCCGCGCGGGTGACGTTGGTGGTGGGATCGAGGACGTTGCCGCCCTTGCCCTGGAGGATACCGTTCTCCACGCACCAGGCCACGCCGTTCACGGCCCAGCTGCCGGTGTTCTCGCCGTCGGCGAACTGTTCAAGGGCTTTTGCGTCCGCCTTGGTGTCCATGCCGATGAGCTTGGCGTACCGCGCCAGCATCACCGCCAGCTGCTCCCGGGTGATCACGTCTTCGGGGGCAAAGATGTCGGCGGTGTAGCCGGTAACAACACCGGCCTTCGCGGCCCAGGCCACGCCTTCGGTGTAGAACTTGCCCTCAGCCACGTCCTGGAAGGTGGTTTCGTAGTCCGTCTTGCCCTGGGACAGGCGGTGGAGCACCGTTGCCAGAGAGCCGCGGCTCATGGGGGCGACCATGTCGAACTTGTTGTTTCCAACGCCCTTCACCAGCTCCAGGGCGGCCGCGTTATGGATGGCCTTATCCGCCCAGTGGCCCTCGGGAACGTCGTCAAAGCGGGTCTCGGGGGCGGGAATGGTGGCGGGAAGTTCGACTTTTGCCAGCTCTTCGCCGTCCTTGTCGGTGACGGTGATGGTCACGGCTCCGTCCTTGTCGGTGACGGTCTCGGACTTGGAGCCGTCAGGCTGCTCCACAGTCTCGGTGACGGTGCCGTCGGGCTTGGTGACGGTGGTCACCTTGCTGCCGTCCTCCCGGGTCTCGGTGGTGGTAGAGCCGGAGGAGGACGAAGAACCACCTCCAGAGGGCTGCTTCGTCAACGCTTCCTTGGCTGCAGCCATCTCCTCAATTGCCGCATCCACCTGCGCCTGTGTCGCGTTGGGATTGGCCAGCAAATCTTCCGCTTTCTTCAGCGCATTCTGGAACGCAGTCCAGCTAGCACTGGTATAGCCCTCATTCTTGACTTCCTTCTGCTCGTCATAAGCCGCTTGCAGGGCCGCCGTGTCCGCACGTTCCTTCAAGCCTTCCAGTGCGCTGTTCAGCACAGCAGTGGCAGCGTCGATCTCACTCTGAGAGGCGTTTTCGTCTGCCTTCACTACCTTAGCGGCAGCCAGTGCTTCCGCCAACGGCGCCCAGCTCTTGGGCGTATAGTCCGTTTCCGTCTTGCCTTCCGCAGTGGTGATCGCCGCGTCCAGCTCAGTCTTGTCGCCCGGCACTGCCAGTCCTTCCACAGCCGCGGTCAGATCAGCGATTGCCTTGTCGATCTCAGCCTTCGTGGCGCCTTCCTTATTCTTCACCGTCTCGGCAGCGGTCAGCGCCGTCTGGAACACCGCCCAGCTACTGTTGGTGTAGCTGCCCTGTGCCTTATCCTTGTGCGCATCATACAGGGTGTTCAGCGCCGTCTTGTCTGCTACCAAGGTGATCTCCTTGTTGGTAACGTCAGCATTCAGCTCAATGCTTTCTTCCTGGCTATCCACATAACCAGCGGCCGTCACCTTGATCTTGACCGAGGTCTCCGTGGTGGGAGAGGTCTTGAACTCGCCGTTGGCGTTGGTGGTGATGCTGGTCAAACGGGTGCCGGAAGCATTCAGTAGGGTCACTGTTGCCCCAGCCACGGGAGTCGTGCCCTCCAGGACCTTACCGCTGATGGTGTGGCTGCCTTCCGGTGCGGCGTCCTTAGACACGATCCGCAGGTTATCCAAGATGTAGGATGTGCCCGCGTTGTTTCTCATGTTGATGCCGACCCAACCGGCAGTATCGGGCGCGCCGGTCATGGTGGAGTTGTAGATCTGAACGCCGTCCACAAACACCTGAACATTCTGTTCGTTCAGCTCCACACGGACCCGGCGGGTCTCGCCCGGATAGACGCCGATGTCCTTCACGGTCGGATCTTCATACGAGCTGTTGCTACCATTCCACCACTCCCAGAACCACTTGGCGTAGTTATCCTCCTGTCCGACGAAGATACGGTCATTCGGGCCGGTCGCCCGGAGGGTCACACCCAGACGCAACGTGTTGGTCAGGCCGGTCACATCGAAGGAGACCGTGCCGTTCTTGACCTGAACTGTCTTGTCTACCACGTTGTTAATGCCGCGGGTCTCACCCGAGTTGGCGTTGAATGTCACCTTCAAGGCCTTGCTGCCGTTGTAGTCCACGGCTTCCCAAGTGGGAATATCATCCCCGGTGGTCAGCGCGCCCATCATGGACACATCGCCGTTGTCAAAGTTATTGGAATAGATAATGCCTTCGGTAGACTCCGCCACCAACTCACAAGCGGTCTCGCTGGTGGGGTTCGTCTTCGTGATCGCCACAGCGTTGAAGGTGTTCACCAGATAGCCGGCGGACTGGACCTTCAATTTGTAGCTCGTCACTGCCAGAGTGATCTCATCCGTGCTGGTGAAGCTGAATTTGCCCTCCGCGTCAGTGGTGGCAGTAAGCCCCACAGGCCGGTAGCTTGTGTTCTCCAGCGTAACGACTGCGCCAGCCACGGCATTATCACCACAGGTCACTGTACCGGAAATGACGACCACGACCTTTTCCAGGTCAGCGATGGCGTTCTCCAACGCGACGAGCGCGTCGTCCACTTGAGCCTGGGTAGCTTCGACGTTCTCCAAAACCGCGTCAGCGGCGGTGCGTGCAGCAACGAAAGCGGCCCAAGCACCCGTGACCTTTTCATTGTAGCTGGCTTCCGCCATACCAGCGGCTTCTGCAGCCAGCTTGTTCAACTCGCTCTTGTCCACAGGGCTGACGGTAATGGACAGGTTATCCAAAATGAAGTCGCCTCGGCCGCTGAAATAGAGCGCATACTCATCTGTATCAGGGATACCGGTGTTATTGAAGGAACCCCCGGCGGTAGCGATGCCGATCCAGGTCTGGCCAGACTCGCTGCCCACGACCGTAAAGGTGCAGGTCTTTGTGCCCGTACCGGCAGCTATCCCAGCACTGGGATAGCCCTCAAAACCGGTGCCCTTGGCCATCTCCAGAGGAATGGTCTGGCAACTGTTGATGCCGTTCCAAGCGCCGTCACCAATGACTACCTGCATCAGGTTCTCGCAGCCCATCTGATAGTCAAAGCTGACGGTATAGGTCTTGCCCGGCTCAAAGCGGAAGTTCTGGGGGATAGTCTGATAGACCAAGCTTTGTCCGCCCGCAATTCCGTGGGTCTTCAGAGACCAGTTTCCGCTGATGACATCGTCCACTTCCTTGATGTTCCAGCCGGACTGGGTATAGGGCGCATTTTTCTCAGACAGGTGCTGACGGTTATCCTGCACACCTTCGACCCCGCTGACTACGAAGGGCCACTCGCCCTGGGCCGAATGTTCAAAGTCCTGGGTCAGCCCGTTGATCTTGCCGTTTTCATCGTAGATGTAGCCAGCCATCTGGGTCTCCACCACACGGACAGCGTCAAAGTAGATATTGCCGTCCCCGGCCTCACGGCCCAAGGTAATGGTCACGTCGCCGCTGGCTGGAGCAGTAAAGAACACATACATGTTCTGGATCTTGCTGCCGTCCACCTCAATACCATGATTTCTATTCAGGCTGTCGCCGCTGATGTAGTTGTCGGCAATGGAACGGGTGGTGTAGTTATAGGCCAACTCGTTGCCCTCGGCATCCGTCACCTTCATGTAGGCCTTAGCGTCGCCCTTATTTTCCACTGCGGCGTAAACCGCGTACTTGGTATTGGGCTTGATCTCGGTCATGACCTGGCTGACGGAGACCGCACCGGTCAGCTTCAGCACAGAAATGCCCTTGACACTGTTCACCTTCTCCGCAGTGCCAGCGCCCGCCTTCGTCCAGGCGGCCAGGTGTGCGTCGTTGAAGGACGGGTCAGTCAGGTGCTGACCGGGAGCGGTGTAGCTAATGGTGGGGGCCGCCGCGTTGGCCGCGCCCTTAGTGACCACATAGCCGGTGTTGGCCTTGATGTTGTTGAAGGTCACCTTGCCGCCGCTGACATTCACAGTCACGGCCGGGCCGCGGCCCTGGTCAGACAGCTCATAGAGGATGACGGTGCTCAAATTCCCCCAGCCGTCGGGCAGATCCCACTGACTGCTGGAAGTGGCGTTCTGGTTGCCGTTCCAGTAGTAGAGTTTCTCGTTGTCGGCATCCACCGGGGTGCCGTCGTTATTCCAGTACCAGGGGATCAGGTACTCCAGAGTCGCCTTGCTGGCGGGGAAGGTATTGTCCTCACCGGCGGAAGCGGGAGCGCCCTTCAGAATGACTTTGTTGTTCAGGGTCATCACCCGGGAACGGTACTCGGTCTCGCCTGCCAGGAAGCCGTTCAAGGTGTTCATCGAGGACAGGTCGATGGATTCGCCTGTGAGACTGGTGCCACGGTTGACCACCACGTTGTTGGTGCCGTCGCTCAGCTTGATCTGGACCTCAGGCGTCCAATCCTTCAGGGTGCTGTTGTTGCGGGAAGCACCGGCGCCGCCACCGTTATAGGGCATCTTCACTGCCGCGGTCGCGTTGGTCCAGTTGGTGATCTCATAGTGCTGGAGGAACTTGGTGGGGATCATCTGGTTGAAGATGTTGTAGATGGAGAGGTCATACTCACCATCGCCCTGCCAACCCTCAAAGCCCTGCATGGCAGGACCACCCAACAGCGGGGCGTTGCACGCGCCGCCGTAAGAGGCAAAGTCGGCGGGGAAAGAGTCCTTATACTGGTTCAGGAGGAAACGGAGGACGGCGCTGTTCAACTCGCCCTTGTAGCCGTAGTTTCCGTAAGTAAAGTCAGTGACCCAGTGCTGCCAGGTGGAGTCATAGGGGTTCGCGCTGGCCCACTCGTGGGCGATCCGCCAACCCTTGTTCTCCATCTGGGTGATCTCGTTGGACAGCATACGGGTCTGCCAGGAATCCTCGGTGCCCCCGGTGCCGTTGCCCCAAACGTCCACGTAGATCAGGGCCAGCTCGCCGCCGCCCTCCTTGGCCAGCCGGCGGTACCGCTCGGCCCGGTTGCCGGTACCCAGATCATAGAGGGCGCGGAGCTTGATGGCGGTGTCATGCCAGTGCCAGCCCCAGTTCACGATGGTGTTATTCATGCCGCGGTAACGGATAAGCTCCTCGCTCACCGCCTTGGCCTCGGCGTACATCTCACTGGCGTTGGTGTGAATGCCAAAGTACGCGCCGATCTTCTTACCCTCGGCCAGCATGGTGGCGAAGTCGGTAGCGCCGCCCATACGGGTTCCCATATCCCAATAATCGGGGTGGCCGGAGTCGTGGCCCTCGTTGGCATAGCCCTTCAGAACGATCATCTGGCCCAGACCGTCGGTGTGGGCAGCCACCCGTTTGGCGTTATCCAGGCTGGTGAGGAAGGGGTTCTGGGCCTGGGAGCCAAAGTTCAGGGCAATACGGGTGCTCACCTGGTCGCGCACCAGTGCGCTGTTGGCGGGCACGTGCATGACTGTCTCCCGGAGGGCGATGGCGCCGTCCTGCCAGTTGACCGTACCGTCGTTGTTCTGCTCGGGAGCAATAACCACCTTGGCGAAGGGAGTTTCCCGCAGGTCTTCCTGAACCACCTTCTGCTCCGCTGTCAGGTTGGCGGTGTGATCCTCTCCGCCGGGGTTACTGTCGGAGAGCAAATAGTCATAGGGCCAGGAAATGCTGGAGAGGCCGATGGTGCAATTCGTCCCGTCAGACACGAACCGGATCTCGTTGGGCGCAGTGCCCGAACCGGCGATGTTCCCATTCAGGGAGGAGTTGCTGGTAATGCTAGCCGCCAAAGAGTTGTTGGAAATGAACGCCGCAAAGAACGTGCCGCTCCAATTCAGCGTCTTGTTCAACTCGGCCAAATAAGTAATATCATTGGTCGTCACGCTGTTGTTGCCCATTTTCGCGCCTGTCATCTGGGCACCCGCCTGGGTGCTGTTGACCGACACCAGGAAATGGTTGGGGATTTCAATGTTCTTCACCGGGTTGGTGAGCCGGTCATTGTTGGTGTACTCCACCTTGTCGATGAAAAAGCCCAGGGTCCGCCCGGCGGAATCGCTGCTGGGGTCGTTGAGCTTCATATCGTCCTTGCTGGTGTCCACCGTCAGCCGGGCGGTCATGGTGGCAGCCACTGGCGCGGTCATGGGAATGGTATAAGTAACCGTCTTCTTGTCGGCGCTGAGGGCGCTGGTGATGGTACCCAGCGTAGCCACGGTGCCGTTGATCTTGATGGTGCTGAGTTCTTCCTTCTGGCCGTCCATCCGCTGGCCACCAGTCAGGCGGTATTCCACGACCTGCGGGAAGGTCTTGCTCACCAGGACTCTCATCCCTGTGCTTTCCAGCACGTGGTAGGCGTCCAGGCTCTCCACCAGCGTGAAGTTCTTGGTGGTATCGGCAGAGACGGCCACATTTTCCTCCGTCTTGCTGGCATAGCCGGCGGCAGAAACCGTGATGGTATAAGTTCCGTTGGGAACGCTGATGCTGTAACTGCCGTTTTGATCGGTGGTCGCCGTCTTGGTCACGGCGTTAGCGCCCGTACCGGAGGTCAGCGTTACCGTGGCCCCGGGGATCGCCGCGTTTCCGGTGGCTTCTTCCGTCACCGTGCCGGAGACCACGGGCAGCTTGGTCAGGGTGATATCCTTGGTCACCGCCGCAGTCAAGGTCGCAACCGTCTCGGTCGCGGTGGAATAGCCGTCCTTGGTGGCGGTCAGGGTATAGGCCTTGTTCTCGGGGAGGATCAGCCGGTAAGCGCCATTGGCGTCGGTGGTGGTGGTATAGCCCTCCCCCGCGCTCACCGTCACCCCAGCCAACGCGCCGTTGGCGTCAGACACTGTACCGCTCACAGGATAGGCGGTCACGGTGGTCTGGCCGGAATAGTGCATTTCCTTAATGTAGAATTCAGAGGTGGTGTCGACTCCATCGGTTCTATAGTTGTTCATCCGGAAGCCCACACCCTTGCCGGTGTAGGTGTTCAGGAAGGTGTACTCATTGATGATTTTCTCGCCGTTCTGCCACACACCAATCAGCTTGGTCTGGTTCCACTCAATACGGAGGGTAGTTTCTACCCCAACAGCAGGGGTCGTACCTCCGCTGGGCAAGCCCTGCCAGTTGCTGGTGCCATCCGGCTTATAGCCTTCCAGGAACCATCCGCTACTTTCGGTGTTGCAGCCCACAAAGAACCCGCTGGTGGGACTCTCATAGTTGAGGATCAGGCCGAAGCGGGGGTTGGAACCAGCGGCCCGAACGAAGGTCACCTCCACAAAGCGGTCTCCATCGACAGCCGCCAGGGCTGTGTTGGCAGTCTGATTGAGGAAAACGCCGGGCCAAGTTTTGCGCTCCGCACTGGCCGCCTCATGACCGTTTCCGTCGGCAGTGGAAGATTTCAGATGCACGCCGTTGGCGGTCTTCTCGCAGATAGAGCCAGGAACGCTGGTCTTGCCTGCGGTGCTGTCAGCCGCCGTATCGCGCGCCCAAGTATCATCCGTCACACCATCGGTGGGAAGGGTGAAAACGGTCTTCGCCGTCATGGTCATGTTCTGGCCGGTCAGGTTCGCGCCGTTCACCGTGACAGACTTGGTCGCGTCATCATACCCCGTCTTGGTGGCCGTCAGCGTATACGTACCGTCAGCCAGCTCCAGAGAGTACGCGCCCTGAGCGTCTGTGGTGGCCGTCTTGCCGTTGCCCGCGCTCACCGTCACATCAGCCAGCGGATTGGTCCCGTCCGTAACCGTACCGGACACGGTGTAGCTGGTGATCGACTGCTGACCAGTATAGTGGACATTAGACAGTCGCAGGGTGGTCGCGCTCCCGTTCTTTGTCGCCACCTTAAAGCCCACGCCCTTGAGGCCATCGGTATTATCACCACTGAGAGCGGGAACCGTGGTCAAGCCTTTTTCAGCGCTCAAAGTTATACTTTGACCGCCAATCTTAAAGGACGAAATGCCGGCGCTCTCCGTCCAGGTGATCTCAAAGTCCACCGGCTGATCCGCAGTCATATCCGGGCCGGTAAAACCAGGATAACCATAGGCATCGCCAGCACCAAAGTTTTCGGTGAACCATCCAGTGGTTTCACCGGAAGGATAGCCGATTTGGTATGTATGGATGCTCGCCCCGGTCGTACCGTCATACCGGAGTAGGAGGGCAAAGCCCATCCAGGCACCCGAGCCCGACGGCGTCAGGGTAAAGGAAAGCGTCCTTTCCGTATCATCAGCCAAAGCCGACAACGCTTTATTCATGTCCGTATCCACAAAGATAGCCGGATTATCGCCATTGATATTATTTCCATTCGCTGCGGCGGCTGACAGCACGATCTTACCGTCCTCTACCCGGGGATCAACAGAGCCAGACACCTTACTGCCTACGATCTGAACCCAGGTATCCGCTGTCGCGCCGTCCGGTGCGGTGGATGTGCCGTCTGCCAAGCTGGCACTCTCGTCGCCCTCCGTCGCGGTGACGGGCAGCTCAGCCTTGCTTGCCGTTGTCTCCGCCTCTGCCGGGGTGGCGGGTAGCTCGGCGTCGTCCCGAGCCGCCAGCACAGACATGGGCAGAAGCGTCAGCGCCATTGCTAAGCAAAGGAGCAACGCCAACAGCCGTTTTCCACTTCTTTTCATACCGTGTCCCTCCTGTGAGAAATTGTCTTAGCCGGAGACCTTCTCCGACTCACATGAGACCGCAGTCTCATAGTCGGTACCATTATAGCACTTTTGTGCGATATTTCAATAGTTGCCAACAAGGAGGGCCCATTTTTGTGCACCTCGACTATGTTGGGTGTTCGCATATGCTCAAATCTCTTCTGCCACAAGGCTTTCAGCCGCAACAACCTCCCGAATTATGAAAACCTGGCCTTCAAATTTTCCCAAATTTCTATTGCCTTAAATTTCACAATATAACCCTCCGTCTCCCCAGTAACGAGGGCACGATCCCGGTCGTCCAGCTGGGCAGTCTCTTCCACGCTCCCCATGCACAGCGGCGGAAACACTACGCACCACCAGTTGTGTCCCCCGCCGCTGCCGATCTGCACCCGCAAAGCGGTGTACTCCCCGGCAGGCAGGGCAAAGTCCTCGTAGCGTTTGGTGGGAAACCGCTCCTCTTGCAGACTGACGGTCACAGGGTAGTCGTACCCCTCCTCCCCCACCACCTTTGCCGCCGCGTCGGCGAGGTCGGACAGCCGCGCCTCCAGCGTCTCCAACGCCTCCTGCCGGTCCAACCCGGTCAAAGCGGGCGTCGCCGCCGCCAGCACCGCGTCCCGCACCTGCAGTTTCAATGCCTGGTCGGATTCGCTGTCTGAGTTCGCCACCACATGGAGCCGCACCACCTGATCGGCCAACGCGTCCTGCTCTGCCCCCAGTGCGGAGGCCCACAGCATGGCGCAAGCCAGCCCGATCAATAGCGCGCTCTCCCAGCGCCGCAGCTTATGACACAAAGAAACCATCTCCGTTTCATCCGATTTGCTCGGATTCTAACCGAAGATGGTTTCTTTTATACGGTATGGCACAAAAATGTGCTGGGGAAGTATTTCAGTAGTTCGTCACAAGCGGCTTGGGCGGCGGCTTCGCTGTCAAACAATCCAAACACGGTCGGCCCCGTTCCCGTCATGGCCGCGCCCAACGCGCCTTGATTCACCAGCGTGTTTTTGATGTTCTCCACCGTTCGCTTCTGCCGGGGCGGGAGAACGTCCTCAAACACATTGTAGAGCCGCCGCGCCACCCCTTGCAGGTCGTTGGCCTCCAGCGCCGCCAAAATTCCCCTGGTGTCCGGCCTGCGCTTGATCTTACAGCGGTCGATCTGGCTGAACAACGCCCCAGTGGAAATGGAGAAGTGGGGCTTGCACAGCACCACCGCACACTTGGGCAGCGACGGCAGAGCCGTCAGCCGTTCTCCCCTGCCCTCTGCCAGCGCCGTGCCGCCCATGACGCAGTAGGGCACGTCCGAGCCAACCGTCTCGCCGATCGTCTGCAGCTCCGCCAGGGAAAGACGGGTCTCCATAGCACGGTTCAGGTAGCGAAGCACCGCCGCCGCGTCTGAGCTGCCCCCCGCCGTCCCGGCGCAGACCGGAATACGCTTGTCCATCCGAATGACAAGGGGTTCCACATTACACCCCGTCGCCTTTTGAAAGGCCAGCGCTGCTGCCGCAGCAAGGTTGGAGCGGTCTGTGGGGAGAAAGCTCACCTGGCTCTCTACCCGCAGTCCCTCCCCTTCGCGGAGAAAGGTCAGCGTATCTGCCAGATCCACTGTCTCCATCACCATAGCAAGTTCGTGGTAGCCGTCCTCCCGCTTGCCCAGCACGTCCAGCGACAGGTTGATCTTGGCGTAGGCCAGCTCTTGTCCCGGCATGGCGTTCACAGGACGTTTTTGATGGCCCGCAGCAGCTCCGCGTATTCCTCCATCGCCGGAATGTCCGGGTGGGCCGCCTTGATCTCGTCGGTGGAGCGGAACAGGAAGCCCGCCTTGCTGGCCTGGATCATCCCCAGGTCGTTGTAGCTGTCTCCCGCAGCGACGGTGTCGAAGCCCATGGACTGAAGGGCGCGCACCGTAGTCAGCTTGGTCTCCGCGCAGCGCATTTTGTGGCCCGTGATCTCCCCATGGTCGTTGATGATCAAATTGTTGCAGAAAATACAGGGCCAGCCCAGCTTTTCCATCAAGGGCTGAGCGAATTCTTCAAAGGTATCGCTGACGATGATGACCTGGGTCTCCCGGCGCAGGGTATCCAGAAACGCCTTGGCCCCGGGCAGCGGATCGATCCGGGCGATCACCGCCTGGATCTCCTTGATGCCCATGCCGTGCTCCTTCAGAACGCCGATCCGCCACGCCATCAGCTTATCGTAGTCCGGCTCGTCCCGGGTGGTGCGGGTCAGCTCGGGGATCCCGCTCTCCCGGGCGAACTCCACCCAGATCTCCGGCGTCAAAACGCCCTCCATGTCCAGACAGACAATGTTCATCCCGCTCGCCCCTCTCTCAGTGCTTCAGTGTATTCAGGAACCGCTCCAGCCGTTCCAGCGCGGTGGCCAGATCCCGCATGGACGCGGCGTAGCACGCCCGCACATACCCCTCGCCGCCCGGGCCGAAGGCGGAGCCGGGAATGACCGCCACCCGCTCGGCGGCCAGGAAGCGGTCGCAGAATTCCTCGCTGGACAATCCGGTGGACTTGATGCAGGGGAAGGTGTAAAACGCCCCGCGCGGCTCAAAGCAATCCAGCCCCAGCTTACGGAAGCCGTCCACCAAGAAGCGGCGGCGGCCGTCATACTCCTCCCGCATGGCCTCGATGTCCTTATCTCCCTCGTTCAGTGCCTCGATGGCGGCGTACTGGCTGGTGGTGGGGGCGGACATAATGCCGTACTGGTGGAGCTTGGTCATGGCGGACACAAGGGGCTTGGGGCCGCAGACATAGCCCAGCCGCCAGCCCGTCATGGAGTAGGCCTTGGAGAAGCCGTTGATCACAATGGTGCGTTCCTTCATGTCGGGCAGGTTCGCCATGGACACATGGTGCCCGCCGTAGGTCAACTCCGCGTAGATCTCGTCGGAGACGACCATGATGTCCGTACCACGGAGCACGTCGGCCAGCGCCTCCAGGTCCTCCCGGCGCATAATGCCGCCGGTAGGGTTGTTGGGGAAGGGCAGCACCACCGCCTTGGTCTTGGGCGTAATGGCGGCCTTGAGCTGCTGCGGCGTGAGGCGGAACTCGTCCTCCGCCTTGGTCTCCACTATCACAGGCACGCCGTGCATCATGGACACCAGCGGGCCGTAGCACACAAAGGATGGCGCGGGAATGATGACCTCGTCCCCCGGCTCCAGGAGGCAGCGAAACGCCAGGTCCAACGCCTCGCTGCCGCCCACCGTAACCAGGATCTCTCCCGTGGGCGCGTATTCCAGGTCGAACCGCCGCTTTAAGTATCGGGAGATCGCGGCGCGCAGATCGCTCAGGCCCGCGTTGGGGGTGTATTTCGTAAAGCCCCGCTCCAGAGAGTAGATACCCGCGTCACGAATGTGCCACGGGGTTTGAAAGTCCGGCTCGCCGATGCCCAGAGAGATGCCGTCCTCCATTCCTTGGAGCAGATCAAAATATTTTCGGATGCCGGAGGGGTGAATGTCCTGCACCCGGCGGCACATGATCTTACTGTAATCCATCATTCAAACACAAACCTTTCCTCTTGAACCTCCTGGGTGGGGAAGATCAAGTGCTTTTCTTTGTACTTTTTCAGGATGAAGTGGGTGGCGGTCCCTGTCACATCCTCAATGGGGGCCAGCTTTTCCCCCACGAACTGGGCCACCTCCCGAAGCGTCCGTCCCGAGATGATGACGGTGAAGTCAAAGGCCCCCGACATGAGATACACGCTCTCCACCTCGTCATACTGGTAGATGCGCTGGGCGATGCGGTCAAAGCCCTCTCCCCGCTGGGGGGTGACCTTCACCTCAATGAGGGCGGTCACTGCCTCCCGCTGGGTGCGGTCCCAGTCTACGATGGCCTTATAGCCCAAGATCACCCGTTGCTCCTCCAGGTCCTTGCGGGCCTTGATCACCTCATCCTCTGTGCAGCCCACTAGCGCCGCCAGCTGGGCGTTGGTCAAGGTGCAGTCTTCCTCCAACCGCTGTAAGAGCTTCAGCATATTCCTCCGTCCTTTCACCACAAAATCAAAGCGTTGTTGAATAGTATACCACGCTCAGGCGTTGCTTGCAAGCCGCAACTATGATATACTGATCAGGAATCCACCAAAGAAAGGCGGCGGCGCTATGCCCGGCACTCTTTACCTGGTCCCCACCCCCATCGGCAATCTTTCCGACCTGTCTCCCCGCGCGGTGGAGACTCTCTCCCAGGCCGACTTCATCGCCGCCGAGGACACCCGGGTCACCCTGAAGCTGCTCAACCATTTTTCCATCAAAAAGTCCATGGTGGCCTACTACCGCCACAACACGGAAGCCGGCGGACAGGCCATTTTAAAGCGTCTCCTGGACGGCGAGACCTGCGCGCTGGTGTCCGACGCGGGCACCCCCGCCGTCAGCGACCCCGGGGAGGAGCTGGTCAAGCTGTGTGTGGAACACGGCGTGGACGTGATCGCCCTCCCCGGTCCCTGCGCCCTCACCACCGCCCTCTCCGTCTCCGGACTGCCCACCGGGCGCTTTACCTTTGAGGGTTTTTTGGCCATGAACAAGAAAAACCGTCGGGACCATCTGAACTCCCTGCAGCATGAGCCGCGCACCATGATCTTTTATGAGGCCCCCCACAAGCTTTTGACCACCCTTCAGGATCTGGCCGCCGTCTTTGGTCCGGACCGCCGGCTGGCTCTCTGCCGGGAGCTGACCAAGCTCCACGAGGAGGTCATCCGCACCACCCTGGCCCAAGCGGTGGAGCGTTATCGCGATCAGCCCCCGAAGGGGGAATTCGTGCTGGTGGTGGAGGGGGCGCAGCCGGTCGCCGAGAACGCCCCCGACCCCGGCGACGCCCTGGCCCAAGTCAGCGCCCTGCGCCAGGAGGGGCTGTCCCTCAAGGACGCCACCCGCCAGGTGGCGGACGCTCTGGGCCTCAAGCGCAATCTACTCTACTCCATGGCGCTGGAGGCAGAGAAAGCCTGAGGGCCATCCCCAACGAAAAAGCGGTGTTTGGCCTCCGTGGAGAGTGCCAAACACCACTTTTATCTTGTTCTTTGTTCAACGCGCCAGTTCGCGTTGGCAATTCGCGCAGATGTTTTTCCCGCGGAACGATCGGATGTCCTTGGATTCCCCACAGAACACACAAGCAGGCTGATATTTCTTCAATATCACGCTGTTCCCGTCCACATAGATCTCCAGCGCGTCCTTCTCCGCGATATCCAGTGTCCGCCGCAGTTCGATGGGGAGGACGATCCGTCCCAGCTCATCTACTTTTCGCACAATGCCCGTGGATTTCATCTAAATTCTCCTTCCCTGCTGCGACGTCGTCGGTCAAAGGGTGCTTCATTATATACCTTTCTGTCGAATACTGTCAATTCTAATTCGTCCACGATTTTAACCAAAATACCCTGTCGTTTTTTGTTACTTGTCATAGTTTTCGTCCCATTTTCATATTCATGTCCCGAAAGGATGTGGACGAACTTGGCAATGTCAGCGCTTTGGGTGGGGATGATCGTGATCTCGCTGGTATGCGGCCTGCTCACCGGCAACGGCGAGGCGGTGGGCGCGGCGGCTGTCTCCGGCGCGGCCCAGGGGGTGGAGCTGTGCCTCTCTATGGCGGGGCTTCTCTGCCTGTGGACCGGGGTCATGGAGGTCATGCGCCGTTGCGGCCTGGCGGACAAATTGTCCCGCCTTCTGCGCCCTCTTTTACACCGGCTGTTCCCCGGCGTTGCCGGGGACAAGGAGGTCATGGACGCCGTGTCCGCCAATATCTCCGCCAACCTTTTGGGACTGGGCAACGCCGCCACGCCACTGGGGCTGGAGGCCTCCCGGCTCATGGCCCGCCGTTCTCCCGGCGTCGCCTCCGACAGTCTTTGTATGTTTGTGGTGTGCAACACCGCCTCCATCCAGCTTATTCCCACCACTGTGGCGGGGCTGCGCTCCGCCGCCGGATGCACCACGCCCTTCGATATCCTCCCCGCGGTGTGGCTGGCCTCCACCCTGTCCATCCTCACCGGCGTCACCGCCGTCAAGGTGTTCTCCCGCCTTTGGCCGCCGTCTGAGGAACGACGGCGTCTCCTCTCCCCCGCCGTCGGAAAGGCCCGGTGACGCCCATGACTCTCGCGCTGAATCTTCTCATGCCCGTGATGCTGGCGGGTATTTCCCTCTACGCCATGTGCAAACGGGTGGACGTTTACGACGGGATCATCCACGGCGCCGCCGAGGGGCTTGGCGTCATCTACCGCATCGCCCCGCCTCTCATCGCCCTCATGACCGCCATCGCCATGCTCCGGGCCTCCGGCGCGTTGGAGCTGGCCGCCCAAGCCCTGGCCCCGGTGCTGTCCGCTCTGGGCATCCCCGCCGAGACGGTGGGGCTGCTGCTGGTTCGGCCCATCAGCGGCTCCGCCGCCCTGGGGGTAGGGGCGGACATCATCAAGACCTATGGTCCCAACTCCCAGGTGGGACGGGTAGCTGCGGTGATGCTCGGCTCCACCGAGACCACCTTCTACACCGTGGCGGTCTACTTCGGCGCGGCGGGGATCAAGAAGACCCGCTACGCCATTCCTGCCGCCCTCTGCGCCGATTTTGTGGGCTTTTGCGCCGCCGCTCTGGCGGTGCGTATCTTCTTTTGAACGGGCAAAAAAGATCCCAGTGGGTGCCGTCACCCGCCGGGATCTTTCTGTCTGTGATCAGCTTTGCAGCCGCTCCAGGGCTGCCTGGGCCGCCATCTGCTCCGCTTCCTTCTTGCTGTGGCCGTCGCCCTGGCCCACCTGCTTCCCGTCCAAAAGCACCGCCATGGTGAAGGTCTTTTGGTGGTCCGGGCCTTGGGCGGACATCAGTTCATAGGCCAGCACATGGCCGCTCTCCTGCTGGATAAACTCCTGCAGCGCCGTTTTGTGGTCTCTGGTCCGGCCTGTGGTCGCCTCGTGGCTCAGGATGAACCGGCGGATCGTGCGGCGTACCTGGGCGATACCGCCGTCCAGATAAATGGCGGCCAGCACGGCTTCCACCGCGTCCGCCAGGATGGACGCCCGCTCCTGTCCGCCGTTCAGAGCCTCGCCGTGGCCCAGACGGATATAGCCGCCCAGGCTCCAGTCCTTCGCCACCTCCGCCAGCGCCTCTTCGCAGACCATAGAGGCCCGCAGGCGGGTCAGGTCGCCCTCTGGAAGGTCGTGGTGCTCCCGGTAGAGGTGGTCGCCCACCACCATGCCCAGCACCGCGTCCCCCAGAAATTCCAGGCGCTCGTTGCAATCCAGCGCGCCGCCCAGACGTTCGTTGGCGTATGAGCTGTGGGTCAGCGCCTGCTCCAGAAGCTCCGGCTTTTCAAAGTGGTATTCCAGCACGTCCTCCAACGGGTGCATCGCGCGCTTACTCCTCGATGTGGGACTGAATATACTGCACCAGGTCGCCCACGGTGGTAATGGCGGCCAGCGCGTCCTCGGACATCTCTCCGATGGCGTATTCGTCCTCCAGCGCCATGCTCAGCTCCACAATGTCAATGGAGTCCGCGCTCAGGTCCTCCTCAAAGGTGGTGTCGGGAGTGATGCTGTCCACATCCACGCCAAATTGCTCCGCGATGATCTGCGCAATTTCTTCAAACATTTCCTTCGCTCCTTTTGGGCGGCACACAGCCGCCATATATCGCTCTGTTATAATAGAAAGTTTTGCCTCATGTGTCAATAGCTCTTGCAGATTTTTCCGTCCCTTCGTCCAACATTTTTTCCCGCTCCAAGCACATATATCCCACGTTTGCGGTAATGTCGTCGATCAGACCCGACTGGGCCAGGGTAAAGCCCTGGCGGATGGCGTTCTGGATGGCCACCGCGTTGGACGAGCCGTGGGCCTTGATCACCGGCTTGGAAATGCCGATCAGCGCCGTGCCGCCCACCCGGTCGGAGTCCAGCAGGGCCTTGAAGTCCCGGATGCCGTCCTTCACCAGCAGCGCAGCCAGCTTGGTGACGGTATTCTTCTTGAACATGCCCTTCATCTGGCGGCCCAGGAACAGCCCGGCCCCTTCCACGGTCTTGAGGAAGATGTTCCCGGAATACCCGTCGGCCACGATGACGTCCACCGCGCCTTCCACCGCCTCCCGGGCCTCCACGTTCCCCACGAAGTTGATGCGTCCGCTCTGCCCCGCCTCTTGCAGCAGTAAGTAGGTCTCCTTTTGGAGCTTGGTGCCCTTAGACGGCTCCACGCCGATGTTCAGCAGCCCCACCTTCGGTGCCTCCCGGCCCAGCACCCGTTTGGCGTAAAAGCTACCCATATAGGCAAACTGCAGCAGGTATTCCGGCGTACACTCCGCGTTGGCGCCGCAGTCGATGAGCACCGCGCCGCCGCCCCCTGTGGGCACCACGGGGGCCATCGCCGCCCGGCGGATGCCCTTCACCCGCTTGGTCAGCAGCGTGGCCGCCGCCAGCAGCGCGCCGGTGGATCCGGCGGACACGAAGGCGTCTCCCCCACCGTCGTTGAGCAGGGTCAGGCCCACAGTCAGGGAGGAGTCCTTTTTCCGGCGGAAGGCCGTCGCCGGGTCGTCGTCCATGGTGACGACCTCGCTGGCGTGGATGACCTCAAGACCCTTGGGGAGGGTGTCCTCTCCCAGGCTCTTCAGGCCCTCCAGAATGGTCTTTCCGTCGCCCACCAGCGCCACGTCCACCCCATACTCCCGGATGGCGTTCAGCGCGCCCTTGATGTTGCTCTGAGGAGCATTGTCGCCGCCCATGGCGTCTACGATCACCTTCATGTCCAGCCCTCCTTATAGCTCCAGCTGCGCCAGCGCGGTCAGCCCCCGCGCGGACAACTCGGCGTTTTTGTTCCGTTTTCCCTTCACCTTATGGTCCAGGGGCGGGATAATGCCAAAATTGATGTTCATCGGCTGGAAATCCGTCACACTCTCGTTGGAGATATACCCCGCCAGCGCGCCCAGAGCCGTTTCCGTGGGAAAATCCACCGGTGGCTTGCCCAGCAGGCGGTGAGCCAGCTCCACAGCGCACACAAAACCCGAGGCGGTGGACTCTACATACCCCTCCACGCCTGTGACCTGTCCCGCGAACATCACCCTCGGCTCCCTGCGCACCCGGTAATAGCGGTCCAGCAGTCTGGGAGAATTGAGGTAGGTGTTGCGGTGCATCACGCCGTAACGAAGAAATTCTGCGCTTTTCAGCGCCGGGATCATGGAAAACACCCGCTTTTGCTCCGGGAAACGGAGATGGGTCTGGAAGCCCACCAGGTTGTAGACGCTCCCTTGGGCGTTGTCCCGGCGAAGCTGCACCACGGCGTACGGCTCCTTCCCCGTCTTGGGGTCCGTCAGGCCCTTGGGCTTCAACGGACCGTAGCGCAGGGTGTCCCGGCCCCGGCGGGCCATGACCTCCACGGGCATACAGCCCTCAAACACCCCCGCGTCCTCAAAGCCGTGGACCTCCGCCTCCTGAGCGGTGGTCAACGCCTGCCAAAAGGCGTCGTACTCCTCCTCATTCATAGCGCAGTTGATGTAGTCCGCGGTCCCCTTGTCGTAACGGGAGGCAAACCACGCCTGGTCCAGGTCGACGCTCTCAAAGCTCACCAGCGGCGCGGCGGCGTCAAAAAAGCTGAGGTACTCC
This sequence comes from uncultured Clostridia bacterium, assembly GCA_946550725.1. Classification (GTDB taxonomy): domain Bacteria; phylum Bacillota; class Clostridia; order Oscillospirales; family Oscillospiraceae; genus MGBC124762. The sequence goes on along the minus strand of CAMNQX010000006.1, from coordinate 77,170 downwards.
TCCCCGCCGAAAAAGGCCCGGATGCTCTCAGACAGGGCGTCAGAGGTCAACGGCCCGGTGGCGATGATGACTTCTCCCTCTGACGGGATGTCCGTCACCTCGCCAGGGACGACGGTGATGTTGGGATGGTCCTTGATCTTTCGGGTCACCGCGCCGGAAAACCCGAAGCGGTCCACTGCCAGCGCGCCGCCCGCCTCCACCCGGTGGGCATCGGCGCAGGAGAGGATCAGGCTCCCCGACCGCCGCAGTTCCTCCTTTAAGAGGCCCACCGCGTTCTCCAACTGGTCTGAACGCATGGAGTTGGAACACACCAGCTCGGCAAAATCGTCGCTGTGGTGGGCGGGGGACTTTTTCTCCGGCTTCATCTCCCGCAGGATCACCGGAATGCCCCGCTGGGCCAGCTGCCAGGCCGCCTCGCATCCCGCCAGCCCCGCGCCGATGACTGTGACCGGCTCCATCACTTCTTCGCGGCGGGCTTTTTCCCCGCCGCCATCTTGGTGGTCTTTTTGGCCGTGGTCTTTTTCGCCGTGGTTTTCTTGGCTGTGGTCTTCTTGGTCGTGTCCTTGCCCTCGGCGGCCTCCCCATCGGCGGCCTTGCGACGGTAGCCGCCCCGCTTTTCCTCGGGGGTGAAGTTGGAGCACTGCTCGTTGATGCAGAAGGGCTTATGCGCCCCCTTGCCCGCGGTCTTGAACATGGTCTGGCCGCACACCGGGCAGTTGTCCTTCACCGGCACGTCCCAGGTGATAAAGTCACACTTCTTGCTCTCGTCCTTGGCGCTGCGGCGTTCGCAGCAGTAGAACACATACTGCTTTCCCGTCTTTTTGCTCTTGCCTGTGCGCTTCAAAATGCGGCTGCCGCACTTGGGGCACTTCCCGGGCATCTCCACCACCAGGGGCATGGTGAAGTCGCACTCCGGCCAGCCCGGGCAGGCCAAAAACCGCCCAAACCGCCCCGACTTCACCACCAGCTGCTTGCCGCACTGGGGACAGATCTCCTCCGAGACCTCGTCGGGCACCTTGAGCCGGGTACCGTCCAGCTCGTTTTCCACCTTTTTCAGGTTGCTTTCAAACTCGCCGTAGAAGCTGTCCAGCAGCTTGACCCAGTTCTCCTCGCCGGACTCCACCTGATCCAGCCGCTCTTCCATCCGAGCGGTGAAGGTGGGATCGGCTACATCGGGGAACTTGTCCCGCATCAGGCCGGTGACCACCTCGCCCAGCGGCGTGGGCCGCAGATTGCGCCCTTCCTTCACCACATACTCCCGGTCCATGATGGTGGACACCGTGGGGGCATAGGTAGAAGGCCGCCCGATGCCCTTTTCCTCCAAGGCACGGATCAATGTGGCCTCGGTGTACCGGGCGGGGGGCTGGGTAAAGTGCTGTTCAGGCGTAAAGTTGTCTGCCTTTACGGTTTCTCCCTCTTTCAAGTCGGGCAGCGGCGACTGCGCGATCTCCTCCTCGTCGTCCCGCCCTTCCTCGTACACGGCTGTAAAGCCACTGAACTTCATAGAGGAATGGTTGGCCCGGAAGAGATAACCCGCGCTTTCCACGTCAATGGACACGCTGTCATAGACGGCCGACGCCATCTGACAGGCCAAAAAGCGACTCCAGATCAGCTTGTAGAGCTTATATTGCTCGGCGGTGAGGTCCTTGCGGATGCTGTCCGGGTCCAGCCGCACGTCGGAGGGCCGGATGGCCTCGTGGGCGTCCTGGGCGCCGGATTTCGCCTTGTACCGCCGGGGCTTGTCGGGATAATAGGCCTGCCCGTAGCGGCCCAAAATGAAGCTGCGGGCCGCGGCGATGGCCTCCTCGGAGAGGCGCAGAGAGTCCGTTCTCATATAGGTGATCAGACCCACAGTCCCCTCCCCGGTGATGTCCACGCCTTCGTAGAGCTGCTGGGCGATGGACATGGTGCGGCGGGGGGGCATCCCCAGCTTGCGGGACGCCTCCTGCTGGAGGGTGGAGGTGATGAACGGCGGCGCAGGATTGCGGAGCTTGTCCTGCCGCTTCACCTGAGAAACTGTAAAGTCTTCCCCTTTTACAGCGTTTAAAATGGTGTCTACCTCATCCCGGCTGTGCAGCTCCTGCTTCTTGTCCTTGCCGTGGAAGGAGGCCTTGAATTTTCCAACATTGGGGGCGATCCGGGAGAGGTCCACGTCGATGGACCAGTACTCCTGGCTCTCAAAGGCGCGGATCTCCTCCTCCCGCTCCACCACCAGACGGGTGGCGACGGACTGCACCCGCCCGGCGGACAGGCCCCGGCGGATCTTCTTCCACAGGAGGGGGGACAGCTCATAGCCCACGATGCGGTCCAGGATGCGCCTGGCCTGCTGGGCGTCCACCAGGTTCTGGTCGATGGCCCGGGGCTTGGCGATGGATTCGGTGACCACCTTTTTGGTGATCTCGTTGAAGGTGACCCGGTAGGTGCGGTCGTCCGGCAGCTCCAACAGCTCCTTCAGGTGCCAGGAGATGGCCTCCCCTTCCCGGTCCGGGTCGGTGGCGAGAAAAACTTTGTCGCTCTTCTTCGCAGCCTTTTTCAGGTCACGGATGATGTCCTCTTTCCCCTGAATAGGCTGATAGTTGGGCGCAAAGCCGTTGTCCACGTCTACGCTGAGCTTACTCTTGGGCAGGTCGCGGACGTGGCCCATGGAGGCGATCACCTGATACTCCGTCCCAAGATATTTTCCGATGGTTTTCGCCTTGGCGGGTGACTCCACGATCACCAAATTGGTCTTGCTTGCCATAGCTTGCCTCCCGGTCAATGAAAGATTCTTATTCTGTATAGATCCGCACGGCGGCGGCGAACCGCCGCCCCGCTTCCTCGCTGACAAAGCCCGCCAGCTGGAGCATCACCACCGCCGAGGTGCACCGCCGGGTGGGGATCTGGGTGGCCTCCACGATCTCGTCCAGCACCAGGCTGCGTTCCCGGAGGGCCAGCAGCACGTCCCGCTGGTCGTCGGTCAGCGCGGGGGTGAGCTTCTTCCAATGAATATAGGGAATTTCCTCCCCCTTGTCAACCCCTTTTTCCTCCTTGGCCGGTTGGGCCGGGGCATCGGAGGCCCCTTCCGGCCCGTCCGCCGCGGCCGGTTCAGGCCGGGGACGGACCCCCGGCGCGATTGCCGGGGTGTCGGGGGCCAAGCCCGGTTTTATCTTGATCTTGTGGGGGTAAATGCCCTGATATTCCTGCAAAATATCGCTGGCCGAGGTGACCAAAACGGCCTCGCCCCGGCGGATCAGCTGGTTGGGGGTATAGCTCATGGGCGCGTCCACCGGCCCCGGTACGGCGAACACGTCCCGGTTCTGATCCAGCGCCGCCCGGGCGGTGATCTGGGTCCCGGAGGTGAAGCCGCCCTCTACCACGACCACGCCCAGAGACAGGCCGCTGATGATGCGGTTGCGGACGGGGAAATTGCTCCCCTTGACCTCTGTTCCCGGCGGGTATTCGCTGATCAGCAGTCCCGCCGCAGCCACGTCCCGGTAGAGGAACTTGTTTTCCCTGGGATAGACCACGTCCAGCCCGCAGCCCAGCACGCCACAGACCGTTCCGCCGCCCCGCAGGGCGCCGCGCAGGCCCTCGCTGTCCAGTCCTCTGGCCAGCCCGGACACCACCACCGCGCCCTGGGCTGCCAAGTCGTAACCCAACCGCTGGGCCTGGGCGATCCCGTAAGCCGTGGGTTCTCTGGTCCCGATCAGGCTGATGGCCACCTGGTCGTCAAAATCGATGTCTTTTCCCTGCAGATAGAGTACCGCGGGAGGGTCGTAGATATTCCGCAAACGTTCCGGGTAGGCTGCGTCGCCGAAGGTGAGAATGCGCTGTCCCAGCCGGTCACATTCGGAAAGGATGCGCTCCGCCTCCGCCATGGATTTATCCAGCAGCGACGCCTTTCCCGCCCGGGTCAGCCCCGGCACCAGGTCGTATTCCGCCGGGTCGGCGAAATGGGCGGCCTCCGGCGTTCCGAAATGGTCCAGCAGGCCGAATACGCCCACGTTGGACAGTCCCTTCCGCGTGGTCAGCCACAGCCAGTATTTCAGGCTCGCCATCTTCCGCCCCTCCTCTCTCGTTTCGTTCTCAATGTCCCCGGGCCATCTCCCACAGGAGGATGGTGGCCGCGGCCGCTGCGTTCAGCGATTCGCACCGCTCCCGCATGGGAATTTTGATCCGTTGTTCACACTGCGCCAGCACCTCTTCCGAGATCCCGTGGCCCTCGTTGCCCACGATGGGGATACAGCCGTCCAACGCAAAGGCGCCCAGCGTCCTGCAGTCGTCGCCTAGGGCTGCGGCGCACAGGGTCATAGACCCAGCGGCGGCAAGGGCGCTCAGCTCGTCAAGGCCCACCTCCCACACCGGAAGGCGGAAGCAGGCTCCCATGGTGGCGCGCACCGTCTTGGGGTGGAAGGGATCGGCGCAGTGGTGGAGGAGAAAGAGTCCGTCCGCCCCCAGCGCGTCTGCCGTGCGCCAGATGGTACCGACGTTGCCCGGGTCCTGCAGTCCGTCCAACGCCAGATAGCGGCCCTTCCCTGCCTTCGGCATGGGCCACTCCCGCCGCTCCAGGGTAAACAGCACTCCCTGGGGCGTTTCCATGGGGGACAGATACGCCATCAGCTCCGGCGGCACCTGGATGTGCTCCACCCCCTCCGGCAGCTCCAACGTCTCACCGAAGGCGCTGCCCTGGGTGGTGACGACCCGGTTCACCGGAGCCTTCCAGCGGACGGCCTCCGCCCACAGCTTCTCCCCGTCTGCCAGATACTCGCCCTGGGTCCGGCGGTAGGCGCCGCTTTTCGCCAGCTTCCGCAGATGGGCGCACAGCGGGTTCTGCCGGCTGGTGATCACTTTCGTTTCCATCACAGCTTCTGGATGGCGTTGATGTTCTTGTCCAGCCCCAGGGCCACGATCACGTCGTCGCCGGCCAGGGTGGCGTCCCCGCCGGGAGCGATGACGAACTTCTGCTTCTCCCCCCGGCGCAGGGCGATGATGTTGACTCCATAGGTGTTGCGCACGTCCAACTCCCGGATGGTCTTTCCCACCCAGGCGGCGGGCACCGGGACCTCCACGATGCTGGTGTCGTCGGACAGCTCAATAAAGTTGAGCACGCTGGAGCTGGACAGGGCGTGGGCCAGCTTGTTGCCCATTTCGTGCTCCGGGAACACCACCCGGTCCGCGCCGATCTTCTCCAGCACCTTGCGGTGGGTGTGGCTGGAGGCCTTGCAGACCACCTTTTTCACCCCAAGTTCCTTCAAATTGAGGGTGATCAGCGCGCTGTTGCCGATCTCGCCGCCCACCGCCACCACAGCGCAGTCAAAGTTCCGCACTGCCAAAGCCCGAAGGACCTCCGGGTCCCGGGCGTCGGCTGTCACAGCGTGGGTCACGTTGGCCGCCGCCGCCTGCACCAGGTCCTCGTGGATGTCCATGGCCAGGACCTCATTTCCCAAGGAGCAAAGCTCCGTCGCCACGGAACTGCCAAAACGGCCCAGGCCGATCACAAGAAAGGTTTTCATCTTTAACGCGCCTCCTTACCCGATCATCACGTCGGTCACCGGGTATTTGATCTTGCTTTCCCGCGCCACGGAGCGGGCGGTGGAAAAAGCGATGGAGCAGGACAGGATCCCCACCCTGCCCAGATACATAAAGCAAACCAGGAACACCCGGCACGGAATGGAGAGCATGGGGGTGATCCCTACGCTCAGCCCCACCGTTCCCAGAGCCGACGCCACTTCAAAGCCCGCGTCCATAAAGGGGACGGCGTCAAAGAGGGAGAGGAACATGGAGCCAAAGAGGAACAGGATCAGCGCCGTCAGTGTCAGGGTGGTGGCGCTGGTCTGCTGCCGCTGGCTGATGGAGCGTCCACTGATGGTCACCGTGCTCCGCCCCCGGAAGCCCGCCAGCACGCTGAGGCCCAACACCGCCACGGTGACGGTCTTGATGCCGCCCGCGGTAGAGCCGGAGGAGCCGCCGATAAGCATCAGGATACAGCCCAGCGCCTGAGAGATATCTCGCAGCCCGCCCTGGTCGATGGCTGAGAAGCCCGCCGTGCGGAAGGTGACCGACTGAAAGAGGGCATTGAGCAGCTTGCCGCCCACGGACATCTCACCCAGGGTCTCTGGGTTGTTCCACTCCACCGCCGCCAGGATGGCCCAACCGATCCCAATGAGAGCCGCCGTCATGACCAGCACCAGCTTGGTGTACAGGGAGAGCTTTTTCCAACGGCGGTTCCGGGCGATGTCGCTCCACACGAAAAAGCCCAGGCCGCCGATCACGATCAGCGCCATCACGGTCACCAGCACCACCGGATCGCGCTGGAAGGGGATCAGGCTCTGGTAGGGCCTCTCCAGCCCCAGAAGGTCAAAGCCCGCGTTGCAAAAGGCCGAGACGGAGTGGAACACGCCCATCCAGATCCCCTGCCCCCAGCCGTACGCCGGGATAAAGCGGGTCATCAGGAGCAGCGCGCCGCACCCCTCAAACACCAGCGTCCATTTCAGGGTGAACCGCACCAGCCGCACCACGCCGCTCATGTTGTTCAAATTCAGGCTGGACACCATGATGAGCCGCTCCGACAGGCCGATCTTCCGCCGCACCACCAGGGAAAACAGCGTCATGACCGTAATAAAGCCCAGACCGCCCAGCTGGATCATCGCCAGAATGACCACCTGTCCAAAGAAGGACCACTGGGTGGCGGTATCCGCCACCACCAGGCCAGTCACGCAGGTGGAAGAGGTGGCGGTAAAGAGACTGGTCAGCACTCCGGCGGACTCCCCGCTCCGCGACGCGATGGGCAAGGTCAGCAGGACGGTGCCCAGGGCGATGATAACGGCAAAGGAGGCGGCCACAATGCGGGTGGGATTCAGCGCGCGGCGCTTGAGCAGGTGAAATTTTTGTTTCAAACAGCGCCATCTCCCTTATTGAGGTGAAATAAGCGAGGCTAAGTATACCACACGTCCCTGCATTTTTCAAGTGATTCTTATTATAGTAGTGATTCCCGCCGGACAAAGCCCAGACGGTGGAAAAGAAAGATGGACAAAAGCCCTCTTGTCCTATATACTGGATGTGTCGACCCGGAAAAGAAAGAGGGGAAACGAGAGAGGAGAACATTATGAAGTATGTGATCCAGTCCATCACCTTTGTGTATCGCCTGTTGTGGGGCGACCTGTTCACCATTCCCCTGCCCGGCGGCGGCTCGCTGGGCATCTCCCTGCTGGTGCTGCTGCTCATTCCCACCGGCATCTACTTTACCATTCGCACCAAGCTTCTTCCCGTGCGCCTGTTTCCCGAGATGCTGCGGGTCACGGCGGAGAAGAAGGCTGACGGCAGCGCCATCTCCGGGGTCCAGGCTCTCATCGTCTCCACCGCCACCCGTGTGGGAATGGGCAACCTGATCGGCGTGGTGGCGGCCATCTCCGCCGGGGGCGCGGGGGCGGTGTTTTGGATGTGGGTCACGGCCTTGATCGGCTCCTCCACCGCTTTTATCGAGGCCACGTTGGCCCAGCTCCACAAGGAAAAGGACCCCCTTTACGGCGGCTGGCGGGGCGGCCCGGCCTATTACATCCACAGCTTTGTCAAGGAGCAAAAGAAGAAGCGCGGCCGCAAGCTGGGCCGCCGCTCCGTCCTGGCGGTGCTGTTCGCCGTGTCCGGGCTGATCTGCTGGTGCGGCATCAGCCAGGTCATCAGCAACTCCGTCTCCTCCGCCTTTCAAAACGCCTTCCACATCCCGCCCCTCTACACCACCATCGTCCTGGTGGTTCTTGCGGCGGTCATCGTCCTGCGAAAGAACGCCACCGTGCGGGTGCTGGACATCCTGGTCCCCATCATGGCGGCCTGCTACTTCATCATCACTCTGATCCTGATCGCCATGAATGTCACCGTTCTCCCCTCTGTGTTCCGCCGCATTTTCCAGGAGGCCTTCGGCCTGCGCCAGGTGGTCGCCGGCGGCTTTGGCGCGGTGGTGATGAACGGCGTCAAGCGCGGTCTCTTTTCCAACGAGGCCGGTTCCGGCTCCGCCCCCTGCGCCGCCGCTGCGGGAGATACCTCTCACCCCGCCCGCACCGGCCTGCTCCAGGCCCTGGGCGTTTTTATCGACACCATCGTGATCTGCAGCTGCACCGCCTTCATCATCCTGGTCACCCCGGAGGCCCAGATCGCTGGGTTGAAGGGCATGGACCTGCTGCAGGCGTCCATGGCCTACCATCTGGGGCAGTTCGGGGTGGTGTTCATCGCGCTGATCCTGTGGCTGTTCAGCTTCTCCACTTTTATCGGCATCCTGTTCTACGCCCGGTCCAATGTGGCCTATCTGTTCGGTGATAACTGGTTGTCCCAGACCGCCTATAAGCTCCTCGCCCTCATCATGCTTTTTGTCGGCGGGCTGGCGGCGTACACCTTCGTCTGGGATCTGGGCGACGTGGGCGTGGGGCTGATGACCGTGTTCAACATCATCGTGATCCTGCCCATGTCCAAACAGGCGTTGGCTTCCCTTAAGGATTACGAAAAACGCCGGAAGCAGGAAAAATAACATACAAAGCGCAAAAGGAGGCCGCCCAAACTTCGGGCGGCCTCCTTGTTTCGTTCTTGAGAGATTGCTTACTTCTGGATCAGGGCGATGAACCGGTCCAGCATCACGGCCACTTCCGCGCGGGTGACGTTGGTGGTGGGATCGAGGACGTTGCCGCCCTTGCCCTGGAGGATGCCCTTGTTTACGCACCAGGCCACGCCGTTCACGGCCCAGCTGCCGGTGTTCTCGCCGTCGGCGAACTGTTCAAGGGCTTTTGCGTCCGCCTTGGTGTCCATGCCGATGAGCTTGGCGTACCGCGCCAGCATCACCGCCAGCTGCTCCCGGGTGATCACGTCTTCAGGAGCGAAGGTATCTTCGGTGTAGCCGGTGACAACGCCCGCCTTGGCCGCCCAGGCCACGCCTTCGGTATAGAACTTACCGGCGGCCACGTCCTGGAAGGTGGTCTCGTAGTCCGTCTTGCCCTGGGACAGGCGGTGGAGCACCGTCGCCAGCGAGCCGCGGCTCATGGGAGCGACCATGTCGAACTTGTTGTTTCCAACGCCCTTCACCAGCTCCAGAGCGGCGGCGTTGTGGATGGCCTTGTCCGCCCAGTGACCCTCGGGCACGTCGTCAAACCGGGTCTCGGGGGTGGGAATGGTAGCGGGAAGCTCCACCTTGGCCAGCTCCTCGCCCTCCGCGTCGGTGACGGTGATGGTCACATCGCCAGCCTTAGTGGTAACGGTCTCGGACTTGGAGCCGTCAGGCTGCTCCACGGTCTCGGTCACCGTGCCGTCGGGCTTGGTAACGGTGGTCACCTTGCTGCCGTCCTCCCGGGTCTCGGTCTTGGTGGTCTCAGAAGGTGCGGAGCCTCCGCTGCCGGTGCTGGCCGCACGAACGGTCACGGTGCAGGAGGCGGTAAAGCCGGTGTCGGTCGTCACCGTAATGGTCGCCGTTCCGGCGGCCACGCCAGTGACTGCGCCGTTCTCAGCCACCGTCGCGACGCTCTCGTCGCTGCTGGTCCAGGTCTGCGTACGGTAGGGCAGGTCGCTGGGGATATGCGCGGTCACGCTCTTCGTGGAGCCAACCGTCACAGACAGGTCGTCCAGCGTGATCCCGATGACGGTGACCTGACAGGTGGCGGTGTATCCGCCGTCAACAGTGGTAACAGTGATCGTGGCCGAGCCTTCTACCTTGCCGGAGACCGCGCCGCTGGAGGTCACAGCTACAATGTCGGAATTGCTGGAACTCCAGGTCACTGTCTTGTTGGCGGCATCGCTGGGTGTGACCACCGCGGTCAGCTGCTGGGCATTTCCTCCGGCGGTAATGGTGATGGCCTCCGGCTTCACGGAAACGCTCTCCACGTGCACCACGTCTGCCCCGCGGACGGTCTGGCTCAGAGCGGAGTACACCGTGCCGCTGTACTTGGTCGTGCCGGTGGCGGAAACCTGGATGCGGTAACCCACATCAGCCGCCTTGACAACATAGGTACGGTTGGTCGCGCCGTTGATGGGGGTGCGGTTGTCGTCATCGGTGGCGCTGACGCGGTACCACTGGTAGTCGGGGAATGCGTCGGTGGGCGTGGTGGTGGCGGTGAACTGGGTGCCCACTGCCGGCTCCCCGGCAGGGCTGGAGGTGATGTCCACCCTGGCCAGGTTGGGCAGGCTGCTGACGCCCCGGGCCGTCACGGTGATCCTGTCGGTGATGATGCCCTCCGCGATCGTCAATGTGCCGTCTGCTTGGGCGTAGGTATACTGGCTGGCCGCCAACTCCGTCTCGCCCATGGTAATGGTAATGTCGTCGGGCAACGTATAGCCGTCCTTGGCGGTGATGGTCAGGCTGAGCGCCCCTTCGTAATCCACAAAGCGCGGGCCGTCCAGGGAGGAAAGGCCGTACATATTGTAGATCACGTCGAAGGACTTCTTGATGCCGTCGCCCTTAATGGTCAGATCGTCGGAAATGCCGCCCTCAAAGACGATCTTACCGGTGTTGGCGTCGTAGGTATAGAAGGTAAAGGGCATGCCTCCATCCGTCACGGTGACGGTAATAACATGGGGCAGCTCGTAGCCCTCGTCGGGTGTCAGCGTAATGGTGGGCGTGGCGCCATACTCAAAGCTGTGATTGTGCTGGGCCTGGTCACACTGCACATTGGTCAGCTGGGTATGGGTGATGGTGTAGGTCTTCTTTTGGAACTGCGCGGTAACAGTGGCTTCCTCATCGGGCATAGCAAAGGTGAAGGTATCATTTCCGGCATCCGTGAGGCTCACCACGCCATCGTTGACCTTCAGGGAATCGCTTGCCAGCTCGTAGCCCGTGTTGGGGAGGACGGTCAGGGTCACGGTCGCGCCCGCAGTTGCCTTGCGAACGTCGGCACGCACCACGCCGCCGTCGAAGGTCCCGATGTGAATGGCGTTTCCGCTTGCGCCGGCCGCCAAAATGGTCAGGGTGCTGGAGGGATCGCCGGCGGTGTACGCAGCCGTCTCCTTCACCCGGACATGGTAGCTGCCGGCGGGGAGATCCTCCAGCGTCGTAGCGCCGGGCGTGCCGGGGATATCCGCCCAAGCGTCATCGCCGGCGCTGACCAGCTTGTACTCATAGGCGCGCTCCGGGTTGAGGCCGGTAATCTGGCCGTTATCCCCTTCCGTGCAGTCCACCGCGTTCAGGCTGGCGACCACATCGGGGCCTTTGGCCTTGGCAACGGTGACAGAGTTGGTAGAAACAGTGCCGTTGGCCCCACCCACATAGGGATCGGTGGCAAACACGGTCACGGTAAGCACATCGCCCACCGCATCTTTGCCCACGGTCACGGTATAGTGACGGTCAGTGGCGCCATCAATCGCTTCCCCGTTCCGGTTCCACTGGTAGGTCAGCGTGGCCTTGGCGTCCTGATTGGAGATCTGGTTGATGGAGGCCACCAGCTCCTTGCCGTACTCCGCTACGCCGGATATACTCACTTCGCCGGAGATCTTGGTCTTCACGGTGACGGTGGCGGCCTCGCTGATCACGCCGCTGCCGTCCATGGCTCTGGCGGTGATCTGGGCGGTCCCGTTGCTGCGGGCGCCGATGTGGCCATCCTGGGTGACATAGACGATACTGCTGTCGCTGGACTCCCAGCGGAGGGTCTTGTTGGTGGCGTCGTTCGGCGTAACCGCGGCGTTCAGCACGGCGGCATCCTCACCGCTTGCCCCCTCCAGATAGAGGGTGACCTCATCCGGAGTCAGAGTGATCGTCTCCACAGCAGTGGCGGCGATGGCCTCCAGCGTGAAGGTCATGGAGTCGAGGTCGGGGCCGCCGTAAGCGCCCGCGCCCTCGGCCAGAGCATTGGCGTTAAACTCCACCACGCCGGCGCCGGCCCTTTCAACATTGAAGCGCAGGGTGGTTTCCTCATAAACGGCCTGACCGGCGGTGTCCAGCGTGCTGGGCACAGAGCCGTTGTGATCCTCTACGTTCGTGCCGCTCCAGTTGAAGTTCTGGGGTTGGTCGGCGGCCCGCGCGGACTTGTAGCGGAGGGTCAAGCCGTACCGGCCGGGCTGGGCGGCGCTGTAATAAAGCTTGATGGTGTCGCCGGCCGCAAAGCCGGTGAGCTGCTTGTTGCCGAAGTTGGGGCCGTAGACCGCCGCCAGCGAACTGCCGTTGCCAGGGGTCAGCTCCATATACTCCGCCTCCAGCTTGGTGACTCCGCCCACAGCGGCGGGAAGCTGGAAGGGATCGGAGGCAGTAAACGTTGTGCCGGTGGGCGTCTGGGGCGCGTTCTCCGCAGTGACGACCACATCGCCGGTGACCTCACGGACCGTGACTGTGCCGGTAGTCACGTCATACTGGACCCAGGGAGACTGCAGCTCCTTGCCGTCCATGGTCACATGGATGGAGGTAGGCAGCTGATAGGGCGCGTAAGCAATCAGCTGGAACGAAACGTCGCCCTTGTGAGGAACGGTGGCATTGTTTTCCAGGCTGCTGACCAGGTTGTTCAGTTCGGTGGTGACCGACCAGTTCTTGGCTACCACATTGGCTTCCAGCAATACGTTCTTCGCCGGCATAGCAAAGCTGATGGTCTCATCCTTTCCGGTGACCGTAATGTCCGGGGAGGTCCAGCCGGTGACGATGCTGCCCGCGGGCACGGTGGCGTTGACGATGACCGCTTCGCCAGCCTTAAAGCTGCCGGAGGCGGACTTGTTGGCCAGCGTGGCGTTGGTCAGGGTCACGGTGTAGCTTTGGGCCACCACCAAAACGGCGGGGGCAGATTCGTTGCCCGCAGCATCAAAGGCAATAACCTGGACTGTGCTGCCGTCATTGACCGTCACGGTGCGGGAGGTAGTGTTGGTCTCATCGGCGTTCTTCACCCCGTCTACATAGACCTTATAGCCGGTCACGGCCACGTTATCGGTCGCGGCAGTCCAAGTGAGGGCGCCGCCGCTGTAAGACAAGCCGGTGGGCGCGCCGGGTGCAACGGTGTCCAGCGTGGTAACATTGATTGCATCAGAAGCGGTGGAAGTCTGTCCCGCGTTGTTTTTCGCCTTCACGGAACAGCTATACGTCTCATAGGATTCCAAGCCGTCCACACGGCAAACAGTTTGTTCTGTCGTAACGGTCTTGCTACCCACAGTGACCTCATAGCTGTCCGCGCCGGGTACCGCGTTCCATTTCAGCGTCACAGCGGTGCCTTCCTCCAGGACCGAGGCAAGGCCCGTGGGGGAAGTCAGGCTAATGGGATCCAGGGCATTTTTTGCGCTCGTCAATGCGGTGACCTGCTCCGTCAAAGCCGCAGCCGTTGTCTCTTCTGCACCGGCCACAGTACCGGCGTTTGTCAATGCGGCGGCAAACGCAGACCACGAATCGCCGGTATATGCCTCGCTGCTGATGAGGGCGCACTCGTTGATAAGATTCAGCAGCTCAGCACGGGCGGGAGGCTCCACCGCCGGAGAGAGAATGACCTTAATGTAGTCCAGATTGATTTTTTTCGCATTAGCGCTGTCAGGATTTGTTTTCGCCGTGCCGACCAGAGTATATTCACCGGCGGCTAGATTCGTATACTCTTGAACTTTCAGTTGCTTCTGGGGAGAAGACGAGAGAAGGCTGACGTCAGAAGCTTCACCGCCGTTCAGGGTGAAGGAAATGATGCCGGCGTTTTGATTGAGGGTCTGGACATAGACCTCTACCGCGCCCACTTGACCAGCGGGGACGGTAAAAGTATAGGTAAAGGTAGCGCCGACCACGTCCACCTCTGCCTTATGGGGCGAATAGGTGCCGCCCTCGTTCCACGTGTACCAAGCGCCACCGGGGGAAGCAAAGGTGATCTCGCTGCTGTTGAGCGCGGCGCTGGAACTGGTGCCTGTGGTTGCAGGAACAAAGGTGGTGGTGCCAGGGATGGAAACGGTAACCGTGTAGGTATCACGGATAGCGGGGTTGACCTTGGAAGCGGCGGTAACGGTGGCTGTTCCACTCACACTACCCGCAGTAAGAAGGCCCGTAGTGCTGATGGTGCTGCCAGTGTCACCAGAAACGCTCCATGTCACATCAGCATCAGCCAGCATTTGTAGGGCATCACCACCCTTAACCAGGCGGTTTACACCCCCGGCAGCAGTGATGGTAATGGTATCGGGAACAGGAGCCGCGCTACTATTCAGCACTTTAAACGCGTCAAACTCGATTTTCCCCGTCGGATCAGAGAGATGGATGGTATGCTCACCGAGAGTCAGGTCACTCTTTTCAAAGAGCTTGACGGTATGGGCACGGGCCGCATAGAAGTTTGCGCTTCCAGCCTCAGTCCCATCGATCGAAACGGTCATGCTACCGTGGTTGGTGTTTGTACAACCATAGACCTCAATACCAGTTCCATAGAACGTAAAGTCAATGGTCGCCTGACTCACGTTGGCCCCTTCCGCAAAGTGGATCCCACCGTTATGACAGTTGGAATCGCTCCACGTACCCCATACGCTGTTAAAGGTAATGCCGGAATAGCTGTCGTCAATCATCTGGTTGCACATATCCACCAGCGGGATCGCGGAGGACGGCAACTTGTCGTCAACTGCTATGTAGTACACGATTTCGCCCATGTCCGCATAGGCAGCGGTATCGGTAAAGGGACTGGTCGTCGTGGCTGTACCCACGGGAAGGATCTCGCCGCCGCCAATCTGGCGGTAGATCTGATAGTTCTCCCCCGCTTTGGCCGTCCAGAAGATCGTGGCGGAGCTGTCGCTGGCACGATAAGCCCTGGCGTTCTCCACCACACTGATGTCCTGAGCGGGGATCTCACTGATGGTATAGGTCTCGCCCTTGGCGGTGTTGAAGCTGATCTTGTCGCTGTCCACCGCGGTGAACTGGATGGTCTGGCCGGCGCTGTTAGTCACCTTGGCCAGGGAGAGGCTGGGATAGCTTACCACACACTCGCCGCCGTTCTTGGAGGTGATGGCAGCCCCGGTCAGGGACTTGTTCGTCCAAGCAGCGTCCACCTCAAAGTTGCCGCGGGCCAGCAGTCCATCATAGCTGCCGGTGGCCCAGGCGTCAGGCAGTGCGGGCAGGAGGTCGATGAAGCCCATGTTGCTCTGCATCAGCATCTCGGCCACACCGGCGGTATAGCCAAAGTTGCCGTCGATCTGGAAGGGAGGATGGGTATCCCACAGGTTGCCATAGATCTTATCGTTCTTGAGCATCAGGCTCGCGACCTTGTGAGCATGGTTGCCGTCCCGCAGACGTGCCCAGCAGGTAATACGGTGGGCCATGGACCAGCCTGTGTTCACATCGTTACGGTTGTTCATGGACACCCGGGCGGCCTCATACCATTCGTCGTTGGTCTGGACCAGGTCGCCGGGGAACAGGCCGATCATATGGGACAGATGACGGTGGCCGCTGCCCTGGTCGCCGTTGCCCAAAAGCGTGCCGTCCTCGTAGACCGCTTTGCCCTCGCTGTTCAGGCCATATTGCTCATACCATTCCTTGACCTCGCCGCTGGCGCCGATCTCAATGGGGCCTTCCAGGTGGGCCTGGTTATAGGCCCAGGTGCCCGGGGTGTTTTCATCCCCGATCCGGGCCGTGTCCACATTCAGCAGCTCGGCGGCGGTGATGGTGTCCTCGTAGAGCTGCCAGATGATGGAGTGCTCATAGGTGTTGCCCGCCGTCCGGGGGCCATGCTCCGGGGAGTAGGCGGGCACGGAGGCCAGAACCACGCCGTTCGCGTCATCTGCGGCGGTCAGCTTGTCGGCAGTCTTCCCCGAGGTCTTATCAATGAGGAACTGGTCATAAAAACGGGTGTACTCCCGCATGATGGGGTAGATGTAGTTGCGCATATACTCCACATCGCCGGTGTACTCATAATACTCCCAGACGTTCTGGATCAGCCACGCGATGGCGGCGGGAGACCAGCCCCAGTCAAAGCTCCAGCCGGGGGTGGTGTAGCCGTAGGGGGTGGTCTGGGTGTGGGCCATAAAGCCGTTTTCCGGGTTTTCCGCAGTGCTTTCAATGCCCGCGTAGATCTTTGCCGTGATCCGGCCCGGCTCCCGCAGGCTCTCGGTGAAACGCACCAAGGAGTCGCCGCACTCGGCCAGATTGGTGACATAGGTAGGCCAGTAGTTCATCTGGAGGTTGACGTTGGTGTGGTAGTCGGACATCCAGGGGGGATTCACCCGGTTGTTCCACACGCCCTGGAGGTTGGCGGGCAGAATGGAATTCTCCCGGGAGCTTGCGATGGTGAGGTAACGACCGAACTGGTAGAGCATGACCTCCAGCAGGCGCTGTTCGCCAACGCTGGCCGTGCCATTCTTGTAGGCCGCGAGCAAGTCGTTGGTCGGCTTGGTCGTAGCGGTCTGACCCACATTCAGGGTCATGCGGTTAAACAGGCTGTGGTAATCCGTCAGGTGGTCGGCCTTTACCGCAGCATAGCCCTTGGATGCGGCGTCGGTCACCTTCTTCAGCACGCGGGCGGCCAGCTGGGCGTCCGTCTCGCCGGTGCGGTAGGTGGGGAACACGGCCTTATAGTCGGTGGCCGCGGAGAAATACAGGGTCACGTCGGTACCGGTAACGGTGATGCGATCGCCGCTGGCCGTCACAGTAGTGTCCGCGCCGGGCACCGCCTTCAGGAAGGAGGCGAACTTCTCCTGGTTGTCGGTCAGCTCGCCGCATAGGGCCAGGGTATCCGTTCCCTGCGCTACGGCAGTTGCCGAGGTGATCATTTTCTTGGGCAGGGTCACGGTAAAGGTAGCGCTTGCGCTGGCGGTCAAATGTGCCACCAGCACATGATCCGGGTTGCTCACAAAGTACTCCCGGGTGTAGTCCACGCCGTTGGCCGTAAACTCCACGCCGGCAATCGCGTCATCCAGGGACAGCCAGCGCTGATAAGTACCTGATGTGGCCGAGGTAACGCCGGATGTAACGATCTGCAGCTCGCTCCAGGGAGAGTAGTAGCCGTAGTTGCCGTTGTCCTCACCCACAAGGCCACCGGCCTCACTGACGGCCCCGCTGGTGTCATTATTCAAAAACTTCTGCTGGACTCTCTTAAGGCGCGCGCCGTTCTCGCCCTGACGCTCCAGATTGCCACCAATGTAGTTGGGGCGGGACTCGGAGGGGCCGCCTGTCCACAGAGTCTTTTCATTGAGGGTCAGGCGCTCGGTGCCGATCTCCCCGTAGACATTGGCAGCCAAGTCGCCATCGCCAATGGGCAAAGTAGCCTGCTGCCAAATTTCATTCTCGTCGGTGCTGCTGATCATCTGGCTGGCAGGCTCGTCGTACCAAAGCTTCAGCTCCGGCAAGGCGCTCGACCCGCCGCTCTCGTCACCGGGCGCGGCCAGAGCCGTCAGCCCCAGGCTGCTCACCAGCATAGTGAGCACCAGCAGCATAGCAATAGCTCTTCTCGTCTTTTGTTTCAAAATCCCTCTCATTTTGAACAAGACCTCCTTGTTTTCCTTCCCTTCCTTCCAGGGCAGGTAATAACATGTGCCGCCTCAAAGAGAATTCCCTTCAAGGCGCAAGGGCCTTACACCCTTGTAATTAGAGATATTATACACCCACTATTGGCGAATTGCAACAATTTCTTTTTTCTCATATTGACTATTGTCGTCATTATCACAAGAAGCGCCCCCACCAAATCTGGTGGGGGCGCTTTCTTTTGACGCAGGTATTAGATCTCGTACCAGCGGATCTCGTTGGCGGCCAGATCCAGCGTGAAGCTGGAGCCGTCGCCGCGGTAGATGGTGGTGCTCTGCGGCTCGTAGGTGTTGTTGACCACGCAGTACTTGCCGTTCTTCACATAGGCGTGAACTTCCACGTTGAAGTTGCTGGAGAACCACTTGTGGAGGTTTTCCGCGTCGTGGGCAGACCACAGAATGGCACGGTAGAGCACGCGGCTGTTTTCAAAGGAATAGGGCAGGCCGGAGATATACACGCAGCGGCCCTTGCCGTACTCGTTGACCGCCATCTGCACCTCCTTCTCCCGCTGAACGAGGATGGTGGCGCCTTCCAGCGCGTAGATGCTGTCCTTCCCTTCTCCGAAGTCCACCGCCTTGGTGCAGTCGGCCAGGATGAAGTGGTCGGGGTGCTCCTCCCAGTTGTACTTGTCGTAGCCCAGGGTGAAGCCGGTCTCCTTCTCTACGCCTAGGGCGGAAGCCAGCTGGAAGTAATGGCCCTGATACTGATGGCCGGAAGGCTCGCCCACGCCGATGAAGCCGCCGCCGTTCCAAATGAAGCCGCGGATCGCGGAGATGACCTGGGGATCCTCCCAAATCGCGCCGCCGGTATGGGCGGTGTCGCCGTCGCCCACATTGATGATCACGTCGATGCCATCCAACGCCTTCGGGTCGGCTTTAATGTCGTCAAAGCTGATGAACTTCACGTCGAAGGGCGCGCCGGACAGGGACTCGATGATGCCGGCATAGCTGTAATTCTTCTTTTGGTAGATGGCGTGGTGCACCATGTGGCAACCCCAGGAGCGCTGCTTGCCCCAGCTGTTCAGGACCGCCACAGTCTTGACGCAGTAGGGTGTGGTGCCCTTGATGTTCTCCCGCAGCTCGCGGAACTCGTTGCACACCTGCTCCACGTAGTCGATAAAGTCAGGGAACTGGCAGGCCAGCTTCAGATAGCCGCCGTAGCCGATACGGTCGATGGGCTTGCGGAGGATGGCCCGGCGGGCGGTGACCCAGTTGATCTTCGCTTCCTTGGCGGGATCGCCGCCCTCGTGGAAGACGTCGGGGAAGAAGTACGGCAAAAGCCGGCCTTCCGTGTACTTGACGCCCTCGATATCGGAGATGATGCGGAGGGTCTGTCCGTTGCCCACGCTACCCACCACGGAGTCCAGCCCAACGGACTTGAACTCATCCATGTAAGGCTCCATGCCGATCCAGTGGTCGCCCAGGAACATCATGGCTTCCTTCCCCAACTCGTGGGTGATGTCCACCATCTCCTTGGCCAGAGCCGCCACTTCCTTGCGCTGGAAAGCCATGAAGTCCTTAAACTCCTTGGAGGGGATGCGGTACTGGTTGTTGTAATAGCCCTGGTCGATGATGTACTCGGGACGGAATTTGTACCCCACCTCTTTCTCGAACTTCTCCAGAATGAAGGGAGAGACCGAGGCGGAATATCCGTACCAATCCACGTATTTCTCCCGCTTCAGCTCATCGAAGATCAGGGTGAACTGGTGGAAAAAGGTGGTGTAGCGGATCACGTTCACGTAAGGGTGGTCCGCGATAAACTTGCGCAGCCGCTCCATGGTGTACTTGTGGGTCTTGGGCTGGCGAACGTCGAAGGTGATCTGATGCTCGAAGTCCTTCCAGTCGTTGGTGACCGCGTTGTACATATGGACGGGGTCCCAGATGAGGTAGGCCAGGAAGCTGACGGTGTACTCATGGAACGCTGCCGCGTCATGCACCGTCACGCAGCCCGTCCCCTTGTCGTAGTCCCACTTGGCCGGATCGATGACCTGGCCGGTGGTGCGGTCCACGACCTCCCACCAGCGCTTGATATCGTCTCTGGTGTTAGGCTCCATCAGCTCGGGGTTGACCCCCTTCATCAGGGGAATGGACAACTCCTCCGACTGGGCAGTATAGAACCCGGTCATGATGTAGCACTGCTGCACCTCGTCGGGGTTCGCCTTCGCCCAGGCATTGTCCTTACGGGTCGTATAATAGGTGGAATAGACCTTCGCGTCCACGCTCTTGAGTTCCTCCGGATAGTCCGTGCCGTCACAGTCACGGATGGCGTCGGCGCCCCAGCGCTTCAGCAGTTCCAGCGTTTCGGGGACGACATCCACATCCGTCGGAATGGTAACGTACCCCTTTTTCCGTTGATTTTCGCTCATATTCGGCTCGCTCCTTGTGTTTTACTGAAAAACTTTGTTGTACAGCCACAGTGCGGCCAGCAAAAAGGCCACACCCAGGACCATGATCCCCAAACCAAGGAGCTGCCCGGTCATCGTCCAGCCTCCAATGGTCAGGCCGAGACCGGCGATGAAGAAAACAGCGATCAGGATGACCCGCAGGGTCGCGTGCTCCTTCCAAAACTTTGCGTTCATTCCTCTCACCTTACCCTTTCAGTCCGCCAACGGTCATGCCCTTCGTCAGCTGCTTCTGCACGCACATGTACAGGATCAGGGTGGGCAGCATGACCAGCACGAGGCCGGCGTACAGTCTACCATATTGCGCGGCGCTCTGAGACGCCTGCTGCAGGCTCAGCAAGCCCACAGGAAGGGTCTTCTGACTGTTCAGACCGCTCATCAACGTCATGGAGATGATGTACTCATTCCAGAAGGAGAGGAAGTTGAACAGAATGATGGTGATGATAGAGGGCTTCGCCATGGGGAAGATCACGCTGAGCATCGTGCGCCCGTAGCCGGCGCCGTCGATGTAGGCCGCTTCCTCAAAGTCGTGGGGCAGCGTGGCGAAGTAGCCGGACAGCAGGTAGATCGTGAAGGGCAGCGCCGTTGAGGCATACACCAGTGCCAACACAAACAGATTGTTGAGCAGGAATCCGTTGCCAAACATCTGGCGCAGGATCTTGTCTCCCCCGTTGAGCATCAGGAAGATGGGGACGACGATGTAGTTGACGTTGATGAACAGGCCCGCCATGAAGCAGGTGTTCAAGAACTTGCTCCCGCGGAACTGGAAACGGGACAGGCAGTACGCCGCGGGCAGAGCCACCACCAGCAGGATCAGCAGGGCCATGGCCGTGACCATCGCGGAGTTGAGCATGTAGCTACCCATCTTCGCCGTCGTCCAGGCATCCACAAAGTTCTGCCAATAGAAGCCGAGGGGCAAGGCCCAGGGGTTGGTGTAGAATTCGCTGTTCTGCTTGATGGACGCCAGGAACACCCAGCCCACAGGCACGATGATCGTGATGGCGAGGGTAATAAGGACCACATAGATGAACACTTTGTACAGAGTGTCTGTGGAGTGATGCTTCTGCTTCACAGCACTGGCCGTATCCTTACTCATACCCGCACCTCCTCACATTTCCAGCACGTCGCGCTTGGTGACCTTGTTCACCAGAGCGGACAGTGCGAAGGAAAAGACAAAGATGACCACGCCTGCGGCCATGGAATAACCGTAAAGGTTCGCGTCCTTCTGTCCGTACATAAAGCTCAGGGCCACTTCGCTGGCGCCGTTGGGGCCGCCGGAGGTCATCGCCTTAACGAACAGGAAGGCCATATTAATCGTGGAGATAATGAAGAAAGTGAGCGTCGTGCGAATGTTCGTCCAAATCAGCGGAAGGGTGATCTGGAAGAACTGCTTGATCCGTCCCGCGCCGTCCAGGCCAGCGCTCTCATACAGAGAGGCAGAAACGGCGGACATGGAGGCCATGTACATGACCATGTAGTAGCCGATCGCCTGCCACACCATGGCGATGATGATACTCACCACAACGTGCTTCTCGTCCAGCCAGGTGATTGGGTCATGGAAGAACCGGATCAGCGTGTTCAACAGGCCAAAAGGCGTGCCATCGGCAAGCTGGCGGGCGTCGTAAATGGCGGAGAACACGCCGGCGATCACGACCACAGAGAGGATGTTCGGAATGTAGAAAACGATGCGGAAGAAGTTCTGCCCTTTGATCTTCTCTCTGGTCAGGATCCCGGCAAAGATAAGAGCCAGAGCAAAGGTGATGATCGTCACCACAACGATCAGCAAAATCGTGTTCTGCATCGCGATCACGAATCGCTTATCCTGGAACAGGGTGGCAAAGTTAGCCAGTCCGATAAACTTTCCCGAGGTAAAAGCACCTGCGTCCGTCAGGGACATTCTGAACACGTTAAAAGTAGGGATGATCATGAAGACAAAGAAGAGAATGGTTGCCGGAGCAATACACAACGCCAGAAACCGATTGCGGCCTTTATTTCGCACATGCTCACTTCCTTTCTCAATTTTTAAAAGGCGGCGGCGAGTAGGTGCCTACTCACCGCCGCCTACTTGGATCGCGGAGTCTAGTTCAGCCTGTCGTAATTACTTCAGGTTGGCGCGCATCTGATCGCTGGCAGCCTTGATGCTGGAGATCCAGTCGGCCTCGGTCAGGGAGCCGGAAACCAGGCTGTTCACGGGATCGAAGAACACTTCGCGGTTGGTGCCCAGACCAGCGACGGAGTTGTAAGCAGCGAAGTTACCCATAGCGGCCTTGGCGCCGTTGTCGTAGATGGAATAGAACATCACGTTGTCGCCCTCGAGCATATCGGCAACACCCAGAACAGGCTGGATGGCGCCGCCCTTGGCAAAGATCTCGCAAGCCTTGTCGCTGTACAGGAAGGCCACGAAAGCCTTGGCAGCGTCAACATTGGCGGCCTGAGAGGGGATCCAAGCCTGCTCGAACCAGGTGTAGCTGTAGCCGTCGCCGCCAGCCTCAACGGCGGGCAGAGCGGTCATGCCCCACTTGAAGCCGTCAGCGCGGGGAGCCTCAGCCATCTCGCCAACGATCCAGGTGCCGTTGGGCATGAAGATAGCGGCGTTATCCAGAACCAGCTGCTGGTTCTTGGTGAAGTCCTGATCGCTGGACTGAGCGGGGGTCAGGGGGTGGGTGTAGGTGGCCAGCTTCGCAACGATGTCGAAGCAGGTCTGAGCCTCGGGAGTGTCCCAGATGCCCTCTTCATAGTGAGTGGCCTTCTCGAAGAAGTCGGGGCCGCCCACGGAGTACATCAGAGCATAGAAGAAAGCGTCGAAGTAACCGGTGGTGGGGTAAGTAAAGAGGTAGATACCCTCAGCCTTGGCCTTCTCGCCCAGCTCCCACATCTCGTCCCAGGTGGTGGGAACGCTCCAGCCCTTCTCCTCCAGCAGGCCGGCGTTGTAGAACAGGCCGCAGGGAGAGTAGAACATGGGGGCCAGATAGGTCTTGCCATCGTTGTAGGGGTTGGTCAGGGAGGTCTCGGTGAAGCCGCCGGCGATCTTGTCGCCAACCTTCACGTCCTCGCCGGGCACGTTCATGGACAGCACGTCGGTGATGTCAGCCAGCAGGTTGTCCTTGATCATCTGCTCGGTCAGGCCAGCCTCACGGCCGGTGGCCAGATGCACGACGTCGGGATAGTCGCCAGCCTGCATGGACGGGGTGATGACGTCCTCCAGGTTCTTCTCGTTGATCAGGTTGACGGTGGCGCCGGTCTCAGCGGCAAAGGCGTCACAGACTTCCTTCCACATGTCGGGATAAGCCTCGGAGTAGCCGGAAGCCAGAGCAGCCACGGTCAGGGTGGTGCCGGTCAGGTCCAGCTTGTCGTCCACGGGCTCGGTGGGCTGATCGACCACAGGCTCAGTGGGGTCAACGGGCGCGGGGGTGGCGGTGGGGTCGGGCTGCTTGGGCGTGCAGCCTGCCAGCACGGACAGGAGCATGACCAGGACCAAACCCAGTGCGAGAATCTTCTTTTTCATTTCCTCAATTACCTCCTACTATTTTTTCGGACATTTCCCTCGGTTTGGGCAAATGCCTCCCCGAAGTCTTATACCAAGTATAGTCTTTTCTGCGTTCTAATCAATCGATTTTTTGCGCCTGTTTTTATTTATATTGTTTTTTCTGGCGATACACATTATTTCCGACGGTTTTTCCGGGCCGTTTTTATGCACATTGAACAAAACCATACCATTTAACTCCTGCCATCGCTGAATCTTGACCTGCAATTTTTTCTGATTCGGTCTTGCGTATTCTTTTTCGCTGTACTATAATGATAACAAGATTTAACACGCAATTTATAAAATGCGAGGTGATGATCATGAGTTCCAACCGCTATCTTTTGGATTTCGACGGTGTTGCCGTCCATCAGGGCTGGCCCACCCTCAAGCTACTGTATGTCAGCTCTGCGCAGTACGGTGGGGACTGGCACAGCTCCACCCACGCCCACGACTGCACAGAGCTGTTTTATGTGGTGAGTGGCGTGGGGCAGTTTATGGTGGAGGGGAAGCTGTTCCCAGTCTTGGCGGACGATCTGGTGGTCATCAACCCCAGCGTGGAGCATACGGAGTTGAGCCGGGACAACCGGCCCTTGGAGTACATCGTGCTGGGTGTGGACGGCTTGGAGTTCGCCCCTTCTCAGGAGGAGGACAGCCGCTACTGTATTATGCGTCTGCAGGGCCAGCGGGAGGACATCCTCCCCTATCTCCGTATTCTGCTGCGGGAAGCGGAGCTGAAGCAGACAGGCTATGAGCTGGTCTGTCAGAACATTTTGGAGATCCTCACCGTGCAGCTGAGCCGGCGGGTAGGATTGTCCGCCTCTCCCGGCGGGCACTACACCAGCAAGGAGTGCGCCCTGGTCCGCCGCTACATCGACAGCCATTTCAAGGAAAACATCACCCTGTCCCAGCTTTCCGACCTGGTACATATCAACAAATACTACCTGGTACACACCTTTTCCCGGGAATACGGCGTCTCCCCCATCAGCTACCTGATCTCCCGCCGGTTGCAGGAGAGCAAATACCTTCTCTCCCGCACCAACCACTCTCTCAGTCAGATCTCCCATATGCTGGGTTTTTCCTCCCCCAGCTATTTCTCCCAGAGCTTTCGCCGCGCGGAGAAGATGAGTCCGTTGGAGTACCGCAAGCTCTGCCACGCCAAGGAGCTGGAGCCTGCCGCCCAGCCGTAGATCCCCTCCCCTGCTTCAGAATAAGAAAAGAGACCGCCCGGTGGGCGGTCTCTTTTGATGTGACGTTGATTTACTTCCCCTGAGCCAGGTCCTGCTCCTTGGTGCGGGCAGCCTCGGAATGGAAGGGAATAAGGTTGTTGGTGGAAGCGGGGTCAAACAGATGGATCAGGTCATCCCGGAAGGTGAAGTGGACCTCCGTGCCGTAGGGGATGCCCGCCTTCTGGTTCTTGGGCAGCTCCGTGGTGGGAACGCGAAGCACCACGTCCACGCCGTTCTTCACGGTCACATGGAGGTGTAGCTCGCTGCCCATCATCTCGGAGACATCCACGGTGCCGGTAAGGGTCTCGGGACCGGCCTGGGGCTTGAAGACGATATGCTCGGGGCGGATACCCACGGTCACGTCGCCGCCCTCCACATTGTTCTCCTTCAGCTTTGCCTGGGTCTCGCCGGAAAGCTCCATCACAGCGTCCAGACAGCTGATGGAGTAGGCGTCGCCCTTGCGCTCCAGCTTGGCGTCGAAGAAGTTCATCTGCGGCGTGCCGATGAAGCCGGCCACGAAGAGGTTGGCGGGATGCTCAAAGACCTGCTGGGGGGTGCCGATCTGCTGGATGAAGCCATCCTTCATGATCACGATACGGTCGCCCAGAGTCATAGCCTCGGTCTGGTCGTGGGTGACGTAGATAAAGGTGGTGTTGATGCGCTGGCGCAGCTTGATGATCTCGGCGCGCATCTGGTTGCGGAGCTTTGCGTCCAGGTTGGACAGCGGCTCGTCCATCAGGAACACCTGAGGATCGCGGACAATGGCGCGGCCAATGGCCACGCGCTGACGCTGGCCGCCGGACAGAGCCTTAGGCTTACGCTCTAAGTACTGGGAGATGTCCAGGATCTGGGCGGCCTCACGCACCTTCTTGTCGATCTCGTCCTTGGGCAGCTTACGCAGCTTCAGGGCGAAAGCCATATTCTCATAAACCGTCATGTGGGGATAGAGCGCGTAGTTTTGGAATACCATGGCGATGTCGCGATCCTTGGGGGACACATCGTTGACCCGGCGGCCACCGATGAACAGATCACCGTCGGAGATATCCTCCAGTCCAGCCACCATGCGCAGGGTAGTGGACTTACCACACCCGGAGGGGCCGACCAGGACGATGAACTCCTTGTCCGCAATTTCCAGATCGAAGCTGTGGACGGCGGTCACCTTGTTGTCGTAGACCTTCTTGATGCCTTTCAGAGATACAGTTGCCATGCGTATGAGCCGTAGAAGCAACGCCTCCGCGATGCTCCCTTGTGACCGGGAGAGTCAGACTCCCGGCACGTTACGACAGGTCTCCACGCTGCCGCACCGCCGGCCCGGCGGACCCATGTCTCCTCCTTTTTTATGGCGGAAATGGAGCTATGAGAAAATGGAGTAGCTCCACTCGGCCTGATTAATAAAATTGTACCATATCGCTTTGAAAAAAGTCAAGCATATTTGTGAACAATGGCCAACATTTCCTCCCAGACCTTCTCCATGTCAGACACCAGCTTGAACTGGGTACGGCAGCGGTCCAGGTTGTGTTCGGGACGGTGGATGGCAAAATAGTGGTCGCCGTCCAGGTAATCGGTGAGGAAGCGGATGCCACATTCCAAGGTCATCAGCTTGGCGCCCCAGGGCAGATACTCGATCTCCTCCGGCGTGAGAACGCCGCCGCAGCCCTTCAGGAAGCCGCGGGTATAGACCTCAAACAGGGGCAGGTCAAAGTTGACCTTGCTCAGGTCCTTTTCATCCTCGGCAGAGTGGTTGGCGCCAAAGCGGATAGAGTCGCCGAAGTCGTTGATGGACAGGCCGGGCATCACGGTGTCCAGGTCGATGACGCAAATGCCCTTGCCGGTAGCCTTGTCGATGAGGACGTTGTTGAGCTTAGTGTCGTTATGGGTGACCTTGAGGGGCAGCTTGCCGGCGTGGAGGGCGTCCATGCACACGGCGCAGTCCTTCTCGTGGGCCAAAACGAACTCCACCTCCGGCCCGACCTCCTTGGCCCGGTCCATCACGTCCTTTTCCAGCGCCGCCTTGAACTTGGCAAAGCGGTCCACCGTGTCGTGGAAGTGAGGAATGGTCTCATAGAGGGTGGAGGCGGGGTAATCGGCCAGCATCCGCTGGAAGCTGCCGAAGGCCAGGGCGGACGCCTCGAACAGCTCGGGGGTGTCCGCCTGCTGGAGGCAGTCGGTGTCCTCAATGAACGGGAACACACGCCAGGTCTCCCCTTCTCCGTCCACAAAGCTGGCCTCACCGTTCTTGGCGCGGACGATAGACAGGGTCTCCCGCTCGGGGTCCCCGCCGTCCTTGGCGATCTTCTCCCGCAGGTAGTCGGTCACGCCCACGATGTTGCTCATCACCTGCTCGGGATGGGCGAAGGCCGCGCTGGAGATACGCTGGAGGATGTACCGCTTGCCGGGCTTGGTGGTCACACAAAAGGTGTCGTTGATGTGGCCGCAGCCATAACGGGAGGCGTCCAGCACCTCGCCGCCAAAGTCGAAGGCCGCAAGCGCATCCTGCAGGTGTTTCTCTGCTGTATTCGACATATCTCTTACCTCCACAGATCGTCGGGATAGACCCCGGCGGCAGTCTTTTCGGCGATGGCGGCCACCACGGTCTCTTTGTCCTCCTTATAGGTGACGCCGTACCACTTGTCCTTGCTGCGCAGGACCTTCACCCGCGCCTTGCCCTCAGCGATCAGCTGGCTGACCACGGCGGGCAGGAAGTACTCCGACTTGATGGGGTCGGTCTTCATGGCGTTGTCCAGGAAGGCCGGGAAGCGCTTGAGGGCCTCGTCCATGTAGCTGCGGGTAAAGCCCCACAGATTCATGGACACGATGGTGTCCCCGGGCAGATCGGTCCAGGTCTCGCCGCCGTCCTCGGTGAAGCGGGGGCACTTCTCCCCTTTTTCGATGCGGGTGCGCTCGGTGACGCTCACCAGCATCTGGTCGGCGTCCTCCACGCACACGCCCCGGGCCACATGGCCGTTCTCGGTGACGGTGTTCTGGAGGAGATACCCCACCATCGCGTACTCGTAGTAGTCCCCGTCGGGGTGGTTCAGCAGGTACTGGTAAATCTCCTTGTAGGCGTCGGGGCCATAGTAGTCATCGGAGTTGATGACGGCGAAAGGCCCGTCCACCACCTTCCGCGCCGCCAAAACGGCGTGGGCGGTGCCCCAGGGCTTGGTGCGTCCCTCGGGGACGGAGTACCCCTCCGGCAGGTCCTCCTTCAGCTGGTAGGCGTATTTCACCTCCATGACCTTGGAGAGGCGGTCGCCGATGGCGGCCTTAAAGTCCGCCTCGATCTCCGGCTTGATGACGAAGACAACAGTCTCAAACCCCGCACGGCGGGCGTCGTAGATGGAATAGTCAATGATGAGCTGGCCGTGGCTGCCCACCGGGTCGATCTGCTTCAAGCCGCCGTAACGGCTCCCCATGCCCGCGGCCATAACGACCAGGACAGGTTTCACGTTGGAAGCGCCCATTGTGATTTCCTCCTTGTGTTGTGATTTCCTCTTTGATGATCAGCCCTTATAGCCGTTGGGGTTGCTGCTCTGCCACTTCCAGGAGGTGGCGCACATATCCTCGATGCCGAACTTGGCCTCCCAGCCCAGCTCCTCCCGGGCCTTGGCGGGATCGGCGAAGCACTCGGCGATGTCGCCGGGGCGGCGGGGGTCGATCACATAGGGCAGGGTCTTGCCGCAGGCCTTCTCATAGGCGTGGAGCACGTCCAGCACGCTGTAGCCCTTGCCGGTGCCCAGGTTGCAAACGAACAGCCCGCAGTTGGTGGCCAGCTTCTTCAGCGCGGCCACATGGCCCAGAGCCAGGTCCACCACATGGATGTAGTCGCGAACGCCGGTGCCGTCGGCGGTGGGATAGTCGTTGCCGAACACGTGGAGCTTCTCCAGCTTGCCCACGGCCACCTGGGCGATGTAGGGCACCAGGTTGTTGGGGATGTCGTTGGGGTCCTCGCCGATCAGGCCGGACTCATGGGCGCCGATGGGGTTGAAGTAGCGCAGCAGGGCCACGTTCAGGGTGGGATCGGCGGCGCAGATGTCCATGAGCATCTTCTCCTGGAACAGCTTGGAGGTGCCGTAGGGGTTGGTGGTGCCGCCGGTGGGG
Organism: uncultured Clostridia bacterium; assembly: GCA_946550725.1. Taxonomy (GTDB): domain Bacteria; phylum Bacillota; class Clostridia; order Oscillospirales; family Oscillospiraceae; genus MGBC124762. Next base: position 48,533 of record CAMNQX010000006.1, on the reverse strand, counting down.
AAATCCTCCCGGATGGGCACGCTGGCGGGGTCGCCGTACACCGTGGCGGAGGAGGAAAACACAAAGTTCTTCACCCCGTGGCGGCGCATGGTCTGGAGGAGGTAAAGGGTGCTGATGAGGTTGTTGGAGTAGTACTCCAGGGGCTTGGCGACGCTCTCACCCACTGCCTTCAGGCCGGCAAAGTGGATCACGGAGTCAATGTCAGGGTAGTCGCGGAACAGCTTCTCCACCACCTCGGCGTCGCACAGCTCCGCCTTGATGAAGGGGATCTTCTTCCCAACGATCTTTTCCACCCGGCGGATGGCCTCCTCGTTGGAATTGGAGAGGTTATCGGCCACGACGATGTCATACCCAGCGTTGACCAGCTCCACGCAGGTATGGCTGCCGATATAACCCGCACCACCGCAAACAAGAATAGACATAACAAACACTCCTTTATCAAAATTGAATTTTGTGGATCCTTACATTGTGTTACCCGCGTTTGATCTGGGGCAGCGCCGCCGCGGCGACGCTCTGGCCCAGCTGGCGCACCTTCTCGTCCGGCGCGTCCACCTGCAGGGAGGAACCGTAGTCCTTCAGCACTTCCCTGGCCCGCTGGAGCATCAGGTCGCCGCCGGGGCCGCCCGCGACGCCGCCCATCACCAGCACGCGCTTGGTGTTGTAGAACATCTCGTACATGGCCAAGGCGTGGCCCAGGTAGTCGCCCATGGTGCGGTAAATGGCCATGCCCCGGTCGTCTCCCTCTTCGGCCTTGGCCCGCAGGAAACGGAATTGCGCCGAGGGGTCGTCCCCCATCGGCTCCAGCCCCGCCAGGGGGGCAAGGCGGATCGCGCCGTCCTGACTCAGGTAGTTGACGCCGCAGCCGCCGTCCCCGCTCCAGGGGTCGATGGCCACGTCGGCCCGGGCGTCAATGGGCACGAAGGCAAACTCGTTGAGCCAGCCCGTCACCGCCCCGGTCTCGGTGACATAGCCGCCCGCCTGGGCGGTGCCCAGAGAAGTGCCCAGCAGCGCGCCGCCAATGCCGGCCAGCGAACCGGCCAAAGCGGTCACGTCGCCGTCGTTGGCGATGGTCAAGGGCACGTCCTTGCCCACCGCGTCGGCCACCGCCCGTATGTAAAGGTCCTTGCAGCTCTTGCGGTCAAAATCCTCCCGGGACACCGCCAAAAAGAGGCTGGCTACCATGCAGCGGTTCTCAATGAACACCCCCGCCGAGGAGATGCCCACGCCGTCAACACGGGGCAGCTTGGCTGCGGTGGCTTTCACCGCGTCGCGGAGGTGGTCATAGTGGTACTGGGGGTCGGCCTCCATCTTGGGCTGCCAGGGGAAGGACTCGTTGCAGACCGTCACTCCGTCCTGCACCGCGCTCACCTTGATGTTGCTGCCGCCCAGGTCGATGCCGATGCGGCAGCCCTGCAGGTTGCCTGCCATCCCTTCGCCGCCGCCCACGTTGTGGGGACGGTCCTCATAGGAACAGCGCTCGATCTGGAAGGGATGCTCATAGACCCGGCCCATGAAATCCTCGTCAAAAGCGCGGGAACCGCCGGGGGCGTAGGCGCGGCGCAGCTGCTCCCAGGCGGCGTCGCTGCCGCAGACCGTGACCTTCCAGCCGCCCCACATCCACAGCAGGCATTTCACCAGGCGGTCCACATACAGCCGGTCCGCCTCGCTGCCCAGCCCGGGGTCGCGCAGCGCAGTCTCGTACACCGTGACCTGGCCGCCGCCTCCTTCTACCGCAACGGCAAAGGGGTGCTTCGCTTCCGCCTGGTACGTTCGGAAGAACTGGCCCAGCGGCACGAACTCTTTGTCCAGCTCCGGTATATGGCCGATCTGCAGCGATAAGCCCTTATACTCCATCGGTTCTCCCTCCTATATTTCATTGTCGCGCTTGCCTATGGTAGAGTTCCACATATAGCTATGATGATTTTACCACAGCTTTGGCAAAAATGCACTACCCTTTTTGTTATATTTTTGTTTCTTTTTGGTAAATGTTGCGCTCGCCTTTTGAGCCCCTTCCCAAATGCCCCCGGACACGCAAAAAGCCCGCCGAAATTCGGCAGGCTTTTGGCTGGATGATTCAGAGCACGGTCACAGGGCGACGACCGCATCGAGGCACAGGGCAAGCGCGTAGGCAAAGGAATCCCCGCCCCAGCCGCGTTCGTCATAATGTTCCACATCCGCCAACGTATCAGCGGTAAACAAGATGCATCCCCACCGCGCGTTTCGCAGCGACGCGCATGCGGCCAGGGCGGCGCATTCCATTTCCACCACCTGGCAGCCCTCCTGTTTCCGGTGTTCCACCTTTTCCTTGGTCTCCCGATAGAAGCCGTCCGTGGTCCAGGTGATCACTTCCCGGTATTCCACCCCGTGCCCGGCCATCGTTTTCTCAATAGCCTTCATCGCCTCAGGGTCCATCTCCACAAAGCGGGAAGGCTTCATATAGTGATATGAGGTCCCTTCATCCCGCAACGCTTTGTAAGGAACCAAAAACACATTCTCTTCCAAACTGCTGAGCGCTCCGCAGCAGCCGCCTGTGATGATCTCCCGCACCCCGTACCCTATCAGCCAATCCATCAGCTGGGCCGCGGGAGCCGCGCCCACAGGCGCCTGGCAAAGGCACACGTCCTCCCCCTTATGCCGGACCACATAGATCGGGTAGTTTTTTGTCGCCGATTGAAATGTCCCCACCTGAAGCGCGCCGTGGGCTTTCGCATATTCATCGATATGCTCCCCCAAAAAGGCAAACACTGCCTTTGCGGGCAACTTTAGGTCCAGCTTCTCATGGGTCGGCATGATGACCGCGCCGGGGTCCGTGTCAAACTCCAAAAGTGGGATTTTGTTCTTCTCGATCACAGTTCATTCTCCTTCCCTTAATGCTGTAAACTTCCCTTAATGCTGTAAAAAGGTTATAAAATGACCCAAGATATCAAAAATATCTTGGGTCATGGTCGTTTCATCAGTCCAGGGGCTTCATCGTGGGGAACAACAGCACATCGCGGATGGAGTCCGCGCCGGTGAGGAGCATGACGCAGCGGTCGATGCCGATGCCCAAACCACCCGTAGGGGGCATGCCGTACTCCAGAGCGGTGAGGAAGTCCTCGTCCATCATCCCAGCCTCGTCATCCCCCTTGGCCCGGGCCTCCACTTCCTTCTGGAAGCGGACGCGCTGGTCGATGGGATCGTTCAGTTCGGAGAAGGCGTTGCCCATCTCGCTGTGACAGATGAACAACTCGAACCGTTCGGTGAGCCGGGGGTCCTTGGGCGACCGCTTGGCCAGGGGAGATACGTCCACCGGGTGCATGGTGATGAAGGTGGGCTGAATGAGTTTCTCCTCCACCCGCTGGTCGAAGCACTCATAGAGGGCGTTGCCCCAGGTAGGCTCTTTGGTGGAGGGGATCTCCACCCCGATGGCCTTGGCGGCGGCCACGGCCTCCTCATCAGAGGTGATGGCCATAAAGTCCACGCCGCAGTATTGCTTCACCGCCTCATGCATGGGCATGCGGGGCCAGCCGGGGGTCAGGTCGATCTTCTCCCCCTGCCACTCCACCTCGTAGGTGCCCAGGATCTTCTGGGCGGCGGAGGTGAGCAGGTCCTCGAACAGGTCCATCATGTCGTTGAAATCGGCGTAGGCCTGATAAAGCTCAATGGTGGTGAACTCCGGGTTGTGCTTGGGGTCCATACCCTCGTTGCGGAAGATGCGGCCGATCTCGTAGACCCGGTCCATGCCGCCCACAATGAGCCGCTTCAAGGGCAGTTCGGTGGCGATGCGCAGGTACATATCAATGTCCAGCGTGTTGTGATGGGTGACAAAGGGCCGGGCGGTGGCGCCGCCCTGAATGGTGTTCAGTACGGGGGTCTCCACCTCAATGTAGCCCCGGCCATCCATGAAGTCCCGAACGTGCTTGATGAACTGGGAGCGGATCATAAAGTTCCGCTTCACCTCAGGGTTGACGATCAGATCCACATACCGTTGGCGGTAGCGCAGCTCCTTGTCCTGAAGCCCGTGGAATTTCTCCGGCAGGGGCAGCAGGGACTTAGACAGCAGGACGACCTCCTTGACGCGGACGCTCATCTCCCCCCGCTGAGTACGGAACACCTCGCCGTCCACCCCGACGATGTCGCCGATGTCGTACTTTTTGAACCGCTTGTAGGTGGCCTCGTCCATCTCGTCTTGACGGGCGTAGAGCTGGATGCGGCCGTCCTTGTCCTGCATGTCGCAGAAGGACACCTTGCCCATACCGCGCTTGGACATCAGCCGCCCCGCCACCTTGACGGGTTTCCCCTCCATGGCGTCAAAGTTGTCTTTGATCTGTTGGGAGGTGGCGTTCCAGTCAAATTTCGTCTGCTGGAAGGGGTCCTGTCCAGCGTCCTGCAGCTCCTTGAGCTTATCCCGGCGGATCTGCAAAAGCTCAGACAGTGGCACCTCTTGCTGCTGGGGCTGCTTCTTGTTCTCCTCTGCCATCTTCACTGCTCCTTTTGTAACAGGTAACGCCTTACCGCGTGACCTTCTTGATCTCGTAGCGAACGGGGCCGCTGGGGGACTCCACCGTCACCTTCTCCCCCACCTTATGGCCGATCAGGGCCTTGCCAAAGGGGGATTCCTCGGAAATTTTGCCGTTCATGGGGTCCGCCTCCTGGGAGCCGACCACCTGATAGGTCTCCTCCTCCTTGAACTCCAGGTCCAGCACCGTGATGCGGCTGCCCAGACGCACTGCGTCGGGGTCTTTTTCGTGGTCCTCGATCACCACATAATTGCTCAGGATATTTTCGATCTCCGCGATGCGGGAATAGAGCTTGCCCTGCTCGTTTTTCGCCTCGTCGTACTCACTGTTCTCCGACAGATCGCCGAAGGAACGTGCCTCCTTGATCTGATCGGCAACCTCCTTTTCGCGGACCGTCTTGAGGTAGTTCAGTTCCTCCTTCAACGCCGCCAGACGCTGCGCACTCAGCTTGAACTCCTTCGCCATGGCCGAAACACACCTTTCTAAACTAACATCATTGACCCGCCCGGGCCGACAAGTCGTTCATAATATTATAGGTATTTTCCCCCCACCTGTCAAGTACGGCGGAAAGAATAAAAACAGGCCACCCCTCAGGGTGACCTGTTTGTTGCAAATGAGTAGAAGCGTGTTGTCACGCTCCCGTTGGACACACAACGCCGTGGCTTACTTCAGCTCGACCTTGGCGCCGGCCTCTTCCAGCTTCTTCTTCATCTCCTCGGCGTCGTCCTTGCCCACGGCCTCCTTGACAGCCTTGGGAGCGGCCTCGACCAGAGCCTTTGCCTCAGCCAGGCCCAGGCCGGTGATCTCGCGGACAGCCTTGATGACCTTGATCTTCTCGGCGCCGATCTCAGCCAGGACCACGTCGAACTCGGTCTTCTCCTCGGCAGCAGCGCCACCGGCAGCAGCACCGCCGGCGGCGGGAGCGGCCATAGCGGCGGCGGACACGCCGAACTCTTCCTCGAGAGCCTTCACAAAGTCGTTCAGTTCCAGAACGGTCAAGCCCTTGACCTCTTCCACCAGAGCGGTGATCTTCTCGCTAGCCATTTTAACTTACCTCCTAAATGAATTGTTTTGTTTGTTTGAATTACTCCGCAGCGGGAGCTTCCTCGGCAGCTGCAGGAGCCTCCGCAGGGGCCTCCTCAGCGGCGGGAGCTTCGGCCGCAGGGGCGGCCTCCACAGCGGGAGCGGCCTCAGCGGCGGGGGTGGCGGCAGACACGCCACCGTTCTCGGCGATGGCCTTGATGACGATGGCCAGCTTGGTGATGGGAGCCAGCATGGTACCCATCATCTGGGCCAGCAGCACCTCCTTGGAGGGCAGCTCAGCCAGAGCCATGATGTCGTTGATGGGCAGCACCTTGCCGTCCATGAACCCGGCCTTGATGATGAACTTCTCGCCGTTGAACTTCTTGGAGAACTTGTTGATGACACGCATGGGGGCGATGGGGTCCTCGGTGCTCACCGCCAGAGCGGTGGTCCCGTGGAGAACCTCGTCCAGCTCGTTGAGACCCGCGTCGTCCAGGGCAAAACGGACCAGGGTGTTCTTCACAACGCCGTAGTCCACGCCGTTCTTGCGCAGTTCCTCGCGAAGCTCGGTGTCCTCAGCCACGGTGATGCCCTTGTAGTCCACCAGCACGCCGGAAGCGGCGCTCTTCAGCTTCTCCTCCAGGGCGGCGACCACAGCCTTCTTCTCGCTTAAAACCTTCGCGTTGGGCATACTTGATTCACCTCCGTCAAATAAAAATGCCGCTTTCGTGTTCCAGCACACGAAAACAGCACAGAAAAGCGGTCATTCTATTGCTGCATTCTCGGCAGGACTTACGCTTTCGCACCTGCTGTCTCAGAACACGAGAGAGATTATAGCAGTTCCATCCTTGTTTGTCAAGCCTTTATCTCTTTATTTAAATTCATTTTCCACAGTGTCAAAATAGGAAAAGTACAGTTTTTCTGGATCAAAGGCTGCTCTGCCGTCTCTGTGAAGGGCCGCGGTAACATCAGCCCGTACCTCCTCCGAAAGAAAATGCCGTGCACAGTACTGCATCAGAGCATCCCCCGTCAAAGTCGAAGCCTCTATATGCAGTTCAAATGCATATAGCTCCAGTCTGCTTCCAGATTCAACATAATAAGGCGTAAGAATAGCGTCATGATGAACCGTTACCCCTTCCGCCCCAATTTCTTGGAGCTGCTCCAGCAGCTCCAAGAAATTGTAGTATCGTTCCAGCCCAAAAGACACTGTGCTGATTTGAGAAAGCATTTGTTCAAGCCCCAGAATCATTATCCAATTCTCCCTTCCGCTTCGCTGCAAGACAATTATATTCATTCTACCAGTTGTTTGCAATATAAAACAGGGACAGCCGACGGCTGTCCCTGTTTTGAATACGTTCTTGCTCTATTATACGAGCTTTGCGGCGTTCAGCTTCACGCCGGGGCCCATGGTGGCGGCGCACACGCAGGAGCGCACATACTGGCCCTTGGCGGCGGCGGGCTTGGCCTTGATGATGGCACCCATGATGGCGTTGAAGTTGTCGGTCAGCTTCTGCGCGCCGAAGGACACCTTGCCGATGGGGCAGTGGATGATGTTGGTCTTGTCCAGACGGTACTCCACCTTACCGGCTTTGATCTCCTGGACGGCCTGGCCCACGTTAGGGGACACGGTGCCGGCCTTGGGGGAGGGCATCAGGCCCTTGGGGCCGAGCACCTTACCCAGACGGCCCACCACACCCATCATGTCGGGGGTGGCGACCACTACGTCATAGTCGAACCAGTTTTCCTTCTGGATCTTCTCCACCATGTCCATCTCGCCCACATAGTCGGCGCCGGCGGCCTTGGCCTCCTCGGCCTTGTCGCCCTTGGCGAAGACCAGCACGCGCTGGGTCTTGCCGGTGCCGTGGGGGAGAACGATGGCGCCGCGGACCTGCTGGTCGGCGTGGCGGGAGTCAACGCCCAGCTTCACATGGAGCTCCACAGTCTCGTCGAACTTGGCGGAAGCGGTCTTGACCACCAGCTCCATGGCCTCGGCCACGTCGTACTGCACGGCGCGGTCGATGAGCTTGGCGCTGTCTACATACTTCTTACCTCTGCTCATGTGTAACCCCTCCTTTAGTCGCCCACCACGACGCCCATGGAGCGGGCAGTCCCGGCGATCATGCTCATGGCGGCCTCAATGGACCCGGCGTTCAGGTCGGGCATCTTGGTCTCGGCGATCTTGCGAATGTCCTCTTTGCTGATGGTGGCGACCTTCTCCTTGTTGGGGACGCCGGAGGCCTTCTCGATGTTGCAGGCCTTCTTGATGAGGACGGCCGCGGGGGGAGTCTTGGTGATGAAGGTGAAGGAGCGGTCGGCGTACACAGTGATGACGACGGGGATGATCATACCCATGTCGTTCTTGGTGCGCTCGTTGAACTCCTTGGTAAAGCCCGCGATGTTAATGCCGTGCTGACCCAGAGCAGGGCCGACGGGGGGCGCGGGAGTCGCCTTGCCGGCGGGAATTTGCAATTTGACGTAACCTACTACTTTCTGTGCCACAAAAAGCACCTCCTACGAATAATGTGGTTGGACGGGGCGTGAAATGCCCCTCCCACTGTTCCAGCTTCTCTGGACTGCCCAAACGGGCATTTTAGTCGATGCGCTCGATCTGGTCCAACTCCAGCTCCACCGGCGTATCACGTCCGAACATGGAGACCTTCACGCTGACCTTGCCGCGCTCCAGGTCGATCTCCTCCACGGTGCCAAGGAAGGACTCCAGCGCGCCGTCGGTGATCTTCACATTGTCGCCCAGGGCGTAAGAGACCTCGATCTCCTTCTTCTCCACGCCCAGCTGCGCGATCTCCTCCTCGGTGAGGGGGATGGGCTTGTTGCTGCCCTCGCCCACAAAGCCGGTGACGCCCCGGATGTTGCGCACCAGGTGCCAGGCCTCGTCGGTCATGATCATCTTGACCAGGACGTAACCGGGAAACACCTTGCGCTCAAAGGTCTTCGGGCCGTTGTCGGTGATCTCGGTCACGGTCTCCATGGGGATGTTGACCTCCTGGATCAGATCGTGCATATTGCGGTTTTCCACCGCTTTTTCAATGGTGGCGGCTACCGTATTCTCATAACCGGAATAGGTGTGGGCCACATACCACTTCGCGCCGTCTGCCATGACTTAGCCCTTTCCGGCCAGGTTCAGCAGCGCCATGACGACATTGTGAGCCACCCAGTCGAACACCCAGATGAACAGGCCGATGAGGATGACGCAGACGATCACCGTCAAGGTGTTGTTCCACGTCTGCTTCCAGGTGGGCCACTGGACCTTCTTCAGCTCGCTCTTCATTTCCCGGAACCAGCGGGCAACGCGGGCGAAGAAGCCGGGCTTATCCTTTTTCTTTGCAGGCTTATCCTTGGTTTCCTTGGTGGTTTCCAGCTGCTTCTCTTGCTCAGACATTTTTCACATACCCTTCTTTCTTAGTGCGCCTTGGAGGGCAAGTCACTTGGTTTCGTTATGAACGGTGTGCTTTCTGCAGAAGGGGCAGTACTTCTTCAATTCCAGACGATCCGGTGTGTTCTTCTTGTTCTTGTTGGTCTGGTAATTGCGCTGCTTGCATTCCGCACAGCGTAATACGATCTTGACCCGGTTCCCTGCTTTTGCCACGGTTCGGCACCTCCTTTTCTGATTCCGCCGGACGCAAAAATTGCCAGGTCCGGCGATAAGCCGAACCTGGCAACGCAAGGGGATACTGCTCCCCAAATCAACTGCGTTACGGTGACGGTTCGGCGTGTTTGCCTCCCTATGCTTTCGCGAAAGGGGTTTGCCGACATACACCGTAAAAATGCCCGCAAAAAAGAAGCCCTTTCCATAGGTAAGTGATAGTGTACCACTCCCCCGCTTCCTTGTCAAGCATCTTTTCCAAAATGCGGGCAGGTTTTTGTCTTACTGCCCGGAGATCTCCCCGTAGAACTTGCTGTGGACCACCTGAACCGCCTTATCGGCGTCGGCGGCGTCCACCAGAACGGACACCTTGATTTCGCTGGTGGAGATCATATGGATGTTGATGCCCGCGTTGAACAGCGCCTCAAACATGGTGGCCGCCACGCCGGGGTTATGTACCATGCCCGCGCCCACGATGGACACCTTGGCGATGTTGTCGCTCACGTCGATACGGTCGAAGTGGATGGCCTCGCGGTTCTCCTCCAGCAAGGTCCGCGCCGCCTCCATGTCGTCCTTGGCCACGGTGAAGCTGATGTCCTTGCTGTCCTCGCGGCCGATGGACTGGAGGATGATATCCACATTGATGTTGTTTTTCGCCAAAAGCGAGAAGATCTTGAACGCGATGCCCGGTTCGTCCTCCAGGCCCACCAGGGCCAGCCGCGCCACGTTCTTATCCTTCGCCACTCCGCTCACATGCGTCTTTTCCATACCCTTCGCAACCTCCTTCACTTTTGTCCCCGGCTGACCGGAGAAGCTGGAGAGAACCTCCAATTTTACATTGTATCGCTTTGCCATTTCCACCGAACGGTTGTGGAGCACCTGGGCGCCCAGCGTCGCCAGCTCCAGCATCTCGTCGAAGGTGATCTCGTCCAGCTTGCGCGCGTCCTTCACCAGGCGGGGATCGGCGGTATACACGCCGTCCACATCGGTGTAGATCTGGCAGAGGTCTGCCTTCAGCACCGCCGCCAGCGCCACCGCCGACGTGTCCGAGCCGCCCCGGCCCAGTGTGGTGACGTCGTCATACTTGTTGATCCCCTGGAAGCCAGTGACAATGACGATGGCGTTCTTGTCCAGCTCCGCCAGCACCCGTTCCGCGTCGATACGCTTGATGGCGGCGTTGCCGTAGACCGAGTTGGTCTTCATGCCCGCCTGCCAGCCGGTGAGCGACACCACCGGGCAGCCCAGCCGCTCGATGGCCATGGCGCAAAGGGCGCAGGAAATCTGCTCCCCCGTGGACAGGAGCATGTCCATCTCCCGCTTGGACGCTCTGGGGTTGATCTCGTTGGCCTTGGCGATCAGGTCATCGGTGGTGTCTCCCTGGGCGGACAGGACCACCACCACCTTATGCCCACGGCGGTAGGTCTCCGTGATGATGCGGGCCACGTTGCGGATCTTATCCGCGTCCGCCACGGAGCTGCCGCCAAATTTCTGTACGATAAGTCCCATATTTGCTCAAAACCTCCCCGGTCCCCTTTGGGACCGCCAAAATGATCTCTGCCCGGGCCTTCGCCCTCGTCCTATCTTATGCCAGATCGGCGCTTTCGTCCAGCACGCGGATCACGCTGAGGGGCTCCCGCCCTGCCAGACGCCCGGCCAGCTCCACTTGGGTCATGGCCTCGGTGATCACGCCCACCTCGTCCTCCGGCGCGCCGGGACGGCCCAGCACCGTCACGTTCCCCAGGCTCTCCAGGTCCTTCATCGTCCCCTTCAGCCGCAGGAACCACTGGCTTTTCAAGGTCTCCGTGCCCAGCACGTAGTCCTCTCCGCCGTCCTCCCAGGCCAGATAGCGCCCGTTCTTGCGCTGCTGGGCGGCGTCGATCACGTCCGCCACCACCGCGCTGGCTGTGGGCAGCTTTCCCGCCCCCCGGCCATAGAACATCACGTCGCCGATGGCGTTGCCCCGGACGGTGATGGCGTTGAACACGTCCTCCACCCCTGCCAGTGGGTTGACCTCCCGCACCAGGTGAGGAGCCACATAGGCCATCACCTTGTCCCCCTGGCGCAAAGCGCGGCCCAGCAGCTTCACCTTCATCCCGGCGGCGTCGGCGTAGGACACGTCTGCCAACGTCACCTGGGTAATGCCCTTGGTGGGCACCTGCTTGGGGTACACGTGCCGCCCGAAGGCGATGGAGGCCAGAATGCAGATCTTCCGGCAGGCGTCCAGGCCCTCCACGTCGGCGGTGGGGTCATGCTCTGCGTAGCCCCGGGCCTGGGCCTCCTTCAACGCTTCCTCAAAAGAAAGCCCCGTGCCGATCATATGGGTCAAAATATAGTTGGTGGTGCCGTTCAGGATGCCCCTTACCTCGCTGATCTTGTTGGCGGTGAGGCACTGGGACAGGGGGTGGAGAATGGGGATGCCGCCGCCCACGCTGGCCTCAAAGAGGTAGCTCACCCCGTTGGCCCTGGCCAACTCCAGCAGCTCATGGCCGTGCTCGGCCACCAGCTCTTTGTTGGAGGACACCACGCTCTTTCCCGCCGCCAAGGCCCGGCGGGTGAAGTCCAGCGCCACCTTCGCGCCGCCGATGGTCTCCACCACCACGTCCACCTCGGGGTCCTGCTCGATGACGGCAAAATCCTTGATGATCTTGTCGGCGTAGGGGCTGTCGGGAAAGTCGCGTACGTCCAGAATGTATTTCAATTCCAGAGCCTGCGCCGTCTTTTCCGCGATGGACGCCCCGTTTTGCGTGATGACCTCCGCTACGCCGGAGCCTACCACGCCGAACCCTAAAATCGCAACCTTTGTCATTTGCATTTCCTCCTATTGTCCTGCTGGGGTGCGGCAATCCAGCACCCCGCTCACAGTTCGGATCCCGTTCAGCAGTTCTTCCATGCTGAAGCGCAGCGCCGAAGTCTCCACGTCCAGAGACACCTCCGCCACGCCGCCGTCTGGCACCGACTGGTTGATGGTCAACACGTTGCCTCCCATGGAGGCGACGCCCTGCAGCACGTTGGACAATGCGCCCGGCTGGTCCCGAAGCGTCAGCCGCAGCGTCACGATCCGTCCGCTGAGCATATCATTGAACGGCCGCACCGCGTCCTTATACTTATAGAACGCGCTTCGGCTGACGCCCACTCTGGCCGTGGCCTCGTTGATGGTGTGGGCCTCCCCCGTCGCCAGCAGCTCCTTGACCTCCACGACCTTTGAAAAGATCTCCGGCAGCAGCGCGCTGTCTACGATGTAATATTTTCCCGGCGTACCCATGACGCTCATGCCCCCTTGTCCGTTTCCGGCGGTCATTTGTTCGCGCGTGAACATCATTCTACCATACTCCGCCGCAAAAAGCAACTGTCAAATCTGGTCAAACGCCGTGAGGTTTGCGGACTGGCCCTGGTCATTTCTACCCAAAGGCACAGAAATGTCCCAGAAGGGATGGCCCTTCTGGGACATTGTGCGATCAACCTTCCGGAATACCGACTGGCACATAGGGTTCGTCATCCGGGCCGGGTTCCGGGTCCGGATGCTGGGTCACCACCGGCGGCTCGGTCACGGTTGGCTCATCTCCGCCGTGGCTGGGGGGTGGCGTGACTGTCGGCTCGTCCCCCGTTCCGGGAATATAGGGCCAGGTGGCGGGGTCGTTGATGTCAAAATCCGGGTCCTCAATGGGCCAGGTGCTGGGGTCCTCGGGGTCAAAGCCCTCGTCGATGCCCGTGCCAGTCTCCCAGCCCTCAAAGTGGACCTGGCAGACCGCCTCCGGGTCCTGGCTGCCGATCAGAGCCTCACTGTCCCGGATGGTGACCTTGGCCGCCGCTCCTTCGCGGACATAGTCCAGCATGCTCCTGACCTCCACGGTGTCCTCCGGGCAGAACTCACCCGCCAGGTGATACCCCTCCACCTCGCCGGTCTCCTCGTTCAGAATGGGGTCGGCGGTGCAGACCCGCACCTCGGTGTGCATGGTGCAGGTCTGGGTGGGCTGATCCCCCGCGATGAACACCCCGGTAGCCACACGGCTCCCCCGGGCGTCCTGGCTACACAGCGGGCCGGGCGCCATACCGCTGTCCAGACAGTAGCTGGCGGTGACGACCTGGGCGTCGCTGGGCTGGGGGAACTCCTTGTCCGCAAGCCCCTCGTGGACCCGCTCCATCACCTGCTTCCACAGCTTGTTCTGAGGGTGACCGTTGGGCAGCTTCTCCTGCCGGTCATAGCCCACCCACACCGCGGCGGTGTAATAGGGGGTATACCCGATGAACCACAGGTCCTTTTGGCTGGTGGTGGTGCCGGTCTTGCCCGCGATGGTCATGCCGGAGAAGGCCGCGTCCCGGCCGGTGCCCTTGGTGACCACGTCCCGAAGCATGGAGTTCATATAATAAGCGGTGCTCTCCTTGAGGACATATTCCCCTTCCTGGGTGGTATCCAGCAGCACCTTACCGTCCGCGTCCTCCACCTTGGAATAGGTCTTGGGCGGCACATACTTGCCCATGCTGGGGAAGGTAGCGTAGGCCGCCGCCATCTCATACACGGACACGCCGTTGGTCAGGCCGCCCAGGGCCAGGGGCGCCAGGTCCATGTCGCTGAACTTTTTGTTGTTGATCCACTTTTCCCGTACCAGACTGGTGATGTGGAACCTGTTCTCCAAAAACTCGTAAGCGGCCTGGGGCGTCACCATATCCCCCAGTACCCGCACCGCGGAGGTGTTGTGGGAGTTGATCACGGCGTTGCGCACCGTGTCCAGCCCCTTGTAGTACCCCACCGCGTTCACCGGCCACGGATTGTCGCCTATCTCCTGGTAAGGCGCGTCATCCACGATGGTGTTGGGCGTGATGAGGCCCATCTCCAGCGCGGGGGCGTATACCGACAGGGGCTTGATGGACGAGCCGGAGGGCCGCTTGCTGTTGTAGGCCCGGCTCCAGGCACGGTTCTTGGTCTTTTCGCCGATCCCGCCGCCCACGGCCACCACCCGGCCCTTTTCGTCCAAAATCACCATGCCTGCCTGCATGGGCTGGCCGGAGTTGGACACATAGGGCAGGTTTTCCTCGTTGGCGAAGATCTCCTCCACGATCCCCTGGATTCGGGTATCCACGTTGGTGTAGATGGAGAGGCCGCCGTAATAGACCTTGTTGTTGGCAACCTCCCGGGACCAGCCGTACTCGTCCATCAGGTCGTTCACCACGTCGTTGATGACCTGATCCTGGTACCAGTTATACACGGTCTTAACGCTGCCGCCTTCCGCGCTGCCCATCACGAACACCAGGTCGTCCACGTCCTGACAGGCTGCGTCGTAGGTCTCCTCGTCGATCATCTTCTGGTCGAACATATTCCACAGCACCAGCTTGGCCCGCTTGCGGTTGGCCTCGTCGTTGGTGACCTCCGCGTCCTTATTCAGGTAGGGGTCGTACCGGGACGGGTTGTTGGTGATGCCCACCAGACTGGCGCACTCCGCCAACGACAGCTCCCGCACGTCCTTTCCGAAGTAGGCGTAAGACGCCGCGCCCACCCCGTAGCTGCGCTCGCCCAGGTAGATGAGGTTCATATACCACTCTAGTATCCATTCCTTGGAGTGGTTCTTCTCCAGCTCCAGCGCCCGGAAGATCTCGGTGATCTTCCGCTTCACCGTGGTCTGGTTTTCCCCGGTGGAGTTTTTCACCAGCTGCTGGGTGATGGTGGAGCCTCCCTGGATGGAGCCGCCGGTGAACATATTGAGCACACCCTTGGCTGTGCGGATCCAGTCCACGCCCTTGTGCTCCCGGAACCGCTTGTCCTCAATGGCGATGAGGGCGTTCACCAGATCCTCGGGCATTTCGTCGTAGCTGACCCACACCCGGTTCTCATCGCTGTCCAGCGTCAGGTACGGCTGGGCGATCCCGTTGGAGTCGGTGTAGTACATGGTGGAGGTCAGGGACATGTCGATGTCGCCCAAATAGTCCTGCTTTTTCGCCTCCGGGATGATGACAGTGTTGATATAAACGGCCGCAAAGCACACCAGCAGCAGCCCCGTGGTCAATCCCACGAGGAACAGTGTACCGAGGACCTTCAAAATTTTCCTTCCCACTCCGCTGCGGCGGCGACGGCGGCGGACGGGACGCTGCCCCGACTGCCTCTCGCGGTCCTGAGACGGCTGGCTCTGTTGTGTCATTAGGTCTTCACCTCGCTTGAACTGCCGAATATGATTTGGTGCATACGGGAGATATTATACCAAAAGACCTTTCACTTGTCCACCCCCACCTGAAGGTTCCCGACGCCGGGAGCGGCGGCGTTAAAATTTGGCTCGTCCCCATCTTGCATTTTTGTCTGCGGGCTGGTAGAATATATGCATCACAAAGACACACCTCCGGCGCGCAAGGAAAGGAGACGATGGCCATGTCCGACGAATTCGGCCCTGATTTCATCACCGTCACCGATGAGGACGGCAACGACATCGAGCTGGAGCTTGTAGATTCTCTGGTCTACAACGGCGTTCCCTACCTCTCCTTCTTCCCCGCCGAGAGCGACGAAGAGGACCCGGGCCTTGTCATCCTGAAGGTCATCGAGGAAAACGGCGAGGAGCTACTCTCCACCCCCGACTCCGACGAAGAGCTGAACGAGGTCTACGACCGCTTCATGGAGCAGCTGTTCGCCGAGGATGAGGAGACGGACGGCGAGGACGACTGAACCCCCGGCTTCTTCCTGCCATGTGCGTGATGGTTCTTATTAACCCACATTTCTTATACGGGACGCCCACCTCGCCCCATGGATCGCAGACCTCCCGTTCCGGCTTGGACCGGTAATGGACGTTGGGAGCGGTAAAGTGGTGCGGAGGCGACCCACCTGCCAACTTGTGCAGGTTTTAATAGGCCCACACGGCTACGGCGGGTCATTCCCCCTCCCTCGGGAGGGGGAATGTTTTTTGTCTAAACTGTAAAGTTTTCGTCCTTGGGCGAAAAAGCGGGGATTTAGGGCTTGCGTCCCGGGAAAAAGAAGTGTATACTATCTTGGCATGAATTTCGTGCCTTCTGCGGAGGGCCGGATCGATCCCAAATCTACTATATCGAGAGGACTGAACATCCAACATGAGCGGAGCAAAGAAGAAGTTGACCCAGAAGGAGACCATGGCCCAGATGGGTCTGACCGAAAAGGAAAAGAAGGCCCAAAAAGAGGCCGCGGCCAAGAAGCGCAACGCGATCCTGGTCACCATCGGCGGCGTGGTCGTGGTGGTGCTGGTGGTGCTGCTGCTGGTGTGGAACTCCGGTTTCTTCGCCAGACACACCACCGCTCTGGAGGTCAACGGTCACAAGTACACCGTGGCCGACATGGACTATTGGTACCACGTCATGGCCTCCCAGACCTACCAGCAGGAGCAGTACAACGCCCAGCTCTATCAGAGCTTTGCCGACCAGGGCTACGACATGGGCACCTATACCCCGCGTTTTGACATCAGCGGCGACTACAAGGCCCAGTATGTGGACGACAACCAGACCCAGACCTACCACGAGTACTTCCTGGAGCAGGCCAAGGAGCAGGTCACCCGGATGACCGCGCTGGTGGACGCCGCCAACGCCGAGGGCTTCACCCCCGACGAGGAGACCCAGACCTCCATGGACAACCTTCTCTCCGACCTGAGTTCCAACGCCAAGCAGGGCGGCTACTCCAGCGCCAACCACCTGCTGCAGCTCAACTACGGCCGCAACATCAACCAGCAGGTCTACGCCAAGAACGCCAAAATGGCCCTGCTGGCCGGCAGCTACGAGGAGGACGCCAAGACCAAGCTCACCGATTACACCGACGAGGACATCAAGGCCTATTACGACGATGACCCCGCCCTCTACAATAGCTACGATTACAACTTCGTCTACTTTGACGGCACCCCCGTCCAGGAGACCGACGACGACGGCAATTCCATCGAGCCCACCGAGGAGCAGACCGCCCAGGCCAAGGCCGACGCCAAGGAGAAGGCTGAAAACCTGCTCCGGGACGTGAAGGCCGCCCAGACCGCCACTCTGGCGGAGGGCGAGACCCGTCAGGACTTCGCCGCCGTGGCCGCGGCCTACACCACCAACGACACCACCAGCTCCGGTGTTATGGGTACCAGCATCCAGAACAACGTCTTCTTTGACTGGCTCTCCGACTCCGCCCGCAAGGACGGCGACACGGAGATGTTCGAGGCCGAAAGCGGCTGCTACGTGGTCCAGTTCCACGACGCCTACCTCTACGACGAGCCGACCGTGGACGTGCGCCACATCCTGGTCCAGCCCGAGATGGATGAGGGCGCCCAGGAGCCTACTCAGGCCCAGATGGACGCCGCCCACGACGAGGCGGAGGCGCTGATGAACGAGTTCAACGCCAAGGCCGACGACGAGAAGACCGCCGACGCCTTCGGCGAGCTGGCCGAGGAGCACTCCGACGACGGTCGCGGCGACGACGGCGCGCTCGGCCACGCCGGTGGCCTGTACTCCGGCGTCCACAAGGGCGACATGGTCCCCAACTTCAACGACTGGATCTTTGACGAAGCCCGCCAGGCGGGCGACGTGGGTCTGGTGGTGAACGAAGGCCCCGGCTACTACGGCTGGCACGTGGTCTACTTCCAGGCCACCCACGAGCCTGAGTGGAAGGCCAGCGCCCGCTCCGCCAAGTCCACCGCCGACACCACCGCCTGGGACGAGGCTCTGATGGAGGGCTACGAGGCCGTGGAGGCCTCCGGCTTCTCCCAGATCGGCCGCTAAGGCCGCCGCGCATCCCCTTTGACCAAACGCCAAAACGGGCGGGGCATCACGCCCCGCCCGTTTTTCTCGGAAGGAGGAACCGCCATGAACCCCTCTTTTTCCCGCACCGCCCTGGTGCTGGGCGCGTCCGCTCTGGACCGGCTGGAAGCCGCTCATGCGGCCGTCCTGGGCCTGGGCGGCGTGGGCGGCTATGCGGCGGAGGCCCTGGCCCGCGCCGGGGTGGGAGAGCTGACCCTCATTGACGAGGACGTGATCGGCCCCACCAATCTGAACCGCCAGCTTCTCGCCACCGTGGACACCGTGGGCCAGCCCAAGGCTGAAGTGGCCGCCGCGCGGGTGGCCGCCATCAACCCCGTCTGCCGCGTCCACCCCCTGCGCTTCCGCTACGAGGCGGCCACCCGGGAGGAATTTTTCGCCACCCCCTACGACTACATCGTGGACGCCATCGATCTGGTGAGCTGTAAGCTGGACCTGATCGAGACCGCTCACGCCCGGGGCGTACCCATCATCTCCGCCCTGGGCACCGGCGACAAGGTGGACGGCTCCGCCTTCCAGATCGCCGACCTCTCCAAGACCCAGGGCTGTCACCTGGCCCGCATCCTCCGCAAAGAGCTGCGCCAACGGGGCATCACCCACCACAAGGTGGTGTTCTCCCCCGAGCTGCCCCGCCATGTGGACGAGCCTCTGTCCACCGAAACGCCCCCTCCCGGCCGCCGGGCCATTCCCGGCTCCACCCCCTGGTGCCCCGCCATCGCGGGGCTGCTGCTGGCCCAGGCCGTGGTCCTGGACCTGACGGGACAAGGCTGATCTTCCCAAAAGGGCTAAAAAGGACCCCTTCCGGCCATACTAACGCCGGGAGGGGTCCTTTATGTCTGCTTCGTCCAAAAAACAAACGCTCTGGTGCGCCGTCTCCGGCGGTCTGGCGGGCCTCGCCAACGGCTTCTTCGGCGGGGGCGGCGGCATGATCCTCGTTCCCCTGCTGGTGACCAAATGCGGTCTCACCCAACGTCAGGCCTTCGCCAACTCCGTTCTCATTATTTTGCCGCTGTGCATGTTTTCGTCGGTCATCTATCTTTTGCGGGGCAGCCTGGATCTGGCCGTGGCCCTTCCCTACCTTCTGGGTGGACTGCTGGGCGGGCTGGCAGGCGGCAAGCTCTTTAAGGGACTGAATATGGACGTTCTTCGCCGGGTCTTCGCGCTTTTCATCCTGTACGGAGGGGTGAAGGCACTGCTATGACCTTTCTTGTCCCTCTCCTGGCGGGGCTGGCTACCGGCGTTCTCTCCGGTTTTGGCGTGGGCGGCGGCACGCTGCTGCTGATCTATATGACCTCCTTCGCCCACCTGCCCCAGGACTTGGCCCAGGGCATCAACCTGCTTTACTTTCTCCCCGCCGCGCTGACTGCCCTTCCCTACCACAAGAAAAACGGCTACCTGCGGCCCCAAGCCGCCAGGCCCGCCATCCTCGCCGGGCTGGCCGCCTCCGCCGCCGCCTCCTGGCTGGCGACCGGCCTGGATGTGGCCCTGCTGCGCAAGTGCTTCGGGGTGTTTTTGCTGGGAGTGGGCCTTCACGAGCTGCTGCGCAAAAACCCCAAATAGCCCTCCAGGATCAGGGTGGCCGCCACCGCGTCCACCTTCTCCTTGCGCTTCTTGCCCCGGTTGCCCGTCTCGGTGAGGATGCGGTGGGCGTCCACGGTGGTGCGCCGCTCGTCCCACATGGCCACCTCCAGTCCCGTCTCCTCCTTCAGTAGCGCGCCAAATTCCCGGCACAGCTCCGCCCGCGGCCCCTCGGTGCCATCCATGTTTCGGGGCAGGCCCAGCACGATGCGCTCCGCGCCGTGGGCTTTGCCCAGCCGGGCAATTTCCTGCGCCACGGCCTCCTGCCGGTAGCCGTGGACCACCGTGGTGAACCCCGCCAGCAGCCCTGTGGCGTCGGAGATGGCGACCCCCGTCCGCGCGTCGCCGTAATCGATTGCCATGACCTTCATCCGTCACACCTCCCGATGCTTCTTTTTGAGCTTTACAGCGGCTACTACGATCAAAACAGCCCCGATCACATACGTCGGCCAGTACAAAAAGCTGTAAAACAGCAGATAGTCCCATAACGTCATGTGCATCAGCGGCCCGCCGCCGTCAAGCGAGCTGCTGACCACGCAGTAGCCCAGGGCAAATAAGAACGGAAAGGCGCCTAAAAGCAGAAGCAGCCTCCACACCCATTTCCCACGTCCCATTCTTTTTCCTCCTCCAATTTGCTCTTTGACCCTGACATAAACCTTCCTTGATCCCTTATAAAAGGGTTGACAAAAATGCTTTCGTCCGCTAAACTAATAAAAACGCGAGGAAGGGGAAAAGATCCGTCTCACCCTCCACAGAGAGCCGGTGGCTGCTGAAAACCGGCGTGGGCGGCGGGTCACAACTGGCCCCTGAGCGGCTTGTCTGAGGATTTTTCAGGTCTTAGGGCAGGACGGCAGGAACCGTTACGTTCCAAGGCTTTGTTGGAAGCCGACGAGCGCTCTCGGGTGACCGGGAGCGGAACCAGGGTGGTACCGCGTTGTTACAACGCCCCTGACCGATCATCGGTCGGGGGATTTTTGTTGCCCGGCCGCACTTCCAAGGAGGGATCCCACACCATGAACAAGTCCTGCGAGAAGTACATTCCTTTTGAGCCTATTTCCCTGCCCGACCGCACCTGGCCCAACAAGCGCATCACCGCGCCGCCGGTGTGGTGCAGCGTCGATCTGCGCGACGGCAACCAGGCCCTCATCGACCCCATGAGCGTGGAAGAAAAGCTGGAGCTGTTCCACACCTTAGTGGACATTGGCGTGAAGGAGATCGAGGTGGGCTTCCCCTCCGCCTCGGAGACGGAGTATGAGTTCCTCCGCGCCCTCATCGACGGCGGCCACATCCCCGACGATGTGACCATCCAGGTGCTGGTCCAGGCCCGGGAGCATCTCATCAAAAAGACCTTTGAGGCCATCGAGGGCGCCAAGCACGTCATCTTCCACTTCTACAACTCCACCTCCACCCTCCAGCGCAAGGTGGTGTTCCACACGGACATGGCGGGGGTGACCAAGATCGCCGTGGACGCGGCCCATCTCATCCGCGAGCTGTCTCAGGACGCCATCAACGCCGGGATGGACCTGCGCTACGAGTACTCCCCCGAGTCCTTCATGGGCACGGAGATGGACAACGCCGTGGACATCTGCCAGGCGGTCATCGAGGCCCTCGGCTCCACCCCGGACAACAAGGTCATCTTGAACCTGCCCACTACGGTGGAAAACTGCCTGCCCAACTACTTCGCCGACGAGATCGAATATTTCATCCGCAAGCTGCCCTCACGGGACTGCGCCGTCATCTCCCTCCACCCACACAACGACCGGGGCACCGGGGTGGCTACGGCGGAGCTTGGCCTGCTGGCGGGGGCGGAGCGGGTGGAGGCTACTCTCTTCGGCAACGGTGAGCGCACCGGCAACGTGGATCTGGTCACCCTGGCTCTTAATATGCACACCCAGGGGGTGGACAGCGGCCTTGACTTCTCCCATATCACTGACGTGCGCCACGTCTATGAGACGGTCACCAAAATGAAGGTGGACCCCCGCCAGCCCTACGCTGGCGACCTGGTGTTCACCGCCTTCTCCGGCTCCCATCAGGACGCCATCAGCAAGGGCGTGGCCTACATGAAGGAAAGCCACTCCCCCTTCTGGGAGATCCCCTACCTCCCCATCGACCCCGCCGACGTGGGCCGGGATTACGAACCCATCATCCGTATCAACTCCCAGTCGGGCAAGGGCGGCGCGGCCTTCGTGCTCCAAAGCTTCGGCTACGACCTGCCCAAGGCCATGCACCCCGAGTTCGGCCACATCGTGCAGGTGGAGACCGACCGGGTGGGTAAAGAGCTGCCCGCCGAGCACGTGCTGGAGCTGTTCAAGACCCACTACATCGACGCCACCCGCCCCTATGAGCTTCTGGCGCACAGCTTCGGCGACGAAAACGGCCACGTCACCTTCTCCGGCACCCTGCGCCATAAGGAAACGGTGTTCCAGGTCTCCGGCACCGGCAACGGCCCCATCGACGCCTTCTTCACCGCCATCCACGGCCAGAAGATGGACCGGTTCACCTTCGTGGACTACAAGGAGCACGCCATCACCAAAGGCTCCGACTCCCTGGCGGTGGCTTACATTCACCTGAAGGATCAGGCGGGCAAGGACGTGTTCGGCGTAGGGGTCTCCCCCAACATCAACCTCGCCCCTCTCAAGGGCATCCTGTCCGCCATCAACCGCAGCGTCAATCAGGACTGACGTTCAAATGGCGGCAGGCGGCCCGGTATGTATTGCACATCAGGGTCGCCCGGGTCATGGGGCCGATACCGCCGGGCACAGGGGTCAGGAAGGAGGCCTTTTGCGCCACGGTTTCCATGTCCACGTCCCCGCACAGCTTCCCCTCAGCGTTGCGGTTCATGGCCACATCCACCACCACCGCGCCCTCCTTCACCATATCCCCGGTCACCAGACCGGTTTTGCCTACGGCGGACACCAAAATGTCCGCCGTAGCGCATTTTTGCGCCAGATCAGGGGTACGGGAGTGGCAGACGGTCACCGTCCCGTCCTCCGCCAGCAGCAGCGCCGCCATAGGCTTGCCCACGATGTTGGAGCGGCCCAGCACCACGCAGTTTTTCCCCTTGGCGGTGATGCCGTACTCGTGGAGCAGGTCCATCACCCCGCCGGGGGTGCAGGGCACAAAGCCCCCCGTCTGCCCGGAGAACAGCTTGCCCACATTCACCGGGTGGAAGCAGTCCACGTCCTTGTCCGGGCGGATGGCGTCCAGCAGGCAGCGGCTGTCCAGCCCGTTTGGCAGGGGCAGCTGCACCAGGATGCCGTCGATGTCCTCCCGGCCGTTCAGCTCGTCGATCAATGCCAGAAGGTCCGCCTGTTCGGTCCCGGCGGGCATGGTGTATTCCTCGCTGTAAAAGCCGCACTCCTCACAGTCCCGGCGTTTGCCGTTGACGTAGGTGCGGCTGGCGGGGTCGTCCCCCACCAGGATCACCGCCAGCCCCGGCTTCCGGGGCAGCTTAGCGGTCTTCTCCTTCAGCAACCCCTTCTCCTTGGCCGCCAGGGCCTTCCCGTCCATCCATGTCATCGTTGTTTTCCTCCTTCACCCGGTTACAGTACAACTCCTCCGGGACGTGTGTTTTGAATTTCAAATGGTAGACCAGCAACACCGCCGCCACTGCCGCGGACACCGCCGCCAGCACCTGGGAGGTGCGGATGGGCGCGCCAAACAGCTCCAGGCCAAAGAAATACAGGCTGTCGCTGCGCAGACCCTCGATCCACGCCCGGCCCAGGCCGTACCACAGCACATAGGTGGTAAAGATCTGCCCGTCGTATTTCCGCCACCTTTTTGCGATGACCAGCAACAGAATCAGCCCTGCCACGTTCCAAAGGCTCTCATACAAAAACGTGGGGTGGACCTCGCCGCAGCTGACATAGGTCTGGGACGCCTCGTTCCACACTTGGACCCCCATCCGCCACGGGAGGGTGGTCTCGCTGCCGAAGGCCTCAGCGTTCATGAAGTTGCCCCAGCGGCCCACCGCCTGCCCGATGAGCAGGCCAAAGGCCCCCACGTCCAGATAGGCCCCCACCTTGGCCTTGCGGACTCTGCAGAACACGATCACCGTGGCCACCGCCGCGATGATCCCGCCGTAGATGGCCAGCCCGCCGTCGGTGATACGGACCATGGCCCCCCAGTCTGGGGAGCCGTCGGCGGTTTGGAAGAGGTCGTAATAAAAGATGATGTAGTAGAGCCGCGCGCCGACGATGGCCAGGGGCACGGCAAAGATCAGCATGTCGATGAGGTCGTCCCCGGTCATGCCGAATCTGGGGGCGCGGCGCATACAAAACCACACCGCCAGCAGAAACCCGGCGGCAATAATGATCCCGTACCAGTACACCGGGCGGCCCAACAGATGAAAGGCCACCCGGTTCAGGTGAAATTCCAGCCCAAGGCCGGGGAAGGTGATGATGCTCATGCCTCCCCACCCCCCGGCGTGATAACCGCCAACGCGCTCTGGGCGGGCACAAACCATTGGGCGATGAAGTCCTGCACATCGCGGACGGTGATGCTCTGGAACACGGCCGGGAAGGACAGAACATCCACCCCGTCCAGATGTCCCTGGGCCAGCTCGATGGCGGTGTGCTCAAAGGAGTCCAGCCGACTCACCATGTCGCCGTAAGCCGCCCGCTTCAGCCGTCGGAAGTCCTCCTCCCGGAACCCCTTCTCCCCCATCTCCTTAGCGGCCCGGAAAAACTGTTCCCGCACGCTTTCCGGGTCGTCGCTCTCCCCGCCCAGGGCGAAGAAGGCACAGCCGGGGTAGTCCTCAAAGCCGTAAGCGAAGTTTTTGGTGATCCGTCCGCTGTTGTAAAGCTCGGCGTACAACGCGCCGGACTCCCCCAGCAGCAGGTCCCCCGCCAGCTCTGCCACCAGGCGGGTCTTGAGCAGCTCTTCCCGGGCGGGAGGGGCGATCTTGAAGCCCAGCTGGAAGAGGGGCGACGCCACCGCCATGGCCCGGCGGCTGTCGTGAGTCACGGCCTCCTTCGGCTCCGCCTCGCCGTAGTCCCGCTTGGGATTCCCGGTGGCCTGACCGGTGACGATCTCTCCGGCCAGAGCCAATACCCGCTCCGGGTCCACATCCCCCACCACCGTCAGCACCATGTTGCCCGGGTTATAAAAGGCCCCGTGGCAGGTGTAGAGGGTCTGGTCCGTGATCTGGGCGATGGACGCCGCCGTCCCGGCGATGTGAGTGCGCACAGGGTGGTGGGCGTACAGACACTTCAAAAGGTCGTAGAACACCTCGGTGTCCGCCTCGTCGTCCCCCATGGCGATCTCCTGGCCGATGATGCCCTGCTCCTTGGCCACGCTCTCAGGGGTGAACCAAGGCTCGCTCACAAAGCCCAGAAGGGTGCGCAGATTCTCCTCAAAGCCACGGGTACACTGGAAAAAGTAACCCGTCATGCCAAAGCTGGTGAAGGCGTTGGGGTCCGCGCCGTTGGCGGCCATGATTTGGAGGGCGTTGCCGTCCTTGGTGTCAAAGAGCTTATGCTCCAAAAAGTGGGCCACCCCCGCCGGGGTGTCCTGCCAGCCGTCAGCGGTTTGGAACTTCATGTCCACCCCGCCATAGCGAGTGGCGAAAAAAGCGAACTGCTTGCCGTAGCCGGGGCGGACGTCCACATAGACGGGCAGGCCGCCCTGCAGCTCGCCGTAAAATACGTTCTCCCCCAGCTTTTCATAGCGTTTATTGACCATTGTTCTGTCCCTCCTTGCCCACCAGGCGGTAGACCGTGTCCAGCTGTACCTTCCTCGCCACGGCGGCCACCTGGTCACGGGTCACCTGCTCCGCCTCCCGGGCCAGCTCGGGCAGAGACACCCGCACGCCGCCCACCGCCGTGGTTTGATCATGGCTCTCCAAGCGGGCACAGCTGTCGATGGCGCTTTTGTAAACGTTCACCACCGCCTGACGGGCGCTCTCCAGCTCCTCGTCGGTAAAGTCGCCGTTCCGAATGGCCTCCAGCTGGTCCAGGATCTCCTGCTGGGCCTTGTCCATGTTGCCAAACTCCACCCCGGAGGACACCACCATCACGCCCTTCAGGCTCTCAACGGCGGAGGACGCATAGTAGCAAAGGGACAGTTTCTCCCGCACGTTCATGAAGAGTTTGGAGGTGGCGGTGCCGCCGTAGAGTGCGTTCATGACCATCAGCGCGGCGTACGGCCCCCGGTCGCCCTCCGTCAGCCGCACACCGCCGGTGCGGAAGCCCAGGGCCAGCTTCCCCTGGGCCACATCCATGGCCTCCACCACCGTCTCGCCCCGCTGGGGGGCATCATGCGCGTCGCAGGTCAGCGTCTCTACCTTCTCATCCTGGAGGGCGTTGACCGCCTCCATCAGCCCCATCAGAGCCTTTTCCACCTCTTCCGCGCTCGCCGTCCCACAGTAGAACAGATGGAGCCGGGCATGCTTCAGCAGGTTTTGGTAAGCTTCCCAGGCCGCCTGGGCGGTCACCGCCCCCATGGCCTCCTCGCTGCCCAGGGCGTCCACGCCGTAGCGCTCATCCCGGCACATCTCCTGCAGCAGCCGCAGCAGGGCGTACTGCCGCTTGTCGTTGACCTGGGCGCGGATGGCCTGGACCAGCTTGTCCCGCTCGCCGGCCACATACTCATCCCGGAAGCTCCCGTTTTCCGTCACGGGATGAAGGAGCATCTCCTCCAGCAGCGCCGCCGCCTCCTTCAGGTTGGAGCCCGGCTCCAGGGCATAGGCATCATCCAAAAAGCTGCCGATCAGGCCCACGCACTGGGTCTCCCCCCGCTTGCGCACCGCCGGGTCCAGGGTCCCGCCATACAGGTCCTCCAGCTTGACGCTGATCTCGCTCATCGTGGGATATTTTTCCGTCCCCCGGCGCAGAAGATAGGGCACCAACGCGTTGGCCGCCGCCGTCTCCTTCTTCAGGGGGACGAGAAACGAGGCGGACAGGATGGCGCTTTTGAACTTGTCGGTCTGCACCACAGTCAGATCGACGCCGGGCAGGTCGTGCAACTCTGTAACCTTCATGGTCTCGCTCCTTTGCGTATGCATCGTTAAAAAGTATTATACACCATATCCATGGATTTGACACCTATAATTTTCCGTCTCCGGCCCCGGAACATAAAAACGCCACCCGGCGGGGAAAATACCCGCCGGGTGGTGATTTTGTATGAGTTTGATCCCGTGCACCGGGGACTGTCTCTATCAGCGCGACGGCTACTGCACGCTGGAAAAGGCTATGTCCAGCGGCGAACCAAGCGGGGCGCACCCCTGCGTCAACTATGTGCCCAAAGCCTCACAGGATGGCGGCCAGTGCCTCCCGGATGTTGCGCACCTTGATGAGCTGTAACCCCTCCGGGGCGGCGATCTTTCCATGGTTCTGGGCGGGGATGAGGCACTTGGTAAAGCCCAGCCGCCGCACCTCGGAGAGCCGCTGGGAGAGGGAGTTCACCGAGCGAAGCTCCCCGGTGAGGCCCACCTCGCCCACAGCGGCCAGGTCGCCGGGAACGCACTTGTCCCGGAAGCTGGAGGCCAGGGCGATCACGGCGGCCAGGTCCGCCGCCGGCTCCCCCACCCACAGTCCGCCGATAACGTTCAGGTAGGCGTCGCAGCTGTTGATCATCAGCCCGCCCCGCTTTTCCAGCACCGCCAGCAGCAGCACCGCCCGGTTGTAGTCAAACCCGTTGCTGGTGCGCCGGGCGTTGCCGTAGGCGCTGGGCACCACCAGCGCCTGGATCTCCGCCAGAACGGGCCGCGCCCCCTCCATCACGCAGGTGACGCAGGTGCCCGGGGTGTCCTGGGGGCGGCCGGAGAGCAGCGCCTCGGAGGGGTTGGGCACCTCGGTCAGTCCGTGGTCCCCCATGTCGAACACGCCGATCTCGTTGGTGGCCCCGAAGCGGTTTTTCGCCGCCCGCAAAATGCGGTGGGACATATGCTCCTCGCCCTCGAAGTACAGCACACAGTCCACCATGTGCTCCAGCACCTTGGGTCCGGCCAGAGAGCCTTCCTTGTTGATGTGGCCGATGACGAAGACGGTGACGCCCTGGCCCTTGGCCAGCTGCATCAGCGCCATGGTACACTCCTTTACCTGCCCCACGCTGCCGGGGGTGGAGGTGGTGTCCCCGTTGTACATGGTCTGGATGGAGTCCACGATGAGCACGTCGGGCTTCAGCTCCTGAACGGCCTCCATCACGTCCTCCAGGTTGGTCTCGCTGAGGAGGTACAGCCCCTCGCCCCGCACCTTCAGACGCTCGGCCCGCAGCTTGATCTGCCGCTGGGACTCCTCGCCCGATACATACAAAACGTTGGCAAAGCGGCACAGACTGTCACAAATTTGCAGCATCAGGGTGGATTTGCCGATCCCCGGCGCGCCGCCCACCAGTACCAGGGAGCCTTTCACCGCGCCGCCGCCCAGCACCCGGTCCAGCTCGCCCAGACCCGTTTCAAACCGCAGCTCGTCGGTGGTCTCCACCTCTCCGATGGGCTGGGGACGGCTACGGGCCAGGCCCCCGGCGGCAGCGCGGCGAGGGCCTGCGGACTTGCGGGTCACAGCCTCCGGCTGCTCCACGATGGTATTCCACGCGCCACAGGCGGAGCACTGCCCCTGCCATTTGGGAGTCTCATTCCCGCACTGGGTGCAATAAAACACTTTCTTCGCTTTGGGAGACATTTGCCGTCTCTCCTTCCTCTTGCGTACTCTGGATGTAGGACCCCGCGATGACCACCGCCAGGGCGGTCTGATAGCTTCCGTCCTTCAGCAGACAGCGCTCCTCCGGGTTGGACAGGAACCCGCACTCGATGAGCAGGGCGGGACAGGAAACGTGGTTCATCAGGTAAATGCCGCGGTCGATGGGCTTGGTCTCCCGCTTGTTTTCCGGGTCCAGACAGCTTCGCAGGTTTCCCCGGGTCCGCTCCGCCCAGGGCTGGCTCTGGGGATTTCCGCCGTAAAAAACCTGCGCCCCCCGGTACTTGGAGCTGGGAAAGAAATTCTGGTGGATGCTGATGAGATAGGGATCAGTCTGGGCGTTCACCGCGTCCACCCGGTTGTGGATATCGCTGACCTTCTTCTCCCGGATGGTGGATGCGGAGGGGTCGTGGAGGGAGATGTCGCTATCCCGCAGAAGCAGCGTGTCCCGGCCCAAAAAGTGGAGGAGAAGGTCCAGCCGCTGGGCCACTGCCAGGTTGATGTCAGCCTCCTCCGTGCCGTCGGGCGCCACCGCGCCGCCGTCCTCCCCGCCGTGGCCCGGGTCAATGACCACCACGGGCCGTCCGGCCGTCAGCGCCGCTGTGGGCGCGCTCCGGGTCAATACAAAGTACCCCAAAATGCCCAGCAGGCCCAGAGCCAGCAGAGACAGCCCGATCCAAAAACGATCATCTCTCACGTCCTCGCCCCCTTTTGTCCATCTTATGAACGAAGGGGCCAAGTATTCTCATTGTACCACACTTTCCCTGTTTTGCAAGGGTGTAGCCCACGCCCTGTCCCTCTCATAGGATGGGTCACGGGGCATATCGCGCCCCGCCAACAAAGGAGGAATGAATGTGTTTCCCAAGCCTGACAAGCCCACCGAGGACGTGAAGCCGGAGGTGCCCAGCACCCCCGTCACCCCCGCGGTCTGCAATACCATGAACGGCACGATGCCCTCTTGCGCGCCGCTGTCCGTTCCCTATGTGCCCTTCCAGCAGAAAGGCTCGCCCAGATACGAGGTGGCCGAAGCGCTGGACAACGGCACCCTGTTCCCCGGCCTCAACCTGCCCTTCTTCCGCAAAGCCAACGCCGCCCAAGTGCCCGCCACCCCCCTGGCCGAGCTGCAGGCGCTGGAGTTCGTGCTCACCGAGCTGGGCCTCTACCTGGACACCCATCAGGACGACGCCGAGGCCATGGAGCTATTCCGCCAGTACGCCGCCCTGGAAAAGGCCGGCCGGGAGCGGTATGAGGCCCAGTACGGCCCGGTCACCCAAAACGCCACCGCCCAGCACAAGACCTGGGCCTGGATCAAGGACCCCTGGCCCTGGAATTACCAGGAAGGAGGGAAAGCGTAATGTTCCAGTATGAGAAGAAGCTTCAATACCCCGTCCGGATCAAGACCCCCAACCCTCAGCTGGCCTCGGTCATCATCTCCCAGTACGGCGGTCCCGACGGAGAGCTGGGCGCGTCCCTGCGCTACCTGTCCCAGCGCTTCGCCATGCCCTACCCCGAGCTGAAGGCCCTCTTGACCGACATCGGCACGGAGGAGCTGGGCCACCTGGAGATGGTGGGCACGCTGGTGCATCAGCTGACCCGCAACATCAAGCCCGAAGATATCGCGGGCACGCCCTTCGCCGCCTATTTCGTGGACCACACTGCCGGAGTCTACCCCCAGTTCGCCTCCGGCTTCCCCAACAGCGCCGCCACCCTGCAGTCCACCGGCGACGTGATCGCGGACCTCACCGAGGACCTGGCGGCCGAGCAGAAGGCCCGGCTGACCTACGACAACATCCTGCGTCTCTCCGACGACCCCGACGTCAACGACGTCATCCGTTTCCTGCGGGAGAGGGAGATCGTCCACTTCCAGCGCTTTGGCGAGGCCATCGCCCTGGCCAAAGAGAAGATGAACCAGAAAAATATCTATTTCACCAACCCAGCTTTTGACAAGTGATCTAGCTTTACAATATAAGGGCCGCGGGAAAATTCCCGCGGCCCTCTTGCGTTTTTATGTAAAGGTTACTCCCTTTTCAGCTTTAACAGCTCAGTCGTCGCCGAAGCTAATGCCCAGCAGCCGGGCTTCGGCGATGATATCGGAATTGGGATCGATTGTCTTGAGCTTCCCCGCCACTTCCTTCAGGGGAACGGAGGTGATGACGTGGTCCTGAATGGCCACCATGTTGCCGTACTCCTCCCGGGAGATCATCATCGCCGCAGAAGCGCCCAGCCTGGAGGACAGCACCCGGTCGTAGGCGCAGGGCGTACCGCCGCGCTGCATATGGCCAGGGACGGTGACCCGCACCTCTTTGCCGGTCTTCTTCAGGATCTTGTCCGCCAGGGCATAGGAAACGGAGGGGTACTTCTCCAGCAGCTCCGCCATGTGGGCCTTGTACTCCTTCTTGGGCATGGCGGCCTCCTTTTGGGACATGGCGCCCTCTGCCACCGCCAAAATGGTAAAGCCGTGGCCCTCGTTGGCCCGCTGGTTGATCTTGGCCACCACCGAGTCGATGTTGTAGGGGATCTCCGGGATCAGGATAATGTCCGCGCCGCCGGCCATACCGGCGTTCAGCGTCAGCCAGCCCACCTTGTGGCCCATGACCTCCACCATAAACACCCGGTTGTGGGAGGCGGCGGTGGTGTGGATGCAGTCGATCACGTCGGTGGCGATGCTGATGGCGGACTGGAAGCCGAAGGTGGTGTCAGTGCCCCACAGGTCGTTGTCAATGGTCTTGGGCAGGCCGATCACGTTCAAGCCCTCTTCGCTGAGCAGGTTGGCGGTCTTTTGGCTGCCGTTGCCGCCCAAGACCACCAGGCAGTCCAGCCGCAGGCGGCGGTAGGTGTACTTCATGGCCTCCACCTTATCCAAGCCATTTTCATCGGGCACCCGCATCAGCTTGAAGGGCTGGCGGCTGGAGCCCAGGAAGGTGCCGCCCCGGGTGAGCAGGCCGGTGAAGTCCATGGGGGACAGCTTCCGGTAGTCCTCATACATCAGGCCCTTGTAGCCGTCGATGAAGCCGATGATCTCCACCTGATTGCCGTAGATGTTGTAGAGACCCTTGGCCACACCGCGCATGGTGGCGTTCAGCGCCTGACAGTCTCCGCCGCTGGTCAATAATCCGATCCGTTTCATGCCTTTGCTCCCCTTCACAATATATTTTTAGCCTTCCCGGCTATGGAACACAGATCACCCCTGCTCCCGCCCGAACAGACGGCCCCAAAAGCCCCCCTTGCGAGCGGAGGGCTTGTCGTCCGGCCGGGTGATGGGCGGTTCCTCCTTTTGGGCGGGGGCCTGCGCCGTTTCCGCGCCGTCCACCGCCCAGGCGCCGCCGTAAGCCTGGTCGCAGAAGTACTCCTGGGAGTTGAACGGCTCCCCCTCCCTGCGGATATAGCTCCCGTCGGGCTGCTGCAGGCGGCCCTTGGCGGTGTCCGCCAGCTCCAGACGGAACATCTCCTCCAGATGGGTCCGCAGCGCGGCGTCCCGAACCGGGGCCGCCACCTCCACCCGGCGGGTGGTGTTGCGGGTCATGAAGTCGGCGGAGGAGATATACACCTGCCGCCGGTCTCCCACCCCGAAGATGTAAATACGGGCGTGCTCCAGGTAGCGGCCTACGATGCTCACCACCCGAATGTGGTCGGTCAGGCCGGGGACGCCGCCGATGAGGCAGCAGACGCCCCGCACCACCAGGTCGATCTCCACCCCCGCCTGGGAGGCTTCGATGAATTTTTCCATCAGCACCTTGTCGGTGAGGCCGTTGAGCTTAAAGCCCAGATATGCCGTCTCCCCGGCCTTCGCCGCCTGGATCTCCCGGTCGATGAGGGCCATGATCTTGGGCCGCAGGCAGGCGGGAGCCACCATCAGCTCCCGGCTCTCCTCCAGCACCTCCCCCATGGACAGGGCGTTGAACACATGGGCCGCGTCCGCCCCCACGGTCTGGTCGGCGGTCATGAGAGCGTAGTCAGTATAAAGGCGCACGGTGTCCTCATTGTAGTTGCCCGTGCCGATCTGGGTGATGTACTCCACCTGCTCGCCGTTCTTGCGGGTGATGAGCAGCAGCTTGGAGTGGACCTTCAGCCCGTCCAGGCCATAGATGACCCGGCAGCCGGCCCGCTCCAGCACCCGGGACCAGCCGATGTTGTTTTCCTCGTCGAACCTGGCCCGCAGCTCCACCAGCGCCACGACTTCCTTACCGTTCTCCGCCGCGTCCACCAGGGCCTCCACCACCTTGCTGTTGTGGGCCACCCGGTAGAGAGTCATTTTGATGGACACCACCTCGGGGTCCTGCCCCGCCTCCTGCAAAAGCCGCAGCATGGGCCGCACACTCTCATAGGGGTAGCTGAGCATGATGTCCCGCCGCCGGATCTGGTCGGTCATGGGCTGGGCAGGGTCCACGTTGGGTGAGTTCTGGGGCACCCGGCGGGGATAGAACAACTCAGGCTTGTCCCGAAGGATATCCCGCACCGCGCCGAAGAAGGACAGGTCCAGGGGGATCTCGCTGGCAAACATGTGCTTCTTGGACAGGCCCAGGCAGGCGCACAGGCTGTCCCGCACGGTGTCGGTGAGTTTGCCCTGGTAGTCCAGCTTCACCGGGCGCAGCCGCTTGCGGCGGCGGATCATCTTCTCCATGCTCTTGCGGTAGCCGTCGGAGGCCAGGTCGTCCATCTGGTCGGAGGCGTCCTCCAGGTGGATATCCGCGCTTCGCAGCAGGCGGATCAGCACCGCCCCTTCTACCTTATAGTGGGCAAAAATTTTCGGGAGGAACCCCGCCACAAGCTCCTCCACCGGAACGAACCGCTGTCCCTCGCCGGGAACGGGCACCAGGCGGCGCAGCACGCCCCCGCCGCAGGGTACGATGCCCATACGCTCTCCGCCGCCGCTCTTGGTCCTAAGCCGGGCCACCGCATAGATCTCCTTGTTCCGCAGGAAGGGGAAGGGCTGCTTGCGACCGATGATCTGGGGGGACAACAGGGGCATGACATTGGAGGTGAAATATTTCTCCAGCATGGACTGGAGCTTGTCGGACAGCTCGTGGAACCGGCACAGCTCCACCCCCTGCCCCGCCAGCTCCTTGAGCAGGCCCTTGCAAATGTCGTCCCGCTGGGTCAGCAGGGTTCGGGTCTCCTTCAGCACCTCGTTGACCTGCTCTTCGCTGGTCATTCCTGTCTTGTCGTCGGTGACGCCCATATGGACCGTGTCCATCAGCGCCCCCACCCGCACCATATAGAACTCATCCAGGTTGCTTTGGAAGATGGCGGCAAAGTTCAGCCGCTCGCACAGGGGATTGGCAAGGTCCTCCGCCTCCTCCAGCACCCGGCGGTTGAACTTGAGCCAGGATAGCTCCCGGTTGACGAAGCACGTGGCCTCCAGCGGCACGGCGGCGCTTTCCTGTTCTATCATCTTTGATCACGTCTCCTCCGTCAGCAGTGGTTGAAACTTCTCATTATTATATGATACTACCATTCTCCGCCCCGGAATGCAAGACTTTTTTGTGGATTTTCACAATACATTCTACCTGTTCTCTCAATGGGCAGCCCCCAGGGCCTTCAAGTCCTCCAGGCTCCCGCGGAATACATTCAGATCAATGCGCTCCTCTTTCCCCTGATAGCCGGACAGGCGCGCGGAGTGGGAATACTGCCAGAAGGTCCAGTCCTTGCTCAGGGGAGCCAGTAAGGGTCTGGTCACCCACAGGGGATAGTCCTCATATTCCCCCTGAATATAGAGCTTATAAGTACGGTAGGTCACATAGAGAATGGGCTTCTGCCCGTAACGGCTCTCCAGCTGCTCCAACAAGGGGTCTAAAATATCCCGGACCGTCTCCCGGTCCGGCGGGTTTTGGGCCTTATCACCATAGAATTCAATGTCCACCACCGGCGGCAGCGCGCCCGCCGTCACCGGGACTTGGGCGATGAAGTTCTCCGCCTGGGTCTCCCCCGGGGAGTCGTAGCTGAAGAAGTGGTACGCACCCGCCAACACCCCGGCGGCCTGGGCGTTCTCCCAGTTCTCCTCAAAGCAGCGGTCTATCATCCCGCTGCCCTCGGTGGCCTTGATAAACGCAAATTCCACCCCTTGGCGGTGAAGCTCCATCCAATCCACGTTTCCCTGGTAGGCGGACACGTCAACGCCCCATACCTTCCAGCGGGCAGGCCGCGTCTCGTTGGGAAACAGCAGCCACCCCTTCGCCCGCAGTAGGGCAAACGCAGCGGCTGCCGCCGCCAGCAAAGCGGCCAAAACCAACGCAGCTTTTTTGAGCCGCTTCACATCCCGGTCCCCTCGTGCTCCGCCAGCAGGGCCACCAGGTCGTCCTCGCTGAGGACGGGAACGCCCAGCTCGTTGGCCTTTTGGAGCTTGCTCCCGGCGGCCTCCCCCGCCACCACATAGGAGGTCTTCTTGGACACCGACCCGGACACCTTGGCTCCCAGGGCTTCCAGCTTTTCCGTGGCCTCCTTGCGGGTGAAACGGGACAGCTCTCCCGTGAGCACGAAGGTCTGCCCCGCCAGTGCGTCGCCCGCCGGGGCAAGGGTGGTCTCAAAGTTCACCCCCGCCTCCCGCAGACGCTGGATCAGGTGCTGGGACTGGGGGCTTTCCAGCCACTCCCGCAGGGAGCGGGCGGTGATCTCCCCCACGTCGTCCAGGTTGGTCAGCTCCTCCTGCGTGGCCGCCATCAGCGCGTCCAGGGAGCCGAACCGGGCGGCCAGGAGCTTTCCCGCCTTGCTGCCCACCTGGCGGATGCCAAAGGCGTACAACAGCCGGGAAAGGTCCTGCTTTTTGGAGTTTTCAATGGCTTTTATGAGGTTCTGCGCGGATTTTTTTCCCATCCGGTCCAGCTTGGCCACGTCCGCCGCCTGGAGGAAGTAGAGATCGCCGGGTGTATGGATCAACCCCGCGTTCACCAGCGTCTCCACCACCGCCTCCCCCAGGCCCTCGATGTCCATAGCGTCCCGGCTGGCAAAGTGGCTGATGGTGCGCAGGAGCTGGGCGGGGCATTCCGCCCCGGTGCAGCGGTAGTGGGCGCCGTCCTCGTCCCGCTCCACCGCCGCCCCGCAGACGGGGCAGGCCGTGGGCAGCGTATAGGGCTGCGTCCCTTCCGGACGCTGGTCCTTCAAGACCTCCACCACCTCCGGGATGATTTCCCCCGCCTTGCGTACCAGCACCGTGTCGCCGATACGGATGTCCTTTTCGGTAATATAGTCCTGGTTGTGAAGGGTCACGTTCTGCACAGTGGTGCCCGCCAGACGCACCGGCTCCACAATGGCCTTAGGGGTGAGCACGCCGGTACGGCCCACCTGCACCACGATCTCCTTGACCTTGGTGGGCTTTTCCTCGGGGGGGTACTTGTACGCCGCCGCCCACCGGGGGAATTTGGCGGTGCTGCCCAGAGTCTCCCGGTCGGCGAGGCTGTTCAGCTTCACCACCGCCCCGTCGATGTCAAAGTCGTAAGTCTCCCGGCTATCGCCGATGCTCTCGATCTCTCCGCCACACTCCTCCACGGTCTTGCAAAGGGTGTAGGGGATGACGCGGAAGCGTTGAGACTTCAGATATTCCAGCGTCTCGGTGTGGGTCTGGAAGGTCTTTCCCTCCGCCAGCTGGATGTTGAACACCAAAATGCTCAGCTTGCGCTGGGCGGCGATCTTGGGGTCTAACTGCCGGAGAGAACCCGCCGCCGCGTTGCGGGGGTTGGCAAAGAGGGGCTGGCCCTTCTCCTCCCGGGCGGCATTCAGGGCGTGGAACACCTTTTTGGGCATATAGACCTCCCCCCGGACAATGAGCCGGGGCAGAGCCTCGGGCAGCTTGAGGGGGATGGCCCGGATGGTTTTCAGGTTCTCGGTCACGTCCTCCCCCACCCGGCCATCGCCCCGGGTGGCCCCCCGGACAAACACGCCGTTTTCGTACTCCAACGCCACTGAAAGGCCGTCCACCTTCGGCTCCACGTCAAAGACCGCGTCCTCCACCGTCTCCCGGACCTTGCTGTGAAAGTCGCCCAGCTCCTCCATGGAAAACACGTCCTGAAGGCTTTCCAGGGGCACGGGATGCTCCACACTGTGGAACTGGTCGATGGCCTGCCCCCCCACCCGCTGGGTGGGGGAGTCGGGGGTCACCCAGTCCGGGTGAAGGGCCTCGATGTTTTCCAGCCGTCTAAGGGCCATGTCGTAGTCATAGTCGCTGGCAGTGGGGGTGTCCAGCACATAATACTCGTAGCTCCACCGCTCCAGTCTGGCCTTCAGGTCCTCCAGCTCTTTGCGTTCATCCACGGCGTTCCGCCTCCTTACACTTGCATGTTGTCCCCACAGCGGGCCAAATTTTCGTCAAGGCCCAATAAAGCACATAGCCCAGGACTGCCCCGGTGGTGTTTAAGATCACATCGTCGATATCGGTGCTGCGCCCGATAAAAAACTGCACGAATTCGATGAAGGCAGAGGTGCAGAAGCCCACCAGCAGAGCCTTCCACCACGTCCAGCTCCGCCACAGCAGCCCCGGAAAAAGGCCCAGCGGCACGAACATGGCGATGTTGCCCGCCAGCATGAACCAAAACCAGCTATATCCCACCCGGAAGGTTCGGCGGATCTCTTGAAACGGGGTCAGCATCTCGTCCAGCCAACCCAGCCGCTCCACGATCTGTTCCCAGGAAATATAGCCGCTAAAAAAAGTGTCGGGACCACCGCCATACCGAAAGTGGGCCAAGCTCCAAAAGCCCCGGGGAAACAGGGTCAGCGCCGCCAACCCCGCGCAAAAGGCCACAAACACCGCCAAGGCGGTCTCGTGGACCTTTGTGGTCTCCAACCACTTCGCCACCAGCCTCCGTTTGCGCCAGCCGCGGCACAGCCACAGGGTCCCCAAGGCTATCAGCGCGGGGATCAGCATCTCCTGCCCATAGCCCCACACCCAGTTCGCCAAACGCACGATCAGGTCCATGCCGGACTATCCCTCCGTCCCCGTTTTGCCTTCCTCCAGCGCCTGGGCGGCCAGCAAAATGCCCAGCTTGCCCGACTCGTAGGTCAGGCCGCCCTGTAAGTAGACGGTGTACGGCTCCCGCATGGGCGCGTCGCAGGACAGCTCGATGGACGAGCCTTGGTTGAACGCCCCGGCGGCCATGATGACCTGGCTGTCATAGCCGGGCATATCCCAAGGCTCCGGGGTGACGTAGGAGTCCACCGGCGAGCCGCTCTGGATACCCCGGCAGAAGCGTTTCACCGCCTCAGGGTTCCGCAAATGGAGCATTTGGATGATATCATGGCGGATATCGGTGCTTTTCGGGTCCACCTCAAAGCCCAGTTTTTCCATGAGCCGCGCCGCGAACAGCGCCGTTTTTACCGCTTGGGCGGTGACGTGAGGGGCGAGGAACAGCCCCTGGTAGAGGCTCCGGTCGTGGCCCAGGGTACAGCCGCACTCCTTGCCGATGCCCGGCGCGGTGAGGCGGGCCGCCGCACCCTCGATGAGGTCGTGCCGCCCGGCCAGATAGCCCCCCGTGGGGGCCAGCCCGCCGCCGGGGTTTTTGATCAATGACCCCACCACCAGGTCAGCGCCCACCTGGGTGGGTTCCAGCTCCTCCACAAACTCCCCGTAGCAGTTGTCCACCAGGATATTGACCTTGGGGTTCGCCGCCCGAATGACCGCGCACAGCTCCCCAATGGTCTCCACCGAAAGGGAGGCACGGGTGGCGTAGCCTCGGGATCGCTGCAAGAGGATAGCCTTTACACCGTCCTGTTTAACTGCCTCCGCGATGCCCTTGGGGTCCGGCTTATTGTCAAGGAGAGGCACTTCACAGTAGTTTACGCCATACTCCTTCAAAGACCCTGGCCCCTTGTCCACCACACCGATGACGCCCAGCATGGTATCGTAGGGCGCGCCGATCCCGGAGACCAGGGTGTCCCCCGGCCGAAGGCAGCCAAACAGCGCCGAGGTGATGGCGTGGGTGCCGTTGACAAACTGCAGCCGCACCAATGCGTCCTCCGTGCCAAAAATGTCGGCGTAGATGCGCTCCAGCTTGTCCCGCCCCACGTCGTCATATCCGTAGCCCGTGGTGCCCACAAAGTCCCCCTCCGCCACCCGGTGCTTCTGGAAGGCGGCAAGGACCTTTTGGGTATTCTTCATGGCGATGGCGTCCACCCGGCGGAACTGCTCTGACAGATCGTCCTCCGCCTCCCGGCCCAGGGCCAGGAGCTTCTCTGAAATAGAGACCATATCCTTATCCTCTCAATTCCTCTGCCCGGGGCAGCTTTTTCTGCGCAAACGCCGCCAGCAGCTTCGCCGTGGCCTCCACGTCCTCAGCGTAGGCCACCTCCTGGGGGCAGTGGATGTTGCGGCAGGGCACGGAAACGCCCCCGGTAAATACCCCTGCGCGGCTCTTGTGAATGGAGCCGCCGTCGGTGCCGCCGTGGGAGATCACGTCCATTTGGTGCGGAATATTTTCCTTTTTCGCCAGATCCTTAAGCATCGCCACCATTTTGGGGTGGCAGATCACCGAGCTGTCCATCACCTTGATGGCCGCGCCGCCGCCACACTTAGACGAGCAGGTGTGCTTGCTTCCCGGCAGATCGTCGGCGACAGTCACGTCGGTCACCACGGCGTAGTCCGGGTCGATGGCGTAGGCCGCGGTCTGCGCCCCCCGCAGGCCCACCTCCTCCTGGGTGGTGAAGACGAAGTAGAGGTCGTTGTCCGATTCCTTGACAAGCTCCATGGCCCGCAGCAGGGCAAGACAGCACACCCGGTTGTCCAGATAGGGACTGATGAGGGCGTGGCCGCTTGCATAGGTGGGAGTGGCGTACACCGCCACGTCGCCCACCTGCACCCACTCCTTGGCCTCGGCGGCACTTTTCGCCCCGATATCCACAAAAAGATGGCCCATCTCCCGCTTGGCGTCGCCCAGGCCGTCGTCCTCATAGACCGTGCCCAGAACGCCGCTCTGGAAGCGGACAGGGGTGCCCAGTACGTCTCTGGGGGAGACGCCGCCGATCTTCCCCACCCGGAGGAAGCCCTCGTCGGTGATGTGGGTGGCCATGAGGCCCAGGGAATCCATATGAGCGGCGAACATGACCTTGGGGCCGCTGCCCTTCTTGTGAACAGTCAGGTTGCCCATCACGTCTCGGATGATCTCGTCGGCGTAGGGTCTGGCCAGGTCCTCAATGACCTGGGCGATCTCCTTCTCCTGGCCCGAGGGGCCAAAGGCGGCGCACAGCGCCTCCAGTGTTTTCACCACTTCCATCTCAATTACCTCCTTCAACAGCCTTTGCGCGGCTGTGGATAAAGTGTCGGGCCAGCCGCAGGATATTTTCGCAGTCGTCAACGCTCACCACGGTGCTGGGGGCGTGGAGATACCGCGCCGCGGCGGACACCGCGCACACCCGCACGCCCTCCCGGGTGCGCTGGATAGCTTTGGCGTCGTTGCCCCCGGCGATCAGCTCCTTGGTCTGCCAGGGAATGCCGTTCTCCTCCGCCAGCCCCCGCAGCTCCTCAAAGAGCGCCCGGTCATAGATGGTGGAGCTGTCGATCTGCAGGATCACCGGGCCTTTGCCCGCGAAGCACACCCGCTTGGCCTTGTCCACCGGCGGGATATCCGCCGCCGTGGTGGTCTCCAAGACCAGCGCCACCTCTGGATGGGCGGAGAAGGCCGCGCCGAAGGCCCCCCGGGTGCCCACCTCCTCCTGGGCAGTGAAGGCAAAGGTCACGTCCATGGGGAGGTCCTCCTCCAACAGCTTGAGCATCACCGCGCAGCCCAGGCGGTCGTCGATGGCCTTGGCCTTGAGCATGCCCGCGCCAAACTCCACCGCGTCGGAGACAAACGCGCCGTAGTCGCCCACATTGACCAGTTTTTCTGCGCTCTCCTTGTCCTTCGCGCCGATGTCGATATACAGCTCGTCCACCTTGGGGGATTTCTCCCGCTCGGCCTTGGTGGTCATGTGGATGGCCTTCAGACCGATGACCCCGGGGACCTTGTTCTCCCCCACCGTGACTGGCTTGCCGATGACCACCCGGCGGTCCACGCCGCCCACGAAGTCAAACTTCAAATAGCCTGCATCGGTGATGTGGGTGACCATCACCCCCACCTCGTCGGTGTGGGCGGCAATCATCAGGGCGTTGGGGGCGGACACCGCGCCCTTCTTGAACACGATGAGGTTGCCGATGGCGTCGGTGTACATTTCGTCCGCGTAGGGCGTGGCCCGCGCCGCGATAAAGTCCCGCACCGCGTCCTCGTCGCCGGAAACGCCGTCCAGCACGCAAAGCTCCTTCAAAAGCTCGATCATGCCAGCCCCTCCTTCCCGTAGTCCTTTACAAAGGCCGCCAGCAGCCGGGCGGTATTCTCCACGTCGTCCAGCTCCAGCACCTCCACCGGGGTGTGCATATACCGAAGGGGTACGGACAGCACCGCCGTGGCGACCCCCTCCCGGGCGATCTGCACCCCCCAGGCGTTGGTTCCCGTGTGCCCGGTCATGACCTCCAGTTGAATGGGGATATCCTGGGCCTTCGCCGCCTCCCGCAGCGCCGTGGACAGGCGTTTGACGCAGTTGGGGCCAAGCCCCACCACCGGTCCGCCGCCCAGCTGGAAGGTCTTTTCCTTGGGCGCGTCGGGACTGTCCCCGTGGGTCACATCCACCGCCACGCAGGCATCGGGGGCGATGGCAAAAGCGGCGCAGGCCGCTCCCGCGCCGTTGACCTCCTCCCGGCTGGAGCCGACGATATAGAGGTCCACGTCCAGTTTCTCGTCCTTCAGCAGTTCAGCACAGTGCAGAAGGGCTGTAAAGCACGCCCGGTCATCCATGCTCTTGCCGCAGACACGCCCGTCCCCCATAAAGAAGCACCCGCAGCGGTAGGTGATGGGGGTCCCAATGGGGATGCGCCGCTCCGCCTCTTCCTGAGACAAGCCCACGTCGATATATAGCTCTTCCATGGGCATGGCCTTGTCGTGGTCCTTGGCGGTCTGCACATGGGGCGGCAGGCAGGCGATCACCCCAAACAGCGGCTCTTCCGTCAGCACCGTGACCTCCCGGTCGGGCAGCATCCGGGGGTCCACCCCGCCGATCTCCGTAAAGCGGAGAAAACCTTCCTCGATGCCTGTCACCATCAGGCCGATCTCGTCCAGGTGGGCGTCCAGCAAAACCTTGCGGGCGTTTGGCTTGCCACACCGTCTCACCCCCACCAGGCTGCCCAGGCGGTCAAAATACGTCTCGTCCACGTAGGGTTCCAGGAGCCGCTGCGCGGTTTTCGCCACAGGCTCCTCAAATCCCGAAGGCCCTTTTTCTCCCACCATGGTCTTCAACATCGTGTGTAGATCCATTCCCATTCTGTTCACCTCTCTGGC
This sequence comes from uncultured Clostridia bacterium, assembly GCA_946550725.1. Classification (GTDB taxonomy): domain Bacteria; phylum Bacillota; class Clostridia; order Oscillospirales; family Oscillospiraceae; genus MGBC124762. The sequence goes on along the minus strand of CAMNQX010000006.1, from coordinate 7,177 downwards.
AGGGACCCGACGATCGCCTTGAACACCTCGCCCCGCTCCATGAAATTTTTGTACCGGTCAAAGGAGGCGCAGGCCGGCGACATCAGCACCACGTCTCCCGGCTCCGCCGCCTCATAGGCCGCCTCCACCGCTTCCTTCAGGTCGGCGGTCTCCACAATGGGCAGCGTCCCCGGGTCAAAGCCCTCCGCCTGCTCCACTGCCACACGGATCTTCTGGGCGGTGTCTCCTGTCAAGTATAACCGTTTTACATGGCTGACCACTTCCGGCCCCAGCACGTCGAAGGGAATGTGCTTGTCATAGCCCCCGGCGATGAGGAGGACCTTTTGGTCAAAGGAGCGCAGTCCCGCGATGGTGCGGGAGGGACTGGAGGCGATAGAATCGTTGTAATAGCGAACTTTTCCAAGCTCCCGCACCAGCTCGATGCGGTGCTCCACTCCGCCGAATTCCTTGGCAAAACGGCGGACGGTCTCGTCGTCCACCAGTCCCTCCACCGCGGCGATGGCCGCCATGAAATTCTCCACATTATGCGCGCCGGGGATGGTGATACCCGACAAGTCAAGCGCCTTTACGCCTTTTCGCCAGATGGCTCCGTCCCTGACGCACACACCGTCCTCCAAAACCTCCCGGCGGCTGAAAAACACCACCTCGCCCACAGCCTTTTGGGCAAAAGCGCGGGTGATGGCGTTGTCATAGTTGAGGACCACCTTTCCCCCGGCAGTCTGATGGGCGAACACATTCTCCTTCGCCGCCACATACTCGTCCATGTCGGTGTGCTTATCCAGGTGGTTGGGGGCCACGTTGGTGACCACGGCGGTCTGGGCGCTCCGGGGCATGGTCATAAGCTGGAAGGAGGAAAGCTCCAGCACCACCTGATCGTCGGCGGTCATCTCCTCCACCTTGTCCAGCAGGGGCGTGCCGATGTTGCCCCCCAGCCAGGTCTTGTATCCCGCCGCCTTCAAAAGGCCTGCGATGATGGTCGTGGTAGTGGTCTTTCCGTCGCTTCCCGTCACGGCGGTGATGGGGCAGGGGCAAAGGGCCATGAACGCCTCCATCTCCGAGGTCAGCACGCTGCCCCGTTCCACCGCTGCCGCCAGCTGGGGCGTGTGGGGCATGATGCCCGGGGAGCGGAAGATGACCTCCTCGGTCAAGTCCTCCAAATAGTCCTCCCCCAGCCGCAGCGCAGCTCCTTCAGCCGTCCACGAGGCCAGCAGCTCCGCAGGGAACGTCTCCGGCCCGCTTTTGTCCCGCACGGTGACGGCCACGCCGTGGGCCAGCAGGAGCTTGATGAGGGGCTTGTTGCTCACCCCCGCGCCCAGCACGGCCACGGTCTTCCCCTGTAACGTCTCACAATACGGTGTTAAAATGTCTGACATCATCTTCCCTCTTTTCCAAGCAAAACCATAACTAATGTATTATATCTCGTTTTACGCTGTTTGACAAGGGCACGTCCCGGCAAAACCCGCGCAAAACTGCCCCTTGCGTTTTTGCCCAACTGCGACTATAATATGGGCGGCTCTCGTTAGAGAGTACATTTGCGCTGTACCCACCGTGGACAGCAGCAGGAGGTAATTGAATATGAAACGCACAGACACCCGCAGGCTCACGACCCTGGCCATCTTCACCGCACTGATCCTCGTCCTTCAGCTGGTGGCCGCCCTTCTCTCCCGCTTCACTCCCCTTCCCGTGTCTATTACCCTGACGTTGGTGCCCATTGTGGTGGGCGCGGCGATCTACGGGGTCAGCGCAGGCGCGTACCTGGGCGGCGTGATGGGTGTGGTGGTACTCCTTTTCTGCATCATCGGCCTGGACGCGGGAGGCGCGATGCTCTGGAACGCCAACCCCCTGCTCTGCGCCGTTGTCTGCCTGGTCAAGGGCATCGCCGCCGGCGCGGTGGCCGCCGTGGTATATCGCGCGCTGAGCGGCAAGAATAAGACCGCCGCCGCTGTGGTGGCCGGGATCTGCGCCCCCACCACCAACACGCTGATCTTCATTTTGGGGATGTTCCTCTTTTTCAAGGACAACCTGATGGCTTGGACTGAGGGCTGGGCCGCCCAGACGGGTCACGCCGCCAACCCGGTGTTCTACGCCATTCTCGGTCTGGCCGGGATCAACTATCTTTTGGAGGTAGCCGTCAATCTGGTGCTTGCCCCCATCATCGTCCGCATTATTGAGGCCCGGCAGAAATAATCCAACAAGGAGGGCTTTCCCATGATCCTCGCCATCGACGCGGGCAACACCAACATCGTTCTGGGCTGTTTGGAGGACGACGGCTCTCTCCGCTTCACCGCCCGGGTGTCCACTGACCGGGGCAAGACCACCGATGAGTACGCCCTCATCTTCCGCAACCTCTTTGACCTTCATTCCATCGACCGCCACGGTCTGGAGGGTGCCATCATCGCCAGCGTAGTCAGCGAGCTGACCGAGGTGTTACGCGCGGCGGTGGAATTGGTGATCCATAAAGCGCCCATTGTCGTCGGCGCAGGCATTAAGACCGGGGTGAACATCAAGATCGACGACCCCGGCCAGCTGGGGGCGGACCTGGTGGTGGGCGCGGTGGCGGCCACGGCCAAGTATCCAAAGCCCCTCATCATCTTTGACCTGGGCACCGCCAACACCATGTCGGTCATCGACGGCGACGGGCGGTTTTTGGGCGGGGCCATCATGGCCGGGCCGCGGCTCAGTGTGGACGCCCTGTCCAACCGCACCAGCCAGCTTCCCCATATCGATCTGGACCTCCCCGCGAAGGTCATCGGCTCCAATACCATCACCGCCATGCAGTCGGGAGCCATCTACGGCCACGCCGCTTTGGTGGACGGCCTCATCGACCGGGTGGAGGGCGAGCTGGGCAAGCCGGTCGCCTCGGTGGTGGCCACAGGCGGACTGGCCGGGGTCATCATCCCCCAGTGCCGCCGTCAGATCGCCGTGGACGACAATCTGATGCTGGACGGTCTCTATATCATCTATGAAAAGAACAAAAATCTGATAAACCCTTGACAACTGGCAAAAATTCGGTATAATAATAGGGCTTGCCTGTATCATGGCAAGCCCTATTTCCTTGCTTCCGGCAGATCCGGAGGCCATTAGACCATAAGGAGGTGCACAAACATGGCAAAACTGAGCGGAAATTATGAGGTGGTTTTCATCCTCGATCCCAACCTGAGCGAGGAGGCCACCGCCAAGCTGGTAGAGAAGTTCAAGACTCTCATCGAGAGCAAGGGCACTCTGAGCGAGGTCAACGAGTGGGGCAAGCGCCGTCTGGCCTATCCCATCAACGACCTGAACGAAGGCTACTACGTCCTCATGACCTTCACCGCGGCCCCCGACCTTCCCGCTGAGCTGGACCGCGTTCTGCGGATCACCGACGGCGTGATGCGGTCCATCATCGTGGATACGGCGGAGTAAGGAGGACATCTCATGCTCAACAAGATCTTCCTCATGGGCCGTTTGGTCGCCGATCCCGAGGCCAAGCAGACCCCCAGCGGCGTGCCGGTCACGACCTTTCGCATCGCCGTAGACCGGGATTTCAAGAACAAGCAGACCGGCGAGAAGGAGGCGGACTTCGTCACCGTCGTCGCCTGGCGCGGAACCGCCGAGTTCGTGGCCCGGTATTTCACCAAGGGCCGCATGGCGGTGGTGGAGGGCCGGCTTCAGATCCGCCCCTACACCGACCGTGACGGCAACAAGCGTTCCGCCACCGAGGTGGTCGCCGAGAACATCTACTTCGGCGACTCCCGCCGCGACGGCGACAGCGGCGGCAGCTACGGCGGGTATTCCCCCGCTGTTCCCGCTCCCGCGTCCCAGCCCTCGCCCTACGACGCTCCCGTCCCCGCCGGCGACCAGTTCACCGAGCTGGACGACGATGACGGCGAGCTGCCCTTCTAATCACAACTGAAAGGAGTTTTTCCTATGCCTATGGAACAACGTGACCAGCGCCCCCGCGGGCGTAAGCGCCGCAAGGTTTGTACCTTCTGCGTAGACAAGGTGGAGCACATTGACTATAAGGACGCCGCGAAGCTGAAGAAGTTCGTCTCCGAGCGCTCCAAGATCCTGCCCCGCCGCACCACCGGCACCTGCGCCATGCATCAGCGCCAGCTGACCACCGCCATCAAGCGTGCCCGTCAGATCGCCCTGCTGCCCTACGTGACCGACTGATCACACCAAAAAGGCAACCACCCCGCGGTGGTTGCCTTTTTTCAACGGGAGGTTTCACTATGACTGACCACGAGCTGGTCCAAACTGCTTTTTCCATGCTGGAGCGCGCCTATGTTCCCTACTCCCAGTTCCCTGTGGGGGCCGCCCTGCGCTGTAAGGACGGGACGGTGTTCACCGGGTGCAACATTGAAAACGCCGCCTACGGCTCCACCATCTGCGCCGAGCGCACTGCTCTGGTGAAGGCCGTCAGCGAAGGCCACCTGGCCGACTGGGACGCCATCGCCATCGCAGGCAACAGCGCCGACTACTGCTGGCCCTGCGGCGCCTGCCGCCAGATGCTCTTCGAGTTTTGCCCCGACCTCACCGTTCTGGTGGCCCGGGCGGACGGCGACTTTGTCTCCCTCCCCCTGAAGAAGCTCCTGCCCTATGGCTTCGGCCCGGAATCCCTGACCCAGGAGGAAGGATAAATTTTAGTCTGATCCCTCTGCCAGGTATTCCTCCAGGCAAACGCCCAGGCTGTGGATCTGCTCCGCGTCCTCCTTCCCCACATAGCGGTAGTGCCACGGCTCGTAGATGATGCCGGTGAGGTCGCTTTTCCCGGTGGGATAGCGGAGGATAAAACCGTATTCCCAGCAGTGCTCCATCAGCCATTTTTGGACCTGGGTGTCCTCCTGGGAGCTGTCCAGAAGCTGGTGGTCCATGTCGGCGATATCCACCGCCAGGCCCAGCTCATGCTCGCTGGTGCCGGGAACGGCCACCACCTTCCCGGCCTCTCTTGCGGCGTCCGTTTCCGAATACCCCTGCGCCATCAGACTGTCAACTTTATTCTGAAACAGTTCCTCCTGCTCCTCATGGGTCCGATACCCGGAGCAGATCACCGGGTGAAGCCCCTCCTCCCGACAGGCGTCCATCATGGCCTGGAGTTCGGGGTAGCACCGCTCGTCCACCTGAAGGCCGTTTGTCAGCGTCACCGTCTGGATGGTGTGTCCCTCCGGCAGGGGGTTCCAGGAATTGACCAGCGTCAGCTTCCAGCCGTCCGCCGTAAGGGGTTTCCAGGCCGGAGACGGCTCAGGCGCGGGAGGCGGCGGGCTGGCCTGCGCCGGCTTATCTGAGACGGGCGGATCGGTCTCGGCGGCAGAGGGCGGGGGCGCGTTTTTCGTTTTCCACAGGAAAACCGCTCCCAGAAGGAAGACCACCAGGCAAAGGGCAAAGATACGAAGCAGCTGCCGGCGGCGTTTCCTGCGCCTGCGCCTGTACCTGCGCCGGCGGATGTACTCCTGCGCTTCTTCTCTGCTTTGCACGGTGACACGCCCCCTTCTCTGTATATTTATGTTATTGTACCTCAGGCTGCGCCGCCTTTCAACAAAAGCCGCCGCTTTTCAGAAAGAAGGATGCCCCATGACCATCAAGGATATTGCCCAGCTGTCCGGCTACGGCGTGGCTACCGTATCCCGGGTCCTCAACGGCCACCCCGGCGTCAGTGAGGCGACCCGGCAGAAGGTTCTGGCCATTGTGGCAGAGCAGGGTTTTCAGCCCAACGCCAACGCCAAGCACCTGAAGCAGCGCTCCGGGACCAGCGTCGCCATCCTCGTCAAGGGCACGATGAATATGCTCTTTGCCGATCTGGTGGAAAAGCTCCAGACTCTGTTGCAAAACGCGGACCAGGACGCCGCCGTCTACTATCTGGATGAGGACGCCAACGAAGTGGTTTACGCCTGCCGGCTGTGCCGGGAGCGCAAGCCCAAGGGGATCATCTTCCTGGGGGGCGATCTGAAGCTGTTCCAGGCCGACTTTTCCCTCATCACCGTCCCCTGCGTGCTGTTGACCAACTCCGCCCGGGAGCTGGGCTTTTGCAACCTGTCCTCCGTCACCATTGACGACGGCTTGGCGGCGCGGCAGGTCATCGAGCTGCTGTACAGCAAGGGACACCGCAGCATTGGGCTGCTGGGCGGCAACTGGTCCTGTTCGCAGATCGGCTACCGCCGCCTCACCAGCTGCCGCGACACCTGCCAGCGGCTGGGCATCCCCTTTGACATGGACCGCCAGTGCCAGCCGTGCCGCTACTCCATGCCGGATGCCTACGCCGCCACCAAGACCCTGCTGGAGCGTTGTCCAGACCTTACCGCCATCTTCGCCATCAGCGACGTGATGGCCCTGGGCGCCATTCGCGCCCTCCGTGACCTAGGCAAGCGGGTCCCGGAGGACATCTCCGTGGTGGGCTATGACGGCATCGTCATCGGCCAGTATTCCGTCCCCCGGCTCACCACCGTCCGTCAGGACACCCAGCAGCTGGCCCAGTGGGGGGTGGACACCCTCCTCCGCAGCTTCCAGCGGCGAATTCCCCCTGAGCACAAGGTGGTCCCCTTCCACCTCGTCGAGGGGGAGAGCGTCGCGCAGCTCCACTGAAAAAGGGCCGCCCTGGGGCCGTCCCCCATAAAGAACATTTCGTTCTTTCAGAATGACCGCATGATACTTCGGTGTCATGTGGTTATTCTTTTGGCGTATTCCGGGGAGAAGTCTATTTCCCCGATGAAGTTATAATGTACATCAATGCGCTGTACCCTATGGCCGCTGGATTTATCCGGGGCGTGGACCACTACCTTCTCCACAAACTCCCGCAGCATGGTGGGGGTCAGTTTCTCGGGGTGGGTGTATTTCCGCACGATCTTGAGGAAACTCTGGACATTCACCGTTTGGCTCTCCGCTTCCTCCACCGTTGCGGTCAGTTCCTCAATGGAGTGGGTCAAGTCGACCTGTTCCTTTTCGTAGGCGGCGGACAACTTGGCAAACCGTTCCTCGGTGAGCTTGCCGGTAATGGAGTCCTCATAGAGCCGCTGGATGATGGCATCCAGCTCGGCTATCCGGCGTTGGTTCTTCTCCAAAAGCCGCTTGGCCTGCTCTTGCTCCGCCATCTGTGCGGACAGCTTGTTTTCCATAACCCCACGCACAAACTCATTCTCGTCCTCCTGAGCGTAGGCCACTACCCGTTGGAGGTTTTGGAGTACAAGCTGTTCCAGTACCACCG
>CAMNQX010000005.1 GCA_946550725.1 uncultured Clostridia bacterium | reverse complement strand
ACGTCGGGCTGGATGCCCAGACTGAGCAGCTCCTTGGCGGAGTGCTGGGTGGGCTTGCTCTTCAGCTCCCCTGAGCCGGGGATGGCGACGATGAGGGAGACATGGATGAACATGACGTTCTGCCGCCCCCGGTCCGCCGCCACCTGGCGAATGGCCTCCAGGAAGGGTTGGGACTCAATGTCGCCCACGGTGCCGCCGATCTCCACGATGGCCACGTCGGTGTCCGGGGTGTCCAGGGTGTAGATGTTCCGCTTGATCTCATTGGTGATGTGGGGGATGATCTGCACCGTGCCCCCCAGAAAGTCCCCGGAACGCTCCCGGTTGAGCACGTTCCAGTACACCTTGCCCGAGGACACCGAGGAGTTTACGCTGAGGTTTTCGTCGATGAACCGCTCGTAGTGGCCCAGGTCCAGGTCGGTCTCCGCTCCGTCGTCGGTGACGAACACCTCCCCGTGCTGGTAGGGACTCATGGTGCCCGGGTCCACGTTCAAATAGGGGTCCAGCTTCTGTACCTTCACCCGCAGGCCCCGCTGTTTCAGCAGCCGGCCCAGGGAGGCCGCCGTGATGCCCTTGCCCAGCCCGGATACCACGCCGCCGGTGACGAACACATACTTTACCGCCATTTCTCTCACCTCTCCAAGAAAAAATCTAAATCCGATTCTACTCGCCCCAAAGGCCGCCGTCAAGGAAAAATCAAGGAGAAAAACCTCAGAAAAATGCCGGAGAATTTCAGTCGCTTTGCCCATATCCGGGGCTTGACAAAGGTGCTAAAATAAAAATAGTCACCCCTGTGCGTAGGGGGGACAGCAAAACGACCGGGGGAGTACCGGATGCGTACGATTTATCTACATGGTTTAGGTCAAACACCGGCCGATTGGGAAAACCTAATAGCACGGGAAGAGTTTGCTGAGAACAGTGTTTGCCCGGACTTGACGGAACTCTGCCAAGGAAAGCAGGTAACCTACCAGAATCTTTACGAAGGTTTTTCGCGCGTTTGTTCCAAGGTGGATGGACCGGTGGCTCTATGCGGCTTGTCTCTCGGTGGTGTGTTGGCTTTGCATTATACGATCGAGCACCCGGATCAAGTAAGCTCTCTGGTCCTGATTGCTACGCAATATAAAATGCCCAAGAGACTGCTGAGGATCCAGAATGTTCTCTTTCATTTTATGCCAAACTCTATGTTTCAACAGACAGGGTTTGGGAAAAAAGAGTTTATCCAGCTTTGTAAGACGATGATGAAATTAGATTTTAGCAGCTCGATACAGGGGATCTCTTGTCCAACCTTGGTCGTTTGTGGAGAGCGGGATACTGCAAACAAAAAGGCATCTACGGAACTGGCGAGTCTTTTGAAAAACGCAGATCTTCAAATCATTCACGACTCTGGACATGAGGTAAATATGGAAGCGCCGGAAAGATTGGCGCAAGCGCTTTGTGTGTTTTATAAGCGAGTACAATAGGCGCTGATCGATCGCGCTTTCCCACAGATACTTTCTTTGATGGCGTCAGCGTGGGTCACACAGGATCAAAAGGGCAAGACAGACCATTACGGTTTGCCTTGCCCTTAACTTCTTTTGAAACCTTGCCCTTCCTCTGGCTGTTTATCCCTGATAGAGGTCGCCGGTCTCGTATTGCGGCTCGCAGGTGACCTGCAACCCCAGCTTTTTGTAGATGTCCATGTCGGCGTGGGGGAGGATGACGGTGGAGTGGGCCTGACAGCCCCGCAGGTCGGCCAGCCGCGCCAGGGCCTGGGTGGCGGTGGGATTCTCTGTGGCGCTGATGGCCAGAGCGATGAGCACTTCCTCGGCGGTCAAGCGGGGATTGGGCGCGCCCAGGTGCTTCACCTTGATCTTCTGGATGGGCTTGATGGCGTCGGGGGAGATGAGGTGGGTCTTTTTGGGGATGTCCGCCAGCACCTTTAACGCGTTGAGCAGCACCCCGGCGGCGGGGTTCATCAGCTCGCTGGTCTTGCCCCGGATGAGCCGCCCGCCGGGCAGCTCGATGGCGGTGGCGGGCCGTTCGGTGCGGCGGGCCTTGTCCTGGGCGGTGGCCACCACCTTACGAAGGGAGGCGTCCACCTCCGCCTTTTTCATCAATAGCTCCAGCTTGTAGACCGGCTCGTCCCCACAGCGGCCCCGGCGGCGTTCACACAGGGCGTCGTAGTAGCGGCGGATGATCTCCTGCCGGGCGGCGGCGCAGACAACATCGTCATCCACGATGCAGTTGCCCACCATGTTCACACCCATGTCGGTGGGGGAACGGTAGGGGCTTTCCCCCATGATGGTCTCGAACATGGCGGAGAGGACGGGGAACACCTCCACGTCCCGGTTGTAGTTCACCGTGGTCTTGCCGTAGGCGGCAAGATGGAAGGGGTCGATCATGTTCACGTCGTTGAGATCGGCGGTGGCGGCCTCGTAGGCCAGATTCACCGGATGGTCCAGGGGCAGGTTCCAGATGGGGAAGGTTTCGAACTTGGCGTAGCCCGCCTTCACCCCGCGCTTGTACTCGTGGTAGAGCTGGGAGAGGCAGACAGCCATCTTGCCGCTGCCCGGGCCGGGGGCGGTGACCACCACCAAAGGGCGGGTGGTCTCAATGTAATCGTTTTTGCCGTAACCCTCGTCGGAGACGATGAGGGGGATGTTGTGGGGGTAGCCCTCGATGGGGTAGTGGCGGTAGACCTTGATACCCAGGCCCTCTAGCCGCCGCTGGAAGCTCACCGCCTGGGCCTGTCCCGCCCAGCGGGTGATGACCACGCCGCCCACGTAGAGGTCCATAGAGCGGAAGGCGTCGATGAGGCGGAGTACGTCCACGTCGTAGGTGATGCCCAGGTCGCCCCGCACCTTGTTTTTCTCGATGTCGGCGGCGTTGATGGCGATGACCACCTCCGCCTGGTCGGCAAGCTGGGTGAGCATCCGGATCTTGCTGTCCGGCTCAAAGCCAGGGAGCACCCGGGCGGCGTGGTAGTCGTCAAAAAGCTTGCCGCCGAACTCCAGATAGAGCTTGCCGCCAAACTGGGAAATGCGCTCCTTGATGTGCGCCGACTGGGTCTCCAGATATTTCTTGTTGTCAAAACCTACCTTCATGGTCTCTCCCCCTCGTTCCCCAAAATCTTACCTATTGTACCACGATTTTGCGCTTATGGGAAGGATAAATTTACCCAGAGAGACAAAAAACAGCGGACGAGAATCGCGTTCCGTCCGCTGTTTTAGTGGTTGAAGGGAAGAAATTACGCGGCCTTGGCGGTGAAGATGGCCGTGGGGCCGTCCGCTCCGCCGATAACCCCCAGGTCGCCGGACTGGCCCATCAGGTCGGTGAAGGGGATCACCTTCGCCCCGGCGGGGGGCGTGACCACGGGAGCGGTAGTGCCGGGGGTGTAGCTGCCGTCCATGGTCATGGACATGGTGATGCCGCCCATGTCCATGTCGAGGTCAGCGGTCATTTTGCCGAGGTTGTCCATGCTCATGCTCACCGTCATGGTGGCGGGGGAGCCGTCGGTGGTAGCGGTGCCGTTATTCATGGTGAAGGTCAGCTCATAGCCCTTGAGGGTGTGGTCATGCTCGCTCACAAAGGTCAGAAGCAGGTCCACGCCGACGTTGGAGCCGTCGGGCGAAGGCAAGTCATAATGGGTGGAGCAGCTGCCGAAATTGTGCGGCACCTTGGAGCCCCACAGCTGGAAATGGTCGTCGGCGAAGGCGGTGAACAACAGGTCGAAGGACTTTTTCAACTCCGCGTAGCCGTTGGCCGCGTCGTTGGGTTCCACCGCGCTGAGGGCGGAAACCAGCGTGTCCAGCATGTTGGCGTTCTCGCTCATGGCCATGAGGTCGCTCCAGTTCATCCCCATCTGCTCCATGAGGGTGGCCATGTCCAGCTCGTACCAGGCGTCGGGGTCCAGCTCTTCCGCCGTGACCAGCGCGCCCAGGTCCATGTTCATGTAGAGCTTGCCGGCGTTGATGTCACCCCGAAGGGCCAGGTCCACGCCGTCGGTCTTGAGGGCTTCAAACTGGGCCTGCGCCGCTTCGTCGGGCTGCTCCGCGCCCATGGCGGACGTCATGGCCAGCAGCCCGTCCATGTCCAGCTTCATGTTCATGGTCATGTCCAGCTTGGCGTTGTCCGCCATGACGCCCTTCACTTCGCCGTCCATGGTCATCATGGGGGCGGTCAGCATGGCCATGTCCATATTAAAGGACGCGTCCATGTTCCAGATGCCTTCCTTATACTGATTGCCCAGGGCGGCCAGCTTCTCCAGATAGGTGTAGGTCTTGCCCTCCATGGCGTTTTGCACCAGCTTCTCGGTGTCCACGATGACGGCGGTCTGGGCGGCCTGGTCCCAGCCCACGGCGCAGTCAAAGGCCTGGGCGGCAAAGCGGACGGGGACGTAGGTCCGCCAAGCCGGAGCGCTCACAACATAGGGGGCTACATCCATGGTAATGCTACGTGTCACGCCCTTTTTGGTGACGGTGGCCTCGGTGGAGCCGATGGTCATGGTGAGAGTCTTATCCCCCCGCACGGCAGTGATGGTGTTGCCCTCATTGTCCACGTCAGCACCCATGGCCTCAAACACGGCGCGGAAGGGCAGGAAGGTGCGCTGGTCCTTCACCTGGGGCACAGCGTCGGTGAAGGTGAGGTTCTGGCCGTCCAGCTGGACGGAGATGCCGCTCTCCGCGGCCAGCGCGCCGCACACCAACAGGCCCAGGCACAGGCCCAGGCACACGGCCCAACGGGTAAGCTTCTTCATAAGAGAGTTCCTCCTTTAAGATTGGTGATTTCAGTGTAGCACGAAAATTTTTTCTTTGCAAGTAGGAAAACCCCTTGACAGGAAGAAATTATAGTGATATCATTTCGATATCAAAATTGCGAGGAGGCAATTTGTATGACAGAGAAAATTTTGAACAACAAAAAGCACGGGATGCTGGTACTGCTGACGGTGATCGCCGTGTACATTCTCGCCACGGTGGGGCTGATCTTTACCATCATCTATGGAACCGTGCCGCTGGTGGTGGCGTGCATCGTGGTGCTGAGCCTGGCCTGGCTGCCCCTGTGCGGGCTGAAGGTCCTGAAGCCCCAGGAGGCCCTGGTGCTCACCCTGTTCGGCAACTACATCGGCACGCTGAAGGGCGCGGGATTCTATGCGGTGAATCCCTTCTGTACCGCCGTCAACCCCGCCGCCGCCACCAAGCTGGCCCAGTCGGGGGACACCGCCACCTCCAAGCCATCCAGTATTGTGGTAGGAGCGGAGGGCCTGGTGGCCGGAGCGAACATCTCCCTTGGCGGCGACAAGAAGATCTCTCTCAAAAATATGACCCTCAACAATGGCCGGCAGAAGATCAACGACTGCCTGGGCAACCCCGTGGAGATCGCCATCGCGGTCATTTGGCGGGTCACCGACACCGCCCGCGCGGTGTTCAACGTGGACAATTATAAGGAATACCTGTCCCTCCAGTGCGACAGCGCCCTGCGCAACATTGTGCGGATGTACCCCTACGACGTGGCCCCCAACGTGGACACCACCGGGGACGGCCAGGCGGACGAGGGGAGCCTCCGCGGCTCCAGCGAGACGGTGGCCGAGCGCATCCGCAACGAGATCCAGAGCAAGGTGGCCGACGCGGGGCTGGAGATCGTAGAGGCCCGCATCACCTATCTGGCCTACGCCCCCGAGATCGCCTCCGTCATGCTCCAGCGGCAACAGGCCAGCGCCATCATCGACGCGCGGAAGATGATCGTGGACGGCGCGGTGGGCATGGTGGAAATGGCTCTGGAGCGGCTCAGCGAGAACCAGGTGGTCACCCTGGACGAGGAGCGCAAGGCGGCCATGGTGAGCAATCTGCTGGTGGTGCTCTGCGGCAACCGGGACGCCCAGCCGGTGGTGAACTCCGGCAGCCTGTATTAAGCCATGGCGGAGAAGAAGCAGATCCCCCTCCGGGTGTCTGAGCAGCTTTACGCCGCCATTTCCGCCTGGGCCGAGGACGACTTCCGCTCCATCAACGGGCAGATCGAGTATCTGCTCACCGAATGCGTCCGCCAGCGGAAACGAAACGGCTCGCCCCGGCCCAAGGAGCTGGACGTACCCCCGGAGCTGGACATTTCATGACGAAAACAAACGCCCGCCGGAACGCAACAGCTTTCCGGCGGGGTTTGTTGTATCATGGGACAAAGATCAGGAGGTGTCAGGAATTTGGTAGAAGTGAAGTTTTATGACAGTGTGGCGGATGAATTGCTGAAATTCGCGGTCATTATCGCTAAAACGGACGGGAAATGGGTGTTCTGCAAGCACCGGGAACGGGATACCTACGAAGTGCCCGGCGGGCACCGGGAGGCGGGGGAGGATATTCTGACCGCCGCCAAGCGGGAGCTGCGAGAGGAAACGGGGGCAACGGACTTCACCATCCAACCGGTTTGCGTTTATTCCGTGACAGGAAAGACACGGGTCAGCGAAAATGTGGACGAGGAGACCTTCGGGATGCTGTTCGTCGCCGATGTCCGGGGGTTTGAACCGTTACACAGTGAGATAGAACGCATTTTGATCACCGACCGTCTGGTGGAAAACTGGACGTATCCCATGATCCAGCCGAAATTGCTGGAGGAGGCAAAAAGAAGAGGCTGTCTGTAAGGAACAAAAAGGGCAAGACAAACCGAAACGGTCTGTCTTGCCCTTTTTTCATTTATGCTTGCTTAATAATTGCTCTTCTTCAGCTCAAAATAGGCCTGGGGATGGGCCTCCCCAACGAGCCTGGCGGCTCGCCGGGGACCCCTTTGGATTATGATGCTCGGTCCGGCAAAGCCGAACCTGCGCAATTCCCCGCCTGACGGCGGGGAATTTACGGCGCAAAAGCGCCGCCCCGCTGTCGCGGGGGGTCTGCGCCCATTAAACAGGAAAAGTGTTGCGCAGCAATTAATAGTTGCTCTTCTTCAGCTCAAAATAGGCCTGCGGATGGGCGCAGACGGGGCAGACGGTGGGGGCGGACTTGCCCACGTGGATGTGGCCGCAGTTGCGGCACACCCAGATGTACTCGCCGTCGGGCTTCTGGAACACCAGATCCTCCTTCAGGTTCTTCAAAAAGGCCAGGTAACGCTCCTCATGCTCCTTCTCAATGGCGGCCACGCCGTCAAAGAGGGCGGCGATGCGGTCAAAGCCCTCGGCCCGCGCGGTCTGGGCCATCTCCTTATACATGGCGGTCCACTCCTCGTTCTCCCCGGCCGCGGCGGCGGCCAGGTTGGCGGCGGTGTCGCCGATGCCGCCCAGCTCCTTGAACCAGATCTTGGCGTGCTCCTTCTCGTTGTCCGCCGTCTCCTGGAAAATGGCGGCGATCTGCTCATAGCCGTCCTTCTTGGCGCGGCTGGCAAAGTAGGTGTACTTGTTGCGGGCCTGGCTCTCCCCAGCAAACGCTTTCCAGAGATTGGCCTCCGTCTTGCTTCCCTTCAGTTCCATTGTTTTTTGCTCCTTTCAAAATAATAAATGTAACGAAATAGAATACAGTGCAAATAGAGTCAAGGTTCCGCCCGGTCCCGGGCGCAGTCGCCGCAAAGACCGTAGAACACGACGCTGTGGCGCACGCCGCCGCAGCCCAGCTGCTCCGCCGCCGCCTCGTCCAGCGCATCGTCATAGGGCAGCTCCACATCCTGCACGCAGCCGCACCCCTCACAGCAAAAGTGAGGATGACGGTGCAGTTCTCCGTCAAACCGCTCCACAGGGAAAGGCATCCGCACCAGCTTTCCCTCGTCGGCCAACAGATGGAGGTTGCGGTACACCGTTCCCAGACTGAGGCTGGGGTAACTGGGCTTTAAGGCGGCATAGACCATCTCGGCCGTGGGATGCTCCCGGCTGGCACAGACGATTTCGTAGATCAGCTCGCGCTGGCGGGAATACCGTGTTGCGGCCATGGTTCCTCCTCCTTAATAGGAATGATTCTCTTTACTATATCGCTATCATACCATAGGAGGCCGAAAAGCGCAAGCAATTTTTTTGCGGCAAAAAACCGGAAATTCCCTGTTTGATTTCTCGTGCAGGCAGAGATACTACTCTCAGTGCGGTGAGAACACCGCGCAGGGGAGGAAAGAAAATGAGAAAGACATGGATCGGTCTCTGCCTGGCCGGGTTACTGTGTTTACCGCTGGCGGGCTGCGCCGGCAACAAGACCGGCGGCGACATCACGCCCGGTACCACGGCGAATCCCACCACGCAGACCACGCCCACCGCCGCGCCCCATCCCACGGATGAAGTGCTGGGCGGCGACGTGGACAGCGGCGAGACCAACACCGACGCCGCCAACGGCGGCAACAACGTCAGCGGCGCGCCTGTGGGCGGTGACAGCTCCCGCATTGGCACTTCCAATGCCACAGGCAACGCCAACGACAGCGCCCTGGAGCGGATGGGTGAAGGCGTCAAGGATACCCTTGACGATCTGGGCAACGGCGCGCGCAGCATGGCCCAGGACGCAAAACGGGCGATGGAGTAAGACCCTGCCAGATGGACAAAAAGAGGTTCGGTCAACAGCGTTGACCGAACCTCTTTCCTTAAAATCAATGCAGGAGTTACCGGCGGTAGGCGATATCGGTGCGGCGGGGGCCGGTGGAGACGATGCCGATGGGGTGGCCGATGTGAACTTCCAAAAAGTCCACGTAGTTCCGTGCCGCCTGGGGCAGCTTGGCGTAGTCGGTCTCGCCGCGGATGTCGCATTTCCAGCCGGGCAGCGTCTCAAACACAGGCTTGGCCTTCACCAGGCTGGGAGTGGTGGGGAACACGTCGGTGACCTTCCCGTCGATCTCATAGCCCACGCACACGGGGATCTCGTCCAGATAGCCCAGCACGTCCAGGCAGGTGAGGGCCACGTTGGTGGCGCCCTGGACCATACAGCCGTATTTGGTGGCCACCGTGTCGAACCAGCCCACCCGGCGGGGCCGCCCGGTGGTGGCGCCAAACTCGCCCTTGTCGCCGCCCCGGCGGCGCAGCTCGTCCCCGGCGTCGCCGGTGACCTCGCTGACGAATGGCTCCGTCTGAGACCCGACGCAGGAGGAATATGCCTTGGTGACGCAGATGACCTCCTGCAGGGCGGTGGGAGGCACCGCCGCGCCCACGCAGCCGAACCCGGCCAGGGTGTGGGAGGAGGTGGTCATGGGCACGATGCCCAGGTCGGGGTCCTTCATGGCCCCCAGCTGTCCCTCCAGCAGGATGGTCTTGTTGTCCTTGAGCGCCTGGTGGACGAAGCCCACCGCGTCGCCCACGAAGGGGCGGAGCAGCTCCCGGGCCTCCAGCAGCTCACCCATCAGGTCGTCCACCTTTAGGGCGGGCTTGTGGTAGAGGTGCTCAAAGAGGACGTTTTTGATCTCCAGCGCGTGGGAGAGCTTCCGGCGGAGAAGGTCCTCGTCAAAGAGGTCGCACACCTGAATGCCGATCTTGGCGTATTTGTCGGAATAGAACGGGGCGATGCCCGACTTGGTGGAGCCGAAGGCCTGCCCCGCCAAACGCTCCTCCTCGTAGGTGTCCTGGAGGATGTGGTAGGGGAGAAGGAGCTGGCACCGCTCCGAGACGATGAGGTTGGGCTGGGGCACCCCCTGCGCGGTGATGTCCTTCAGTTCCTTGACCAGCTTGACCGCGTCCAGAGCCACGCCGTTGCCGATGATGTTGGTCACATGGGGATAAAAGGTGCCGGAGGGGAGGATGTGCAGGGCGAAGCGGCCATAGTCGTTGATGATGGTGTGCCCCGCGTTGGCCCCGCCCTGAAAGCGGATGACCACATCCGAGGTCTCCGCCAGCAGGTCGGTGATCTTGCCCTTCCCTTCGTCGCCCCAGTTGGCGCCAACGATCGCTTTTACCATGGTGTTACCTCCGAGCCTACGGATTCGCAGCCGTTTCCGGTCTGCCTTTTCACAGGCTCATCACACACGCCATACATTATATACTATCGACTTGGGTTTATCAAGAAAATTCTTGCGTTTTTCAAAAGGGTGTGGTAAAATATCTGTCGTTGAAATGCGTGGAAGGGGAAAATAGCGCGGACGCCGTCCAAAGAGAGCCACCGCCACAGGCTGAAAGCGGGGCGACGGAGGAGACGCTTGGTTCGCCCCGGAGCGGCCGTGGAGACACGGACGGACAGCCGCCGTTACCGGCTTTTGAGCGCGCGTCGGCGAGACGCGAACGTGGGTGGTACCGCGGAAGGAATTTGGCCTTTCGTCCCTGGGAATGGGATGAGAGGTCTTTTTGTTTGAATGGAAAGGAAGTCGAGACGATGAAGGAACAACTGGCAAAAATTCGCACTGAGGCCCTGGCCGCGCTGGAGAGCGTCAAGGACGCCGCCGCGCTGGACGAGCTGCGGGTCAAGTACCTGGGCAAGAAGGGGGAGCTGACCGCCGTCTTGAAGCAGATGGGCAAGCTCACCGCCGAGGAACGCCCCGCCATGGGCGCGCTGGCCAACGAGGTGCGCGCCGCGGTGGAGACCGCAGTGGATAAGGCGTCCCAAAAGCTGGAGGAGGCCGCGTTGGAGCTTCGCTTAAAGGCGGAGACGGTGGACGTGACCGTCCCCGGCAAGGCCCCCAAGCTGGGCCACAAGCACCCCATGTACATGGCCCTGGACGAGATCAAGGACATCTTCGTAGGCATGGGCTTCACCGTGCTGGACGGCCCGGAGATCGAGCTGGCCTCCTATAACTTCGACAAGCTCAACGCCGAGGAGGGCCACCCCTCCCGGGACTGGTCAGACACCTTCTACTTTGACGCCGACAGCCGGGTGATGCTCCGCTCCCAGACCTCGCCCATGCAGGTGCGGGCCATGGAGACCATGGAGCTGCCCATCCGCATCATCGCCCCCGGGCGGGTGTACCGCAAGGACGAGGTGGACGCCACCCACTCTCCCATGTTTCATCAGGTGGAGGGTATGGTCATCGACAAAAACGTCACCATGGCCGACCTGAAGGGGACGCTGAACCTGCTGGCCGAGCAGCTTTTCGGGAAGGGCACCGTCACCCGCTTCCGCCCCCATCATTTCCCCTTCACTGAGCCGTCTTGCGAGATGGACGTGCAGTGTCACAAATGCGGCGGCGCGGGCTGCGCCACCTGTAAGGGCGAGGGCTGGATCGAGCTGCTGGGCGCGGGGATGATCCACCCCCACGTGCTGGAGATGTCCGGCATCGACCCCAATGAGTGGTCCGGCTGGGCCTTCGGCATGGGTCTGGAGCGTACCGCCATGCGCCGCTTCAAGATCGCCGATCTGCGGCTCATTTTTGAGAATGACGTGCGTTTTCTCGAACAATTCTAAGAAAGGAGGCTGTGTAATATGAATCTTTCCCGTGAATGGCTCAATGAGTTTGTGAACGTGACCGCCTCCGACAAGGACTTTGCCGAGGCCATGACCCTCTCCGGCTCCAAGGTGGAGACCACGGCGGTGGAGGGTGAGGAGATCAAAAACGTGGTGGTGGGGCAGGTCAAGTCCCTGGTCCGCCACCCCGACTCCGACCATATGTGGATCTGCCAGGTGGACGTGGGCAAAGGAGCGCCCATCCAGATCGTCACCGGCGCGCAGAACGTAAAGGAAAACGACCTGGTGCCCGTGGCCCTGGACGGCTCCACCCTCCCGGGCGGCAAGGAGATCCACGCGGGTAAGCTCCGGGGGGAGCTGTCCGACGGCATGCTGTGCTCCTTTGCCGAGCTGGGCCTGGACCAGCGGGATTTCCCCGCCGCCTATGCCGACGGCATCTGGATCTTGTCCGACGACCCCGAGCTGACCGGCCTGACGGTGGGGGAGGACATCCGCGCCGCCGTTGGCCTGAACGACCACGTGGTGGAGTTTGAGATCACCCCCAACCGCCCCGACTGTCTGTCCGTCATCGGCTTGGCCCGGGAGGCCTCCGCTACCTTTGGCGCGCCCTTGAAGCTCCACACCCCGGAGGTGAAGGGCGGGGCGGACGGGAACCTCGCCGAGCTGCTGGACGTGGAGACCCCCGCCGATGATCTGGTGCCCCGTTACACCGCCCGGATGGTGCGCAACGTGAAGATCGCTCCCTCTCCCAAGTGGATGCGCCAGCGTCTGCGGGCCATGGGGGTGCGGCCCATCAACAACATCGTGGACATCACCAACTACGTCATGCTGGAGTACGGCCAGCCCATGCACGCCTTTGACTACCGCTACGTGAAGGGCGGCAGGATCATCGTCCGTCTGGCGCAGGAAGGGGAGAAGCTCACCACTCTGGACGGCAAGGAGCACATCCTCAACGCAAACCACCTGGTCATCGCCGACGAGAGCCGGGCGGTGGGCCTGGCGGGCATCATGGGCGGGGAGAACTCCGAGATCGTGGACGACACCACCGACGTGGTCTTTGAGTCTGCCTGCTTCGACGGCACCACCATCCGCAAGGGCGCGCTGGCTCTGGGGATGCGCACCGAGGCGTCCGCCAAGTTTGAAAAGGGCCTGGACCCCATGAATACCCTGCCCGCTGTGGACCGGGCCTGCGAGCTGGTGGAGCTGCTGGGGGCCGGCGAGGTGGTGGACGGGGTCATCGATATCCTCAACTTCGTCCCCCAGCCCACTGTGCTGACCCTGGAGCCGGACAAGATCAACGCCCTGCTGGGCACTGATGTGCCCAAGGACGAGATGGTCCGCATTTTGGAGCAGCTGGACTTCACCGTGGAGGGCGACCGGGTCACCGTCCCCTCCTGGCGTGGAGACGTGCGCCGCATGGCGGACCTTGCCGAGGAGGTGGCCCGGTTCTTCGGCTACAACAACATCCCCACCACCCTCATGCGGGGTCAGACCACCCTGGGCGGCTACTCTGCGGAACAGCAGGTGGAGCGTCAGCTGGGCGCCTCCTGCCGGGCGATGGGCTTTGACGAGATCATCACCTACTCCTTCATCTCCCCCACCTATTACGATAAGATCCGCTGGCCCCAGGACGGCCAGCGCCGCAAGTCCTTCAAGATCTTGAACCCGCTGGGGGAGGACACCTCCATCATGCGGACCACCACGCTGCCCTCCATGCTGGAAATTTTGACCCGCAACTACAACTTCCGCAACAAGTCCGCCCGGCTCTACGAGGTGGGGCGCACCTACACCCCCAGCGGCAAGGACGGCCTGGCCATGGAGAGCAAGTACCTCACCCTGGGGGCCTACGGCGACATGGACTTCTTCACCCTCAAGGGCGCGGTGGAGGCCCTTTTGAAGGAGCTGCGCTGCGAGAACATCTCCTTCGTGGCGGTCACGGAGAACCCCTCCTACCACCCCGGCCGGTGCGCCGCCGTGTGGGCCGGGGGACAGGTGCTGGGTGTGCTGGGCCAGGTCCATCCGCTGGTAGCCAAGAACTACGACGTGGACACGGAGCTGTACGCCGCCGAGCTGTCTCTGGCCGCGCTGATGGACGCCAAGGGGGCCGACCCCGAGTATGTCCCCCTGCCCAAGTTCCCCGCCGTGACCCGTGACATCGCCGTGGTGTGCGACTGCGCCGTCACCGTGGGCGCGCTGGAGGACTGCATCGCCCGGGGCGCCAAGGGCCTTTTGAAGGAAGTGACCCTGTTCGACATCTACACCGGCGCGCCCATCCCGGAGGGGAAAAAGTCGGTGGCCTTCAACCTCACCCTCCGCGCCGACGACCGCAGTCTCACCGCCGAGGAGGCGGACGCGGACGTGCGGGCCATCCTGGAGCTTTTGAAGAGCGAACTGGGGGCAGCGCTGCGGTAAAAGCGCGGAAAAGACTCTTTACAAACAGAACAAAATGGTTTAGAATAAGCCTAACCAATGCAAAGACCGGGAGGTGTCTGTGTCGTGGCCGATGATTTGAGCTTCACCCGACCGTTTTCCCTGCAGCCTGACCCCGGAGAAGAGATCCGTCAGACCCTCACCACGGTGTATGACGCCCTTCAGGAAAAAGGCTACAATCCCATCAACCAGATCGTAGGCTACATCCTCTCCGAGGACCCCACCTACATCACCAACTACAACAACGCCCGCGCCCTCATCCGCAAGCTGGACCGGGATGAGCTGCTGCAGGTCTTGTTGCAAGCCTATCTGGACATTTAATGCCCGGACGCGGCGGGAGTTCTCCCGCCGCGTCTTTTTATATCCGCTGAAAGATCCCCTCCGGTTTCCTCCGGGAAATTTACAACTTACACTTGCAAATTTCCGGGAAGGGTGATATAGTTAGAACCAGTGAGATTGTGAAAAATATAACGATTCTCAAGTTCAAAATTTTGATAAGGAGGCAGACAGGAAATGGCATTGGTAGAACTGAACTGCGAGGGCGCGGTGGGGATCATCACCATCAATCGTCCCGAAGCCCTCAACGCCCTGAATCCCCAGGTCCTGGCCGAGCTGAAGGCGGCCTTTGAGGCGGTGGACCAGAACACGGTCCGCTGCGTCATCCTCACCGGCGCGGGGGAGAAGAGCTTCGTGGCCGGGGCGGACATCGGCGCCATGTCCACGATGACCAAGGCGGAGGGAGAGGCCTTCGGCAAGCTGGGCAACGACATCTTCCTCATGATCGAGTCCTTCCCCCTGCCCGTCATCGCCGCGGTGAACGGCTTCGCCCTGGGCGGCGGGTGTGAGATCGCCATGTCCTGTGACATCCGCATCTGCTCGGACAACGCCATGTTTGGCCAGCCCGAGGTGGGCCTTGGCATCACCCCTGGCTTCGGCGGCACCCAGCGTCTGGCCCGCCTGGTGGGCATGGGCATGGCCAAGCAGCTGCTCTACACCGCCCGCAACATCGACGCTAACGAGGCCCTGCGCATCGGCCTGGTCAACGCCGTCTATCCCCAGGCGGAGCTGATGGACGCGGCCAAGAAGATGGCCGCCACTATTGCCAAAAACGCCCCCATCGCCGTGCGCGCCTGCAAGAAGGCGGTCAACGAGGGGATGCAGGTGTCCATCGACCAGGCAGTGGTCATCGAGGAGAAGCTCTTCGGCGACTGCTTCGAGACCCACGACCAGGTGGAGGGCATGGCCTGCTTCCTCTCCAGGGAGAAGCCCAAGCCCAAGGCTGTTTTTACCAACAATTAAGTGCGGCAACATTACATCATCAGCAACCCCATTTGGGATCAAATATTTTAGGAGGTCGATCAACATGAAAAAAGTAGGCGTTATCGGCGCGGGCACCATGGGCCAGGGCATCGCCAAGGCCTTTGCCCAGAGCGGCTGGGCGGTTGCTCTGTGCGACATTAAGCAGGAGTGGGCGGATAACGGCAAGGCCAAGATCGAGAAGGGCTACGCCAAGCTGGTGGAGAAGGGCAAGATGGAGCAGGACAAGGTGGACGCTATCGTCGCCGCCATCACCCCCGGTCTGAAGGAGGACCTCTGCGCCGACTGCGACCTGATCGTGGAGGCCGCCTTTGAGGATATGGGCGTGAAGCAGACCACCTTCGGCGAGCTGGACAAGATCTGCAAGGCCGAGTGCATCTTTGCCTCCAACACCTCCTCCCTGTCCATCACCGAGATCGGCAAGGGCCTGAGCCGTCCCCTCATCGGGATGCACTTCTTTAACCCCGCCGACCGCATGAAGCTCATCGAGGTCATCGCCGGGGCCAACACCCCCGCTGAGACTGTCGCCGCCATCACCGCCATCTCCGAGGAGCTGGGCAAGACCCCCGTGCAGGTGAACGAGGCCGCCGGGTTCGTGGTCAACCGCATCCTCATCCCCATGATCAACGAGGCCGCCTTCATCAAGATGGAGGGCGTGTCCAACATCGCCGGCATCGACGCCGCCATGAAGCTGGGCGCCAACCACCCCATGGGCCCCCTGGAGCTGGGCGACTTCATCGGCCTGGACATCTGCCTGGCCATCATGGACGTGCTCTACAACGAGACCGGCGACGGCAAGTACCGCGCCTGCCCGCTGCTGCGCAAGATGGTGCGCGGCGGCAACCTGGGCGTGAAGTCCGGCAAGGGCTTCTACGTCTACAATCCCGACCGCACCAAGACCCCCGTGGACGAGCTGTAAGCGGCCGGGCAACATCAAGTAAGGAGGGCATTATTGATGGATTTCACACTGTCCAAAGAACAGCTGATGCTCCAAAAGCTCTTTCATGACTTTGCCCAGAACGAGGTCAAGCCCATCGCCCAGGACGTGGACGAGGAGGAACGCTTCCCCGCCGAAACGGTGAAGAAGATGGCCAAGCTGGGCATGATGGGCATTTACCTGCCCAAGGAATACGGCGGCGCGGGCGCCGACTACTTATCCTATGTCATGGCCGTGGAGGAGATGGCCAAGGTCTGCGGCACCACCAGCGTCATCCTTTCCGCCCACACCTCCCTGTGCTGTAACCCCATTTTTGAGTACGGCACCGAGGAACAGAAGCAGAAGTACCTGCCCAAGCTGTGCTCCGGCGAGTGGATCGGCGCCTTCGGCCTCACCGAGCCGGGCGCGGGCACCGACGCTCAGGGCCAGCAGACCACCGCCGTGCTCAACGAGAAGGGCGAGTGGGTGCTCAACGGCTCCAAGATCTTTATCACCAACGCGGGCTACGCCAACGTGTTTATCGTCATCGCCATCACCGGCATCGTGGAGAAGCGGGGCCGCAAGACCAAGGAGCTGTCCGCCTTCATCGTGGAGCGCACCGACCCCGGCTTCTCCGTGGGCAAGCACGAGAAGAAAATGGGCATCCGCGGCTCCTCCACCTGCGAGCTGATCTTTGAGGACTGCGTCATCCCCGGCGACCGGATGCTGGGCAAGCAGGGCAAGGGCTTCAACGAGGCCATGGCCACTCTGGACGGCGGCCGCATCGGCATCGCCGCCCAGGCCCTGGGTCTGGCCGAGGGCGCTATCGACGAGACCATCGCCTACACCAAGGAGCGCGTCCAGTTCGGCAAGCCCATCGCCAAGCAGCAGAACACCCAGTTCCAGCTGGCGGATATGTACGCCAAGACCCAGGCGGCCAAGCTGCTGGTCTACTCCGCCGCCATGAAGAAGCAGGCCCACGAGCCGTTCAGCGTGGACGCCGCCATGGCCAAGCTGGTGGCGGCCGAGACCGCCAGCGACGTGACCCGCCGCTGTGTCCAGCTCTTCGGCGGCTACGGCTACACCCGTGACTATCCTGTGGAGCGCATGATGCGCGACGCCAAGATCACGGAAATCTACGAGGGCACCAGTGAAGTCCAGAGAATGGTCATCTCTGGGGCCATCTTGAAGTAAGGAGGGCGAGACGAATATGAAAGCGATCGTATGTGTCAAGCAGGTGCCCGATACCTCCGGCGTGGTCGCCGTGAAGGAAGACGGCACCATGGACCGTTCCAAAATGGCCACCATCACCAACCCCGACGACATGAACGCCATTGAGGCCGCCCTCCAGCTCAAGGATGCCACCGGCTGTGAGGTGGTGGTGGTCTCTATGGGTCCCCCTCCCGCCGAGTCCATGCTCCGGGAGCTGCTGGCCATGGGCGCGGATAAGGCCGTGTTGGTCTCCGCCCGGGAGTTCGGCGGTTCCGATACCTTTGCCACCTCCCAGATCCTGGCCGCCGCCGTCAACAAGATCGGGGTCGGCCCCGAGGACGTGGTGTTCTGCGGCCGCCAGGCCATCGACGGCGACACCGCCCAGGTCGGCCCCCAGATCGCCGAGAAGCTCCACCTGCCCCAGGTGAGCTATGTGGCGGACATCCAGAAGGAGGGCAACACCCTCACCGTCAAGCGGATGCTGGAGGACGGGTTTATGCTGCTGAAGGTGAACACCCCCTGCCTGCTCACCTGCATCAAGGAGCTGAACCAGCCCCGGTACATGAGCGTCAGCGGCGTCATGGAGTGCTACCAGAAGCCGCTGGAGATCTACAACTACGAGACCTTGAAGGACGATCCCCTCATCGAGGTGGACACCATCGGCCTCCAGGGCTCTCCCACCAACGTCTACAAGTCCTTCTCCCCCCCGGTGAAGGGCGCGGGCCAGATGCTGGAGGGCGACGGCAAGGCCACCTGCGAGGAGCTGGTGAACTTGCTGGACGCCAAGCACCTGATTTAAGGGAAGGAGTGACGAGACATGGCTTTTAACAGCAGTGATACCGCCGCCTTCAAGGGCGTGTGGGTATTTTGTGAGCAGCGTGACGGCGTGATCATGTCCACCAGCTATCAGCTGTTGAGCGAAGGCCGCAAGCTGGCTGACGACCTGGGCGTGGAGCTGGCCGGCGTGGTGCTGGGCAGCGGCGTCAAGGAGGAGTACATGAAGGCCCTGGGCGGCTACGGCGCGGACAAGGTCTACTCCTGCGACCACCCCCTGCTGAAGGATTACACCACCGACGGCTATGCCAAGGTGCTGTGCGACCTCATTGAAGAGAAGAAGCCCGAGATCTTCCTCATCGGCGCCACCAACATCGGCCGTGACCTGGGTCCCCGCTGCGCGGCCCGGCTCCACACCGGCCTGACCGCCGACTGCACCCACCTGGATGTGGACGTGGAGAAGTACAAGAACTTCCTGCGCACCACCTCCACCATCGACGTGGACAACACCCCCTTCGAGGAGAACACCAACCTGAAGATGACCCGTCCCGCCTTTGGCGGCCACCTGATGGCCACCATCATCTGCCCCCGCTTCCGTCCCCAGATGTCCACCGTCCGTCCCGGCGTGATGCAGACCCAGCCCTTTGACGAGGCCGGCGCCGCCAAGACCGTGGTGGAGAAGGTGGAGGTCAAGCTGGACAAGAGCGACATCCATGTGGAGATCGTCAAGATCGAGAAGGCCGCCAAGAAGATGGTGGACCTGATCGGCGCCGACGTGGTCGTGGCTGTGGGCCGCGGCATCAGCAAGGACCCCAAGAAGGGCATCGCCCTGGCCCAGGAGCTGGCCGACACCCTGGGCGGCGTGGTGGGCGCGTCCCGCGCGGTGGTAGACGCCGACTGGATCAGCGTGGACCACCAGGTGGGCCAGACCGGCAAGACCGTCCACCCCCGCATCTATGTGGCTCTGGGTATCTCCGGCGCCATCCAGCACCGGGCCGGTATGCAGGACTCCGAGTGCATCATCGCCGTGAACAAGAACGCCTCCGCACCCATTTTTGAGTGCGCCACCTACGGCATCACCGGCGACCTCTTTAAGGTCACCCCCGCCCTCATCGAGGCCATCAAGGCCAACCAGGCGGCGAAGTAAAGGATCGGACAAAAAACAAGGGAGGAGCGTTGCTTCTCCCTTGTTTTTTTCTGCCCAAACTGCTATAATAGGGACGATCCTGTCAAACGCCCGAAAAAGGAGGGAAGAGCTGTGAAATTCCGCCGTATCCTCGCTGCAGCGCTGGGGCTTGCGCTGGCGCTGTCCCTGACCAGCTGCATGAACCGCGGCTCCGGCGATCTGTTCGCCCTTCCCGAGCCGCCGGAGGACTACCAAAACCTTAACGCCATCATCAGCGAGATCCGCACCACCATCGGCGGGGAATCCATCGCCCCCCAGTCCGGCTCCAACACCCAGACCGTCCAGCTCCAGGATCTGGACGGCGACGGCGTGCAGGAATCCGCCGTGGCCTTCTTCCGGGTCGCCGGGGCGGAGCGTCCGCTGAAGATCTATGTGTTCCGCCTGCGGGAGGACGACACCTACGAGCAGCGCTGCGTCATTGAAGGCGTAGGCAGCGCCATCGCCTCGGTGGCCTACGAGGACGTGGGCGGCTCCGGGGCCAAGGAGGTGGTGGTCTCCTGGCAGATCTCCGCCACCGACCACGCCCTGGGGGCGTACAGCCTGGACGACGTGGAGGGCATCGAGCTTTTGTGGGTGGACAGCTACACCCGCTTCCGCCTGGCGGACCTGGACAGCGACGGGGCCAAGGAGCTGGTGGCTCTCACCCTCCAGACCGGCGAGGAGGGGATCAGCCGGGCCGACTTCTACGACTATGACGGCGCGGTGCTGGAGCTGAAGAGCACCGCCCCCCTCACCGCCGGGATCAACGAGATCCGTATTCTGCGCGGCGGCAATCTGATGGATATGACGCCGGCTATCTTTGTTACGTCCAGTTTTCCGGAGAGCAGCGACCAGGTGGTGGACATTCTGGCCTGCCGGGACGGCGCGCTGACCAACCTCACCTACAACAGCGACACCCTCCGCAGCGAGGAGACCATTCGCACCTACACCTCCGTCAGCGGCACGGACATCGACCGGGACGGCGTGATGGAGATCCCCCGGCCCGTGCAGGTCCCCCGGGCCATGGGGAGCACCGGGGACTTCTGGCTGCTGGACTGGCGGCAGTTCGACCTCCGGGGCAGACCCCACTCCGTGATGACCACCTACCACACCACCACCGACGGCTGGTATTTTGTCATCCCCGAGGAGTGGGTGGACCGGCTGACCATCTCCCGCAAGGACTCCACCACGTCGGACGAGCGGGCGATCCTGTTCTGTCTCTATGAGGGAGAGGAGCAGCCCGCCCGGCCCTTCATGGCCATCTATAAGCTCACAGGCACCACCCAGCAGAGCCGGGCGGGGCAGGGGAACCGCCAGCCGCTGCTGTCCGACACCTCCGCGACCTATGTCTATGAGCTGTTTCCTGAGGTCCTGGACACCGGGCTGACCAAGGAGGGCATCCAGCAGCGCTTCCACCTCATCCGCACCGAGTGGTCCACTGAGAACTGAGTCCACCCAAAGGAGGTTTTTCCATGAAAAAGGTTTTAGTGCTGGAGGACGAGACCAATATCCGCAGCTTCGTGGTCATCAACCTGAAACGGGCGGGCTATGAGACCATTGAGGCGGGCACCGGCGCGGAGGCGCTGGAGCAGCTGCGCCGCAACCCCGACATCAAGGTGGCCCTCCTGGATATCATGCTGCCTGACGACATGGACGGCTTCGAGGTCTGCCGCCGCATCCGCGCGTCCAACTCCAAGATCGGCATTATCATGCTCACCGCCCGCACCCAGGAGATGGACAAGGTCACCGGGCTGATGACCGGCGCAGACGACTATGTGACCAAGCCCTTTTCCCCCGCCGAGCTGACCGCCCGGGTGGACGCCATCTACCGCCGCACCGGGGGCGAGGAGGAGGCGGCCGACCCCGCGGCGATCCAGTACCCGCCCTTCCTGCTGAACACCCGCAACCGCACCCTGGAGAAGGACGGCCAGCGGGTAAAGGTCACCCAGGTGGAGTACGCCATCATGAAGCTGTTTCTGGAAAACCCCGGCAAGGCCCTCTCCCGGGAGGAGATCCTCAGCGAGGTGTGGGGCAAGGACTACTTCGGTGAGCTGAAGATCGTGGATGTGAACATCCGCCGCCTGCGGCTGAAGATCGAGGACGACCCCCAGACTCCCAAGTATATCACCACCGTGTGGGGGTTTGGGTATAAATGGGGGAAATAGAAGCGTCCGAGCCGTCGTGAGCAGCGGGCTAAGGCCGGAGCGGAGGAAAGACCCCAAGGAGGGGCGAAGCCCCGGATGGATCTTTCCGCAGTCGGAGGGCTTAGAACCGCGTCGCGAACAGGCGAGGCGTGACAACGAAGCGCGACCCCACCACCCAACGAAAGGAGGAGTTTTCCATGACGAAAAAACGCGCCCGCGCCCGGGGGATACGCCAGCGGTGGATGGTCAACTCCCTTGCGGTGGTGCTGTTCGTGGTCCTGCTGGGCGTCTCCGCCTTCTCTCTGGCCATGTCCAGCTTTTACTACTCTACCATGTCCTCCGACCTGGAGGCCCGCGCCGCCATGGCCACCCGGAGCTTCCGCAACTTCACCGAGACGGAGTACAACAACCGCGCCGCCAGCTATGTGGCGGAGTTTGAGGAGAAGGGGAAGCTGGAGATCCAGTTCCTCAACCCCTTTGGCCGCATCCAGTATTCCTCTTACGGCCTCACCGCCGGGTCCACGCCGGGCACGGCGGACATCGTGGGGGCCATCGAAAATAAGACTCTCACCCCGTGGACGGGCAACGATCCCAACACCGGGGAGCACATCATGTGCGTGGCCGCGCCCATCATTTACGACGGGACGGTGGTAGGCGCGGTGCGCCTGGTGACCTCCCTGAAGCTGGTGGACCGACAGATCGCCCTGGTGGTGCTGCTGGCCTTTGGCGTGGGCGCGCTCATCATCGCCATTGTGTACTTTTCCAACCTCTATTTCGTCCGCTCCATCGTGGAGCCGGTGTCCGGCATTACCGACATCGCCCAGCGCATCGCCGGGGGCAGCTACGGCATCCAGATGGAGAAGCGTTCCGATGACGAGATCGGCGACCTGATCGACGCCATCAACGATATGTCCATGAAGATCAACCAGTCGGAGAAGCTGAAAAGCGAATTTATCTCCTCGGTGTCCCACGAGCTGCGCACCCCCCTCACCGCCATCAACGGCTGGGCGGAGACCATGGCCAGCGGCGAGGTGCGGGAGGCGGAGGACATGAAAAAGGGCCTCTCCATCATTGTCAGCGAGGCGAGAAGGCTGACCAACATGGTGGAGGAGCTGCTGGACTTCACCCGCATCGAGGACGGGCGGTTTACCCTTTCCATCGAGTCGGTGGACATCAAGGCGGAGCTGGAGGACGCGGTGTATACCTACCGGGAGTTCTTCCGCCGGGAGGGCATCACCCTCACCCACACCGACTGCGACGAGGAATTCCCCCCCATCGAGGCGGACCCCCAGCGCCTGCGCCAGGTGTTCTGTAACATTTTGGACAACGCCGCCAAGCACGGCGGCTCGGGAGAGCGCATCGAGAGCGCCATCCACCGGGAGGGGGACGAGGCGGTCATCACCATCCGGGACTACGGCCCAGGCATCCCCGAGGACGAGCTGCCCCACGTGAAGTACAAGTTTTACAAAGGCTCGTCTAAGGCCCGCGGCTCGGGGATCGGCCTGGCGGTGTGCGACGAGATCATCACCCGCCACGGCGGCACCCTCACTCTGTCCAACGCTGAGGGCGGCGGGTGCCGCGTGACCATCCGCCTGCCTCTGGAAGCGTGAACCAGAAAAAAGCCCGCCGGAAGGCGGGCCTTTTTCTTAGGCGGTCTGGGTGTGGCGGTGACTGTTGTCCTGGGTGTCGCGGAACAGCAGCGTGACGCACCAGAGGGCAGCCAAGCCGACCACGACGTAGATGATCCGCGCCAGAGGGGTGGTCACGCCGCCGCACAGATAGGCCACCAGGTCTACCTTGAACAGCCCGACACAGCCCCAGTTCAGTCCGCCGACAATGGCAAAAAACAGGGCGATCTTATCTAAAATCATACCTTCTCCTCCTCTTTTTCGGGCAAAGCTAGCATTTCCAAAAGGAGAATACCTATACGTCACCGCCGTTGTTTCCTTCAACTTCCAGACAAATTGCCCCAGGGGTATTCTATTTGCAGGCGGAATTTGTTATAATAAATATAATTGTTTTCAGGGAGGCGAGGACATGACCGAACACGTGAACTGGCGCGAGGCGCTGCCCGGCCTGGAGGCCTATGAGCAGGAGCCGCTGAGCGCCCACACTACCTTCCGTATCGGCGGTCCCGCCCGGTGGCTCCTCTGCCCGAAAACGGAAGAAGAAGCGGGAAAAATTTTGAACATTTGTCGGGAAAAGAGTGTGGTTCCCTTCTTCTTGGGCAACGGCTCCAACATTTTGGCCGCCGACGCCGGTTATGACGGGGTGGTCCTTTCCACCGCGCGGCTGGACGGTCTCAGCCGCCGGGGCGGCGAGATCGTGGCGGGGAGCGGCGTCTCCCTGGCCAAGCTGGCCCACTTCGCCGCGGAACACGCCCTGACGGGGCTGGAGTTTGCCCAGGGCATCCCCGGCAGTGTGGGCGGCGGCGTGCGGATGAACGCCGGGGCCTACGGCGGCGAGCTGAAGGACGCGGTAGCCTGGGTGGAGGCGCTGGACGAGACAGGAGAAAAGCGGCGCATTTCCCCGGCGGACTGCGACTTTTCTTACCGCCGCAGTATCTTTTGCAAGGAACCGCTGTTGATCACGGCGGCGTGCTTTGCCCTGAGGCCGGGAGAGCCGGCGGAGATCCGCGCCGCCATGGAGGACTTTGCCCGGCGCAGGCGGGACAAGCAGCCACTCAATTATCCCAGCGCGGGGAGCACCTTCAAGCGGCCCGAGGGGCACTTCGCCGCCGCCCTCATCGACCAGTGCGGGCTGAAGGGCCTGCGGATCGGCGGGGCGCAGGTGTCGGAAAAGCACGCGGGCTTTGTGGTGAACGTGGACAACGCCACCGCCGCCGACGTGCTGGCGGTGATGGAGGAAGTGAAGCGGCAGGTGGCGGCCCGGACAGGGGTCGCCCTGGAAGCGGAAGTGGAATTTTTAGGTTAGGCGGTGAAATCATGGAATTTATCCTTGTATCCGGTCTCTCCGGGGCGGGAAAAAGTAAGGTGGCGTCCTTTTTGGAGGACATGGGGTTCTACTGTGTGGACAACCTCCCGGCTCAGCTGATCCCGCCCCTGGCAGAGCTTTGTATGGCCAGCCCCGGGAAGTACGACAAGGTGGCGCTGGTCACCGACATCCGGGGCGGGCAGACCTTCGACGGCCTGTTCGCCGCCCTGGACCAGCTGGACGCCATGAAGTGCGGACATAAGATCCTGTTTGTGGAGGCGTCTGCCGAGACCATCATCAAGCGGTACAAGGAGACCCGCCGCAGCCATCCCCTGGCAAAGGACGGACGCACCCTGCTGCAGGCCGTCGATCTGGAGCGCAACGCCATGGAGCCGGTGCGCAAGCGTTCGGAGTACATCATCGACACCACCGCCCTCTCCACCGCCAAGCTGCGGGGGGAGGTACTGCGGCTGTTTGGCACCCCCGGGGAGGGGCCGGAGATGAGCGTCTCGGTGGTCTCCTTCGGGTTCAAATACGGTATCCCCATCGAAGCGGACCTGGTGTTTGACGTGCGGTGCCTGCCCAACCCCTTCTATATCGCGGAGCTGCGGCATCAGACGGGGCTGGACGCGGGGGTGCGGGACTTTTTGTGGGGCTATCAACAGACCTCCGACCTGGTGAAGCATTTGGAGGACCTGATGAGCTTCCTCCTGCCCCTCTATGTGGAGGAGGGCAAGAGCGCGCTGGTCATCGCCGTGGGCTGCACCGGCGGCCAGCACCGCTCGGTGGCCATTACCCGTTCGCTGGCGGATTTCATCCGCCAAAAGGGCTACAACGCCAGCGAGAACCACCGGGACATGACCCGGGCATAAGGGGGGAGCGGGATGACAAAAGCAAGAGGACCGCAGGTGGTCGCCATCGGCGGCGGCCACGGTCTTTCCAATATGCTGCGCGGGCTGAAAAGCCGGGTGGACGACCTCACCGCCATCGTCACCGTTGCCGACGACGGCGGCGGCTCGGGGATGCTTCGCCAGGACCTGGGGATGCTCCCGCCGGGGGACATCCGAAACTGTATGCAGTCCCTGGCCAACGTGGAGCCGGTGATGAGCCAGCTGCTGGGCTACCGCTTCACCGAAGGCTCCTTGGCGGGGCAGAGCTTCGGCAACCTGCTTTTGGCCGCCCTCAACGGCATCTCCGACTCCTTTGACCAGGCCGTGGCCCGCATGAGCCAGGTGCTGGCCATCTCCGGGCGGGTGCTGCCCGTCACCAACGCCAACGTGAACCTGGAGGCCGTCTTTGAAAACGGCGCGCGGGTGGTGGGGGAGTCAAAAATTTTTCAGTTCAAGAAGGAGCAGGACTGCCGCCTGGCCCATGTGCGCCTGCTGCCGGAGCATCCCCCGGCCCTGCCGGAGACGCTGGAGGCCATCGCCCGGGCGGAGCTTATTTTGCTGGGGCCGGGGAGCCTCTACACCAGCGTCATCCCCAACCTGCTGGTGGACGGGGTGGCGGAGGCCATCAGCGCGTCGGACGCGCTGAAGATCTATGTGTGCAACATCATGACCCAGGACGGCGAGACGGAGGACATGACCGCCGCCGACCATGTGGAGGCGCTGATGGAGCACGGCCTGACCAATCTGGATATCTGCCTTTGCAACAACGCCGCGGTGTCCGACGAGCTGCTGGAGCGGTACCGGGAGGAGGACGCCCGCCCCATCGTCATCGACTATGACCGTCTGGCGCGGCTTGGCGTGGAGGTGGTGGAACGCGCGCTGACCACCCCCATCGGGGCGCAGTACGCCCGCCACGACCCCGAGCAGCTGGCCCAGGCGGTGCTGGAGCTGTATCAGGAGCGGGGCCACACCCGTATTTTCTAAACGACCACCAAAGAGAGGATGGGGGCCATGACCTTTTCCGCAAGAGTGAAGGAGGAGCTTTGCCGGGCCAAGGTGTCCAAAAAGTGCTGCGCGGTGGCGGAGTGCTACGGCGTGCTGCTGTTCTGCAACAGCTGGACAAGCCGTGAGGTGCGTATCGTCACCGAGTCCGAACCCTTCGCCAGACGGCTCCCCTTGCTGTTCCGCAAGGCCTTCCACATGGATTTTGACAAGCGGCCCGACCCCGCCGGGGCGGGAAAGCGGGTGTTCGTCATCGACAAGCCCGCCAAGCTGGAGACCCTGGAGCGGTGCTACGGCTACGAGCCGGAACGGACGGTGAGCCGCACGCTGAATTTCCCCGTGGTGGAGGAGGACTGCTGCCGGGTGGCCTTCTGCCGGGGGGCGTTTTTGGCCGGCGGGGCGGTGACCGACCCGGAAAAGGACTACCATTTGGAGTGGACCACCACCCACCGGGCGGTGAGCCGGGCGTTCCCGGTGGTGCTCCGCGAGATGGGCTTTCAGGCCAAGCTAGCCGCCCGCAAGGGGAACTTCGTGGTCTACGTCAAGCACAGCGAGACCCTGGAGGAGCTGCTCACCGTCATGGGCGCGGGAGTGGCGGCCATGGAGGTCATGAACGCCAAGCTGGAAAAGGATATCCGCAACGGGGTCAACCGCCGGGTGAACTGCGACGCGGCCAATTTGGACAAGGCGGTCCAGGCCTCCCAGGAGCAGCTTGCCGCCATCGCACGCCTGGAGGCCCGGGGGGTACTTTCCTCCCTGCCGGGCAAGCTCCGGGAGACGGCACGGCTTCGACGGGAATTTCCCGAATGTACTCTCTCCGAGCTGGCGGAACAGTGCAGCCCCCCGGTGAGCAAGTCGTGCCTCAACCACCGCCTGCGAAAATTGATGGCATTGGCTCTGGAGGAGGAATAGAAATGAGAGCGGAGGCGGAATGACAGATGAGCAAGCGGGACAAGCAGGCGGCGGTGATCAGTATTGCAATCACCCTTGCGCTGTTGGCTGGCGTGATCGCGTTTGTTGTGAACTTCATTCAAAAGGACCGGGAGTCGCCCGCCGTGGCCCAGGCCTTTTTACAGGCGGTGGCGGAAGAAAAGGAAGAGGACGCCTGGCGTCTGATGCACCCCGGCCGTATGTCAAAAAAAGACTTTCAGGCTTATTTTGAAGACCTGTGCCGCTTTTGGAAGGAACAGGGCGGCGAAAAAACCTTCACGATGCGCCGAACGGGCTTTTCCATCCAGCATTATAGCGGCGGCGCGGCCACACATGAGACCAGGTATTCGGTCGAAAGCGGAGAGGTACGCTTTCAGATGATCGTTACAAGGGTCCAGGCGGATCGGCGTTCCGGGATCACAGAGGTCCAGTTGTTCTAGTCAGTTTACCAAAGAAAAGAGGAAACCACCATGGCCTTTGCCCATTTACATGTACATACCCAGTTTTCCCTGCTGGACGGGGTGTGCCGCATCGACAAGCTGGCGGCGCGGCTCCAGGAGCTGGGCCAGGACGCCATCGCCATCACCGACCACGGAAATATGTACGGGGTCATCGACTTTTACAAGGCGTGCAAGGCGGCGGGGGTCCATCCCGTCATCGGCTGCGAGGTGTATGTGGCTCCCCGCACCCGCTTTGACCGGGAGCATGGGCTGGACAACGAGGCGCGGCATCTAGTGCTGCTGTGCGAAAATATGGAGGGCTACCGCAACCTGTCCTACATGGTCTCTATGGGGTACACCGAGGGCTTTTACATGAAGCCCCGCATCGACATGGACCTCCTCCGCGCCCACAGCAAAGGGCTGATCGCCCTGTCCGCCTGTCTGGCGGGGGAGCTGCCCCGGCGGCTGATGGCGGGGGACTACGAGGGGGCCAAGGCCCACGCCCTGGAGATGGCCGAACTGTTTGGCCCGGAGCATTACTATCTGGAGCTGCAGGATCACGGCATCCCGGTGCAGAAGCAGGTGGCGGCGGGGTTGATCCGCCTCCACGAGGAGACGGGCCTCCCGCTGGTGGTGACCAACGACGCCCACTATCTGGCCCGGGAGGACGCCCGGACCCAGGACGTACTCATGTGCGTCCAGATGGGCAAGACGGTGGACGACCCCAACCGCATGAAATTCGAGACGGAGGAGTTTTACCTCAAGAGCGAGGAGGAGATGGCGGCGCTGTTTCCCGATTTCCCCGAGGCGGTGGAGAACACCGCCAAAATTGCCGCCCGGTGCCAGGTGGACTTTGAGTTCGGCAAGCACCACCTGCCCTCCTTCCAACTCCCCGAGGGGTACACCGACAGCTGGGACTACTTTAAGGACTGCTGCGAGGAGGGGCTGAAGCGGCGATACGGCACGCCGCCCGGGGAGTACGCGGAGCGGCTCAGCTACGAGATGGGGGTCATCCGCCAGATGGGGTTTGTGGATTACTTCCTCATCGTCTCCGACTTCATCGGCTACGCCAAGAAAAACGGCATCCCTGTGGGGCCGGGCCGCGGCTCGGCGGCGGGGAGCATCGTCAGCTACTGTCTGGATATCACCGACGTGGACCCCATGAAATATGACCTGGTGTTCGAGCGGTTTTTGAACCCCGAGCGGGTGACCATGCCCGATATCGACACCGACTTCTGCATCCGCCGCCGCCAGGACGTGATCGACTATGTGACGGAAAAATACGGCGCGGACCGGGTGAGCCAGATCGTCACCTTTGGCACCCTCAAGGCCCGGGCGGCCATCCGGGACGTGGGGCGGGCGCTGAGCTTCCCCTACGCCGAGGTGGACGCCATCGCCAAGGAGGTGCCTTTCGACCCCAAGATCACGTTGGACAACGCTCTGAAGCTCTCCAAGCCCCTGCGGGACCGCTGCGAAGAGGACGAGCGGGTGAAGACCCTCATTGACACCGCCATGGCGGTGGAGGGGATGCCCCGGAACACCTCCACTCACGCCGCCGGGGTGGTCATCACCAGCCGTCCGGTGTATGAGTACGTCCCCCTGGCCACCAACGACGGCATCCCCGTGACCCAGTACACCATGACCACCATTGAGGAGCTGGGCCTCTTAAAAATGGACTTTCTGGGCCTTCGCAACATCACCATTCTGGACGACGCCGTCCAGATGGTGCGGCGAACCGACCCCAGCTTCGATATCAAGGCCATCCCCATGGACGACCCGAACGTGTTTCAAATGCTCTCCGAGGGCAAGACCTCGGGGGTGTTCCAGATGGAGTCAGCAGGGATGACAGGGGTGTGCGTGGGGCTGAAGCCCCGGAGCATCGAGGACATCACCGCCATCATCGCCCTCTACCGCCCCGGCCCCATGGACTCCATCCCCCGGTTCATCGCCTGCGCCCAGGACCCCAGCCTCATTCGGTACAAGCACCCCGCCCTGAAGCCGATCTTGTCCAACACCTACGGCTGTATCGTCTACCAGGAGCAGGTCATCGAGATCTTCCGCAAGCTGGGGGGCTACTCTCTGGGACAGGCAGATATGGTGCGCCGCGCCATGAGCAAGAAGAAGGCCAAGGACGTGGAGCGGGAGCGGGAGGCGTTCCTCCACGGCGACCCTGCCCGCAACATCCCCGGCTGCGTGGGCAACGGCATCGACGTAAAGGCGGGAGAGGCCATCTACGACGAGATCTACGACTTCGCCAACTACGCCTTCAACAAGGCCCACGCGGTGAGCTACGCCATCGTGGCTTATCAGACGGCGTGGTTCAAATATCACTACCCCCGGGAGTATATGGCGGCGCTGTTGACCTCTGTGCTGGACTCCAAGGAGAAGGTGGCGGAGTATATCGCCGAGTGCAAGGACATGGGCATCGCCCTGCTGCCCCCGGACGTGAACCAGTCGGAGACGGAATTCACCGTCTCGGGGAAGGATATTCGCTTCGGCTTGGCGGCGCTGAAGGGGGTGGGCCGGGGCTTTACCCAGCAGGTGCTGGCCGAGCGGGAGAAGCACGGACCCTTTACCTCCTTTACCGACTTCTGCGCCCGGATGTACGACTACGACCTGAACCGCCGGGTGCTGGAAAGCCTCATCCGGTCCGGGGCCTTTGATGCCACCGGCGCCCGCCGCTCCCAGCTCATGCAGGTGTGCGATCAGGTGGCCGGGGCGGTGGGCGAAGCCCACAAGCAGAGCCTGGAGGGGCAGTTTGACCTGTTTGGCGGCGGCGGGGGAGAAACCGTCACAATTCCAGAGATTCCCCTGCCCAACATCCCCGAGTACACCCAGCGGGAGAAGATGCTCATGGAGAAGGAGGTCACCGGCCTCTATCTTTCCGGGCATCCTATGGACGAGTACCGCGCCGCCGCCCGGGCGCACAAGGCGGAGCCGATCGGTCCCATTCTGGCGGATTTTGAGCGGGAGGATGGCCCCGAACACTACCGGGACGAGCAGCAGGTCGTCATCGCGGGGGTGATCTCTGCGGTGAAGACCAAGACCACCCGCAACAATACCCTGATGGCCTATGTGACGCTGGAGGACGACACGGGCACCATAGAGCTGCTGGTGTTCTCCCGGACGCTGGAGGAGAGCGGCAGCTACCTGAAGGCCAACTTCCCCGTGCTGGTCTACGGCAAGCTGTCTGTCCGGGACGAAAAGGCGCCCCAGCTCCTGTGCAACAAGGTCTATCCTCTGGAGGACGGCGGGGTGGACGCGGCGGACGGCGGCGGAGAGAAGCCACGTAAGCTGTTTTTGCGCTTCCGAAATGAGAGCGACCCCCATTTGGAGCGGGTGCGCTGTCTTTTTGCCCTATTCCCGGGGCAGAGCAAGGCGGTCCTCTACCTGGAGGAGGAGGGCAAGCGGCTGGGCGCCGTGTGTCAGCTCCATGAAGCGCTCTTAGAGGAACTGCGGACGGTGCTGGGAGAAGATAACGTCGTGGTGAAGGAGAGTCAGACATGAAAAAGATAGGGTCTGTTCTGACCCACCGTATGGTGCTGACCGGGTTGGCCATTTTGCTCCAGCTTGGGGTGCTGGCGGTGGCGATGACCATGTTCAGCCAGTATTTTATTCCCCTCTACTGGTGTGCCATGCTGCTGTCCCTGGCGGCGGTGCTGTGGATCGTATCCTCCTCCACCACCAACTCCGGGTACAAGATCGCCTGGATCATTCTGATCCTGAGCCTGCCCGTGTTGGGGGGCGTGCTGTATCTGCTCAGCCGGGGGGACCGCTTCACCCCCTCTATGCGCCGCAGTCTCCGGCGGATGGAGACCAGTATGAAGGAGGCGCTGCAGGAGGATCACAGCTGTGAGACCGTGGCGGAGGAGCTGGGCACCGCCGCCGGGGCGCAGGCCCGCTATCTGGAGAAGTACGCCCACTGTCCCGCCTACCGGGACAGCCGGGTCACCTACTACGCCCTGGGGGACGACTGCTTCCAGCCCATGCTGGAGGCCCTGCGCAGCGCAGAGCATTATATTTTCCTGGAGTATTTCATCATCCAGCCCGGGGAGTTTTGGGGCGCAGTGCTGGACATTCTGAAGGAAAAGGCCGCCGCCGGGGTGGACGTGCGGGTGATCTACGACGACATCGGCTGTATGTTCACCCTGCCCAGCCACTACGACAAGGAGCTGAGGCGTTACGGCATCCGGTGCGTCAACTTCAACCGCTTCATCCCCGTGGTATCCACGGTGATGAACAACCGGGACCACCGGAAGATCATGGCGGTGGACGGCAGGGTGGTGTTTACCGGCGGGGTCAACCTGGCGGACGAGTATATCAACCGCCGGGAGCGGTTCGGCCACTGGAAGGACAGCGCCATCCGCATCGAAGGACCGGCGGCGTGGTCCATGTCGGTGATGTTCCTCACCATGTGGGCTTTTATCACCAAGAAGGGGGAGGACATCGAGGCGTTCCGCCCTTCGAGCGCCCCTCTGTTCCCCGACCGGGGCTGGGTCCAGCCTTACACCGACTGTCCCTGGGACGACGAGCCGGTGGGGGAGACGGTGTACCTCAACCTCTTTAACCGGGCCAAACGGTATATCTACATCACCACGCCCTACCTGATCATCGACGAGGTGATGAACACCGCGCTGATCAACGCCGCCAAGGCAGGGGTGGACGTGCGCATCATCACCCCCCACATCCCCGACAAGAAAACGGTGTTCCAGATGACCCGCGCCCACTATGAGCCGCTGATCCGGGGCGGGGTAAAGATCTACGAGTACACCCCTGGCTTTGTTCACGGCAAGAATGTGGCGGTGGACGACCGGTACGGCACAGTGGGGTCGGTGAATCTGGACTACCGCAGCCTGTTTCTCCATTTTGAAAACGGCGCGCTGCTGATGAACGACCCGGCGGTCATGGACATCAAGAAGGACTTTTTGGAGACATTGGAACAGTGTCAGCAGTGGACGCTGGAGGACTGCCGCAACGTGCCCTGGCCCCAGCGGCTGGTGCGCAGTATCCTGCGCATTTTCTCGCCGCTGCTGTGAGAGGAGTTTTTATGGAGCGAAACACAAGAGGACCCCAGCGGCGGGAGCTGACAGCGGCGGAGGAGTGCCGGGCGTTGGACTTCCTGCTGGACAATGTGAAGGGGAAGTCCCGCAACGCGGTGAAAAACCTGCTGACCCACCGCCAGGTGCTGGTGGACGGAGAGGTGGTCACTCGCCACGACGCGCCCCTGCGCCCCGGCCAGCGGGTGACCATCCTGCCCCCCGGCGCGCCCGCCCCCGCCGACCTGCCCTTTCCCATCTGCTATGAGGACGACTGGCTGTTGGCCATCGAGAAGCCCGCGGGCCTGCTGGCGGTAGCCAGTGACAAGGAGCGGGAGCGGACGGCCTACCGCATGGTGCTGGACCACCAGCGGGCCAAGGACGAACAAGCCCAGCTCCATGTGGTCCACCGGCTGGACCAGGACACCTCGGGCCTGCTGCTCTTTGCCAAAAGCCGGGAGGTGAAGGAGAAGCTTCAGGCCGACTGGGAGAGGCTGGTACAAGAGCGGGTGTATGTGGCCGTAGTGAGCGGCGCGCCTAAGGAGCGGGAGGGGGTGGTGCGCTCCTACCTCAAGGAGACCGCCACCCATCTGGTCTACTCCACCAATGACCCTCGGGGCAAGGAGGCCATCACGGAGTATCAGGTGAAAAAGAGCGCCAACGGCTATTCTCTGCTGGAATTATACCTCCACACCGGCCGAAAGAACCAGATCCGCGTCCACATGAAGGACCTGGGCTGCCCGGTGGTGGGGGACCGCAAGTACGGCGGGGAGAAAAGCCCCATCGGGCGGCTGTGCCTCCATGCCCACCGCCTCACCTTTATCCACCCGGTCAACGGGGAGACCGTCGCCCTCACCTCCCGCAAGCCCCGGGACTTCAACCGCCTCTTTCGGGAGAAGGAGAGTTAAACCACAGGGAAAGAGCATTTGAGGGGGATCGCCGTGAAAGACATTCGGGAAGTGAAATTCCACGCCGGGAGCAAGGAAGAGTTGTTGCCTGATTTTACGCAGACGTTTCCCTATATTGCCACCCGGGTGGAGATGGACCATTATCCCGGCCGCACCGCCCCCTGGCACTGGCATGGGGCGGTGGAATTGTCCTATACCCAGCAGGGCTGCATGGAATATCATACCCCCGGGGGCATGGAGCTTGTGCCTGCGGGGACGGCGGTGCTGGTGAACGCAAATGTTCTCCACATGACCACCGCCGAGCCGAACACGGTCCAACTCCTGCACATCTTTGACCCCGCTTTTCTGGCCCTGCCGGGCAGCCGCATCTCCGAACGGTATATTACGCCGCTGGCTGCGGCGTCTCAGGTAGAGACGCTGTGTCTCAGACCGGATGACCCGGTACAAAACGCCGTTTTGAAGCAGATCAAAGCGGCGTTTTCTCTGACCGGCGAAGAGTTTGGCTATGAGCTTACCTTACGAAACACGCTGTCGGAGATCTGGCTCGCGTTTTTGAAGCAGGCAGAGCCTCTTCTGCAAAGGCCCGTCCAGCGGACCAAGAGCAGCGACAAGATCAAGGAAATGATGGCGTATATCCACGAACACTATGGGGAAAAGCTCGCCGTTTCCGACCTGGCGGCAGCCGCCTTTCTCAGCGAGAGGGAGTGCTTCCGGGCCTTTCGGGAGTGCCTCCGCACCACCCCGGCGGAGTACCTGAAAAGCTACCGCCTCCAACAGGCGTGCCGTCTGCTGCGGGAAAACAGGGCGTCCGTCACGGAGATCGGCCAGCTCTGCGGTCTGGGCAGCAGCAGTTATTTTGGAAAGACCTTCCGGGACGCCATGGGCTGCACCCCGTCGGAGTACCGCCGCAAATGGCAGGATATTGATAATTGAGGGCGGGAACGGGATAGTTTTGAAAGGGACCATGCGCTAAAATGGTCCTTACAGCGAGGTGATCATATGAAGCCGGACCCAAAGACTGCGGAGGATACCCTGGTCTGGGCGGCGGCCCAGAATCCTGGACCGTGGGAGGCCCACTCCCGCCATGTGGCCGCCGCCTGCCGGGCCATCGCGGAGCGCTGCCCGGAGCTGGACGCCGACACAGCTTACGTCCTGGGCCTGCTCCACGACATCGGCCGTTACGCCGGGGTCAGCTCGGAGCGGCACCTCATCGACGGCTACCGCTACTGCATCGCCCAAGGCTGGGAGAAGGCGGCGCAGGTGTGCATTTCCCATGCCTTTATGCTCCAGGACATCAACACCTCCATCGGGACCTTTGACGTGACCGCCGAGGACTACGCTTTTATGAAGGACTTCGTGGCCCATGCCAGGTACGACGACTACGACCGCCTGGTCCAGCTCTGTGACGCGCTGGCGTTGCCCTCCGGGTTTTGTCTGTTGGAGAAGCGGTTCGTGGACGTGACTTTGCGCTATGGTTTTCACCCCGCTACGTTGGACCGCTGGCAGCGCACCCTGGACCTGAAGACCTATTTTGAGGGGAAGACCGGCTGTTCCATCTACGACCTGCTCCCCGGCGCGGCGGAAAACAGCCTGCGGTAAAGGAGAGTATATGACGGACGCCATCAAGATCGTGTTCTTTGATATTGACGGAACGCTCATCGACATGGAGCACAAAGAGATATCTCCCAAGACTCTGGAGACGCTCCAACGGCTGAAGGAGAGAAATGTGCTTCTCTGCCTCGCCACGGGAAGAGGGCCTCTGACTTTGCCCCATTTTGAGGGGGTGGAGTTTGACGCGTTCCTCACCTTCAACGGCTCCTACTGCTTTACCCGGGGACAGACGGTCTTCCGCAACCCCCTGTCCCCGGAGGACGTGCAGACCATCCTGCGAAATGCCGCGTCCATCCACCGGCCCGTTTCCATCGCCACCAAGGACAAAATGGTGGCCAACGGGAAGGATCAGGACTTGATCGACTACTACGCTGTGGCAAACCGGGAAATAGAAGTATCCGGCGAGTTTGACCAGGTGGCGAAGGAGGACG
The DNA here is from genome assembly GCA_946550725.1 of uncultured Clostridia bacterium. GTDB lineage: Bacteria > Bacillota > Clostridia > Oscillospirales > Oscillospiraceae > MGBC124762. The sequence continues at coordinate 70,726 of CAMNQX010000005.1, read as the reverse complement.
TCTATCAGATCATGCTGGGCTGCCGCCGGGAGGAACGCCCGGTGCTGCTCCGGGGCGTCCGCCGCGCCAAGATCGCCGCTTGGCTGGACTGGGCCGTGGACATTATTCCCGCCGACGGCGGAAAGGGCGTGGGGGTCCAATGCATCCTGGCCCACTACCATCTGGACAAAGGGTCCGCATTGGCCTTCGGAGATGGGGACAACGATATCGAAATGCTTCAGGCCGTGGGCCGAGGCGTTGCCATGGGAAACGCCTCGGAACGGCTGAAGGCGGCGGCGGATGATATCTGCGGAGCTGCGGCAGAGGACGGCATTTATGCCTACTGCCTCACCCACGGGCTGCTATCCTAAAAAGAGCAGGACCTCATTCCACGGAATGAAGTCCTGCTTCTCTTTCGTTTTACCAGGAGGCCGCAGTCAGGACAAGAGCATCCTGTCGTTGTCCAACGCCTTGCCGGAACCTTGCTTGAAGCGCTCCAGCAGGTCGTTCACCGTCATGTGGGCGCGTTCCTCGCCGGACACGTCCAGCACGATATTGCCGTTGTCCATCATCAGGGTGCGGTTGCCCAGCTCCAGGGCCTGGGACATATTGTGGGTGACCATGAGGGTGGTGATGGAATGCTCCGCCACCACGCTTTTGGTGATGTCCAGCACCTTTTCCGCCGTGGCGGGGTCCAGGGCGGCGGTGTGCTCGTCCAGGAGCAGCAGCCAGGGGGGATTCATGGTGGCCATCAGGAGGGTCAGCGCCTGCCGCTGGCCCCCGGAGAGCAGGCCCACAGGCTGCTTCATCCGGTCCTCCAGCCCCATATCCAGCTGGGCCAACTGATCCCGGAAGGCCATCTTGTCCTTTGCGCTCATGTGGGAGAACCACCCGCCGTGACCGGCGGCCAGGACCAGGTTTTCCTCAATGGTCATCCCCGGCGCGCTGCCCCGCATGGGGTCCTGGAACAGCCGCCCGATGTGCTTGGAGCGCTTGTAGGAGGGCATGAAGGTCACGTCCTGGCTGTTGACCACGATGGAGCCGCTGTCGGTGAGAAAATCGCCGCAGATGGCGTTAAAGAGGGTGGACTTTCCCGCGCCGTTGGAGCCGATGATGGTAGCAAAGTCGCCGGGGGCCAGGTGGAGGGACAGGTCGGTGATGGCCTTCTTCTCGTTCACCGTGCCCGGGTTGAAGGTTTTGGAGATGTGGGAGATATCCAGCATGGTTCACTTCCCCTCCTTGACCGCCAGAGCCTTTTTGTAGGAGAGCCGCCGGGAGATGACCGGCCACTGGCTTTTCAGGTAGGGCAGGGCCAGGGCCAGGGCCACGATGACGGAGGACACCAGCTTGAGCATGAATGCGGGCATATCCAGCCGCAGGGCCACGGCGTACACCAAACGGAACAGGAACGCGCCCAGCACCATGCCCACGGCCCGGAGGAAGATGCCGCCCCGGCCCAGCAGGGTGCCGCCGATGAGCAGAGAGGCCAGGGCGATGGTCACCATGCCGCTGCCGATATTGATCTCTGTGGACTGCTGGGACTGGGCCATGAGGCAGCCGGACAGGCCGGTGAGGGCGTTGGCCACGCACAGGCCCACGATGGTGGTGAAGGTGGGGTTGATGGAGGAGGAGCGCACCATGTCCGGGTTGTTGCCGGTGGCTCGAATGGCCAGGCCCAGACGGGTGTTGAGGAACAGGGTGAGCAGCGCCACCGTCAGGACCACCGCCACACCCGCCACCACGGTCACGTGCCAGCCCTCCAGCGGCGTGCCCGCCAGCAGGCCCTTCACCATGGTGAACACGGTGCCGGTCTTGTTCAGGTTGACCCGGGCGGAGCCGGACATGATGGCGATGTTCACCGAGTAAAGCCCGGTATTGACGATAATGCCCGCCAGCAGGCTGTTGATGCCCATTTTTGTTTGAAGAACAGCGGTGACAAAGCCGGAGCACACCCCCGCCAGCATGGCGGCGGGGATGGAGAGCACGGGGTGCCCGGCCACGGCGATCACCGCGCCCACGGTGGCGCCCAGGGTGAAGCACCCGTCGGTGGACAGGTCGCACACCCCCAGCATGGAGTAGCTCAAGAAGAGAGCCAGCACCGTGAGGGAGCAGATCAGCCCCAGCTCAATAACGGTTTGAAGCTCGACAAAGGACATGGTATTACCTCCAAAAAAAGTGTGCCGGAGCGTTAGCCGTTCAGGTCGTTGAAGCTCTCGGCGGTGGTGATGGTCTGCACCTTGGCGCCCTCGTTGGAGAAAGTGGCCTCGATGGTGGCGAAGTCCAGGCCCAGGGCGGCGCAGGTCTCGGTGTTGACGGTGGCGGTGCCGTTGTCAAAGGTCTTGACCGCCAGAGTGCCGGGGTCCTTGCCGTCCAGGAGGATCTCTGCGATCATGTCGGCGGTCTCCCGGCCCAGGTTGGCATAGTCCACGCCGTAGCCCAGGAACGCGCCGTTGAGGGCGAAGGAGTCGGCCCCGGTGTAGTGGGGGATGCCCGCGTCGATGAAGGTCTGGTAGATGGCCAGGTAGGATTCCATGATGGTGTTATCGGTGGGGGTGAACACGGCGTCCACGCCGTCGGCCACCAGGGCCTGGGCGGCCTGGGCCACCTCGGCGGCGTTGGTGCCGGTGCGCTCCACATAGGCCACGCCCTTGGCGTCCAGATACTCCTTGGCGTGGGCGATGGGGGTGGTGGAGGAGTCCTGACCCACGTCGTAGAGGAAGCCGATCTTCTGCGCGTCAGGGTCGGCGGCAAAGATCAGGTCCATCACAGCGTTTGTGTCCAGATAGTCGCTGGTGCCGGTGATGTTGTGGCCGGGGGCTTCCAGGGAGTCCACCAGCTGGGCGCTCACCGGGTCGGACACGGCGGAGAACACCACGGGGGTTCCGGAGTCCTCGGTGGCGGCCTGCATGACCATGGCCACCGGGGTGGCGATGCCCACCATCAGGTCCACCTGGTCGGCCTGGAAGCTGGAAATGATCTGGTTCATCACCGTGGAGTCGCCATTAGGGTTGTCGTAGTCGATGTCAAAGGTGACGCCCCGCTCCTCGCCGATCTCCTTCAGCCGGGCCTGGATGTTCTCGTTGATCTGGTTGAGGGAGGCGTCGTCTACGTAGTTGCAGATGCCGATCCTGTAGGTCTTGCCGCCGTCGGCGGCGGGGTTTTTGCCGCCGGTGCAGGCGGTGAGGGAGAGGGTGAGAGCCAGCGCGGAGACCAGAGCCAGGGCTTTCTTGACGATGTTTTGCTTTTTCATGGGAATACCTCCAAAAAATAGATTTTTGAGTGGTCGATGGAGGAGCCGGGTGCCAACCGGCCTTTTCAAAAACAAAAATGCCTTTGCCCCACATGGGACAAAAGCACTTGCTTCTGCGATACCACCCAAATTGGCGTTTGAAACGCCCACTCGCTTACGCGTACCATCATACGCGTCCCTGCGCTTTAACGGGAGGGGACCCGTCGGGAACTACTGAGCGTCCGTTACCGGTACGCCGTTCAGCCCGCCCTCGGAAGGCCATTCACCGATCACCCTGGGCTTCGCTCACACCGCCCGAAGCTCGCTATACCATGATGTGCCATCGGCTACTCTTCTTCCTCATCGGTTTACTGTGATGAAGTTGTTATCCGCATTATAAACGCCCGGGCGGAAAATGTCAACCCCCAATTTCTGCTTTTTTTCTGGACAAGAAGGAGAGCTTCGTCTCGGACAGGATCACGGCGAAGAAGATCAGAAGAAAACCCAGGTACATTTGGGCCGTGGGCCGCTCGCTTCCAAAGAGGACGGAGAACATCACGCCGAAGGGCGCCTCCAGGCTCAGCAGCACCGCCCCGGTGGCGGGGGGCGTGTTGGCCTGACCGATATTTTGGAACAGCATGGCCAGGCCGGAGGCGCAGACTGCCAGATAGCCCAGGCGCAGGAGATCGCTGCCGCTGGGAAGGGAGGTCAGGGTCTCGCCGGCGAGGAAGATACCTGCCCAGGACCACAGGGCCATAAACAAAAATTGCAGGACGGTCAAAAGGAGAATGTCACAGGTCTTAGCGTATTTGTCCACAGCCAGGATGTGAAGAGAAAAGGCGATGCCGCAGATGAGGGTGATGATATCGCCGCCCACCACGGAAAAGTCCTCTGTCAGGGACACCAGGCCGATGCCCAACAGGCAGAGCACAGCTGCGGCCACGTTGTAGCGGTCGGGACGCTTGCGGGCGATGATCCAGTTCAAAAAGGGCACCAGAACGCAGTAGGTGGCGGTCAAGAAGGCGTTTTTTCCCGGTGTGGTCCCCTCCCAGGAGCCGATGCCGCTAAGACCGTAGGTCTGAAAGGCGTAGCCCAAAAACATGAGGGTGCCCAGCACCGCGCCGCCCAAAAGGGTCTCCTTGTTCAAAAGCCGCCACTTGTTCCAAAAGACCAGGGAGAGCAAGACTCCGGCCACGGTAAAGCGGATGGCCAGCAGAGTAAAGACGGGAATGCCGTCCACCGTCTGCTTCATAATGAGAAAGGAGGACCCCCAGATCACGGTGGCCAAGACAATGAGCAGCTGGGGCCAGAGCTTTACTTTGGATGAGGACATAACTTGACGCCTCCTTTGTGGGCATGATATGCTAAATGAAAAGAGGTGGTACCATGGAAATCTTGACGCGGGACTTTTACGATCGGGACACCCTGACAGTGGCGAAGGACCTGCTGGGGTGTCTGCTGGTGCGGGAATACGAGGGGGAACGGCTGGTGGGGCGCATCACCGAAACAGAGGCCTACATCGGCCGCTGTGACAAGGCGTGCCATGCTTACCAGTACAAGCGGACAAACCGCACCGAAACGCTGTTTGCCCAGCCGGGGACGGCGTATCTCTACCTCATCTACGGGATGTATACCTGCCTCAACTTTGTCACCGAGCCAGAAGGGGAGCCGGCGGCGGTACTCATTCGCGGCGTGGAGGCGGTGGAGGGAGAAGCGGCCATGGCGCGGCTGCGGTTCGGGAAGGAGCCGGGGGAGCTGACCGCCTATCAGCGGAAGAACTTCCTCAACGGCCCCGGCAAGGTGTGCAAAGGCATGGCCCTTGACAGGAAGCTGAACGGTCACGACCTGTTGACGCCGCCCCTCTATGTACTGCCCCGTGACCGGGAAGCACCCGCTATCCACTGCGGCCCAAGGATCGGCGTGGATTACGCCCAGGAGGCCAAGGACTTCCCCTGGCGGTTTTGGGTAGACCTGTAAAGGGAGACCCCTTAACTCTTTTTGCGCATATGAGAGGCGGCGGAGCGGAGCATGAGCCGCTTGGTGCCCACGGTGTCGAAGGCGATCTCCACCAGAGCGTCGTTGCCCATGGGCTTGAGGGACAGGATCAGTCCCGCGCCGAAAGCGGAGTGGTCCACCTGGTCGCCCACCTTATAGTCGGGCAGGGGGGCCTGAGCCGACGGCGCAGCGGGCCGCGAGGAGGGCACGGTGGCGGCGGAGGGGGGACGGTGGCCCTTTTTGAACACGCCCTGGGTCTCCGTGTCGTCGTCAAAGCCGTACTCCCGGAACGTCCCTGTGGCGCTGCGCCGGGAGCCGCCGGGGGCATACTTTTCCAGTCCGCCGGGGGTGCGTGAGACAGAAAAGGGATTGCCTGAGCTGCGCCGGGACGAGCCGGAGAAGTCGTCAGAGTCGTAAGATGTTTCCCGCCGCTCCATGGTGACGGGCGCGCTCCAATCCTCCAGAGGGTCGCGGTGGAACAGGTTGTCCCGTCCGCTGCGCTCCACAAACTCCGGGGGGATCTCCCGGACGAAGCGGGAGGGCTGGTTGCAGGTGGTGTGGCCGAAGAGCATCCGCTGGGCGGCGGAGGTCAGGTACAGCTGCTCCTTGGCCCGGGTCATGGCCACGTAGCAGAGCCGCCGCTCCTCCTCCATTTCCTCAGCGTCGCCGATGGAGCGCATCCCGGGGAACACCCCGTCCTCCATGCCCACCAAAAACACGGTGGGGAACTCCAAGCCCTTGGCGGAGTGCATAGTCATCATGGCCACGCAGTCCTCCCCCTCCTCGCCGGTGTCCAGTGTGGTAAAGAGGGAGACCATGTCCAAAAATCCGGCCAGAGACGGCTCCTCGCCGGCGGCGTTGGCGTCCTGAAGATAGCCGTTGATGGAGGTGAGCAGCTCACGGATGTTTTCCAGACGGCCCCGGTCCTCCACGGTGTTCTTGCTTTCCAGCATCACAGCGTAGCCGGTGCGGGCCATCAGCTCCTCGTAGAAGCTTGCCAGATCCATGGCGTCCATCAGGCCACGCAGCTCCACCATCAGCTTGGTGAAGTCGGCCAGCTTGGCCTGGGCCTTCATCAGCTCGGGATAGTTGGCCGACTGGGAGACCACAGCCCACAAGGAGAGGTTGCTTTGGGCGGCGATGGCTTGGGCGCGCTCGATGGTGGTGGCGCCGATGCCGCGGGGCGGGTTGTTGATGATGCGGGTCAGCCGCAGGTCGTCGGCGGGGTTTTGCAGGACGAATAAGTAGGCCAGCATATCCTTGACCTCGGCACGGTCAAAGAAGCGGGTGCCGCCGTAGATCCGGTAGGGGATGCCGTTGCGCTTGAGGGCAGTCTCCAACTGGTTGGACTGGGCGTTCATGCGGTAGAGAATGGCGTGATCCCGCCAGTGCTTGCCGTCCTGTACGGCGTTGATGATCTCCCCGGCCACATACTGGGCCTCGTCGTTCTCGTTCATGGCGGTGTAGTGGCGGAGCTTTTCCCCCTTGGGGTGGTGGGTCCACAGGGTCTTGCCCTTGCGGCCCTGGTTGTTGGCGATGACGGCGTTGGAGGCGTCCAGGATGTGGCCGGTGGAGCGGTAGTTTTCCTCCAGACGGATGACCTTAGCCCCCTTGTACTGGTCCTCGAAGGACAGGATGTTCTGGATGGTGGCCCCCCGGAAGCGGTAGATGGACTGGTCGTCGTCCCCCACCACGCAGATGTTGCCCCGTCCCCCCGCCAGCAGGGAGGACAGGCGGTATTGCAGGGCGTTGGTGTCCTGATACTCGTCGATGAGCACATAGCGGAACTTGTTTTGATAAAAGGCCCGCACGTCCTCATGCTCCTCCAACAGCCGGACGGTGTGGAGGATGAGGTCATCGAAGTCCAGCGCTCCCGCATCCCACAGCCGCTTTTGGTACTCGGTGTAGACCTCCGCCACCTTGAGCAGATACACGTCGCCAGTGGCCTTCTGGCGGGCCATATACTCCTTGGCCAGCAGCTCCTGGTCCTTGGCCTTGGAGATCTGACCCAGGATGGTCCGGGGGGCGAAGATCTTGTCGTCCATGTTCTTGGCCTTCAGGATCTCCTTGATGACCCGGAGGGAGTCGTCGGTGTCATAGATGGAGAAGGACTTGTCAAAGCCCAGCTTGTCAATGTCCCGGCGGAGGATACGCAGGCAGGCGGAGTGGAAGGTAGCGGCCCAGATATCCTGGGCGGCGTCCCCCAGCTTGGCGGCCAGACGCTCCTTCAGCTCTCCCGCGGCCTTGTTGGTGAAGGTGATGGCCAGGATGGACCAGGGCGGGGCAGGGTCCAGGCTGCAGAGCTGACGCATCCGCAGCCGGTCCCCCTGGCCCTTGGAGGCCACATAGTCCCGCAAAAACTGTACGTCGTCGGGGGTGACCCACGAAGGGCACTGGCCGCTGTCCGAGCCGCAGCCGTAGGTGATGAGATTTGCGATGCGCTGGATGAGCACGGTGGTCTTGCCGCTGCCCGCGCCCGCCAGTAGCAAAAGCGGCCCTTGGGTCGTCAGGGCGCCCTCCAGCTGCTGGGGATTGAGGGTGGGGTAGTCCAGTGCGATGGCCTGACGGCGCAGGCGGCAAAATTCAGGAACGTTGTTGCCGGTGAGCATGGGACGCGGCCTCCTTTACGCGAAAAGAATGGGCACGCCCGGCACGGGCGTGCCCATTCTCAAACGAGCTTTGGTAAATGGGGAATTACTCCGCCTCGGGCGCGGGAGCGGCCTCCTCGGTAGGAGCCTCCTCAGCGGCGGGCGCCTCGGCCTCCTCCACAAAAGCGGGGGCCACGGTGGTGGCTTCGCTGTCGCTGGTGGCGACCACCTCGTCAGGCTCGGCGGCCTCCGCAGCCTTGGCGGCCTGGGCCTCCTCCATGAGCGCGCGGATGGACAGGGAAATCTTCTTGTTCTCCTGATCGATGGCGGTGATCATGACGGTGACCTCCTGGCCCTCCTTCACCACGTCCTCGGGCTTCTCCACCCGGTGGTCGGAGAGCTGGGAAATATGGATCAGGCCGTCCACGCCGGGCAGGACCTCGGCGAAGGCGCCGAAGGTCATGAGCTTGACCACCTTGGCGGTGAGGACGCTGCCTACGGCATACTTCTCGTTGAACAGCGCCCAGGGATCCTGGCTGCGGTCCTTCATGCCCAGGGAGATCTTGTGCTTCTCCTTGTCGAAGGAGAGGACGTAAACGGTGACGGGGTCACCCACGTTGACGACCTCGGAGGGATGCTTGATGCGGGACCAGCTCAGCTCGGAGATATGGACCATGCCGTCCACGCCGCCGATGTCCACAAACGCGCCGTAGCTCACCAGAGACTTGACGGTGCCCTGGTAGACCTTGCCCACCTCGATGGACTCCCAGACCTCAGCGGCCTTGGCGTCGCGCTCCTCGCGCTCCACGGCGCGGATGGAACCCACCACGCGGCGGCGGGAACGGTTGACCTCGGTGATGCGGAGGCGGACCTTCTGCTTGAGCATGGAAGCCAGGTCGGCGCCCCGGGGCAGGCCGGACTGGGAGGCGGGGATAAAGACGCGCACGCCGCGGACGCTGGCCACGATGCCGCCCTTGTTCTCCTCAGTGATGACGCCCTCAAGGATGGAGTGATCCTCCTCGGCGGCCTCGATGTCGTCCCAGCTCTTCACGCTGTCCAGACGCTTCTTGGACAGGGTGACAACGCCCTCCTGGTCGTTGACCCGGACCACAAAGCACTCGATCTCGTCGTTGACCTTTACCAGGTCCTCCACCTTGGCGTTGGGGTCGTCGGTCAGCTCATTCAGGGGAATGTAGCACGCGTGCTTGGTGCCCAGGTCTACCTGGACTTCGGTGGGGGTTAGCCCAGTTACGATACCGGTGACCTTCTCTCCTGTATGCAAAGTTTTGATCGACTTCTCCAGCATTTCAGCAAAGGATTCCTCGATCTCAAAGTTGTTTTCGTCGCTCATGATGTCATAGACCTCCTTTATTATCCACCCGGGCGTTGAGGCGCCCGCGGTGATGCCGACCTTGGCAAGCTCTGTGAATTGAGCCTTGTCCAATTCCGATGCGCCGGTAATACATACCACTTTGACGCACCGCGCCCTGCAAAGTTCCGCCAGCCTTGCGGTGTTGGAGCTTTTGGGGTCGCCGATGACGATCATGGCGCCGCACTCCTCCGCCAGGGCCAGAGCTTCCTCCTGTCGGGCATAGGTAGCATTACATATTGTATCAAAGATTTTCAAGTTTGTACACACTTTTTTTGCAAATTCCACGCAGGATTTCCAAGTCAGCGAGTGGGCGGTGGTCTGAGAGACCATGGTGAGGGGCAGCTCCCGGCGGTTTTCGTCCGCCAAAAGCCATTGTTTCAGACCGTTTAGGCCGTCCGCCACCACGGGGGCTTGACACCAACCGGCGATGGCCTGGACCTCGGGATGGCCCGGATCGCCCACGATAAGGGGGATGCGCCCCTCCTCCTCCGCCTGGCGCACCAGGTCGTGGATGCGCGTGACGTTGGGACAGGCGGCATCCACCACCTCCCAGCCGCCTGCTTTCAGCGCGTCGTGGACGGCCTTTGGCTCGCCGTGGGAGCGGAGCAGGACGGCGCAGCTGGGGGGCAGCTCGTCCATGGAGGCGCAGACCGCCATCCCCTGAGCCTTCAGGCGCTGGATCACATGGTCGTTGTGGATGATGCTGCCCAGCATGGCGCAGGGCTTGCCGCTGCCCGCCAGCCGCTCCGCCAACTCCACCGCCCGGCGCACGCCGTAGCAGAACCCGGCGGTTTTCGCCAGCTTAATTTCCATGGTACTGCTCCCCCAGGGCCTTGACGCGCGCCATCAGATCGTCCGCCACCCGGCGGTAGTCCTCCGGAGTAGGACGTGTGCCTTCTGCACCCTCTGGGTAGTACGCCTCCCCGAACACCACGGGGGTGCGGCGGAACAGCTTCTTTTTCGCCGGCATCCAGATGGGGACGAGGGGCACGCCCGTGCGCAGGGCCAGCATGGCCGCGCCGGTCTTGGCCTCGGCGCTGTCCTCCTCCTTCACCCGGGTGCCCTCGGGGAACACCAGAAGGTTTTTGCCGTCTTTCAGGGACTTGATGGCGGTTTTCACCGCTTTTACGTCGGACTTTCCCCGGTCCACTCCAAAGACGCCCATCTGCTTCAGGATCCACCCCAGCACGGGGATGCGCAGCAGCTCCGCCTTGGCCATAATGGCGGGGGCCTCCTTGCGCCTCATGGCGTAGAGGATGTAGATGGGGTCGGTGAAGTGGGTGTGGTTGGAGCACAGGAGGACGGGAGCGGCAGGGACCTTCTCCCGTCCCACGACCTTGGAGGGAAAGAGCAGGTGGAAAATAGGCCAGACAACAATGTAAAAAAAGTGGAACCAGAATTTATTCATGGGGCAGCTGCTCCTTGATAATGGATAGTAGCCGTGCCAGACTGCCCTCCAGGTCAAGCTGGGTGGTGTCCAGCAGCACGGCGTCGGGGGCCTGACGAAGCGGGGCGGCGGCGCGGTGGGTATCCCGGTGATCCCGGGCCTTCACATCCGCCAAGATAGTCTCAAAGTCCGCCTCCTGGCCCCGGGCCAGCAGCTCATCATAGCGGCGGCGGGCGCGGGCCTCCGGCGCGGCGGTGAGGAAGATCTTCACCTGGGCGTCGGGCAGCACCACCGTGCCGATATCCCGGCCGTCCATGACCACGTCGTGCTCTGCGGCAAAGCGGCGCTGCATTTCCAGGAGATAGTCCCGCACGGCGGGAATGGCGGACACCCGGCTGGCGGCGTCGGAGACGGCGTGCTGGCGGATGGCCTCGGTCACGTCCTCCCCCTGGAGATACATATGCTGCAGGCCGTCCGGGCCATACCCGGCGGTGATGACCAGCTCCGGGAGCATGGCGGGAACGGCGGTCTCGTCGGAGGGGGAGAGGTCCCGGCGGAGGGCCGCCAGGCCCACGGTGCGGTAGATGGCTCCCGTGTCCACATAGAGAAAGCCCAGCTCTTTGGCGGCGGCTTTTGCCAGAGTGGATTTTCCGGCTCCGGAGGGGCCGTCGATGGCGATGGCGCAGTGGGTCATAGGTCGTTTCCTCCTTCGGACGCATATTGCGCGGCGGCAACTCCCGCCGCCCTGCCTGTGCACCAGGCGATCTGCAGATTGAACCCCCCGGTGTAGCCGTCCACGTCCAGCAGCTCTCCGGCCAGGTACAGCCCCGGACACAGCTTGGAGGCCATGGTCTTGGGGTCGATCTCCTTCACGTTCACTCCGCCGGTGGTGACAATGGCCTCCTCCACCGGACGGGGGCCTGTAATGAGGAAGGACAGGTCCTTCAGCGTCAGGGTGATTGCACGCCGCGCCTCCCGGGTGAGGGAGTGGAGCTTGGTGCCACCATCCACTCCGGCCCGCTCTAAGATCACCGGGCCGAGCAGGTGAGGGACCAGGGTGAGGATGTAATTGGACAGGTCACGGTTGGCGTATTCCTCCAAGTCCCGCACCATCCGGGCCTCCAGCTGCTCGCAGGTCAAAGCGGGTTTCAGGTCGATGTGGGCGGTGTACGCCTCGCGGTCATAGTGACGCAGATGGGTGGAGGCGGACAGCACCAGCGGCCCGGAGAGGCCGAAGTGGGTGAAGAGAAGCTCTCCCTGCTCCTTATATAAGGGCTTTGGCTTTTTCCCTGTGACGGACAGGGTGACGTTTTTCAGGGACAGCCCCTGCAAAGGGGCGCAGCCCTCCGCCACCAGCGGGATCAGGGAGCTGCAAGGCTCCACGATGGTGTGCCCCGCACTTTGGGCCAGGGCGTAGCCGTCCCCGGTGGAGCCGGTGGCGGGGTAGGACAGGCCGCCGGTGGCTAAGATGACCGCCTCGGCGGGGAAGCGGCCCACGTCGGCCTTGACCGCCGCCACCCGCCCGCCTTTGTATTCCAAGGCGGCGGCACGGCCCTCCACGATGGACACACCCGCCCGGCGCAGGGCGGTAAACAGCGCGTCGATGATATCGCTGGATTTGTCGGACACGGGAAACACCCGGTTGCCCCGCTCCACCTTTAAGGGAACGCCCAGCCCCTCAAACAGCGCCTCGGTGGCGGAGGGGGGGAAGGCGGACATGGCGCTGAACAGGAATTTGCCGTTGCGGGGGATGTGGGCCAGGGCCTCCTCTACGGTGCAGTGGTTGGTGAGGTTGCAGCGGCCCTTTCCGGTGATGTAAAGCTTACGGCCCAGCTTGGGGTTGCGCTCCAGCAGGGTAACGTCACACCCGGCCTGCCGCGCAGTCAATGCCGCCAGCATCCCCGCCGCGCCGCCGCCCACCACCACTACGCTGCCGGTTTTCAAGCGTTTTGATCCTCCACGGTCTCGTAGACCTCATACTCCGCCCAGATATGCTCCAGCTCACCCAGAGACTTGGAGATATCCTGCTTTTTCACCCGGCTGATGGCCACGATGAGGGCGTTGACCAAACTCAGCGGCGCCACCAGAGAATCCACGAAGGAGACCATGTCGCTCTTTGCCATGAGTATCCGGTCGGCGGTCTCCGCCAGGGGGGAGGTCTCCGAGTCGGTGATGGCGATGACCCGCGCCCCCCGGTCGTGGGCAAAGGACATGGCCGCCACTGTGCGCTTGGAGTACCGGGGGAAGCTGACCCCGATGACCACGTCGTCCGGTCCCACCCGCAGCAGCTGCTCAAAGACTTCGCTGGCGGAGGAGGCGGCCACATGGGTGACGTTTTCAAAGATCAGGTTGAAGTAGAAGGCCAGGAAGGTGGAGATCGCCCGCGCGGAGCGCACCCCAAGAATATAAATGCGCTTGGCGGCGACAATATCGCTCACCGCGCCGTCAAAGGCCTCCCGGTCGATCTGCTCCAATGTCGATCGGACCTTGTCCATATCCGACTGCATGACCATGGAGAGGATGTCGTGGTTGCCGATGCGATCGTCGGAGACCTCGATGCGCTGCACCGAGGTGAGCTTGTTGCGGATCATCTCCTGCAGGGTGCGCTGCATGGCGGGGTAGCCGTCATAGCCCAGCTCCGCGGCGAAGCGGACCACGGTGGATTCGCTGACCTTCACCGTTTTGCCCAGGCGGCTGGCGGTCATGAAGGCGGCCTTGTCGTAGGAGCTTAAAATAAAGTTGGCGATGAGCTTCTGCCCCTTAGAAAAGGTGGGCATTTGTGCCTGGATATTGGATAAAATATCACGGTTCATGGGTAAAACCTCCGTAACGGCCCGAAGGCCGAAAAAAATCGTCGCTCCTAATCATACCCCAACGCTGGGGAAAAGACAAGTGTTTTTGCAAGAAAAAATGCACTATCTTGCAAGGCGCAAATTGGTTACTTCTTCCACAGTGAGCCGCCGCCACTTCCCGGCGGGAAGGCTGCCCAGCAGAAGGTCTCCCTCCCGCACCCGCACCAGGCGCTTGACCTCCAGTCCGGCCAGGGCGCACATCCGCCGCACCTGGCGGTTCTTCCCCTGGTGGATGACGACCTGCAGGCGGTGGGGACCCAAAACCTCCACCTGGGCGGGGGCAAGGGGTTGGCCGTCCAGCTCCATGGGACCGCGGAGGATGGGCAGCGCCTGTTCCACGTCCCCGGCCACGGTGACGTGGTACTCCTTTTCGATCTCATGGCTGGGGTGGGTGAGGAGATGGGTGAGGTCGCCGTCGTCGGTGAGCAGGAGAAGTCCCTCGGAGTCGTAGTCCAGCCGTCCCACCGGCCAAACGCGAACGCCGCAGTCCGCCACCAGATCGGCCACGGTCCTGCGCCCCTTCTCGTCGGAGAGGGTGGTGACATAGCCCGCGGGCTTGTGGAGCATCAAGTATGTATGCCGCGCCACGGGGCGCAGGGGGACGCCGTCCAGGGCCACGATATCCCGCGACCGGTCGGCCTTGTCCCCCAGGCGGGCGACTTGGCCGTTGACCGTGACCCGCCCGGCGGAGAGGTATTCCTCCCCCTGCCGCCGGGAGCAGACGCCGGCGGCGGAGAGGAGCTTTTGAAGGCGTTCTTCCATAGGGGTCATCTCCTTGGTGGGGTTATACGGCCAAAAATATGCTCTGGCGGGACAGAGGCCCCCGCCAGTAGGGAAGGCCGGCGGACAGGGTATCCACCCCTGCGGGGCGGAAGAGGCCGAAGCGGCCCTCCAAGACGGCGGGGGCGTTGCGGGGGGCGGAGGCGGCGGCGATCAGGTCGGTGCGGCCGATCTCCTCCCCGTTGAGAAAGTAGACCAGCGCGCCCACCACCTCCCCCTGGCGGACCGGGGCCTTGAGGCGGGCGGGTAGGCGGATGCGGACAGAGGGGGTCTCGCCGTCAGACAGGGGATAGCGCACCTCAGAAGCGGTGACCACGCTGACGGAATGGGCAAGGCTCCCCTCCACCGCCACGGTGGCCAGCGCCTTGCCGCTCCGGGCCAGAAGGTGGGAGTGGTACTTGGAAAAGGCGTCGTCCAGCAGGGCCACATGGTCGTCCCAGTCGTTGGGGTCGCAGAGGGTGACGGCGATGAAGGTGGTGCCCATACGCTGGGCGGCAGACACCAGAGTGCGGCCCGCCGCCTTGGTGTAGCCGGTCTTGAGGCCGATGCAGCCCTCGTAGCGGCTCAGGAGCTTGTTGTGGTTCTCCATGTACCGCTCTCCCAGGGTGATAGACTTGGTTGCCACGATCTCCGCCAGGGTGGGCTGTTCCAGCACGGCCTTGGCGATAAGGGCCATGTCGTAGGCGGAGGAGTAGTGCCCCTCCGCCTCCAGCCCGTTGGGGTTGGCGAAGTGGGAGTGCTGAAGGCCCAGCTCAGCGGCCTTGTCGTTCATCCACCCCGCGAAGGTCTCCACGTCCCCGGCGCAGTGGATGGCGATGGCCACCGCGGCGTCGTTGCCCGAGCGGAGCAAAAGACCGTAAAGAAGGTGGCGCAGGGGAAGCTGTTCGTTGGCGGCCAGATACATGGATGACCCCTCGGTCCCGGCGGCCAGAGGGGAGACGGTGACGGTCTCGTCCAGGTCGTCGGTGTGCTCCACCGCCACCAGAGCGGTCATCAGCTTGGTGATGGAGGCGATGGAGCGTTCCTCGTTGGGATTGTGGGAATAGATGACACGACCCGACCCGGCGTCCATCACCACCGCGCTGGCGGCGGAGGTCTCAAGGGCGCGGGCCGGGGCGGACAGCAGGCATAAAAGGGCACAAACACAGGAAAAAGCGGTAAATTTGCGGGGAAAGGGGCGCATATAAGGTCACCTCGCGGGAACAGAGTGACCTTAGTATGGGCTTAGAGGCCGGTTTTATCCTTTTGGCGGTCCAAATAGTCGGTGATCTTGTCCACCAGCTGGGGCACCATCTCCACGGCGCGTCCGGCGGGGGAGATGGCGGGGATGCCGATGGGCAGAAGGCGCACCGAGCCGTCCTTGATGATGAGAAAGGCCACCGGGTCCACCTTCACCCCGGCGCCGGAGCCGCCGCCGAAGTGGTAAGGGGTGTTGTCCTTGTGATTCTTCCCGGCGAAGTCGCTGCCGCCGGAGCCGAAGCCCATGGACAGGCGGGAAACGGGGATCAGCGTGGTGCCGTCGGGGGTCTCAATGGGCTTGCCCACGATCACGTCCACGTCCACCATGTCCTTCAGCTTTGCCAGAGTGGTGGTCATCAGGGAGTCGATGGGGGTGGAATTGGGAGCTTTTTCTTGTTCAGCCATGATGTTACGCCTCTTTCTTCACAGTTTCGCCTTCGGGAGCGGCGTTGACAGCGCGGTATATCTTCAAAAATTTGAACAGCAGGGGGAGGGCCAGAGTCAGGACCTGGAACACCGTCATGGTCAGCAGAGCTTCGGCATAGAGGGTCGGCTGGTTGGCGTCAAAGTCCACGTCGATGCCCACAGAGTGCTTGCGAATTTTGAAGCTCTGCCACAGGATAGGCCAGATCACGCCCAGAGCGGCGTTGGCCGCGCCGTAGCCCATGGCCGCGTCGGCAGGGTCGGGAGCGGCCCAGACCACGTGCAGCTCCAGCCGGTCGATGGTCAGCCGCCTGCGGACGCCCTCCAGCGTGGGCTTGACCAGGGGGAGACAGCTCTTCACCAGCGCCAGCGGTCCGCCCCGCTTGGGGTGGTCGTCCGCCTGCTTGGGCTTGTCCTGTTTGGGCTTTTTCTCCTTGGGGGGCTTTTCCTCCTTAGGAGGGAACAGAGGGATGGAAACGGGGCCGACCTGCAAGGCGGCGAAAAGACCATCCTCGTTGTACCGCACCCGCCCACCCAGGGGCAGCAGGGCGATCAGCAGCAGCGCCAGAAGGACGATGAGGAGAGGGATCATAGGCCGTCCCGTCCTTCGGGGTCAGAGGGCGGCGCGTCAGGCTCATCGGCGGGAGGCGCATCGACCTCTGCCGGGTCGTCCTCCGGTGGTGCCTCAGACGGCTCCGGGTCGTCCTGGGGCGGGAACTCGTCCGGAGAGAGGGCCTGGGCGGCCTCCTCCGCAGCCAGCTTCGCCGCGGCCTCCAACAGCTCGTCGTCGGAGACGTTGGCCATCTCCTCCTGGGCGCGGAGCTTTTCAATGTTGGCCTGCAGCTCCAGAGTGAGCTGGCCGTCCTCGGCGGTGGAGTTTGGCAGCTCGGGCAGCTCGTCCAGGGAGGACAGGCTGAAGGAGCGCAGGAAGTTTCTGGTGGTGCGGTAGAGGATGGGCCGTCCCGGCACAGCCAGCCGCCCACACTCCTCGATCAGCTCCCGCTCCAGCAGCAGACCCACGGTGTACGAGCTGTCCACCCCACGGACCTGGTCCACATAGGCCCGGGTGGTGGGCTGGAAGTAGGCGATGATGGAGAGGACCTCCAAAGCGGGCTGAGAGAGCTTGGCGGGCTTGCGGCTCTCAAAGGTCTGGCGGATGATATCGGCGTATTCCGGGGCGGAGGCCATCTGCCAGGCGTTGTCCAGCTTGAGGACCCGCAGCCCCCGGCGCTCGTAGCTGTATTGGTCGGCCAGGTGGGAGCACAGCTCGTCCACTGTCTCCCGGTCCAGCTCCAGGGTGAGGCACAGCCGTTCCACCCCCACAGGCTCCCCGGCGGCGAACAAAATGGCCTCCAGAGCGGCTTGGGTGTCCTTCAGTTCCATGGCGTTCGCCTCCTTTAATATGCGTCTACCGAGATGTCGGTCAGCTCTTCGTCCGTGTCGTCGATACAGGTGACGGTGCAGTCCTCGGCGGTGCCCGCCAGCATCACCCGGCAGGCCTTGCACAGCTCCAAAACGGCCAAAAAGGTGGCCACGATCTCGCTGCGGGAGCGGCTCCCCTGAAAGAGGGAGAGGAACCGGGCCACGCCGAAGGTGCGCAGGCGGGCGATGACCTCGCTGGCCTTGTCGCTCACCGGGTACGGCTCCCGGCCCACGATGCCCTCAAAGGCCGCCAGGGGCGGCGGTAGGTGGTTGTCCACCCGCTCCAACACGTTGGAAATGGCGCGGAAGAGGTCGTTTGGCTGGTGCTGGTAGCGGTAGATCCGATTCACGGGCAGGTGCTCGGGACCTTTGGTGATGTAGTCCCGGCCATAGAGATAGCGTTCCCCAAGTTGAGGCGCTACAGCCTTGATCTTCAAATAACTTTCCGCCCGCTGATGCTCCTCCAGGGAGGCGATGAGCTGTTCCATCTCGCTCATGGCCTCCTCGTCGTTGATGGACAGGAGCATTCGGGTCTTGATATACACCAGGTGGGCGGCCATGGTGACGAACTCGCTGGCCACGTCCAGGTCCAGGGCCTTGCGCCGCTCCATCCAGGCCAGATACTGTTCCAGGATCAGGGAGATCTGAATGTCCTTGATCTCCATTTTGTTTTTGGAGAGCAGGCTGAGGATCAGATCCAGAGGGCCGTTAAAGTCCTCCAGATCGTCGGCCTTCGCCTTGACCACCTTTTCCAGATGGAAGGTCAATTCCTCCACGGCCCTCACCACCTTTCCGGCAGAAAAATCAAAACGCTACGCCATGGCCAACAGGAGCAAAGCGGAATCAAAGGGCAGGCCGCTGAGGAAACAGAGGCCGCGAAGCGCCCAGAGGATCAGCGTGGAAAGCGGCCCGCTGAACACCCCGAACCACACCAGCGCCAGCAGCAGGAGCATGATATAACGCTCGTAGCGGAGGATGGTGTAGTAAATTTTGTCGGGGAGGAAGGAAAACAGGATCTTGGAGCCGTCCAGGGGTGGGATGGGGAACAGGTTGAACACCCCCAGGCCGATGGACAGCAGCGCGGCATTGACTAGAAAGATGAGCACATAGAGCTGCCACGGGGCGGAGAGGGAGAGCACCCGGAGCAGCAGACTGGCCAGCAGCAAAAACACCCACGCCAGCAGGAAGTTGGAGGCCGGACCCGCCAGGGCGGTGAGGGCCATGCCCCGCTTGGGATGCTTAAAGTAGCGCATATCCACCGGCACGGGCTTGGCCCAACCCACATGGGCGGTGATCATCAGCACCAGGCCCAGGGGGTCGATGTGCTTGATGGGGTTGAGGGTGAGCCGCCCTTCGTCTTTGGCGGTGGGGTCGCCCAGGGCGTAGGCCACCGCGCCGTGGGACAGCTCGTGGACGGTGAGGCAGAACAGAGCGGCCGCAGCGGAAAAGACCGTTATGAGAAAGGCGTGCAGGTCAAAGCTCTGAAGGAAATTTTGCAGGGAACTCAGCTTGTCCACCTCCCGACAGCAATTCCAGAATACCTTATTATAGCAAAGATAAAAAAGAAAGGCAAGGGGAGAAAGCGTCTCTGGGGTTACCTGTGAAGTAGTACATTAAATGCAGAAAAGGTTTTTAGACCTTTTTCTGCATTATTTTTTTGCCGGATATGGCGGAAGCGAATAAAAACGAGGTGAATGAAGTGAAAAACCTGACGCTGGACGACCGAAAGAAGATCGAGAGGATGTGGGAAGACGACAACGCCGCGCCGGTGGAAATCGCCGCCGAGCTGGGGATCAGCCAGGCCACGGTATATACCGAGCTGCGGAGGGGCCAGGTCTACGACGAGGCGGGTCGAGAGGTTCTGGACAAGAACTTCCGCCGGAAGTATAGCGCAGAGCAGGGCGAGACCGTGTACCAACAGAACCGGCGCAACCAGGGCCGCCGCCCTGCTGAAGCCTAAAAAGGAGGACAGCGATATGGGATACGCTCCGAGAGAGTGCCCAGACTGCGGGGCAAGCCTGGATCCTGGTGAAATCTGCGACTGTAAGAAGGACGGAGAGGCCGCCGTGGCGGCTGGCGCGCCGGGAGACAAGGCGACCGAGGACGACGCTGCCGCTATCCAGGCGGCCATCGCCGCGGCTTGCAAGATCACTCTGGAGAAAACGCCGGGGTCTATGACCTTCGCGCGGAACATTGAGGCCTCCAGCACTTCGGCGGCGCTGAACGGTGTGGCCGTCCTGATCCGGGAGCTTGCGGTTATGCTGGGGGCTCCGGTGACGAATGTGCTGTCCATGCTGACCGTGGCGCTGATTGCTCCCACCATCCAGGTCGGGCGGACCGAGGGGGTGGAGGCGTGAGCAAGGGAGTGTGGGACAAGCCCTACTACGTCACCGTTACCTTCACCAGGCCGGAGAGCCGAGTGGAGCGCCGCCACCGGGAGCGGATGGAGCGGCTGGACAAGTTCCTGACGGGGATGTTTGTTGTGGTGGCCGCCGGGGTCCTGGTCCTTGTGACCGTGGCTCTGTGCCACATGATTTGAAAGGAGAAGAAAATGGAAGGTATGCTCCATGAAAAGAGCCTTTGCAAGGTGCTGACCGCGGCATATAAGAGTGGCGGGTACGAGATCATCCCTGGCACGATCGAGGCGGGGCCGTGGAAGCGCCACACCATCATCATCAACGGCGCGGCCTGGGCCATTCGGTGTGAGACCAATATGCTGCCCAGGGAGGCGGCTGTTCAGGTGGTCAAGGATGTGGGCTATCTCCCGATGGAGCCCATGATGGTGAACAAGAACGGCTCCACCCAGGCCATGCTGCCGGAAATGGCCGAGAAGCACAACGGCCTCCTGCCGGACGCCCACAAGGGTGCGATTCCCATGAAGAAGATCCCGGTGATCTACCGGGACCGCTGGCAGCTCTACCAGACCGAGAAGGGCGAGGTATACGCCTTCGACGTGGAGCTCTTGAAGATCATCGACTTCAAGACCGTGGGCAAGAGCGACGAGTTTACGACCAACATGGCCGCTGGGGGGGTGCTGGGGATCTTCGCCTGGCGGGACTGGACGGTTTACATCGCGCCGGGGCGGTTCTCCGGGGCTGACCTGGAGAAGATCCAGCACATCGCCTCTATGGACTGGGAAAACCAGATCGAGCAGGGCGACCCCATCACCAACATTACGCTGTTCGACGCCGCGGACGTGGCGCCGGTGGAACAGGAGGACTAAATCATGGCTGATTTTCATTACCAGAACATCACGTTGACCGTTGACAAGGAGAGCGACCTTTACAAGCGCGCCGAGACGCAAGCCGCCCGCTACGGTGTCACCATCGAGTATATGCTGGAGAACACGGTGATGATGGGGCTGTTCAAGCACATGGAGACCGCCCTTGCCTTCTACGAAGGGCACACGCCGCCGGGGGCTGGCAAGGTGGGCGGAGGTGTGAAGGCGTGACGAACTTCGAGAAGATCACCGCCTCGCCGGAGACCCTGGGAGATTTCCTGGGGTCTCTGCCTATCGCGGAGGGGCCGTGGGACGAGCGTTTCCATCGGGAGTTCTGCGATAAGTGCCCGTCGGAGAACTGCGACGCCGAGAACTGCCCGCACAACGAGGAGCGCAACGACCCGCTTTGGTGGTTGAAGCTGGAGGTGGAGGGATGAACACCTATGATTTGCGCGAATTGCCTCGGCCTGGGGAGGTTTATCTGTGCTCCATTCCACACGGCACCGGACACGAAATGCTGAAAGACCGCCCTGCTGTAATCGTGAGCGACGAGAACTTCAACGACAACAACGGCGTGGTGTGGGTGGTGATGTGTTCCGCCTCCGACCATGAGGGCCGGGCAAACTGCGTCCCGGTGTCCGGGCTGAACAGGAAGAGCTGGGCCGTGTGCGGGCAGCTCTACAC
This sequence comes from uncultured Clostridia bacterium, assembly GCA_946550725.1. Lineage (GTDB taxonomy): Bacteria > Bacillota > Clostridia > Oscillospirales > Oscillospiraceae > MGBC124762. The sequence goes on along the minus strand of CAMNQX010000005.1, from coordinate 49,556 downwards.
CGTGGACAAGTCCAGGCTGCTCCACTACATCACTTCCCTGCCGTCGGAGGAGCTGGAGGCTATCCGCCGGGAGGTCTGCGACAAGCTGGGCGGTGTGCGCCAGGTGAAGATCATGCCGGGCAACCGGGCGGAGGACCTGGTGAAAGTCACCGCCGAGCGGGACACCTACAAGGAGCTCTACACGTCCCTGCTGGGGCGTGTGATGCGGGGGGGGGGTATTGACCCGTGAGAAAGCTGCTTGAACGGCTGCGCCTTTGGCTGATCCGCAAGCTGGGCGGGTACACCGTGGAATACAGCCAGACCATTCACCCTGTAAAGGCGGATATTTCGTATCGCATATTACAAGCCACCTGCCGACTGGACGACTGGGAGAGAACCAAAATGCAGGTGCCGGAGTTGGTGTGGTACGGCAAGAACCGTCTGTGCGAGGCGCTGGCAAAAGAACTTTTGAGCTCCGATGAAGTGCTTTTAGAGGCAACAGAGGATCCAATCCAAAACGCCTTGCTGGTGCGGGCTAGGATGTTCGTGGTAGAGGGTAAGGCCGCTGCGCTGTACCTGAACGTGCCGTTGAGAGGGTATATAAGGCTTGGTTCTTGCCTTGGGGAGGAGGAGCACGCATGATCCCGTTCCCTTCAAAGAAATACCAGATCATCTACGCAGACCCTCCGTGGAGCTACCCTGGGGGTCTGAAAAACGCTAGAGGGATTGCGCGGCAACACTACGAGACCATGAACACGGAGGATATATGCAATTTGCCAGTGGCCGAAGTTGCTGGGGGGGGGGCTTGCCTCTTCCTTTGGGCAACTTTCCCAAAGATCCAGGATGCGCTCCAAGTTATGGAGGCGTGGGGATTTAGGTACGTCGGCGCGGCGTTTGTGTGGGTCAAGAAAAATCCGAAGAGCGGGACGAACTACTGGGGCATGGGGCACTACACACGGGCCAACGCCGAGGTGTGCCTGCTGGGCGTCTCCAAGGAGTTCAAGGCCTCCGAGCGGGTCAAGAGCCACCGGGTACATCAGATCGTGGAGGCCCCGTTTGCAGGCCACAGCCGAAAGCCGCCGGAGGTGCGGGGGCGGATCGTGGAGTTGCTGGGCGACGTGCCACGCATTGAGCTTTTCGCCCGTGAGCGGGCGCCGGGCTGGGACGCCTGGGGAGATGAGGTTTAAGGGGGCGGCGGTGTGATCCTCTGTGGGGACGCAAAGGTGGGGCTGAAAAAGATAAAAGCGGAAAGCGTCCACACCTGCGTGACATCGCCGCCATACTTCAACCTCCGAGACTATGGTGCGGACGGCCAGATCGGAATGGAGGCCACCCCGGAGGAGTACATCGAGCGCCTGGTGGATGTGTTCCGTGAAGTCCGGCGGGTCCTGCGGGAGGACGGGACCCTGTGGGTCAATATCGGAGACAGTTATGCCACCAGGTCGGGAAGAAACCCGCCAGGGAACACAAGGAACAAAGCTGGTCATACCGAAAAGCACGTCCCAAAGGGCTATAAGTACAAGGACCTGATCGGCATCCCTTGGATGCTGGCCTTTGCCCTCCGGGCGGATGGGTGGTATTTGCGCCAGGACATCATCTGGAATAAAACAAACTGCCTCCCGGAGAGCGTGAGGGACCGTTGCACCAAGAGCCATGAGTACATCTTCCTCCTGACAAAATCGCCGCGCTACTACTTCGACGCGGACGCGATCCGGGAACTTTCGGCGGAGAGTACGGTGGTCCGCATGAGACAGGACGTTGGAAGTCAGGCGGGGTCTACCAGGCAACAGGGCAAGGATAAACCGATGAAGGCCGTCGGGGACGGGCTGACCCGCAACAAGCGGGATGTGTGGAGCGTCGCCACGACAAAAGCGCCGTGTGACCACATCGCTATGTTCCCGGAGAAGCTGGTAGAGCCGTGCATACTGGCGGGAAGCCCGGCGGGAGGCACGGTTCTAGACCCGTTTACCGGGAGCGGGACCGTCGGCGTGGTGGCCACACGGCTAGGGCGGAAGTTCTTGGGATGCGAGATCAACCGGGACTACTGCGATATGGCAGAGTGGCGGATATTCCAGGCAGAGCAGGCTGGAGTGCAAGAGACTTTGTTCTAGGTGGTGGAGACGTGGGAACAGAACTGACGATCCAGAGCCGAGACACACAGTACATAGCCCGCGTAAGCGTTGGCGGAAAAGACAGCACGAAAATGCTGGAGGTGATTGTTTCCCGCGGCCTCCCGCTGGATCGGATCACCTCGACAACTGTGTGGGCAACCGACACCATACGAGGAGAACACCCAAAGATGGTGGAGTTCGAGCCTCGCTTTGACGAGTTTGTTTGGCGAAAGTACCGCATTGAGGTTGAACATCTGTGTGCCATGCGGGATGGAAAGAAAGTAACATACGAGCAGATGTTTTACCGTGTCCCAGAGCGCAGGGCCGAAAAATGCGGGGGGGGGTGCTGCAAACAGCAGGGAACGATCCTAGGCTTCCCGACCTTGTGGGGGCCTTGGTGCCAGAAATCACTCAAAGTACCAAGGGCTTCCGACGGGGTTTCCTCTGCAAAGAGGGCCTTGGTGCCAAAAGCTCAAGCATATATGGGTTCCCGGTATCCATCAACCGAAGGGGACAATGGTGCCAGAAGCTCAAGACCGAGTTTTTGGAGGGCCCCACCCCGAGGGGCGGTACAAATATCGTGGAGTACCTCGGCATAGCGGCGGACGAGCCTAAACGGTTCGGCCAGCTCTCGGATCGCAAGCGGGCTCCTCTGGTGGAGTTCGGCATCGAGGAGGGGCTGTGCGGTCTCTACTGTCAGTATGAGGGCATCCTGGCTCCTGTCTATGAGACCGGCTGCCGGGACGGTTGCTGGTTTTGTCACAATCAGGGCGTCAACCAGCTCCGTCTCCTCCGAAAAGAATACCCGGAACTGTGGGCACTCTTGCTAAAGTGGGACACCGACAGCCCGGTATACTTCAAGCCAGGCAAGCCGGACAAATCAGGGAAACCGACTTCCAGCACCGTCCACGACTATGATCGACGTTTCCAGATGGAGGACGAGGGCCTGCTAATTCCAGGTGACAGGCGTTTTCGCTGGGAGATGTTGGACGGAGAATTTCAGATCAGGATGTTTTAAGGAGGAGTTATGAGAGTTCTTGTCGCCTGTGAAGAGAGCCAGGCGGTGGCGACCGCTTTTCGAGAGTTGGGCCATGAGGCTTATAGCTGCGACCTGTTACCATGCGGGGGGGGGGCACCCTGAATACCATTTGCAGGTGGACGCGCTGGAGCTGCTGAAAATCCGGTGGGACATGATCCTGGCGTTCCCGCCATGCACCTACCTGTCCAACGCCGGAGCCTGCCACCTATACCCGACCAAGGGGAAACTGGACACGGAGCGGTTCCAGAAAGGGCTGGAGGCCAAGGCCTTCTTCTTGCGGTTTTGGGAGGCGGACTGTCCAAGGATCGCGGTAGAAAATCCTGTCTCTTCCAGGATATTTGAAATGCCGCCCCACACCCAAGAGATACAGCCCTATCTGTTCGACGACGACGGGACCTGGCCGTACACAAAAAAGACCAGGCTGTGGATCAAAGGACTACCTCCTCTCGTCCCGACCACGCCAGACCGTAAGCCGGTAGGCCCATACGTCCCGTCAGGGACGGGGCGAAAGGACAAGAGGACCTACGGAGCCGCGAGGCGCGGCCAGGACGCCATCAACAGAGCTAAAACGCCACCAGGCGTTGCCCGCGCTATGGCGCAACAATGGGGAGGACTTCTAGAAGGAGGCCAAAGATGAAACCGATCTACATACCGAAGGGAAAGGCGAAGGAGTACGGCGACTACGCCATCAACATCTACACCGGCTGCCCGCACCGCTGTTACTACTGCTTCGCTCCTGGCGTTCTGCGCCGGGAGGTGGAGAAGTTCCACGGCTGTGTGGAGCCCAGGGAGAACATTGTGGAGGAGGTCAAACGACAGCTTGACCGGGAGGCCATCACGGGCAAGACCATCCACCTGTGCTTTACCTGCGATCCCTACCCTGGGGGGCACGACACCAACGCCACAAGGGAGATTATCAAGGCCGTCAAGGCTGCCGGAAACCACGTCCAGATCTTGACCAAGGGCGACGGGAGCCGGGACTTTGACCTGTTGGACGGCGAGGATTGGTACGGCGTGACCATCTCGTGTTGGGATGGTATGGCCCATGAGGCGGAGCCGGGGGCGGTCTTGCCGTCCGAGCGGGTGGAGATCGCCGCCCGCGCCAAGGAGGCGGGGATCAAAACCTGGGCCTCCTTTGAGCCGGTGCTGGACCCTGCGCTGGTGTTGCGGACGCTGGACGCCAGCAAGTTCATCTTCGACAAGGTGAAGATTGGCAAGCTGAACTACCATCCTCTGCCTGGGGTCAACTGGGCGGCATTTGGGCATGAGGCGGAGCTGCTGTGCTGCCAGAGGGGGCTGGACTACTACATCAAGGACAGCCTGCGGAAGGAAATGGAGGCGGCGAAGTGAAGGTTTACGAGCTCATGGCAGAGCTGGCGATCATGCCCGCCGGGGCGGAGGTGGTTTTCCGTCGCCTGGCGACAAGGGACGAGTGCAAGAAAGTGCCGGACGACCCTGGCTTGATCGACCTGGACTTCACGATCAGGACCGCAGAGGAGCAGGAAGACCGTCCGGGCCGCCCTGTGGTGGTCCTGGACGGCTGGGCGGAATAGGAGGCGCGGATATGCTGACGCTGCCGATCAAGAAAAAGTGGTACGACATGATCCGGGCCGGGAAGAAGTTGGAGGAATACCGAGCGAACACGCCCTACTACGCGGCCCGGTTCCGCAAGTACGAGGGTGAGCCTGTGGGGATTATACTGCGGAACGGCTACCGACTGGACAGCCCTGCAATACTGGCCGAGGTAGTGCCGAAGCGGAGAAAAGGAGCCAAGCCGGAGTGGGGAGGAAACCCGGAGGAGACGTGCTGGGTGCTACAAATCCTGGCGTTTGTGGAGGTGAAAAGATGAACGATCTGGACGCCCTGGCTTGGGAGGCTGGGAGGCGGCACATATCTTATGGGGAGCTGGTCTCCCACCTGAAACCGGGAGAGCTGTACCAAATCCGGAACGAATACCGGGAGCACAAGGACAAGAAACGTCTGGAGGCGGCCAAGCGGGCCGCGGAGAAGGCACCGTCCGCCAAGCGGCGGAGAAAGAAAAAGGAGGAAGCGTAACATGGCAAGCGCAATCAACCACAAGAAGCGGTCCCATCGGAGCCACAAGGGCCATATGCAGGCGGCGGCCCACATGAAGGGGTCCGCGCCCCGGCGGCTGGGGCTCTACACCGGGCGGAGCGGCCTGGGGATCATGCGGGCCCTGGCGAGACTGGGCAAGGCCCACCGCGCTAGGCGGCGGGAGGCCAAGGGCAAGGACGAGGCGTAAACCAAACACGAGCGGGAAAGGAGGCGGTCGGATGAATGTGTTTCGCTATAAAAACTCCGTACCGGTAGGCTACAACGAGCAGGGCTACATCTACTTCACGTCAAGGATCTATAACGAGCTGCCGCCGGACAAGCAGAAGGCCGTGGTCGATCTGTGCATGGAGGCCGCCGGGGGAGACTACTACCAGGCCTTGTTCGAGTTCGTGACCACCGACGCGGGGGCGACGGAGATTTGCCTAAAGCACCACCTTTCCCGCTCGACGCTGGAGCGGATCGTCCGAAAATACTACAAATCTTTCCCCATCGGGGCATAAGGGCGGACCGGCAATCAGCCGGGCCGCCCCTCTGGCCCTCTCTCCACGACACCGTTTCCGGCGCCGCGGAGAGAACGCCAGAGGGTGGGACAAGCTCCCCATACAATTAAATATGGACCCCTTTATTTTTTGGGCTCGGTAGGAGCCTAACTTTATGACCAAGGGATAGGAGGTAGCAGATCATGGCGGAGGGCTACTGGATGATCCGCACATACGAGGCGGGGAACGTCGGGGAAAAAACCAAATACTGGGTCCCAGGAGCGAGGCCGTCCAGGTCGGAAAGGAAGCTCCGGTCGGAGGCAAAGAAGCAGGAGCAGAACGAGCACTCGGCGGAGAAGCGCATGGCCAGGACCCTGAATGCAAACTACGGGCCGGGGGATGATCTGATGGGCCTGGACTACTCGGAGGAGGGCCTGGGGCGGATCATGGACTGGGCCAGGGGCCAAGGGATGGACCCAGACCACGCTGACGAGACGGAGCTGCTGGACATTCAGAGGGCCGCCGCGGAACACGCAATACGGAACTTCCTCCGGCGGGTCAAGCGAGACCTACCGGAGGGGGTGGAGCTGCGGGCCCTTTGGATCACATCGGACATGGACGGAGAGACTGGGGAGGTGGTCCGGGTCCACCACCACCTGGTCGTACCAAAGGGCTGCCGGGAGGCGTTCATCCGCAAGTGGCAGGAGCTGGGCTGGGGCGGTGTGAACTGGGAGCCGCTATCAAGCCAAGACGACTACACCCCGATCGCGGAATACTTCGCCCGACAGGTTCGCAAGGTGCCAGACGCCAAGAAGTACGGCTCAACCCGCAACATGATCCGCCCGGTGCCCAAGGACAGAGCGGCCCTCACCGCCGGGGAGCTGCGGGTGCCAGCCGGGGCAAAGCTCCTCCACCGGAGCGAGTTCAAGCCGGGCCGCCCGCAGTACATACGCTACGTTCTGCCGGAGGGAAAGAAACGCCGGGCCGAGCGAAAGAACTGTTAGATTTTTCAGAACCCAACGCGCACACCGGGGGGCGGGGGCGCACACGCGGGCGCGCGATAGGATAGCAAAACCACATAGGGACAGTCACAACCTCGACACCGCAAGGGCTCGGGGATATTTTTGCGCCCTGACGCAATTCTGAAAAGTTGACGGTTCGACGCACGTTTTCCGTGTTATTGTCAACTGGAAAGGAGGGTGAAATCCGTGGGAGCGAAACGAAAATACGGGGCCAGGAGCCTCCGAAAGGCGCTGGAAGGATACTTTGCCTCGATCTCCCGGACAATCACCCTCACTGAGCGGGTTCCGACGGGGACGACGGACGAGTGGGGCCACGAAGTTAAAAAGACGGTGGACATCTGCAACGACGCCAGGGAGCCGATCAGGCGGAGGATCTTTGAAGTCCCGCCCAGCATTGGGGCGATGTGCGACTATCTGGGGATCCACCGCTCCACCTGGGACAACTACTGCGACGCAAGCCTCAATCCGGATCTGGCGGAAGCGACCGAGTGGGTAAACGAGCAGCTTTTGGCCTACCTGGAGATGGAGCTGCTGACCAGGAGCGGGAGCAACCTGAAAGGGATCATCCAGTATCTCCAAAACCACTACGGCTACGCCGAGCGGCGGGAGGTGGAGATGGGGCCGGGGGCCCGGAAGGCCATGACGGTCGCCACCATCCCGGCCTCCGAGCGGGCGGCCCTCCTCCGGGAGCTGATGGAGGAGTTCAGAGAGGGCGACGAGAGCGATGGATGAAAAGCGGCTGGACCGCCTGCTGGACACCGCCTTGTGGTGGAAGAACATCAAGCAGACCAACAACAAGGCCTTCCTGCCGCTGTTCTTCGACGAACACCGCTACCTGGTCTTGAAAGGCGGCGGCGGCTCGGGCAAGTCCATCTTCGCCGGGCGGAAGGTGCTGGAGAGGGTCACGTCGGAGCCGGGCCACCGCTGGCTGGTCTGCCGGAAGGTAGCCCGGACGCTGCGGGCAAGCTGCTTTGACCAGCTCCGGGACCAGATCGCGGAGTTCTACCCGGACGCAGGGGCGAAGGTCAACAAGAGCGACATGACCATCACCTTCGCCAACGGGAGCGTGATCCTCTTCGCCGGTCTGGACGACGTGGAAAAGCTCAAATCCATCTACAACATCACGGGTATCTGGATCGAGGAGGCCTCCGAGCTGGAGGAAAGCGACTTTGACCAGCTCGACATCCGTCTCCGGACGGACTTCCCCTACTACCTCCAGATCATCCTGACCTTCAACCCCATCGCCATCACCCATTGGCTGAAACGGCGGTTTTTCGATCGCAAGGATCCGCGGGCCACCACCCACGAGAGCACCTACAAGGACAACCGCTTTTTGATCCAGGAGGCACGGGAGACGCTGGAGGCCTTCAAGGACACGGACCCGTATTACTACATGGTCTACGCCCTGGGACAATGGGGCGTGACGGGCAAGACGGTATTCAACGCCAAGGCCATCTCCGCACGGCTGGAGCTCCTGCAAGCGCCGCTGCGGACGGGCCTTTTCGAGTATGACGAGGCGGCGGACGGGATCCACATTTCCAACATCCGGTGGGTGGACGATCCGAGCGGGCCGGTGAAAATCTACCGGGAGCCGGAGGCCGGGCGGCCCTATGTGGTCGGCGGAGACACCGCCGGGGACGGCTCGGATTGGTTTGTGGCCCAGACGCTGGACAACATCACCGGAGAGCAGGTGTGCATTGTCCGCCATCAGTACGACGAGGACACCTACGCCAAGCAGGTCTACGCCCTGGGGATGTACTATAACGAGGCCATGCTGGGCCCGGAGACAAACTACTCCACCTTCCCGGTGAAAATGCTGGACCTCATGGGCTACCAAAACCTCTACGTCCGGGAGCTGCCGGACAACTACGGGGGGGCTCTCCGACACGCCTTTGGCTTTGAGACCAACGCCAAGACCAGGCCGGTGATCCTGGCCGAGCTGATCCGGGTGGCGCGGGATCACATGGAACTGTTCAACGACGAGACGACCCTGCTGGAAATGCTCACCTTCGTCCGCAACGAGAAGCTGCGCCCGGAGGCCGAGCCTGGAGCACACGACGACTGCGTTATGGCCCTCGCCATCGCCCACTTCATTAGGCCCCAGCAGAGCATGGAGGTCAAAGGCGAAAAGAAGACCGGCGGGCGGAAGTGGTCCGAGGATATGTGGGAGGACTACAACAAGGCCACCGCGTCCGAGCGGGAACTGCTCCTGAGGATGTGGGGGGAGCCGGAGAGATAGGAGTGAGACACCATGGCGAAAAAGAAAACCGCGAAAAAGCCGGAGAAGCTGCGGGTCTGGCAGGAGCGGCTGGCGCAAAGCGACGCCGCCTTTGGCTCGGAAGTCGAGCGCATGGACGAGCGGGAGCGGATCTACAACGGGGATAGGACCCTGCAACCTCTGGTTCCGGGCGACGCCACGAAGTCCGGCGGAAAGAAGAAAACCAGCCACGTCCGCAACATCGTCTTTGAGAACATCGAAAGTCAGGTCTCCTCTGCCATTCCACAGCCCAAGGTGACGGCCAAGCACAAGGAGGACGAGCGCCTGGCGGAGGTGATCGAGCACCTGATCCGCAACGAGCTCGACCGTCTCCCCTTCGAGCGCATGAACGACATGGCGGAGCGGACGGTCCCCATCCAGGGGGGCGTCGGCTTTTTGGTGGAGTGGGACAACAGCAAGCACACGCACTCCACCGTGGGCGAGGAGGTGGTGAGCGTGATCCACCCCAAGCAGTTCGCCCCACAGCCGGGGGTCTACACCGGGATCCAGGACATGGATTGGTTCATCATCAAGTGCCCCACGACGAAGGCGGCCATCAAGCGCAAGTATGGCGTGGACGTGCGGGACGAGGGTGAAAGTGAGCCGGAGGTGCGAGCCGCCGGGGACGAGGACCGAAACGAGGACGCCCTGACGCTCTACATCGGCTTTGAGCGAAACGAACAGGGCGGGATCGACCGGTACTGTTGGGTGAACGACGTGGAGCTGGAGGACCTGGAGAACTACCAGGGCCGCCGCCAGCCGGTTTGTAAGAAGTGCGGGCGGGTACGCCCTCTCCCCGGCCAGATCATCAACAACGACAGGGACCACGGCATGGGAAACCTCCTGCCTGACCCGGCGCGGGGATTTGCCGGAGGGCTTGTCCCGGAGGATATGACCGAGCGGGCCATGGCCGGGCAGATGGTAGCGCGGGGCATGGCCCAGCAGGAGATGGAGGGCGTGGAGCCGGGGCTGGAGGCCATCCCTCTCCAGAGCGAGACCGCGCCGGAGGAGCCGGAGCGATATGACGGCGGCCCATGCCCCTGGTGCGGCGGCGAGGAGTTTGTGGACCAGGAGCAGGAGTACGAGCAGGTCATGGTGCCCATCACCAACGCCTCCGGGCTGGTGGTCCCCGGTATGCACCCCGGCATGGGAGAGGACGGAACGCCGGGCATGGTCCCCACGCTTATCCCTTTCTACCGGCCCGACATCTTCCCCATCATTCTCCAGCGGAGCGTGAGCGTATACGGCAAGCTGCTGGGCAACTCGGACGTGGACGTGATCGCAGACCAGCAGAACACGGTGAACCGCATGGAGCAGAAGATCATCGACCGGCTCATTAAAGCGGGGACTAGGATCACCCTGCCCGACCGGGCGAACCTGCGTACCGACCCAGACGACGGGGAGAGATGGTACATCGGAAACCCCGCCGACAAGGCGGTTATTGGCGTTTACAACTTCTCTGGCGATCTCCAGTACGAGCTGCTGTACCTCTCCCAGGTCTACGAGGAGGCGCGGCAGATTTTGGGCATTACAGACAGCTTCCAGGGACGCCGGGACGCCACGGCTACCTCAGGCAAGGCCAAGGAGTTCTCCGCCGCCCAGGCCGCCGGACGGCTGGAGAGCAAGCGGGTGATGAAGAACGCCGCCTACGCGGAGCTGTTCGAGCTGATCTTCAAATTCGCCCTGGCCTACGGTGACGAGCCCAGGCCGGTGACCTTCAAGAACTTCAAGGGCGAGACCCAGTACGAGGAGTTCAGCCGCTACGACTTTCTGAAACAGGACGCGGACGGCAACTACTACTGGAACACCGACTTCCTCTTTTCCTGCGACACCTCCGCCCCGCTGGCCTCCAACCGGGAGGCCATGTGGCAGGAGACGCGCATGAACCTCCAGACGGGGGCGTTTGGGGATCCCACCAAGACAGAGACCCTGATCCTCTTTTGGGCGAAGATGGAGGAGCTGCACTACCCTGGCGCGAACAGCACCAAGACGTTCCTGGAGAAACGGCTGGAGCAGGAACAGGCGGCGGCCCAGGCGCAAATGCTGGCCCAGCAACAGCTCCAGCAGGCCCAGGGCGGCCTCCCGATGGGCATGGCCAAGCCGGGCGGCCAAGCGGGAGCGACACAGCAAGACGGTCTCATGGGGCAAGCCCTCATGTAACCATACGCACGGCAACGCGGGAAAATGCCAAATCCACCAGAAAGGAGGACACCGCCATATGGAAGGCTACGCCGGACGGATCAAGAACGGCGGTACGCAGGTCGTCAAGGCTCCGAAGCAGACCACGGACGCCAAGAAGGGCACCGTTAAGACGGGCAGCGACCTCCGCGCCGGTCGGAAGAAGTAACCGACATCGCCACCAACGTCGGCACGGGGCCGACAACTACGCAAGCCAAAAGCGGGAAAATGGCACCCGGCCATAGGCCGGACAGGAGGCATTATGGCCGAGCTTACTGAACAGAAGGTTTACGAAGCCCTGGGGATCACGCCGGACACTCCGGCGGAAGGCGCGAAAGAGCGGGAGACCGCCGCCCCTGCGGACCAGGGAAAGCAGCCCACCGAGGACGGAGCGCCCGCGGACGGCGCCCTAGGCGAACAAGAGCAGGAGCCCGCCGCCCCTGCCACCGAGGAGGGCGACCCCGCCGATCAGCCCGCCGCCCCGAAAGGGGGTCAGGAGGAGCAGCCGAGCGGGAAACCTCCCATGAGCGAGGAGGAGCGCCGGGAGGCGGCGGCACAGAGGCGGCGGCAGGAACAGCAGGCCGCCATTGACGACGCCGTGGAAAAGGCGATCCAGGCCGAGCGGGAGAAGAGCCAGGGTGAGCTGGAGGGCTTTTTCAAGTCCGCCCAGCTCAAAAACACCTTCACCGGGGAGCCCATCACCAGCATGGAGGAGTTCTGGGAATGGAAGAAGGCGTTCGACGCCGCGAAGCTCCAGAAGGACCTGAAAGCTGGCAAGCTGACCCAGGAGGACCTGGACCAGGTGATCTCCGAGCACCCAGCCGTGAAGCGGGCCCAGGAGATCGCCCAGCAGGCCGACCAGGCAAAGGAGGAGCAGGAGAAGGCCGCCGCCCAGCGGAGGATCGCCGCCGAGATGGTGGAGATCCAGAAGCTGGACCCGTCCATCAAGGACGTGGCGGACCTTCTGAAAATGCCTACGGCCAAGCAGTTCTACGACTATGTGACCAAGAACCACCTCTCCTATCTGGACGCCTTCAAGCTGGCGAATCGGGAACGGCTGGAGCAGCAGACCGCCGAGGCGGCCAGGCAGCAGACGGCCACCAACATCCGGGGCAAGGAGCACCTGACCACCACCAAGCCCCAGGGGGCGGGGGCGGCCACCGTGCCGCCGGAGGAAATGCGGATGTTCCGGCTGATGAACCCCGACGCCACCGAGGCACAGATCCAGGAGTATTACAACAAACACAAGAAACCGTAAGGGCCGAGAGGCCCTGGAATAGGAGGAAATCATGTCTTTTCTGCCTGTTAAGAGCGACACCGGGGCCGCCACTCCCTGGGAGTATCTGCCCGCCGCGGCGGGCACCTACCAGGTGGGGCAGCTCCTCACCGTCACCAACGGCAAGCTGGCTGCCATCAGCGCCGCCAGCGCCACCACGCCGCCCTATGTGTGCATGAAAGAGGGCACCGTCGCGGACGGCGAGAGCCTGCCCGTGGTTCGGGTGGGCGACGACGAGATCTACGAGACCACCCTGGCCGCCGCCGCCACCGACGCCAAGGTGGGCGGCAAGATCAAGGTTGCCGCCGGTGGCCTGGAGGCCACCACGGGGGCGGGCACCTTCGAGATCACCTACGCCGAGGGCATCGCCAAGGGAGACCTTGTGCGGGGCCGCTTCACCACCGCCGCCGCGGCTGCGCCTGCGGGCGGCAACGGCTAAAGAAAGGAGACGAACGCCATGAAGATCATTTTTTCCGAGGGCTCCGGCCTTGCCGACAGCGTATACGGCAACGTCCAGGCCCCGATCCGTATGTTCCTCGAAAGCCGCGGGGAGCAGTTCGAGCAGGAGAGCGTGCTGAAAGAGCTGTTCCTGATGGGGACCAGCGAGAACTTCGGTGACCTCTACACCACCATGACGGCCATGAGCGGCTTCGAGCCCGTGGGCGAGAACGGCGCCTATCCCGAGGATGGGATGCAGGAGGGCTACAAGAAAATGCTGGTCTACGACACCTGGAAGGACCGTTTCCGGGTCTCCCAGGAGATGGTGGAGGACGGCAAGCTGATGGACCTGAAAAAGGCCCCGGCGGCCTTTATGACAAGCTACAAGCGGACCCGCGAGATGTTTGGCGCCGCCCTCTACGGCGGGGCTATCACCGGGAGCGGCAAGGTGAAGTTCAAGGGCAAGGAGTTTGACATCACCACCGCCGACGGTGTGCCCCTGTTCAGCAAGAACCATGTGGGCAAGGTCTCCGGCAAGAAGCAGAGCAATCTGTTCTCCGACGCCTTCTCCGTGGACGCTTTGAGCAAGATGGAGACCACCATGCACCTCTTCCGGGGCGACAACGACGAGATCCTGGACGTGGCTCCCACCACCATCCTGATCCCGGACATCGCCTCCTTGAAGAAGGACGTGTTCGCCGCAATCGGCGCGGACAAGGATCCCGCCACGGCCAACAACGGGTTCAACTTCCAGTTCGGTCGCTGGACCGTGATCGTCTGGAGCTACCTCAATCAGTTCATCACCGCCGAGACCAAGCCCTGGATCCTGATGGACCAGAGCTACAACCAGACCTACGGCGGCGCGGTGTGGAACGACCGGGTGCAGCTTGCGGTCAAGTCCTTCATCGACGAGAACACCGACGCCAATGTGTGGAAGGGCCGCAGCCGGTTCAACGCCACCTTCAACGACTTCCGCTTTGCCGCCATCGGCGGTGTGACCGGAGGGGACACCTTGAAGGGCTGATACATCGGCAACCAACAAGCACAGAGGAGGGGCGGGGGTTACGCCCGCCCCTCCTTTTCTATCAAGGAGGCAGCTCAATGGAAAAGCTGAAAATCTGCGTCTACGCCATCGCAAAGAACGAGGAGGCCAACGTGGAGCGGTTCGTCCGTTCCGCTGCACCGGCTGACTACATCGCCGTCCTGGACACCGGGAGCACCGACAAGACCGTGGAGCTGCTGGCGGACATGGGCGTTATCGTCTGTCAGGAGAGGATCGAGCCCTGGCGGTTCGACGTGGCCCGCAACCGGTCCATGCGGCTGATCCCGGAGGACACGGACATCTGCGTGTGCGTGGACCTGGACGAGGAGCTGTCCCCTGGCTGGCGGGAGAAGCTGGAGGAGGCCTGGCACCCGGCGGCGGACATGGCGAGGTTCACCTGCGTCAGGGGCAACACCACCTTCCTCCAGGGCAAGGCCCACGCGAGGCGGGGGTGGCATTGGCATTACCCCGTCCACGAGGTTCTGGTCTATGAAAGGGAGTGCCCGTGCCTGGTGGAAGTGCCCGCCATGCAGACGGTCCACCACCCGGACAACGGCAAGAGCCGGGGGCAGTACCTTCCCCTGCTGAAGCTGGCCGCCAAGGAAAACCAGGATGATCCCCGCTGCGCCCACTACCTGGGCCGAGAGTATTTCTACTATGGCCGCTGGGAGGACGCGATCCGGGAGTTCGTGCGGCACCTGGGCACGAGGAACGCCTGGCGGGCAGAACGAGCCGCCACCATGCGCTACCTGGCGGAGTGCTACCTGGGCCTGGGCGACCTGGAGAAGGCGGAGCTTTGGGCCCTGCGCGGCATTGGAACGGCCCCGGACATCCGGGAGAGCTGGTACGAGGCCGAGCGGGTCTACTACTTCAAGGAGGCGTGGGAGACCTGCGCCTACTACGGCCATAAAGCTGCCGACATCAAGACCAAGAGCGACGAGTACATCAACGACGGCGGAGCCTGGGGCGGCGGCGTGGAGGACATCCTTTCCGTCGCCATGTGGCACATTGGCTGTCCCAGGGAGGCGGAGGAATGGGCCGAAAGGGCCCTGCGGCTGGATCCGGGCAACGAGCGGGTTCGGGACAATCTGGCCCTCCTCCGGCGGGAAAACGGGAAGGAGGCGGCGGAACTGTGAAGGTCAAGGACGCCATCGCCTATGTGGACGAGGTGAAGCCCAACGCCTTCTCCTCTGCCGTGAAGGTGCGGTGGCTGGCGGAGCTGGAGGGCAGGCTGGCCGCCGACGTGTTCCTTCTGGCGACGCTGGAGATCGCGGACTTCGCCTACACCGCCGAGCGGGACATGGAGACGGAGCTGCTGGTGGCCCCGCCCCACGACGACATCTACACCCTTTGGCTGTGCGCCAAGATCGACGAGGCCAACGGGGAGTACAACAAGTACCAGAACACCATGCAGACCTACAACGAACACTACGCCAACTTCCTCCGCTGGTTCGGCACGACCTACGACCCGGCGGAGGGGTACATCAGCGAGGAGGCAAGAGCACATGGTGATGTATGACAACCCGCCCTACTACCTTTCGGCCTATGGCCTCGCCTGCAAGCGAGGCTTTCATGGCACTCTGGACGAGTGGCTGGAGAGCCTGAACGGCAAGACCGCCTACGAGGTGGCGGTGGATCAGGGGTTTAAGGGGACGGAGGCTGAATGGCTGAAATCCCTGGAGGGCGACGACGCCTACCAGGTGGCCGTAGAGAACGGCTACACCGGGACGCGGGAGGAATGGCTGGCCTCTCTGGTGGGCCACACCGGTCCGACCGGGCCTACCGGCCCCATCGGCCCGACGGGCCCCACCGGCGACACCGGCCCTCGCGGGCCAATCGGTATCACCGGCCCCGTGGGAGACACGGGGCCCAGAGGGGCCACCGGCGCGGTGGGCCCCACGGGCGATGTTGGACCCACCGGGCCTACCGGCCCCATCGGCCTGACGGGTGCGAGGGGCGCTACCGGCGCGACGGGTCCCACGGGTGACACCGGACCCCGTGGCCCTGTTGGCCCTATTGGCCCCACGGGCGACACCGGGCCTACGGGATCTGTCGGTCCCACCGGGCCTACCGGCCCCAGAGGAGCTACCGGCCCGGCTGGTCCTACCGGAGACACGGGGCCCAGGGGCGTGACGGGGGATATGGGACCCACCGGCCCGATCGGTCCCACCGGGCCTACTGGCCCCGTCGGCCCGACGGGATCCACCGGCCCCACCGGCGACACCGGCCCTCGCGGGCCCATCGGTATCACCGGACCCACGGGTGACACCGGCCCCAGAGGCGCGACGGGCGAGAGAGGGCCCACCGGAGACACGGGCCCTGTGGGTCCGACGGGCCCCCAGGGGCCTACTGGACCCATTGGGCTGACGGGATCCACCGGACCCACCGGCGACACCGGGCCCAGGGGCGCCACCGGGGCCATCGGCCCCACGGGCGACACGGGACCCAGAGGCCCCGCTGGACCGCAAGGACCCACCGGCCCCGCCGGGCCCACCGGCGACACCGGCCCCAGGGGTGCTACCGGAGACATCGGTGACACGGGCCCGCGGGGCTATACCGGCCCGACGGGTATTCCGGGCACCAAAGGCGCGACCGGGCCGACTGGCCCCACCGGCCCGACTGGCCCCGATGGACCGACCGGGCCCAGGGGGGAGGGCTTCAAGGTGCTGGGGTACTACGCGGACGAGAGCGCACTCCAGGCCGCGCACTCCACCGGGACCGCCGGGGAGGCCTACGGGGTGGGCGCCGCAGCCCCGTATGACATCTACATCTGGGACGCCATCAACAGCGTTTGGGTGAACAACGGGCAGATCCAGGGGGCGCAAGGCGACACCGGCCCGACGGGCCCCACCGGTCCCGCCGGTGAAACCGGCCCCACCGGACCCAGCGGAGACACCGGGCCCACCGGACCGAGCGGGAGCGGGTCCATCCTCACCATCGGCTTCGCCGCCGAACTGGCAGGAAAACCCTTTACTGTTTCCGGGGGCGGCGAGACCTTCACCGGTACGGTGCCGGAGAGCCTGGCGGAGCAGTTCAGCTTGTTCTGGACGGAGACGGAGTACACCATCAGCGCGGGCGAGGGGGAAACCGTCTATACCGAGACCGTCACTACGGGGCCTTACTACGGGGCCCTGGCGGTCACCCTGGGCCCCGCGGTCTACGGCGTGGAGTGGGACTACGGCAAGCCATCCCCGGCCCTGCGTAGGGTCAATATGCTCACCGATCCCAACCACATCGCCAACACCGCCGTAAACGCCGAGCCCCAGGCGGCGGTGGGAACGGAGGGCGGGAGCTCCCCTTTTGACAACCTCGCTCCGTGGCGGGATATGGAGGAGTACAACATCGTAAACGGTGCTGTTTCCTTCAAGCGGGGCGAGGAGGGCTTTTCCCGTACCCTCTACGACACGATGGTATACATCCCCACCTTCTACTTCAAGGTGGTGGACCGGGGCGGCAAACGCTACTTCTACCTCTCGGCCTCGCCGGTGGAAGGGTTCGCCATGCACCCCGGCTCCAACTGCTTTGTGGCAAGGTACAACACCAGCGAAGAGACGGAGACCGTGGGTGAGGAGAGCATTGTCACCCACAGCTCGAAGTCGGGACCGCTGCCCAAGGTGAGCATGGGGAGAAAGAACTTCCGCACGAACGCCAAGGCGAAGGGAGCCGGGTGGCAGCTCTACGACTTCGCGGCATGGAACGCGGTGCAGTACCTCTACCTGGTAGAGTATGCGAACTTCCACAGCCAGAAAACGCTGGGGAGCGGCTACACGTCGGGAAACACCGTCAACGCGAACACCGGCGGGACGGACGCGATGATCTACCACACCGGGCGGGCCGAGGGTGAAAACGGGAAGACCCAGGTGCAGTACCGGCACATTGAGGACCCGTTTGGGAACGTGTCTGACTGGATCGACGGTATCAACATCTACAACCGAGCGGTGTGGATCTGCCTAAATCCGGAACACTACGCCGACAACACCTACGAGAACTACGAGAACACGGGGGTCAAGCTGCCGACCAACAACTTCATCAAGGGTTTTGGCCTTTCGGAGGACTTTCCGTGGGCCTTCATTCCTGATAAGACTGGAGGATCTGCGACCACCTACGTCACGGACCGCGTGAGCTCGAACACCTCTTGGCGGGCTCTCTGCGCTGGTGGCTCCCGGACGAACACCGCCGACGCTGGGATGTGGTACTTCAACGGCTTCCAAACGGCGACGAGCTCCCACGCGGCGGTGGGGGCGCGGCTCCTTTTCCGTATCCCCTGGTAGGGGGTCCAGGGGGGTCGCAACCCCCCTGGGAGCCAAAAGGAAAGAAGAAGGCCGGGGCCAAGAGACCATCCGGCCGACACAACGGGCCGCCGCCAGGCGGCCGAAAAAGGGACTGTCTACGCTGCGCCCCGGATTTTTTGCCGGTCCCGCGTGAACTCGAACACCACTTGGCGGGCTCTCTACGCTGGTGGCTCCCGGACGAACACCACCAACGCTGGGATGTGGTACTTCAACGGCAACCAAACGGCGACGAACTCCAACGCGACGGTGGGGGCGCGGCTTCTTGTTCACCCACGACACCAATGCGTAGACTTTTCCTCACCCCTAGGTGAAAATTTTGCCGCACAGGACGGGGCCTAGTAAGCCGCGAGGATTTGAACGGCACCGAAGGCAAACAAGGAGGCATTTGAAAATGCCGAAACGAGTGGGTTTTCTGTATGAACGAATGAAGGACACGGACTTCGTGAGGCGGTGTATCGTCAAGGCCGCCAAAGGGAAACGCCGCCGACGGGGTGTGCGGCAGGTCCTGGAGGACGTGGAGGGTTACACGGCGCGGATGGTGGAGATCGTGAGGAACCACGACTTCACCCCGCGCCAGCCGACCCACAGAACGATCTACGACCCGAACTGCGAGAAGTGGAGGGAAATATCCTCCATCCCCTTCTTCCCTGACGCAATCATGCACCAGCTCACGGTGACGGCCATGCAGGACGTTCTCATGCGGGGTATGAGCCCGTGGTCCTGCGCCTCTGTTCCGGGCCGGGGCGGGGCGAGGGTACGGAAGCGGATCATGCAGGTGCTCCAGAAGGACCCAAAGGGCACCAAGTACGCCATGGAGGCGGACATCAAGCACTACTACCCCTCGATCCCGCTGGAGGGTCTGCTGGACGCTCTGGAGCGGAAGATCAAGGACAAGACCTTCCTGCTGCTGGTGATGGTGGAGGTGACGTGCTACCCCGGCGGACTGGGCGGGGCCATGGAGAAGGGGCTGACCGCCCGAGACCTGGCCCGTGGAAAGGTGGGTATCGAGATCGGGTTTTACCTGGACCAATGGCTGGCGAACTTCTACCTGGAGCGGGCCGACCACCTGATGGAGCGGGATCCGGGCGTGAAATACGAGGTCCGGCACATGGACAACTTCACCCTGTTCGGCCCAAACAAGCGCAAGCTGCACCGGGCCCGCGAGGCCCTGGAGCGGCACTTCGAGGCGGACCTGGGCGTGAAGATGAAGGGAAACTGGCAGGTATACCGAACCGGATTTACGGGAGCGGCGGAAAAGAGACACCGCCTATTGCCGCCTCGGCAACGGAGCCTGCGCCGCCCGCGGAGGGTAGCGGCGGTGGGATACCGCTTTGACCACGAGCACGTCACCCTGCGAGGCAGGAACTTCCTGCGGCTGACCAGGCAGAGCAGAAAGATCCAGAAGAAGCAGGCCACGGGCAGGAACATATCCTTCCACCAGGCGGCGGGATTTTTGAGCCGGGCGGGACAGCTCCGGCATTGTGACAGCTACAAGATCCAGGAAAAGTACATTCAGCCGGTGGACATCCGGCAACTCAAAACGATCGTGAGAAACCGAAGCAACGAATGGAGGTAAGTCAAATGAAAATCTTTACGCTGAAAAACGGGATCCTGGCGGCGCTGGCCGCTGTGGGGACGCTGATCTCGGAGGCCATGGGCGGCTGGGACAACGCCCTGGCCCTGCTGATCACGTTTGTGGTGCTGGACCTGCTGACCGGCTGGATGGTCGCCGCCATCTGGAAAAAGAGCCCGAAGAGCGCCACGGGGGCCATGGACAGCAAGGCGAACTTCAAGGGCCTTTGCAAGAAGGTCATTATCTTCTGCCTGGTGGCGCTGGGAGTGCGACTGGACGTGACCCTGGGGACCACCTACATCCGCATGGCTATCATCCTCTTCTTTGTGGGCAACGAGGGCCTTTCTTTAGTGGAAAATCTGGGGATCATGGGGGTCCCGTTCCCTGCCTTCATCAAAAATATGCTGGACGTGCTGCGTGAGCAGGGTGACAAGGGCGAGGAGGGCAAGCGGGCGTGAACAAGAAACCGGTCAGCTACAAGCAGTATGACGCCCGGTGGGGCTCGAAACCCTACCGGGTGCCGGGAGAAAACTCCACCATCAAGAGTGCGGGCTGCGGGCCGACCTCGGCGACCATGCTCATTGAGACCATCACCGGGAAGAAGTACACCCCGGAGGACGCCTGTGCCTGGAGCGTTGCCCACGGGTACAAGGCATTGAAGCACGGGACCGCCTACGCCTATTTCAAGCCGCAGTTCGCCGCATTTGGAATCGAGTGCGATATGCTCAACTGGCAAAAGACCTACGGAAAGCCGGACCACCAGAACCACCAGAGGGTGCTGGAGCTGCTGAAACAGGGCTACTACATCATCGCGCTCATGGGGCCTGGGACCTGGACAACCAGCGGCCACTTTGTGGTGGTGTGGTGGATGGACGGGAAAATCCGGATCAACGACCCGGCAAGCGCCAGGACGGCACGGGAGAACGGAGACCCCAAGACCTTCTTCTCCCAGGTCAACTACTACTGGTGGGTGGACGCAAGAGCTCACAACGCCACCGTGCCCACCGCGCCAGACAACAACACCAAGGAGGACATCGACATGGACGAAGTGAAAAGGATGATCGAGGAGGCCAAAAAGGAGATCCTGGAGGCGGTCGCGCCCAAGCGGTACAACACCGTGGCGGAGATCGAGAAGGAGCTGCCCTGGGCGGCGGCCACCATCTACAAGATGATCGGCAAGGGGTATCTCCGGGGCTCCAGCGGAAAGAAGGACGAGGCGGGCTACCCCGCCGACCTGAACCTGACGGTGGACATGATCCGGGAGTTCACCATCAACGACCGAGCGGGCCTCTACGACAAATAAGTACCCAGCGGGGTCCGGCGAACAGCCGGGCCCCATCCCCGTTTTAGAAAGGCGGTGAAACCATGCCGTCCAACTGGCTTTACGTTGACACCAACTTCCCTACCTTTACGGGCCAGGAGAGCCCGAACGATAAGATCGACACCATCCAGAACTATCTTTTCATGCTGGTGGAGCAACTGCGGTATACTCTGCACAATCTGGACACGGCCAACATGAATTTGAAAGCCTTGGAGGAATACAGCAAGGGTCTGACGGACCCCATCTACGTCCAGATCGGAGACATGAACAGCCGGGCGGATGGTATCCTGGGACGGGTGGAAGACAACGAGGGCAATATCTCCCTCCTCCAGCAGACGGCGACCTCTATCACGGCGATGGTCGCCAACGCGCAGGGGGATATTTCCGTGCTCCAACAGACGGCGACCTCCATCACGGCGATGGTCAAAAACGCCCAGGGAGACATCTCCGCGCTCCAGCAGACGGCCACCTCCCTGACAACCCAGGTGCAAAACGCCCAGGGGGACATCTCCACCCTCCAGCAGACCGCCACGGCCATTACGAGCCGGGTGGAGCAGGTGCGGAAAGACCTGGACGGAAAGATCCAGGCCAACACCTCGGAGATCAGGCAGACGGCCACGGACATCACCTCCCGCGTGACCAGCGTGGAGACTGACCTTGCGGGGCGGATCAGCGCCAACACCTCGGAGATCAAGCAGACAGCCGAGGCCATCACGAGCCGGGTGGAGGAGGTCAAGACGGACCTGGAAGGAAAGGTGCAGGCCAACTCCTCGGAGATCAAGCAGACGGCCAAGGACATCACGGCCACGATCGTCTCCACCCAGGGGGATGTATCCGTGCTCCAGCAGACGGCGGCCTCGCTATCCTCCAGGGTGAGCGGCGCGGAGGGCAGTATTTCGACCCTTAAACAGACGGCAACATCTCTGACCTCGCGGGTCACCAACACGGAGAAGAGCGTGTCTACCCTCCAGCAGACGGCGACGACCCTCTCCACGGAGATCAAGAACGCCGCGGGGGAAATCTCCAAGCTGACGCAAAAGGTGGATGGGTTTACGCTGGAGGTCACGAACGGGTCCACCACCTCTACGATCAAGCTGAAATCCGGGAGCACGTCCATCAGCAGCCAGGAGATCAAAATGACGGGGTTTGTGACCTTTACGGGTTTGTCTGGAGGAACGACCACCATCGACGGGGCCTGCATTAAAACGGGCACCGTGGCCGCCAAGTACATCGACGCCGATGTGGTCCGCACGGGAAACCTGAAAGACGGAACGACCATTATCAGCGGAGCCAACATCCAGACGGGAACCATCGCCGCCAAGTACATCGACGCCGACATCATCAGGAGCAAGGACCTAGCCTCCGGCGGCAAAACCGTAATCGACGGTGGGCGGATCACCACCGGAACCATCCAGGCGGAGCGGATCGACGTGGACAGCCTAAAGGTCAAGTCGATCTACGACAGAAGCGGGAATAAGGTGATCGACGCGACGACCGCGGGGCAACTGTATATCGGATCTGTGAGCGGAAATATCGTCGGGACCATGAAGATCCAGGCGACATCCCTCACGATCGGAGGAAGTGCATACGGGATCAAGATTGAAGGGCCGAGTATCACGCCGGTCACGAACAGCTCAACGGTGCCAAACCTGGGGGACACCACCCATTGTTGGGGTGGCGGATACTTCAAGGCCTTGCACACCAACACCTCCGGGTTGACCATTTTGAGCGCAACCGAAAAGCTGGGCTTTTTTGGGAAAAGCCCTGTGGCGAAAAAGACGGTCTCCTCTTCCGGGAGCGTGGAGAGCGTGGTAAGCAATCTTGTAACCGCCCTGAAAGCATACGGGCTTGTCTAAAAGGAGGAAACGATATGAAGCTGTTGAAGGCGGTGGAGGTACACCGGGTTCTGTGCGAGACGATGGAGACGGAGGCGGGCTTTTCTTTCGCCCATGCGCTCTGTATGGCAAAGGCAAGGCTGGATCCCCATGTTCAGTTCTTCGCGGAGAAGGAAATGAAGATGATCCGAAAGTACGCCGTGCCGGGCGAAGACGGCGACATTGTGGGACCGGACGGAAAATTCAATGTGAAGCCGGAGGAGGCGAAAAAGTTCTTCGCGGAAAAGCAGGAGCTTGACGCCGTTGAGGTGGAGGTGGAGAAGGTAAAGGTATCCACCCCGCCGGAGCGTATCTCCGGGAAGGCTCTGGAGCTGCTGCTGGAGGTCATGGACTTCCGGGACGAGCGGGAGGGTGACGAAACATGAAACTGCCTGCCATGCGCTACGCCGACGGTATCACCAAGGGCGGCCAGGTGAAGTTCGGAGGTCTCAACCACAACCAGGGCGCGGGGGACGGAGAGCTGTGGGATATGCGAAACCTAACCAGCGACTACGCGCCCCTGCTTGCCACGCGGTCGCCCAGGTTCAAGTACAAGGCCCTGGACGAGCCGGGGGGTATCTTCTCCTGGGACGGACCGGCCTGGGTGGATGGAGACGGCTTTTTCTACAACGGGGAACGCAAGGGCACCGTGAAGCCGGGGAAAAAGACCTTTGCGGCCCTGGGCGCCTACATCGTGATCCTGCCGGACAAGGCCTGGTTCAACACCGTCAACGGGGAATTTGGGAGCCTGGAGGCGGAGTGGACCGGGAATGTGCTGACATTCAAGGACGGCAAGCTGTTCGAGGAGGACGCGGAGGCCAACACCATCCACGCGCCGGGGGTGAACTGGGCGGACTACTTCAAGCCGGGCGACGCCGTGACCATCTCCGGCTGCACAAAGCACCCGGAGAACAACAAGACACCTATCATCCGGGAGATCGACGGGGACAAGCTCTATTTCTACGAGTATGTGTTCAAGCTGGACGGCAAGGACGCGGACACGCCCTACACCGAGAACGGGACGTTATCCATCAAGCGGACGGTCCCGGACCTCCGCTTTATCTGCGAAAACGAGAACCGGCTGTGGGGCTGCGACGGGAACACCATCTACGCCTCCAAGCTGGGGGACATCTTCAACTGGAACGTCTACGACGGCGTGGAGACGGACAGCTTTGCCGTGGACACGGGGAGCGCCGGGGAGTTCACCGGCTGTATCTCCTTTTTGGGCTACCCGGTCTTTTTCAAGGAGGACCACATCTACAAGGTCTATGGATCCATGCCCTCCAACTTCGAGGTGATGGGGAGCGCCACCCTGGGGGTGGCGGACGGGAGCGCCGGGAGCCTCGCCATCGCCGGGGAGACGTTGTTCTATCTCTCCCGCGCCGGGATCGTAGCATACTCCGGCGGGATCCCGCAGCCGGTCGGGCAGGCCTTCGGGCTGGAGCGGAAGAAAAACGCCGTGGCCGGGTCTGACGGGCTCAAATACTTCGTGAGTATGCAGGACGAGAACGGGGGCTGGGGGCTCCACGTCTACGACACCCAGACGGGGATGTGGAACACCGAGGACGAGACCCACGCCACCCATTTCGCCAGGTGGGGCGGAAACCTATACCTCCTCTCCGGCGAAGGAGACATCTGGGCCGTGGGGAGGCCGCAGGGGATCGAGCCGGACGCCGAGGGCTGGGAGGGCTCCTTCTCCTGGAAGGCGGAGTTTGGAGACTTCACCGAGGGGAGCCCCAACAAGAAGGGGGTCTCCAAAATCCAGATCAGGCTGGAGCTGGACGAGGGCGCGGAGGTCCAGGTGTGGCTCCAGTTCGACACGGACGGTGAGTGGCAGAAGGTCAGCTCGGCTCTGGGGGAGGGGGCGAAGCGGTCCTACTACCTGCCCATCATCCCACGCCGAGGTGACCACTACCGGATGAAGCTGGAAGGCACCGGAGGGTGCAGGGTCTATTCTCTGGTCCGGGAGTTCTACGCTGGATCGGAGCTCAAATCTAAACCTGGGAGACAGTAAGGAGGAAAAAGACATGGCTTTCACTTATGACGGGTTTTTGAAGGAGGCGCAAAACAGCGGCCTCCTATCGCAATTTTCCCAGGCGGACCTGGAGACGGCAAAGAAATATCCGGAGTTCGGCTACTCCATCCTGTCCCTGAAAAAGGACTATGGGAAGGCTCTTACGGACGAGGCGCGTCTGCTGATCAACCAGACGGCAAACCAGCTCCGGGGCAGCTATGCCAACTACTCCGGCGGAGCGGACGGGTCGGACTTCATCTCTGGCGGGAAGATCCCCGGCCAAATCGACGCCAAGCTGGACCAGATCGGGTCTTTCGTCATTCCGGAGGATCCCACCGCCGCCGCCAGGCAGAAGCAACTCGACGCCATCCTGAACCGGGGGGAGTTCTCCTGGAGCAAGGAAACGGACCCGCTGTGGCCGGTCTATAAAAAGCAGTATCTCCGGGAGGGCGAACGGGCCACCGCCAACGCTCTCGGCCAGGCTTCCGCCGCCACCGGCGGGCGGCCCTCCTCCTTCGCCGTAGGCGCGGCCACCCAAGCGGGCGACTACTACGCCACCCAGCTCAACGACATCATCCCAACGCTCTACCAGCAGGCGTACAGCAAGTACATCAAGGATCACGACATGAGCCTCCAGGATCTCCAGGCCATCAATGAGCAACAAGGTATCTGGCGGCAGGGCTGGAAGGACGAGTTGGGGGTGCTGGAGGGTCAGCTTTCCGCCCTCCAGGGCCAGGACGCGGTGGACTATGGCCGCTACCTGGAGGAGCTGGCCCGGACGGACCGGCTGGAAGAGCGAGACTACCAGCGGGGCGAGACGGTGCGGCAGACCGCCGTGAACCAGGTGGCGGCTATCCTCCAGGCGGGGGGATTACCCAGCCAGGAGCTGTTGGCCGCGGCGGGGCTCACCGGAGAATACGCCCAGGGGGTCAATGCCGGGTGGAACCGGGACAACGCCGTGGAGCAGGTGGCGGCTATCCTCCAGGCGGGGGGATTACCCAGCCAAGAGCTGTTGGCCGCGGCGGGGCTCACAGACGAGTATGCCCAGGGTGTCCATGGAAAGTTCCAGCGGGAGGAAGCGGATGAACAGAGGGATCTTATGCGGGCCCAGGTGGACGCCATCATCCAGGCTGGAGGCACACCCAGCCAGGCGATGATCGACGCCGCGGGGTACTCCAACGAGTACGTCTCCGCTCTGGTGGCCGCCTTTAAGCGGCAAGAGCAGGAGAAAGCAGAGGCCAAGAGGATCGCAAACGGAAACAACACCCAGCAGAACCTGCTGGGGGGCAAGATGGACTACGACGGCCTCTTCGCTGCGGCTAAGGCGAGTGGGCGGCCAAAGAGCTTTTTGGCCCAGGTGGACAACTACAAGCGGTACGGGTTTAACTCCTCCTCTGGACTGTGGGACGACTACCAGACGTGGGAGGAGGAGAGCGAGGACGAGGGGGACCTGGGAGGGCCCAAGGTAGACGACACGCCCAGGAAGTTCAGCTCCTACGACAGCGCCATCCACTTCCTGCGGCAACAGGGCGTGGATCCAGGAACGCCGTACACCAGCGGGGAATGGAGCTCCCGCCGCTCCGCCTACAAGAGAACCGGGAAGGGAGACCCAATTCTGGGCGAATACGAAACCTACGCCGACTACATCACCGCCTACGTCCAGTATTGCCTGGAGACCAAGGCGAAGTAAGGGAGGAAAAGCACCGTGAACTTTGCTGAGTGGACCAAGAAAAACAAGGGCAGGACGGGAGAGATCGCCCAGCCGAAAGTCACACAGCAAGAGACGAGGATCACCCCCACGTCCGTCGTTCAGACGGGCGGGGGGTCTCCCTCTTTCTCCGAGTGGAGCAGACAGCACAGGGGTCAGGAGCCGATGGTGCGGACGGTCACGAGCGGGGCGAGGACGCCCAGAGAGGACCTGCAGCCCTGGCTCAACGACATCGACGCTTTCTCTAAACGGATCTCCGGGGACAAGGAGAGGATGGACAAGACCTACCAGCCGGTGGAGACCTATACGGCGTACCAGACGGCGAGGGACGCGGAGATCGACGAGCTGCTGGGGCGGGCATACTCCATCCAGGACCACTTCGCGGCGAACAGAGAGCTTTACGACGGGGCCTTCGGGGCTGGGTCCACGGGGAAATTCCTCCAGGGGGTACGGCAGAATATCTCCTATCTCAAAAACGTCCGAGCAGGGCTCAAAAACGATCGGGAGTTCTGGGGGCAGTTTGCAGACGAGAAGGAGTACAAGACCTACCAGCAGTTGAAGGGCTACACAGAGCTGGGAGCCGCCGACCGAGAGCTGGGGCAGTATGGCGCTGGCAACATCGACCTATACAGCCGCCCGCAGCTCAAAAACGCGGACGGGTCCATCTCTACGGTGCAGAGTATCACCATCAACGAGGACGGAAAGGAAATCGTGATCCCCACCATCGCATTCGGGGACGGCGGGACGCCGTACCGAATGTCCGACCAGCAGGCCATCGCAAAGTATCACGCCACCGGCGAGTACCTGGGAAAGTTCAACACCCAGGCGGAGGCGGAGGCTTATGCCCAAAAGCTCCATCTGGCCCAGGAGTTCTATTACGGGAGCAGGCCCAACAAGGAGCTGACGACCAAGGGGGAGGAGGACCTGGACGAGTGGGCCACGTTTTGGACCAGCCTCCTAGACGAGCAAGCCCCGCCGGTATATAAGGACAGCGGCTGGAAAGACCCGTTCTACGCATGGGTCAACGGGCAAGAGGCCGCAGGGGCCTACCTGAAACTCCAGGACAACACCTACGGCGCGGGTGCTGGCGCGCTGGGGCATATGGTGGACAGCGTGGTAGGTGGGAACCGAGAGGCGGAGCACATGAGCCCGGAGGAGATCGCCACCTACAACTACATCTACGCCACGCGGTCTCCCGAGGAGGCGAGGGCGTTTTATGAGTTCATCAAAAGCGACTTGTACCGCCGCCAGCGGGAGGCGACACAGGCGGAGTGGGCAGAGTGGGCAAAGGAGGACCCGGTGGGAGCCTCTGTGTTCAGCGTCCTCATGGCGCCGACAAAAGGTATTTCTTATGCCCTGCAACTGGGGGAATATCTGGGGAGCGGGAAGATCGACCAGAACGCGCCATACAATTCCTTTAGCTACGTCCCGGCGGCCATCCGGGGCCAGGTGGTGCAGGACATTGAGAAATACTGGGTGGACCGGGGCCATGAGTTCGGGGGCAAAACCGCCTCGTTCCTATACCAAACGGGCATGAGCATGGGCGACTTCCTATTTACCACCGCTGTGAGTGGAGGAAACCAGACGGTGGCCCTCGCCATCATGGGCACCGGGGCGGCGGCGGACGCCACCATCGAGGCAAAGGACCGGGGGCTCTCCGACGACCAGGCCTTTGCTCTGGGGACCATCGCGGGGATCGCGGAGGTCGTCACGGAAAAGTTCTCGCTGGACGCCTTGCTGGAGGGCAAGTGGGAACAGGGAGCGATCCGCTACATCATCAAGAACGCCTTTACCGAGGGAACGGAGGAGGTAGGGAGCGACGCCATCAACCTCTTCGCTGACATCCTGATCGCAAAGGACAAGAGCCAATGGGCCCAGGCGGTAGCCGCCTACGAAGCGGAGGGCATAAGTGAAAACGAGGCCTTCTGGCGGGCGGTCCAGGACCAGGCCCTCACTATGGGGCTGGACTTCCTGGGCGGCGCTCTGTCTGGCGGTGTGCTGTCCGGCGGAAATGTCGCGGTCAGCTCCGCCATCAACTACTACCAGACCGGCAAGGTGGGCAAGGAGTTCCAGAGCATGGGACCGGAGGTGGTGCAGGCCATCATTGAGACGGGGCTGGAGAGCGACCAGTCCACAAAGAGTTTTCAGATCGCCCAGCAGCTCCAGGCAAAGGTGGAGGCCGGAGAGACCATCACCGCCCAAGACCTGGGGAAGCTCTATCGGGAGAACGTCCTGACCATTGAACAGGAGGAACAGGCCGAGGCCGCCCAACAGGAGGCGGAGACGAACATTAAAACCGCTGAACACCCCACCGGCGAGACGGTAAACACCGACCAGCCGGTGGATTTGGTGCGCCCGGAGCCTGCGGGCGTGATCGAGAGCGACCAGCAGACGGCGCAAAGCGCCCAGATCACCACGGAGAGCCAGAGGGTGCAAGCTCCGATCGAGACGGAGGGCGTAGAGTGGGCCGGAACGGAAGAGGCCCGCCGAGGCGCGGAGACCCAGGTGCAGGAGGATATGGGGCGGCAAGACGCGCCGCAAACTATGGAAAGGACGGTGCTGGAAGATGGACAGCAACAACAAGCGACCCAGGGAGGAGACCACCTACATGATGGAGACGCCGGACGGCTTTATGGTCCGGGTGCCGGAGAGCAAAGCGGCAGACTGGCAGGAGGCACAGTCCAAACCGGCGGCGCCGCTGAACAAGGCAGAATTGCAGTTGAAAGGCAAAATTATGCAAAGGCTCTACGGCGGGCGCGGGTAAGCTCGGCGGAGGGCCTGGGCCTTACTATGGGTACGGATACTCCCTCTGTGACGGTGCTGGAGGAGGGAGACTGGGACGCCGGTATGCGCTCCACCGCCGAGCGGGTGCAACGGGAAACCGGGCGGAGCGTGACCTATGTGCTGGGGTCCGTCCCTATTCGCACCAGGAGCGGCGGAACCACACGGGTCCGGGGGGTGTATACCCAGGACGGCAGGATCATCCTCCAGGCGGACCATATGCGGCTGACCACGGATCAGATTGCCGACCATGAGATTTTCCACGACAAGGCCTTCCAGACGCCGGGGCTGGTGCGGGAGATCGAGGCGAGGATCACGGAGCGTTTCACGCCGGAGGAGTTCGGGAAGATCGTCAACACTTACATCGAAAAGCTGCGGGGCGTGATCGACCTTCCCGCCAACGCCGACGGTGCGGCCATCGACGCCGCCTACGCCGCCATAATGGAAGAAATCTTTGCCGACGCCTACGCCGGGATCAACGCCTTCGGTGCCCACGCGGAGCAGTACAACGAGACGATGGAGACCGTCATGGAAGAGCGGGGCGTGGGCCGACAAAGCCAGGAGAACGCCGCCGCCACCGACCGGAGGACGGGGCCGCCCGCGGAAAGCGCGGGGGCACAATACTCCGTCAACGAGAGTTTTGGACAAGAGCTGAAAGAGTGGGATGATACGGGGCGCCCGGAGGGTGAGCGTTTCATCCTCGGAAGCACCGGCGACGTTCTGCAAGGACTGGGAGCCGTAGAGGCCGACATTTTCATGGAGGGAGACAAAATCTCCACCATCCTTGAAGATCACCCGGAAATGACCCTGGAAGAGATCAGGCGGGTGCCGGAAATTCTGGACGATCCGGTGCTGGTGATGAAAAGCCAGGGGAGCAATCGGCGCGGGCAAAACACGCGGCTGGTGGTATTTGGGAGCTTTAGAGCAACGAATGGGCAGCCTATCATGTCCGTCCTTGACCTGCGTCCGGTAGACGGAGGCTTTGTCGTCGCTGATATGCAGAAGGTGAACAGCGCCTACACCCGCGACAATGCCCTAAACTACATCAAGGGAGGAGAGATCCTTCACGCAGACAAAAAAAGAACCATTCCGCTGCTTCGGACGGTGGGCTTGCATGGGCCCATCGAACTGCAACAGAGTGGCTCTATGGGCAGTATATCCTACAACGGCCAAAATGTCAACATCCAGGGAGTGCCGTTTGGGGACGTGGTGCGCCATGGTGAGTTGGAGGCGCGGAAACTGCCCAGGACTTTCCAGGAGGAAGTGCAGGACCAGATCGCGGGACGAGGCGAGGAGGCCGAGGACGTAGACGGCGCAGAAAACCCGACCGAGCGGGAGCCGAAAGAAAAGTTCTCCCTAGAGGAACCGGTTGAGGAGACCAAAAACCTTGTGGCCCTACACAACTTGACGGCTGATAAGCTGCTCAAAGCTCTAGCCTTGGGCGGTTTTCCCATGCCCAGTATTGCCGTTACCAAGGCGGACATCCCACACACCAACTTCGGGGACATTACGCTGGTGATGGATAAGACCACCATCGACCCGAAATTTGACCGGCGGAACATGGTCTACTCCGCCGACGCCTGGACGCCTACGTTCCCGGCAACGGAGTATGAAGTCAAC
Source organism: uncultured Clostridia bacterium (assembly GCA_946550725.1). Classification (GTDB taxonomy): domain Bacteria; phylum Bacillota; class Clostridia; order Oscillospirales; family Oscillospiraceae; genus MGBC124762. Next base: position 18,476 of record CAMNQX010000005.1, on the reverse strand, counting down.
GAGGACGTTGCGGAGCGGCTGCACAAGAAGTTCTACGAGCTCCAGAAAAAATTTGGGCGGCAGGACGTGGACGTGCTTTACCCGTGGGGCAACTACCCGGAGGACCAGATCAACCGGGAAGGCGGAGAGGCGGCGATCCTCGCAAAGTATCAGGACGACCCGGACATGATGAAGGTCTACCTTTTGGACAACGGTATGCAGTTACCGGATCCGGTGATGGAGGAAACCGTGACCAGGATGGACGACTGGAACATCGAACTTAGTGAACACCTGATCTCTACTATGGGCGAGGACATGGTGCGAAACGCACGACCTGACAGCAGGCCGACACGGCTATGGTGGCAGGAGTGGATCGCGGAACATGGGACGGAGCTGGAGGCCGCTTATAGCTCCTTCCTCCAGGAGAAAGGCTATTCCGAGGGGCAAATCGAGAATGTGCTGGACAACGTAGAACTGCGGACCATCCTACTTAACGCCAGAAAATACCTCGAAAATGGACCGGAGACCAGGACGACCAGAGAGGACACCGGGAAAACCGAGCAAGCCATCCGGGGGATGGTGGATCCGAAGGACTACCAGAACTGGCTCCAGGATCTGTTTGGCGGGATCGAGAAGAGCAGCGGGATCAACACGGGGGTTGACCCGTACACCAGGGCGGGAGACCGCAAGAGTTTTAGGCAGACCCACATCCCGGCAACGCTGGAGAACATCGCCAAGGTGATGATCTCCGAGGGAGAAGGCGGCGACAACCGGAATGTGGCCGGTTTCTATGGCGTGAAAACGTTGCGGGCGGTCACGGCGGAGCGGTTTGGAAGCATTGAAGATATGCACCGGGCCGAGGGGAAACTGCAACACATGACCCAGGAGCAGGCGGACGCGAACACGGACGCACTCCACGACCGGCTCTATGCCATCATGGGAGACATCTACAAGAGCAAGCCTCACGGCCAGTACAGCAACGAATTCATGGACATGGACACCATCGGAGAAATTCTGGTGGAGGCCGCCAGAGGCGGAGAGTTTACGCCCGAGAGCGTGATCCGGGAGTTCAAAGGGACGGGCTACCAGGTCACGGAGGAAATGGCCCGGCGGGCTGTGGACCTTTTTGGTGACATCAACAAAATGCCCGTGAACATCTTCGAGGCGAAGCCGGAGCGGGCGGTGCGTTTCGATGAAGTGCTGGCCGCAATCGTGCCGGAGGACACCGGAGCAGAGTTGCGGAGCAAGCTGGAGGAGGCCGGGGTCCGGGTGGTGGACTACCAGGCCGGGGACGACACCGACCGGCTGGAGAAGGTCAACAGCGTGGAGAACGCAAAGTTCTCCGTGGAGGACGAGACCGAGGCGGAGGAGGACAAGAAACGGAAGAAGCCGAAGGCGGTGGCGCCCAGCAAGCCCATCATCGCCAAGAGCGACCTGCGGCGGACCATGCTCTCCACCTTCTCGATCCCGGAGGGAGCCAAGGCGGAGATCGGAGCCATCATCGACGGATACGCAGACCGGCTCCTGCGGGAGGGTAGCTTGACCCAGGAGGACCGCAACGCCTTATTTGACCGGATGTATAGCGAGGGCGTTATGACGGTAGAGGCGGACGAGTTCTACCGGGACGGACGCCAGGCTGTGGTTGGTGGACGGGTCTACGTCACCGAGAGCGAGAAGGCGGAGTTTGGGGACGACTGGAACGACTTCCGCAAGCGGGCCTTCGCCGCGGGGGTCTACCTGACCAACGACCGAAGCGACAACCATGTGGACGTGTGGAACATGGAGCTTGCGGACACCCTGCCCGGCGTGTTCGACCGAGAGGAGACGGACAGCAAGAGTATCCTGGAGCGGGTCGTGCAGCTTGCCGAGGAGGGCAAGGATGAGAAAATGAGCCTTGCGGAGTACACCGCGCGCCTGGCGAAGCAGGAGTTCATCCCGGAGAGCGAGTTCCTGGACGGCATGGAGCGACAAATGGACTGGGCCCTGCGGACCTTTGCGGAAAAGGCCAACCTGGAGATCAAGCTGCGGGAGCGCACGGGGGTAAAAATCGCCCAGGAGCGGGCCGAGCGGGTGGAAATGGCGGCGCGGCAACGGGAGCGCCAGCAACTGCGAGACCTCCAGCAAAGGACCCTCAAACAACTCCAATGGCTCTCCAGAAACCGTTTCCGGGCGCCGGAGGAGCTGCGGGCAGCCTGGGATGAGGTGCTGGGAGACATCGACATCTACGCCGTGGGCGCCGCCAACGAGCTCAACTGGAGCAAGAAGCACGGGGCCACCTGGAAAGACCTGGCCGAGATGTATAAGGCGGCGAAGGCCTCCGACCCCAACTTCCTCCCGTCGGCGGAGCTGGAGCGGATCGTGGCCCGGCTGGACGGGGACAAGATCGCGGACATGGACATCGGAGCTCTCCAGGACCTCTACAAGGCGGCGATCGGTCTGCGGACGGAGTTCTATAACCGGAACAACGTGATCAACGACGAGGCCCGCCGCCTCTTTGCGGAGGTCTACGCAGAGGCGAAGACGGAGATCGAGACGGCGGAGGGCAACTTTACCGGGAAGAAGCTGGACGCCTTCCTCAACATGGAGCACCTGACGCCCATGAACGTCCTGGAGCGAATGGCTGGGTGGCGCAAGGACGGAACGTGGATGTCCATGGCCCGGCAACTGGAGCAGGGCGAAAGGGCTGTCCGGAACTACAAAGTGCGCTCCCAGAGGGTTTTGGAGGAGTTCCTGACCGAGCGGGCCGACTGGGTGAAGACGGCGGACGGCCAAGGGAAGGATGCCATCTGGTACGAGGTGGAGGTCCCGGAGCTGCTGGAGCTGGGAAAGGGCGACAAGCCGCTCTTTGGGAAAACCGTCAAGGTGTATATGACCCCGGCCCAAAAGGTGCAGCTCTACCTGGAGAGCAAGAACACCGACAACCTACGGCACATGACCGGAGGCCGTACCTTTGTAGACAAGGAGCTCTATTCCAAAGGGCAACGGCAGGAGGCCCTGGCCCAGGGCACCACGATCCGCCTGGCGCCGGAGACGGTGAAGGCGCTGGTCTCCGACCTCACCGAGGAGGAGATGGAGCTGGCCCGTCTGCTGGAGGGGTACTACAATCAGTTCGCCAAAGGAGAGATCAACCGGGTCTCCAACATCCTCTACGGATACGACAAGGCCCAGAGCAAGAACTACGCCCCTATCTTCACCAACCAGAACTACACGACCACCACCATCGGCGTCTTTGACACCACGGCGGAGGGAGTGGGCCACATGAAGTCGAGGCAGTACGCGGTCAATCCGAGCTACAACATCAGCGCCTTCGACGCCTTTGAGCGGCACTCGGACCAGACCGCCCGCTTCGTGGGAATGGCGATCCCCGCCCGCAACTGGCAGACGCTCCTGAACTGGAGAGAGAAGAACAACAGCACCGGGGACGTCATCACCCACAAGTGGGGGGAAGAGGGAAAGAAGTACATCGACAACCTTTTGAACGAGCTGCAAGGCGGGAAAGTGAGAAAAAGGGATACCGCGGAGCGGATCCTGGACACCGCCCTCTCCCGGTACATCTCCTCGGTCTTTGGGTTCAATCCCTCCATCGTCCTAAAGCAGGCCATGTCCTTCCCGCTGGCGGGGACCTACCTGGGCTGGGAGAACATTCCTAACATCGCCAAGGCATTGAAAACGCCGGACGCCCTGATCAACACCTACACGAGCGAGTTGGCATACCGGCTCATGGGCTACGCCACGCCGGAGACGGCCCAGCTCAAAAACAACCCATCCAAGCTGTCCGAGAACAAGGTCTTGAAGTTCACCTTCGGCGGTGGGGCCATCACCGCCATGGACGGCTGGACCGTCAAGAGTATCTGGGGCTGGGCTGAAAACATGGTCAGCCGGGAGCACCCGGAGCTGGAGCTGGGGACCAAGGAGCAGATCGACGCCGGGGAGAGCCCCTACTACAAGGAGGTCGCAAAGGCCTTTGAGGAGGCCGTTTCCAGGTCCCAGCCTATGTACGACGTTATGCACCGAGCGGGGATCATGCGCTCGGACAGCAAGATCACCAGGGCGCTCACGCTGTTCAAAACTGTGCCGATCCAGCAGTACAATATGCTCCGGCAGACGGTGGCCGAGGCACAGCGGGCCAAGCAGGACTTCGCCGCCGGGAAGGTATCGGAGGGCGAGTTCCGGCGGGCGCGGGGCAAGGCAGGCCGGGCGGTCGTGGGCGTGATCCTGGCTGGGCTGGGGATTGAGGCCATCAACTTCCTTAACGCGCTCCTGAAAAACAAGGCCAAGAGATACCGGGACGACGAGGACGAGCTGACCTGGAAATCGGCGGGGGCACAGGCGACCATGAACTTCGTCCAGAGCAACGCCGGGATGATCGCCGGAGGAGACATTCTGGCGGAGTACATCGGGAGCGTGGTGACGGGCGACAAGTGGTACGGTGTGGAAACTCCGGGCGTGACCCAGATCGTTGACCTATTCGAGGACGGAAAGGACGCCTTCTCGGCCATCGGGAAGCTCGTGCAGGAGGGCTACGATGTGGTCTCCAAGGGTGGGGACCTGGGCGAATACCTCCGGAGGCACGGGGGCGACTACCTGGGGGAGCTGGAGAAGGTGTGCGAGACCGCGGCGACCTACCTTGGGGGTGTGCCCGCAAACAACATCAAGGCCTACGCCCTGGGCGCGCTGTCGTGGGTATCGCCGGAGTTTGCCACGGCATACGAGGACGCAACGGCAACCGCCAACAAGGGGAAGCTGTCAGGGCTCAAAGGCGGGGCCCTGGAGACCCGCATTGGGGACATCCTCGACAACCGCGTGGGAAAGGTCGAGGACGAGACGGTGGAGACCCTGGCGGAGCTCTACGAGAACGGCCACACCGGAGCGGTTCCGACCGATACCCCGTCCAGCGTCAGCGTCAACGGAGAAGAAAAGAAGCTGGGGGCATATCAGCAACAGTTCTTTGACCGCGTGTGGAGAGAGTGCGTGGCGGGGGCGTTGGACGACATGGTTGGTTCCGTGGCCTTCCAGCGGGCAGACGAGGAGACCCGCGCAAAGATGGTCAAGAAGCTCTACGACTACGCCGCCCAGCGGGCAAAGACGGAGCTGTTCGAGGGATACGCTGCCGACAAGTGGGTGGCAGAGGCCGCTGCCTCCGGGGACGTGGCGGAGTGGATCGGATGGAAGGTGCTATCCGGCGACAACTCGGCCAACTTTTCCAAATTCAGAGAGGCGGGCCTGGGGAACGAGGCCGCCCTGTCTCTGGCGGAGGATATTGGGGAGCTGACCCCGGAGGCAGGGAAAAAGCAGGTCAGCAACCTCCAGAAGTTCCGGGCAATCATCGACGGAACCAGGGGCCAAGACCAGCAAATGGCGGCTTTGTCCTCTGTCATGGGAGAGAGCGAGTACGCAAGGCTCCAGGTGGGCGTCCGGTACGGCATTACCCCGGAGATGTATGTGGAGTGCCGGGAGGCCATCAACGACACCAGCCCCACCCAGGACGAGGCGAAAAGGGCCATCAAGGCCATGGATGGGCTGACCAAGACGGAGGCGGCAATCTTGTGGCAGCTCCAGAACAAGAGTTGGAAGCCGGAAAGCAACCCGTTCAGCAAAAAGACGGGGCGCAAGGTCTACAACGACCTCAACGCCGAGGACGAGAAGGAGCTGGAGGGGCTGTCCCTGCCATCGGTGGAGGGTGACGACACCGACTGGAACGACGTGCTGGGGCTGTCTCTGCCCACAATCGACTAAAAGAAAGGCCCTGGAGGTTCGCACCTCCAGGGCCTTTTCGAGCGGGCGGGTCAGTCAAGGGAAGTGAAGCCGAAGTCAGCCAGGGTGTAGTCGCCGTAGACGTGATCCTCAAAGACTTTGTTGGTGAAGGACAGAAGATCGAGAAGGGCGTCTTTTGTGAACGCCTCCCGATCTGCGACGGCCTCCTGGTCACCAGAGTGGGCAGAGAAGGAAAAGCTGCTGTCAGAAGAAAGGGCGGGAGCGGACACGTCGCCCATGCCCATAAAAAACGGATCTTCCTCTCCGGGAGCGGAGAGAGTGAGATACACCGGGAAGGCATGGCTGTCCGGAGCGAGACGAATAAAGACGCAGGAGGTTATGCCGTCGAAGGAAGACGTGGACCTGATCCTGGCAGTAATATCGTTGGCGGCCTTGTCGAGGGTAAGTGAATACTGAATATCTCCGCGGGCCTGGTGTGCGTCCTCGGAGTATGCGGGGTTCCCATTCAAGGTGGTGTTGTGGTTGGCGTCGATCCAAGACCGAAGGAAAGCATAGGCGGAGGCGCGGCGGGCCACCTGGTCCGCTGTGGGCTCGGCCGGAGCGGGCTGCGAGGTTTCCAGCTCCATCGACGCGGACGTGAGGGACACGGTGCTGGTGCTGCCGTCCCAGTCAACCGAGAGGCCAAGGGCCTCCCCTATGGCGCGGACGGGCAGGTATGTGGTTCCGTTGACGGTGAACGGCTCGACAACGGAGCCGGTAGCGTCTTTGGGGGCGAGCTGCTTGCCGTCCAGCACAATCTTAATATCTCTGTAATTTGCCGTTAGAGTGCGCTGGCCGATCGTGGCGGCGGCGGAACTGATAAGGCTGACGCAGAGCAGAGTGACCAGGACGCCGGAGATAAAGCTGCGGAAGTTGTTTTTTTTCATTTTTGCAGGCCCCTTTCTGTGTTCGTGTGCTTTGCACTCTATCCTTTTCTGTGATTTTATGGGATATTACCATAAGACTACCAGCAATTCATGGTAAAGTCAAATAAAATATGGAAATGACCCATATCTCGAAGGGAGAGGCGACGGTGAAAGTGATCGATATGAATGGCCGCCGGAACATCTCCGGGGAACGGGTGCGCCAGTTGCGAACAAAAAAGCGGCTGTCACAGTCTGCGCTGGCCGCCAAGGTGCAGACCCAGGGGGTGATCCTGGAGCAGGATGTTATCAGCCGGATCGAGAGCGGAGAGCGCATGGTACAGGACTACGAGCTGTGGGCTATGGCGGAGGTCCTGGGCGTGACAACGGGAGAGCTGCTGGAGGCCGAGAAAAAATAATTATGCCGTAGGCTATAAGCCTACGGCATTTTCTCTTTTGAGCCGGGTGGCCTCTTGACATTCTACGATATTATGGGATATTATCCCCTCGAAAAAGGGGGTATGGCCCATGGGAAGCGAAAAGGGGCGGCGGTTCAGCCATCTTTCGTGGAAAAACAGATTGAAGATTGAGAAAATGAGAAAGGAGCGCAAATCGGTCCAGGAGATTGCAGACGCTTTGCACGTCCACAACAGCACCATATACCGGGAACTGCGGCGGGGGAAGGCCATCCAAAGAACGACGGAGCTGGTAGACCGGGAGGTATACTGCCCGGATGTGGCGGAGGACAAATACCGAGCGGAGCTGGCCGCCAAGGGACCAGCCCTGAAAATCGGGAGTGACTACGCTCTGGCTGAGTACATACAGAGCAAGATCGCAAACGAGGGGTACTCGCCCAGGGCGGCGCTGGAGAAGATTGAGGAGGACGGTCTGGAGTTCTCGGTCACGCTCTCAAAGTGGACAGTATACTCCTACATCGACAAGGGCGTGTTCTGGGGGCTGACCAACAAGGACCTGCCGCGCCGCGGTAAACGGAAGAGGAAGTACAAAAAAGTCCGGGCGGCCAGGTTGCCAAACGGAGACAGCATTGACGACCGCCCGGAGGAGATCAACCTGCGAAAACAATTCGGGGACTGGGAGATGGATACCGTTGTGAGCGGGAAGAAAGACGTGAGCCGACTGTTGGTGTTCACGGAACGGGCGCTCCGGAAAGAAATCATCATCAAGATACCGGACGGGACCACGGAAAGCGTGGTGGGAGCAATAGATCGGATGGAGCGCAAGCTGGGCTCCAGAATGTTCCGGAGGCTCTTTCGGACGATAACCGTAGATAATGGTTCAGAGTTCCAGGACTGTGAAGGGATGGAGCGGTCGTGCTTGACGAAAATGCGCCGGACCCATGTGTACTACTGCCACCCGTACTCCTCCTGGGAGCGGGGATCAAACGAGAACGCCAACATCCTGATCCGAAGGTGGATCCCAAAGGGGACCAACCTCTCCACCATCTCAAACGAGCGGGTGGCATGGGTGGAGCGGTGGATCAACAACTACCCGCGGGAAGTCCTCGGCGGGCGGTGCGCCGATCGGGCCCTCATGGAGTGGGCTGCGACCGCCGGGATTACGCTCCATAAAAGCCTGTTCTAAAATTTTTTATAATTTTCTGCATTTAACTCTTGACTTTTCAGTCTCTGGGGTTACCTGGCCCGCAGCTCCCAGAAGGCCACCGCGCTGGCGGCGGCCACGTTAAGGGAGTCCACCCCCCGGGCCATGGGGATCTTCACCGTGTGGCGGCACTGGGCGATGGTGGTCTCCTTGAGGCCGTCCCCCTCGGTGCCCAGCACGATAGCCAGCTTGTCCGCCCCGGTGAGCAGGGGATCGGTGATGTCGATGGTGTCGTGGCGCAGGGCCATGGCCACGGTGAGAAAGCCCAGGGCGTGGAGACGCTCCAGCCCCTTCTGGGGCCAGTCGGCCGGGTCGTCCCCCAGCCGGGTCCAGGGCACCTGAAACACCGTGCCCATGCTCACCCGGGCAGAGCGGCGGTAGAGAGGGTCGCAGCAGGAGGGGGTGAGCAGCACCGCGTCCATCCCAAGAGCGGCGGCGGAGCGGAAGATGGCGCCGATGTTGGTGTGGTCCACAATGTCCTCCAGCACGGCCACCCGCCGGGCGGTTTGGCACAGCTCGTCCACATCGGGAAGCGGGGGGCGGCGCATGGCGCACAGAACGCCCCGGGTGAGGGGGTAGCCCGCCAGCTGAGCCAGTACGGCTTCCTCGCCGGTGTAGACCGGAAAATGTTCTCCCGCCAGGGCCTGGCAGCGGGCGATGACCTCCGCTCCCTGGCCGTCGATGTGGCGGCGCTCCATGAGCAGGCTCAGCGGCGCATACCCCGCGTCCAGGGCGCGGTGGATGACCTTGGGGCTTTCGGCGATGAAGAGGCCCATGGCCGGCTCCACCTTGGAGCGAAGCTGCCGCTCGGTGAGGTGGGCGAAGGGGGCGACCCGGGGGTCGTCCAGAGAGGTGACGGAGATGATGTCAGCCATGGTCATACCTTGTGGGCCACGGCGTCCCGGGCGGTGAGGGGTACCAGTCCGGCGCGGGTCAGGGCGACCATGATCACGGGGATGAGGACGAGCTGGAGGAGAATGCCGGGGACGGCCTCCACGAATCCGGCGGTCAGGAACACCTGCCAGCCGAAGGGAACGTTGGACACCCCCGCCAGAATGACCCGGCCCACCGCCCAGACGATGCGGCCGCCCACCATGGCGGCAATCAAGGAGCGGTAGACGGCCCAGACGGACTTGCTTTTGGAGAGGGCGAACAGGCTCCCCACGATCAGGCCGTAGGCCGCCAGCTCAAAGGCCATGGGAATGGCCAGCGGCATCCGGGGCATGCCAAAGATGGAAAAGCGCAGCATGGGGAGGATAAAGCCCACCAGTCCGCCGTACTGCCAGCCGCAGATCAGGCCGCACAGCAGCACGGGCAGGTGCATGGGCAGGAGCATATTGCCCAGGGAGTGGAGCTGCCCGGTGAGGAGGGGGAGCACCAGGCCCAGGGCAAGGAACATGGCGGACAGAGTGAGCTTTTTCACATACAAGCGGGTGTTCGCGGACATAGGAGGAGCCTCCTTGCAGTTACAAGATATCCTATAGGATAACAGGTCTCGGGGACAATGTCCAGAAAAATCAAGGACGGATATTGAAATCCGTCGGAAAGGGCGGTATAATCTCATCATACACAAAAATCGACGGCTTTTTTGGGAGGAGCGGAGACATGAACTTATTTACCCCGGCGGAATGTGCCGCCAACTATGAGACGGCGGGGGCCAACAAGGCGCGGATGCCGGTCGGCAAGCTGTTTCTGCTGGCGGTTCTGGCGGGCTTCTTCATCGCCATGGGCGGCGCGGTGACAAATACCGCCGTCCACACAATTTCCAACGTGGGCCTGGCACGGGTGGTCAGCGGACTGCTGTTTCCCTTCGGGCTGGCCATGGTGGTGCTCACCGGGGCGGAGCTGTTCACCGGCAACACCCTGATGGTGATGTCCGCGCTGGCCCGTCGGACCGCCATGAAGGGCGTGCTGCGCAACTGGGTCATCGTTTATCTGGGCAACGCGGCGGGGGCCATCCTCACCGCCGCGGGCTGCGCCTTCTTCGGGCAGCTCAACTACTCCGGGGGCCAGCTGGCGGTGTTCTCCATGAAGCTGGCGGCGGGGAAGTGTGCGCTGCCCTTTGGAAATGCTGTGGTTTTGGGCATTTTCTGCAACCTTCTGGTGACCACGGGGGTGCTGCTGGCCCTCAGCGCCAAGGACGTGACCGGCCGGGTGGTGGGGGCGTACCTCCCGGTGGCCTTTTTTGTGATCTGCGGGTTTGAGCACTGCGTGGCCAACCTGTTTTACATCCCCGTGGGGCTGTTTGCCAAGCTGGTGCCGCAGTACGCCGCCCTGGCCGCAGAGGCCGGGGTGGACCTGAGCGGGCTGACCTGGGGGAGCTTTTTGCTGAAGAATCTGCTGCCCGTGACCCTGGGAAACCTCATCGGCGGGACCGGGATGGGCTGCGTGTTCTGGTGGTGCCACGGCCGTCAAAAGACGTGAGAGAAGGAGCTGAAACCCTTGCGGTCTCAGCTCCTTTTGCCATTTGGGACAGGCGGACGAGGAGACGTTTATATTTCGATTAGAAAAAATAGTGACGGATGGGCCAAATCGTGTTACAATAGAATATCTCATTCAACTTAGGCAGGTCAGGAAGGAAAAGAGGGGAAGACAGTGGACAGACAGAAACCGGGATGCAAAATGTGGGACGTGGAATCGGTGGCTCTGCTCCAGTCCGCGCTCCAGATCCAGAAGCTCATCGACCAGATGCCTGGCGGATTTTTTATCTACCGGGCGGAGGGCGAGGAGGAGCTTCTCTACGCCAACCAGGCTGTGGCGCGGCTGTTTGGCTGCGACACGGTGGAGGAGCTTCGGCGCTTCACCGGCAATACCTTCCGGGGGATCGTCCACCCTGAGGACCTGGAAAGCGTGGAGGAAAGCATCCGGGAGCAGATCGAGGGCAGCCAATACGACCTGGACTATGTGGAGTACCGCATCGTGCAGAAGGACGGATCGGTCCGCTGGGTGGAGGACTACGGCCACTTTGTGCGGGACGAGGCGGGACGGGGCCTGTTTTACGTGTTTGTGGCCGATGCCACCGAAAAGCGGCAAAAGCAGGTTGAGGAGCGGGCAGCGGCGCTGGAGACGGCCAACCGGGAGCTGCGCCGCCGGCTGAACATCATTGAGGGCTTCCGCAGCGAGTATGAATCCATTTTTTACGTGGATCTGGACGAGGGCCTGGCGGTGCCCTACCAGGCCAGCGGACGGGTCCAGGCCATTATCCCGGCAGGGGAGGGGTGCTTGTACGGCGAGCTGATCCACGACTATGTAGAGCGGTGCGTCCACCCTGAGGACCGGGAGCTGCTGCTCCAGGCCACCGAACCCGAGACCCTCCGCCGGAGGCTGGCCGAGGCCAAGGCCAGCCATGTGAACTACCGGGTGGTGGACGACCAGGGGAAGACCGCGTATCTGCAGCTGCGGATGGCGGCGGTGGGGGAGAGCGGAGGCGCCCAGAGCGTCTGGGGCTGCCGGAGCATGGACGAGGAGATCGCCTACGAGACCGAGCGCCGGGAGCTGCTGGAGCAGGCGCTGCACCGGGCGTCCGCCGCCGTGGAGGCGAAAAACGCCTTTTTGTCCAACATCTCCCATGACACCCTTACGCCCATGAACACCATCATGGCCTGCGCCGCTCTGGCACGGAAGGACAAGGGAAAGCTGAACGAGTGTCTGGACCAGATCGAGGCGGCAGGTCAGCAGATGCTGGGGCTGATGGGGAATGTGCTGGAGCTGTCCCGTCTGGAAGGAGGACAGGTTCAGGTGATCATGGCCCCCTGCGACCTGGGCGAGCTGCTGGAGACCGTAAAGGATCAGGTGACGCCTCCCACGGAAGGCGGAAAGGTCCGGGTGGAGGTGGACCTGTCAGCGGTGAGGCACAGCGCCGTCTACGCGGACCGGGAAAAGCTGGAGCGAACGCTGTTCCACCTGGCGTCCAACGCGGTGAAGTACACCAGGAACGGGGGCTGGGTGCGGCTGTCGGTAGTGGAGGAAGGCGTTTCCACCCGGGATTACGCCGTGTACCGCTTCAAGGTGGAGGACGACGGAATCGGGATCCCCGCCGAGAGCATGAGCCGCCTGTTTGAACCCTTTGAGCGTCAGCTCAACAGCACCCTCAGCGGTGTGGCGGGGGCGGGCCTGGGACTGACCATCGTCAAGAGCACGGTGGAGCTGCTGGGCGGGAGCCTGACGGCGGAAAGCCGGGTGAACAAGGGAAGCTGCTTTACCGTCACGCTGACCCTGAAGATCCACGGGGAGGGCGGTACGCAAGGGGCATCTGCCCGTCAGGTTGCCGGAAGTCCGTGGCGCATCCTGCTGGCTGAGGACAACGAGATCAACCGGGAGCTTTACGCGGAGCTGCTGGAGGGGACCGGCTGCGCCGTGGAAGCGGTGGAAAATGGGCAGGAGGCGCTGGAACGGATCCGCGCCTCCCGGCCCGGAGACTTTGACCTGGTGCTCATGGACATCCAGATGCCAGTGATGGACGGAAATACCGCCGCCCGGATGATCCGGGCCTTGCCCGACCCGGCGCTGGCGTCCATCCCCATTGTGGCCCTGTCGGCCAACGCCCTGGAGGAGGACCGCAAGCGCTCCATGGAGAGCGGGATGAATGCCCACCTGGCCAAGCCGATCCAGATGGAGCAGCTGATGGAAGTGATGGAGCGGTTTGTGGACCGGGACAGGTAAGGTCCCGGGCGAAGATAGGTCAAAGAGAGAAGAAACGGCTCCCGCCTTTTGGGCGGGAGCCGCTTTGCTTTATGCCGGGTCAGGGGTTGCGGCCCAGGATGTTGTCCAGGGTCTTGAACAGAACGTCCACGTCGATGGGCTTGGCGATGTGTCCGTTCATCCCGTGGCGCAGGGCCTTCTGCTTGTCCTCTTCAAAGGCGTTGGCGGTCATGGCGATGACGGGGATGGAGGCCAGCTTGGGGTCGTCCAGGCTCCGGATGGCCATGGAGGCCTCGTAGCCGTTCATCACCGGCATCTGCACATCCATCAGGACAAGCTGGAAATAGCCCGGGGTGGATCTCCGCAGCGCGTCTACCGCCAGCTGCCCGTTGTCGGCCACCTCCACGTTAAAGCCCGCCTCTTCCAAAATGGCCACGGCGATCTCTTGGTTCAGCTCGTTGTCCTCCACCAGCAAAATGCGGCCGGAACGCAGGGGAACGGGGCGGGGGTGGGCCGGTTCGGGGACGGCGTCCGGTGCGTGAAGGGCGGAGTTCAGGCACCGAAGCAGCTCGGACAGGAACAGGGGCTTGCCGCAATAGGCAGTGATGCCGGCTGCCTGCGCCTCGTCTTCTATGTCAGGCCAGTCGTATTCGGACAGCGCGACGATGGGCACATCGCCGCCCGCCAAGGAACGGATCGCCTGGAGGGAGGCGTCGTCAGGCAGGGGCCAGTCCACGAAAACGGCATCGTAGGGGCGGCCGTTGGCCAGGCCCTCCCGGATCAAAACGGGAACCGCCCGCACCGGCGCGGCCTGCGCGGTGGGGTCGATCCGGCGGAAAATGCGCAGGCAGCTTTCGGAGGGGGTGCCGGCCACCAGGAGCCTCCGCCTTTCCTGCTGGTCGGAGGACTGCTGCCAAGCGTTTTCCCCCAGCCGGAAGGGGAGGACGACGGTGACCAGGGTGCCTGCGCCCTGCCGGCTCTCCACCCGGATGACGCCGCCCATCATGTCCACCAGGTTTTTGGTGATGGCCATGCCCAGACCGGTGCCCTGAATACCGCTGATGGTGGAATTCCGCTCCCGCTCAAAAGGCTCAAAAATGTGGGAGAGGAACTCCGGCGCCATGCCGATCCCGGAGTCGCGCACCTGAAATTCGTAGTTGGCGTGTCCGGAGGGGCCGCCGGGCCGCTCCATGACGGTAATGTGGATGGAGCCGCCGGGGTTGGTGTATTTCACGGCGTTGCTCAATAGATTCAGAAGGATCTGGTTGAGACGGAGCTGGTCGCAATAGACCTCCTCATCGAAAAGGTCCACGGTGTCCAGGTGCAGCTCCAGCTGTTTGGCGTGGGCGTCGCCCTGGATGATCCCCTTCAGGCCCCGCAGAAGCTCGGGCAGGCTGTGCAGCTTTTCCTTCAGGTGGATCTTGCCGCTCTCGATATGGCTCATGTCCAGCACGTCGTTGATCAGATTCAGCAGATGATTTCCCGAGGCCATGATCTTTTTCAGGTATTCCTCCACCTGATCGCGGTTGTCGAGGTGGGAGGCGGCCAGAGTGGTGAAGCCGATGATGGCGTTCATAGGCGTGCGGATATCGTGGGACATATTGGAAAGGAAGATGCTCTTGGCCTGGTTGGCCCGGTTGGCCTGGGCCAGCGCGTTTTCCAGCAGGCTCTTTTTCTCCATTTCGCTCCGGGTCTCCTGATCCACGCTGCGGAAGCCCAGCACGATCTCCCGGCGCTCCTCCCAGGTGCCGGCGCGGACGACTTTTAACTGGAAATACCGCGTCTCCCCCTCACAATGGGCGCGGTAGTTGGTGTAGAAGAGCTTGTCCTTGACCAGCGCCTGCTTCAGATGCTCCCGGGAGACAGCATGACGGAACATTTCCCGGTCCTCCACGTGGACGCAGGAGTTGATGTAATGCTCCATGCTCTCGTCCAGCATGGGCGACCCGCCAAAGAACTGATCCAACACGTGATGGGGGCAGCCGTTGACCCGGAGGCAGCTGCCCTTGCCGGTGTCCAGGTCGAAGTAGCACACCAGATTGTAGTCGATGGACAGGGCCTGGATCAGGCCCAGATTGTGCAGCTCCTCCCGCTTGACCTTCAGCTTTTGTTCGGTGCAGTCCAGAAGGAACCGCTGATAGATCAGCTCTCCGTTTTCCTCCAGGAGCTTGATATTGCCCATGATGTGCAGCAGGTCGCCGTTGGGGTGGCAGACCCGGTACTCCACGTTGACGGTGTCGTTGGGCTTGTGCAGGCTTTGAATGGCCTGACGCAGGATGCCTTTGTCCTCGTCCACCACCGACTGGGCCACCATGCAGAAGCCGTCGGCCTCCATCTCGTCCTGGGAGGCGTAGCCCAGCAGGTTCAGAGCGGCCCGGTTGATGCTGAGGATGCGGGAGCCGTCCAGGGTGTGGCGCATCACGCCGCAGTCCAGGGTGGTGAAGATGGTCTCCAGGGTCTCGTTCTTCTTCATGATCTCTTGCTCGTAGGCCCGTTCCTGGGTCACGTCAATGGCTACGCCGACGGTGCCCATCACGCTGCCGTCCAGGTCGTAGAGGGGGGATTTATAGGTAGTGAGCAGCTTGGTCCCGTCGCCGGTCATCACCGTCTCCTCCGAGACGCAGGTCTCCTGCTTGGACATGACGATCCGCTCGGACTCAATGCAGGCCGGATCGTCCTGCTCCACGTCCCAGATATAGGCATGCCCCCGGCCCTGAACCTGGGCCTTGGTCTTGTTCACGGTTTTGCAGAAGCTGTTGTTGACCTTTTCGTGGATGCCGTCCTTGGTCTTGTACCACACCAGGTTGGGGATGTGGTCGATGGTGGCGTCCAGATACTGGCGGGTCTGCCAGGCGTCCATTTTCTCCTTGAAGGTCCGCTGCCAGCGCAGGAAGCGGAAGCGCAGTTCCTCTTCGGACAGGGGGAAGGTCCAGACGTCCGTGACCGGGTCCAGCGCGGCCAACAGAGGCTCCAACTGGGCTTTCTCCGCCAGCAGGATCAGCTCCGCGCCGGGGCGCATGCCCTGGACCAGCGCGTCCAGAGTCTCTTGGCCGTTCCGCCCCCGCAGATCAGCCAGGATCACGTTTGCCTCGGCCAGACACTCAGGCCGGATCTGATCGGAACAGACAAAGGAGTGGGTAAAGGCATCCAGCGGGGGCATCCCCTGAATGACCGCGAGATCCTTTTCCCGGCAGGAGAGCAGATAAAATTGGACATGACAACGATACATTCCGAATGCCTCCCATGCGAGACCGTTTTTCCCAGGACGTTGGGAAAAAGCCTGGGCAGGACGGTACAATTAATAAGATTTTACCATGAAATGGTGATTTTGTCAAACTTCATTAAAAAAGAAAAGGAGAGAATAGGCCGCGCTCCTGATGGATCATGGAAAGACGCTCGAGACAGTCTTTGACAGCCCCGCGCCCATTTGCAAAAACATCTCCTGCCGGGTGGGGGCCGCGTATCTGACCGGAGGAAAATTTTTTCTTCCAGGGGGCTTGACAAGTCGAGTTAGCGGTAGTAAACTAAACGCGACTTCGAGGTTAGACAATACTAACTACGGCGCAGGGAGGCGAAAAAATGATGCCGCTGACAATGGCGAAGGCCGGAGAGACGGTGACCATCCGCAAGCTCACGGGAAAGGATGAAGTGCGCCAGCATTTGGCAGAGCTGGGCTTCGTGGTGGATGCCGATGTTACGGTGGTGAGCGAGATCGCGGGGAATCTGATCGTGCAGGTGAAGGACAGCCGTATTGCGCTGGACAAGACCATGGCAAACAGGATCAGCGTGAGCGTAGGCATATAGGCCTGGATGGACTGGAGCGAAGGCGAGTGACGGGGCCGACGGCCCCGGAGACCAGCCTGAGTCGGAGGGAAGCCAGGGCGTATATATGCCCAACGCGAGCGTGACAATGCAGATGAAAGGAGAAGAGCAGCATGAAAACACTGAAGGATGTCAAGGTAGGGGAGACGGTCACGGTGACCAAGCTCCGAGGGGAAGGCCCTGTGAAGCGGCGGATCATGGACATGGGCATCACCAGAGGAGTGGAGATTTTCGTTCGTAAGGTGGCTCCCTTAGGAGACCCCATGGAGTTGAACGTCCGGGGCTACGAGCTTAGCGTTCGCAAGGCCGATGCGGAAATGATTGAGGTGGAAGCGTCCGAGCCGACGTGAGCAGGCGAGGCGTGACACCCGAACACGGCGGCGAGAGCCGCTATTCTTTACGCCACAGGTTAGCATTAGCTAACGTTGAAAGGAGAGAAGGAAATGGAATATAAGATCGCCCTTGCGGGCAACCCCAACTGTGGAAAAACCACATTGTTCAACGCGCTGACAGGCTCCAACCAGTATGTAGGCAACTGGCCGGGAGTCACGGTGGAGAAGAAGGAAGGCAAACTGAAAAACCACAAGGACGTGGTCATTCAGGACTTGCCCGGCATCTACTCCCTGTCCCCCTACACTCTGGAGGAGGTAGTGGCTCGGAACTACTTGGTCAAGGAAAAGCCTGACGCCATCCTCAACATCGTGGACGGCACCAACATTGAGCGCAATCTCTACCTCACCACTCAGCTTATCGAGCTGGGCCTGCCCGTGGTGGTGGCGGTGAACATGATCGACCTGGTGCGGAAAAACGGAGACGCCATCGACCTGAAGAAGCTGGGCGCGGCCCTGGGCTGCGAGGTGGTGGAGATGTCCGCCCTCAAAGGGGAGGGCGGCATGGCCGCGGCGGAAAAAGCAGTGGCTGCGGCCCAGTCCCGCGCCCGCGGGGAGCTGCCCCATGTGTTCAACGGCAGCGTGGAGCACGCCCTGGCGCACATCGAGGAGTCCGTCCAGGGCAAGGTGGAGGATGGTTACCTCCGCTGGTACGCCATCAAGCTTTTTGAGCGGGACGAAAAGGTCATGGAGGAACTGAAGCTTTCTCCCGACCTGAAGGCCCATCTGGAGGAACATATTGCCGACTGCGAGAAAGAGCTGGACGACGACGCCGAGAGCATTATCACCAACCAGCGGTACGCCTACATCAACAACGCGGTGTCCAGGTCGGTGAAAAAGAAGGCCGCCAAGCACAGCCTGTCCGTCTCTGACAAGATCGACCGGATCGTCACCAACCGGATCCTGGCACTGCCTATCTTCGCGGTGGTGATGTTCCTTATTTACTCTATCGCCATGGGCACCTCTCCGGCGGCCCTGTTTGACGGCTCCGGCGAGGCCTGGGGCGTCGGTATCGGCACCTGGGGTACCGACTGGGCCAACGACGTTTTGTTCGGTGAGCTGGTTCCCGGCTGGTTCGGAAGCGCGTTGACCGCCCTGGGGGTGGCTGAGGGTACCTGGCTCTATGGCCTTATCATCGACGGCATCGTGGGCGGCGTGGGCGCCGTGCTGGGCTTTGTGCCCCAGATGCTGGTGTTGTTCCTGCTGCTGGCCATTCTGGAGGACTGCGGCTATATGGCCCGGATCGCCTTCATCATGGACCGCATCTTCCGCCGCTTCGGTCTCTCCGGCAAGAGCTTTATCCCTATGCTGGTGGCCACCGGCTGCGGCGTGCCCGGCATCATGGCCTCCCGCACCATCGAGCAGGACCGGGACCGGAAAATGACCATCATGACCACCGGCTTCATCC
>CAMNQX010000004.1 GCA_946550725.1 uncultured Clostridia bacterium | reverse complement strand
ATCAGCTTCGGGCGCTGAAGGCCAGCAAGCTGGTGCGCTACCGCCGGGAGGGGAAAACGGTGTTTTACGCCCTGGCGGACGGCCACGTGCGGACGATCATCGATCAGGGACTTGAGCACGTTGAGGAGTGAGCGCGACCTGACGTTCCGGGCCGATGGGGGCGATGCGTGCCGGTGGCACGCGTCCCATCGCATGACCGAGCCGACAGGCGAGACCATCGGCCCCTATGGAAAAACCTGGCAGTATACGCTTGTAGGGGCCGGTGTCCTCACCGGCCCGCCGATTTTGCAGTCACCCAAACATCAAAGGAGGCCATCACCATGAAAAAAACCTACCAGATCGAAGTAGACTGCGCCAACTGCGCCAACCTGATGGAGGAGGCGGCTCAAAAGACCGCCGGGGTGGCGGCGGCCACGGTGAACTTCATGACCCAGAAGATGACGGTGGAGTTCGGCGAGGGCGCCGACGAGAAGACCGTGATGAAGGCCGTGGTCAAGGCCTGCAAACGGATCGAGCCGGACTGCGAGATCGAGGTGTAACACATTTCGGACCAGGGGGTGGACCACCATGACGAAAAAACAGAAGAAAACGCTTCTTCGCATCGCTGTGACGGCGGGAATGCTGGTGGTGCTGGAGCTGCTGCCGTGGGAGGCGCTGCCTTGGGGCGGCGTGTGGCGGCTGGTGGGGTATCTGGCGGCTTATCTGCTCATCGGCTATGACATCCTTCGCAAGGCGTGGCGGGGCATTTGCAGCCGCCGGGTGTTTGACGAGAACTTTCTCATGGCGGTGGCCACGGTGGGGGCCTTCGGCCTCGCCGTCTACACCCACAGCGGCGACTACTTGGAAGGGGTCGCCGTGATGCTGTTCTACCAGATCGGCGAGTGGTTCCAGAGCTGGGCGGTGGGCCGCAGCCGGAAAAACATCAGCCAGCTCATGGACATCCGTCCCGACTACGCCAACGTGGAGCGGGACGGCGTGTTGGAGCGGGTGGACCCGGACACGGTGGCGGTGGGAACGGTCATCGTGGTCCAGCCGGGGGAGAAGATCCCCATCGACGGCATTGTGGAGGAAGGAGCCTCCACCATCAACACCGCCGCCCTCACCGGGGAGAGCCTGCCCCGGACCGCCAAGGTGGGGGACGAGGTGATCAGCGGCTGCGTCAATATGACCGGCGTACTGAAGCTGCGCACCACCAAGGCATTCGGAGAGTCCACCGTGTCCAAGATCCTGGACCTGGTGGAGAACGCCAGCAGCAGGAAATCCCGCTCCGAGGACTTTATCTCCCGGTTTGCCCGGGTCTACACCCCCGCGGTGTGTTACAGCGCGTTGGCGTTGGCGGTGTTGCCGCCGGTGATATCGCTGCTGCTGGGGGCCGAGGCCGGGTGGGGCGTGTGGCTCTACCGGGCGCTGACGTTTTTGGTGGCCAGCTGTCCCTGCGCCCTGGTCATCAGTATTCCCCTCAGCTTTTTTGCCGGCATCGGCGGGGCCAGCCGGGAGGGGGTGCTGGTGAAGGGGTCGAGCTATCTGGAGGGACTGTCCAAGGTCCGCCGGGTGGCCTTTGACAAGACAGGCACTCTCACCGAAGGGGTGTTTGAGGTCAACGCCATCCACCATAGCCCTCTGGCGGAGGAACAGCTTTTGGAGGTTGCCGCTCTGGCGGAGAGCGCGTCCTCCCACCCCATTAGTAAGAGCATCCGAAAGGCCTGCGGTAAGGAGCCGGACCGCAGCCGGGTGGCGGACATCGAAGAGATCGGCGGCAACGGTGTGACGGCGGTGGTGGACGGCGTTCCCGTGGCCGTGGGGAACGACAAACTCATGGAGCGGCTGGGGATCGTCTACAAGCCTTGCCACCACGTGGGCACCATCGTCCATGTGGCGGTGGACGGACAGTACGCCGGGCATATCCTCATCTCCGACCGGGTGAAGCCGTCCGCCAAGGAGGCCGTGGCCGCGCTGAAGCGGGCGGGGGTGGAAAAGACCATCATGCTCACCGGCGACGCCCGGGCAGTGGCGGAGCAGGTGGCGGGGGAGCTGGGGGTGGATCAGGTCTATGCTCAACTGCTCCCCGGCGACAAGGTGGAGAAGGTGGAGGCCCTGCTGGAAGAGCCTGGCGGCAGGCTGGCCTTCGTCGGCGACGGGGTGAACGACGCACCCGTGCTCTCCCGGGCGGACATCGGCATCGCCATGGGGGCTATGGGTTCCGACGCCGCCATCGAGGCCGCCGACGTGGTGCTGATGGACGACGACCCCATGAAAATTTCCCGGGCACTGGAAATTTCACGAAAGTGTCTGCGGGTGGTCTATGAAAACATCGTATTCGCCATCGGCGTGAAGCTGGCCTGCCTGGCCCTTGTGGCTCTAGGGGTTAC
The DNA here is from genome assembly GCA_946550725.1 of uncultured Clostridia bacterium. Classification (GTDB taxonomy): domain Bacteria; phylum Bacillota; class Clostridia; order Oscillospirales; family Oscillospiraceae; genus MGBC124762. Next base: position 114,533 of record CAMNQX010000004.1, on the reverse strand, counting down.
GGGAATGTGGGCGGCGGTGTTCGCCGACGTGGGCGTGATGATCCTCGCGATTCTGAACGCCATCCGCTGCTTAAGACCGTGAAAAATTTAACGATTTGACCAAGGAAAACCGCCTGAAAATGCTTGCATTTTCAGGCGGCTTTTTGTAAAATAAGAACATCAAAGGAGGGGTAGTTATGCGGCCATTTGAGACAAAAGTACAGGAACTGAAGCATTCCGTCCTTCGGGAGACGGCGCGGCTGGCTTGGGAGGATAAGCTCCTCACCGGCGTTCTGGACATCCCCGAAAAGATCATCCCCGGGCCGGAGCCGAGTACTCGGTGCTGTATCTATAAGGAGCGGGCTATCATCAACGCCCGGGTGAAGCTGGCCATGGGCGGCGACCGCTCCAATCCCAACGTGGTAGAGGTGCTCAACGTGGCCTGCGACGAGTGCCCGGTGACGGAGATCTCCGTCGGCCCCGCCTGCCGGGGCTGTATCGCCACCCGCTGCGTCCACGCCTGCCCCAAGGGGGCGATCACGGTGGTGAACCACAAGGCCACCATCGACCACTCCCAGTGTATCGTCTGCGGCAAGTGCGTGGCCGCCTGCCCCTACGGCGCCATCGAAAAGCACCAGCGTCCCTGTGAGAAGGGCTGCCCAGTGGGCGCCATCGCCATGGGCCAGGATAAAAAGGCCGCCATCGACATCAACAAGTGCATCAGCTGCGGTGTTTGTACTTATCAGTGTCCCTTCGGCGCGATCATGGACAAGTCCTGGATCGTGGACACCATCCAGATGCTGAAGGGGAGCGCCAACTGGGGCTACAAGGTCTACGCCGTGGTGGCTCCCGCCATCGCGGGCCAGTTCGCTCCCGCCAGCCTGGGCCAGGTGGTGACCGGACTGAAGCAGTTGGGCTTCTCCGCCGTGACCGAAGTGGCGATGGGCGCGGATATGGTGGCGGACCAGGAGGCGGACGAGCTGGCGGAGAAGGGGGTCCTGACCTCCTCCTGCTGCCCCGGCTTCGTGGGCTATGTGAAGCGGCACCATCCCGAGATGGAGAAGTATGTCTCCCACACTCCGTCCCCCATGGTGATGACCGGCCTCCACCTGAAGGAGAAGGAGCCCAACGCCAAGGTGGTGTTCATCGGGCCGTGCGTGGCCAAAAAGACCGAGTTCCAGCTGGGCCGCGCCCGCAACTCCATCGACAGCGTGCTCACCTTTGAGGAGCTGGCCGCGCTGTTTGACTCCAAGGACATCGAGCTGACCGACCTGAAGGAGGATACTCTGGAGGATGCCTCCGGGTTTGGCCGGGGCTTCGCCGCCAGCGGCGGCGTGACCGAGGCGGTGGTCCAGGCCCTCCAGGAGAAGGGCAGCGACTTCCAGCCGAAGGCTGTGGTCTGCAGCGGCATTGAGGAGTGCAAGATCGCCCTGTTGAAGCTGGGCCGCGGCCTGCTGGACGGCAACTTCATCGAGGGCATGGCCTGCACCGGCGGGTGCATCCAAGGTCCGTCCAACATCGTGCGGGTGCCCAAGAACAAGCAGGAGCTGGACGCCCACAAAAAGGCTGCCCAGAAGCCCAACGTGACCGCCGCGGCCGCGGAGGAGAAAAAGCCCGCCGCGAAGAAGGACAAGGCCGCCGCCAAGACCAAGGGCAAGGACGAGCTGGTCTGAACCATGATAGAAGCATAACAGAAGGGCGGACGCCGACGGCGTCCGCCCTTTGTTTTTGCACCAACTTTTTTGTAGGGCCAGATGCCCACATCGGGCCGCCCTTTTTGTAGGGGCTATATTCCCTGATGTTCCAGCTCGTAGGAGATGAACTGCTTGGCGATGCGGGGGGTGCGGCCGGGGTGGCGCAACTCCCACTGCTTGGCCCGCTCCCGCAGCTCGTCGGGGGGAAGCCGCAGCCCGTAAGTCTCCGCCAGAGCGGTGACCATCTGCAAGAACTCCTTGGGGGTCAGGGACAGGTAGGGGACCCGCACTCCAAAGCGTTGGACCAGGGAGGTAGCCTCCTCAATGGTTTCGGCTACGTCCATCTCGTCCCCCAGCCGCTCCGCCGCGGTCTGGCGCACCAGATTGCGGCGGTTGGAGGTGGCGTACACCACCACGTTGTCCCTTTGCCGCTCCAGCGAGCCTTCCAAAATGGTTTTGAGCTGGGCGTAGGTGGCGTCCCGGCTCTCAAAGGCCAGGTCGTCCAGGAACAGGATGAACTTCTGGGGGCGGCCGTCCAGCAGACGCACCAGAGCGGGAATGTCCTCCAGGTGGTCCTTGTCCAGCTCGATGATGCGAAGCCCCTGCAGGTCCGGGTGGGACAGGAGGCTCTTCACCGTGGCCGACTTGCCCGTGCCGCTGTCACCATAGAGGAGAACGTGGTTGACCTGCTTGCCCTCCAGCAGGGCGCGGGCGTTGTCCTCCACCTGCCGCCGCTGGGCCTGATAGCCCCAAAGCTCCCAGGGCTGGGGACTGTCCGGCTCCGGGATGGGCAGAAGCTCCCTGCCCGTCCAGCGGAAGGCCCGGTAGCGGGCAAACACGCCGCAGCCGCTCTGGCGGTAAAAATGGTCCAGCTCCTCCAGGGTGTGGTTCCAGTCCCAGATAAGACGGGGGAGGGGAAGGGACTGGAGCAGAGGGGAGGAAAGCTCGGTGATCGCGGCCATTTGGAAGGTGGCCAGCTCCTCCGCCACGGCGGCGGTGAGACTTTCGTCTTCGCCGCCCCGTTCCGTCAAATGCCCGTAAGGGGTCTCGGTGAAGCGCAACGCGTCCCACAGCCAGCCGCCCAGACCGCCGTGGCCCTCTGACTTGAGAAGGTAATAGAGGTTGGCCCAGCTTTCGCAGGCATCATCGGCGTTCTCGGCGGCCAAGGCGTCCAACGTGCGGCAATACGCCGTCATGACAGGCGTTTCCAGCACGGGGCGGAAGTTGGCCACGCAGCGCAGGCGGCTCCGGAGAAGAGAAAGATCCATCGTTAGTCCTTCAGGGCGTTGGCCCAGGCCTCAATGGCGGCGATCTCCTTCTGGCAGGCCTCCTTGGTCTCTCCCTTGGTGAGGATGTACACCTTCACCTTCGGCTCAGTGCCAGAGGGGCGGACGATGACGGAGGTGCCGTCGGCCAGCTCATAGCGCAGGACATTGGAGCCGGACAGCTCCATCTGGCTGTCCTTGCCGCACTTCACACAGTGGACGCTGCCGTCCTTGTAGTCCTTCTGCTCGGCCACGGGGTAGCCCGCGATCTCCACCGGGGGCTTGGAGCGGAGGTTCGCCATCAGGTCGGCCATTTTCTTGAGGCCGTCCAGGCCGGGCATCACCAGGTTCAGGGTCTTTTCCTGATAGACGCCGTACTTTTCGTATAGCTCCTGGAGGGCGTCGTAGAGGGTCATGCCCCGGTCATAGTACCACGCGGCCATTTCGGTGGCCACGAGAGAGGCGGTGACCGCGTCCTTGTCCCGGACGTAGTCGCCCAGCATATAGCCGTAGGATTCCTCGTAGGAGAAGATGACCTTCCCCTCGCCACTGGCTTCCAGGGCGTTCTTTTTCTCAGCCATAAACTTGAAGCCGGTGAAGGTATCAAACATCTGCACCCCGTTGACCTCGCAGACCTTGCGGGCCATCTCGGTGGTGACGATGGTTTTCAGGGCGGTGGCGTTGGCAGGGAGGGTACCCATACGCTTCTTGGCCCCAATGACGTAGTCCAGCATCAAAACCCCGGTCTGGTTGCCGGTGAGGACGATGAACTTGCCGTCCTTGCCCCGGACCATCAGGCCCACGCGGTCCGCGTCGGGGTCGCTGCCGAGAATGAAGTCCGCGCCCTCCTGGTTGGCCAGCTCCACCGCCAGGGCGAAGCCCTCGGGGTTCTCCGGGTTGGGGGAGACCACGGTGGGGAAGTCCCCGTCGATCTTCATCTGCTCGGGGACGCAGATCACATGCTTCATGCCCAACCGCTTGAGGGCCTCGGGGATGAGCTTGTGGCCGGTGCCGTGGAAGGGGGTGTACACCATCTTGAACTGGTCCGCCACCTTGGCCACCACCGCCTTGTCGGTGGCCTGGGCCATCACGTTGGCCAGGAACTTTTCATCCGTCTCTTCGGCCATGATGGTGACCAGACCCTTGCTGAGGGCCTCTTGGTAGTCCATGCGCTTGATACCGGAGAAGATGTCGATCTCCCCCATCTTGGCGGCCACGGCGTCGGCGTGCTGAGGGGGCAGCTGTGCGCCATCCGCCCAGTAGACCTTGTAGCCGTTGTACTCCTTGGGGTTGTGGCTGGCGGTGACGTTCACCCCGGCGATGCAGCCATACTCCCGCACGGCGAAGGACACCTCGGGGGTGGGACGCAGAGAATCAAAGATGCGGGTGGGGATGCCGTTGCCCGCCATGACGGCGCAGACCTCCTCGGCGAACTCCCGGCCGTGGTTACGGCAGTCGTGGCAGACAGCCACGCCCCGCTTGGCCGCCTCCGGGCCCTCGGCCAGGATCACCTCGGCAAAGGCCTGGGTGGCGTGGCGCACCACGTGGCGGTTCATCTGGTGAAGCCCCACGCACATGGTGCCCCGCAGTCCGGCGGTGCCAAACTCCAGGGGCGCGAAGAAGCGGGATTCGATCTCCTTTTCGTCGCCGCGGATGGCCTCCAGCTCGGCCTTCTCGGCGGCGTCCAGGGCGGGGGACGCGAGCCACTTTTCATAGGTATCACGATAGGACATAGCAAAACCTCCCATTCTCAGCTTTATGTGGAAAGTATACCATAAACTCCCTTATGAGGCAAGAGACTTTCGGGAGTTTTTCACAAGTTCCGGACTGGCTCAGGGCGCAGGGTCCTCTTCTGCGGCTTCGTCAAACGCCGGTGGAGCGTCCAGAAGGGCCTGGGCCTTCTCCAGCAGGGAGGCGGGAACATAGATCTCGATGCCGGCGGCGGCGTGTCCAAACAGAAGGCTCATATACTGGGCGGACCCCCTGGTGCTTGGCGTAGTGAGGGATGGAAAAGCTCTCCAGCAGAGAGCACATCAATGCCAGCTCATCGGGGTAGTCGGACCCGTTGCAGAGCAGCGCGGCAGGCTCCGGCGTGCCGTCGTCGTCCTTGGGCCATTGGTCAAGCAGAGAATATTCCATGGTCGTTACCTCCTTATTTGTGATACGAGCCGCCTTCGTTGATCTTGAAGCCCCGGTAGAGCTGCTCCAGGAGCATCACCCGGGCCAGGTGGTGGGGGAAGGTCATGGGGGACATGGAGAGACGCACCTGGGCCTCGTGTTTGAGCTGTTCATCCAGGCCATAGCTTCCGCCGATGAGAAAGCAGAGCTGGTTGGAGGGTCCGGCCTCCCAGGCCGACAGCCGCTTGGCAAGCTCTTGGCTGGAGAGGAGCTGCCCCTCGATGCACAGGGCCACCGTCCGCGCCCGGGGCGGGAGCTTGGCCCGGATGGCCGCGGCCTCCTTGGCGAGGGCCGCATCAATAAGCGCTTGCGAGGGATCATGGGGCAGCTTTTCCTCCGCAAGCTCCACGATGTCCAGCTTGCAGTAAGCGGACAGCCGCTTTTGGTATTCCGCCACGGCGTCGGCGTAGAATTTTTCCTTCAGCTTGCCCACGCAGAGCAAATAGACGTGTGTCATCGGCTTACACCTCGATGGTCAGTCCGTCGCACAGCACCGGAGCCACCTCCAGCCGCACCGGGGGCAGACCCTCCAGCGCCTGGGAGACGGCGGCCCGGGCCAGGGCGGGGGTGTTGTTCTCCCGGGACAGATGGGCCAGCACCACCGTGTGGGCGCCGCCCTGGGCGCACCGGGCGCAAAGCCTTGCGCCGTCGGCATTGGACAGGTGCCCCTGGGGTCCGGCGATGCGGGCTTTTAAGTAATAGGGATAAGGGCCGTTTTGCAGGGAGTCTATGTCGTGGTTGCACTCGATCACCGCCAGGTCAACTCCCTCCACGGCGGCCTCTACCTGGGGGGTGACCACCCCCAGGTCGGTGACCAGACAGGCGGAGCGGCCGTCGGGGGAAGTGAAGCGGTAGCCCGCCGAGCCGGGGGCGTCGTGGCTGGTTGGGATGGGGCGGACGGTAATCTCACCGATGGCCTGCGCCTCCTCCGGAACGACGGTTTGGAGCAGGTGGTCCACCGGCAGGCGGTAGGCCAGCTGCCGCCCGGCGGGAGCGGTGGCGTAGAGGGAGATGGAGAACCGCTTGGTTAGGGTGGCCAGCCCAGCGATGTGGTCGGCGTGGGTGTGGGTGATGAGGCAGCCCGCCAGGTGCTCCGGCGACAAGTTCCAGTGGGCCAGGGCGGCGGAAATGCGCTTGGCGGAGATCCCCGCATCCACCAGAAGGTGGGTGCTGCCGTGGGAGACCAGGGCGCAGTTGCCGCCGGAGCCGCTGGCAAAGATGGTGAGACGCATGGGCGCCCTCCTTTCCGCGAAGATACAAAAACAGAGGCGGCGTCAGCCGCCTCTGCCGTGTGGATGTTGGGGCAAATCAGCCCGCGCTGGGCTGAGCCTCCTCCTGATCGGGGGTGATGACCACCTTGATATCCGCGCCCACCCCGGTGAGCTTGCGGACGATGTCCTCATAGCCCCGCTCAATGTGGTAAATGGAGTCGATCTCTGTCACGCCGTGAGCGGCCAGACCGGCGATGACCAGCGCCGCGCCCGCCCGCAGGTCGCAGGCCCGCACCGGCGCGCCGGTGAGCTGGCTGACCCCTTCGATGACCGCCACCTTGCCGTCCACCTGGATCTGGGCGCCCAGACGGCGGAACTCGTCCACATAGCGGTAGCGGTTGTCCCAAACGCCCTCGGTGAGGACGCTGGTGCCCTGGGCCAGGCACAAAACGGCGGCGATCTGAGGCTGCATATCGGTGGGGAAACCGGGATAGGGCATGGTCTTGACGTTGGCGCGGTGAAGCGCACCCCGGCGGGAGACCACCAGGTCGTCTCCGTCCTCCTCCACGCTCACGCCCATCTCCTGAAGCTTGGCGGTGATACACTCCAGATGCTTGGGGATAATGTTGTGGATGCGCACCTGGCCCCCGGCGGCGGCCACGGCGGCCATGTAGGTGCCCGCCTCGATCTGGTCGGGAATGATGGAATAGGTGCCGCCCGCCAGACGGTCCACACCGCGGATCTTGATGACGTCGGTGCCCGCACCCATGATATCCGCGCCCATAGAGTTCAAAAAGTTCGCCAGATCCACGATATGCGGCTCTTTTGCGGCGTTTTCAATGACAGTGAGACCGTCGGCCAGGGTGGCGGCCAGCATGATGTTCATGGTGGCGCCCACCGACACGATGTCCAGATAGACCTGGGCGCCCTTCAGGCGGCCGTCCCGGGCGGTGGCATGGATATAGCCGCCCCGCACGTCCACGTCGGCGCCCATGGCGGTGAAGCCCTTGATGTGTTGGTCGATGGGACGACCACCAAGGTCACAACCGCCGGGAGGAGGCACCTGGGCGGAGCCGAAGCGGCTCAAAAGCGCACCGATCAGATAATAGCTGGCGCGGATCTTCCGGGCCAGCTGGTGGGGAACAGGCTGGTTGCGCACGTGGGAGCAGTCAATGTCTACCGTGGTGCGGTTGACCGTTCTGACCTCTGCGCCCAGATCCTGTAAAATATTCAAAATAAGGGTAACATCGCTGATCTGCGGGATATTTTCAATACGGCAGGTGCCGTCAACGAGCAAAGCTGCGGGAATAATAGCCACAGCGGCATTCTTCGCGCCGCTGATATCGATGGTGCCATATAGTGGTTTTCCACCGGTGATCACATATTTTGTCAATTTCAAAACCCTCTATATCCAAGGCCCGTGCGGGCTTGGGGAATCTACCGCAGGATACCAAAAAGCCGGACGGGAAAGGGAACCCAGCGGCGAAAGTGTCGTCAAAAGAAAGATGGTAAGGTCAGTGTGCCCAAATACCACAACTAGTATAACACAATCGCCGGGAAATACAAGCACAAATTGCAATTTTTGAAAAATTTTTATGGCTCACGGGCCAAAGAACGGCGCTTTCCGTGAAAATCAAACAAACTTTCGATAAAACCGCCCCTGGAGCAGCAGCGCTCCAGGGGCGGTTTTTCGACAAAAATTGACGCTAGCCGCGGGTGACGGCTCCGGTGAGAGCGTCCACCAGATAGGGGTTGGTGTCGGTCTCCAGCCGCAGAACGGGGGTGAGACGTGAGGCTCCCGAAGGCCCGGAGGAAAGGACGTAACCCTGGGTGACCTCCAGAATGGCGGAGCAGGCGTCGCCGGAGTCGATGATGCCCGAGCGGAAGCGCAGAAGCAGGGTGGCGGTGGACAGGGTCTCGCCCTGGGCGGGGTCGGCGGTGGGAACGCCCATCAGGCGGACGCCGGACAGTTCGGCGAGGCAGTCGCCGTCGTAGGTGAGGGTAACGGGGCAGGAAAAGACGGGCGTGCCGTTCCAGAGCTGCACCGCCTTCACCGTCTGGTCGTCCTCGGCGGTGACCATGGCTTCAAAGCCCATGCGCCGCAGGAGGTCGAGACCGTGGGCGCGCTTGTCCAGGTCGCCGGTGGGGTAGGCAGCTCCGCCGTCGGCGGAGGTGGAAAACTGAACGGTAAAGGAACCGTCCTCACGGACCTCCGCCCGGCCCAGGCCGCTTTCGTAGTAGGACACCAACCCCCGCTGGGTGGCGGTGAGGTCCTCTCCCAGCAGGGCGGAGAACATCTTCTGCTCCCAGTCGCTGTCCTGCTCCAGGGTCATGACGGGGGGGAAGTCGCCCTGGGGGATGCCGGAGGTGTTCACGGCGATGCCCCGGTCCTCCAGCAGGGCGACGGCGTCCAGGAGGAGCTGGGCCTGCCGCTGGCGGCTGGTGACGCCCTGGACGACCATAAGAAGGCCCAGCAGAAGGTTGGTGATGACCAGGATCAGGATCACCAGGTTTTTGAGCTTAGAGCTTTCCACGGCGGCTACCTCCCTTCGGCGTGGGTGGCCCAGAAGGGGGTGAGCTGCTCCTGGGCAGAGAGGGCGTCCTCATAGAGAATGACCAGGCTGGAGCCTTTCCCGCCTACAATGGCGGCGGCCTGCTCCTGGGGGAGAAGGGTGACGTTCTGTCCCTCCAAAACGGTATAGCGGCGGGGCCGCAGCTCCATGGCAGTGATGGCGCCGTCCTTGACGGTAAACCGGGCGCACCAGCCCTCTCCGCCCTGCTGGATCGCCGCGCCGCGGTAGGCATAGGAGTAGGTGACGGTGGTGACGCCGCCGGCCTCAGTGATCCCCCGCAGGTAGAGCCGGGCGTCCCCACCCAGCGCGCCCACCGTCTCCTCTGCCAGGGCGCGGGTGGCGTCCAGAGGGGAATCGGCGGGGAAGCGGACGGTGGTTTCATCGGTGCGGCGGTAGGTGATCAGCCCGTCGATGACCCGGAGGGTCTCGCCGCCGTCGGTGATGGCGTATCCGCCGGTGATGGCGTAGAGGGGGTTGGTCTGGGGGTGGAAGGAGAGGGTCTGAAGGATGCGGTTTAGGGCTTCGTCGGGAGCGTTGTCCTCCCCGATGCCGAAGGGCCGCTCACCCAAAAGCTGGGGAGGCTCGGGGGTGGTGGAGAGCACCAGAGCGTCCCGGCGGAGGAGGGGGTAGCTGCCGTCTTCACAGGCAAAGCGCGCGCCGTTGGCGGTGAAGCGCTGGGAGAGGTAATCCAGGCTGGCGGCCAGGTCGTTGTCCAGAGGCGCGAAAAAGTACCGCTCCTCCGCGCCGGAGAGGGAGAAGTAGAGGGCGTTGGCGGTGACGCAGATCCGCTGGGCGCTGCAGCCCTCCAAAAGGGCGTTGTCCTGGTCGGAGAGCCAGCGGTTGAGAACGTCCAGAGGGATGGTGCCGGGATACTCCCAAAACACCCCCGGCTGCGTCAGTGCCAGCTCCCACTGGCGGGCGGCGATGGGGGTGGGACGGCCCGCCTCGCTGAGGGCCTCGGACAGAAGGGCGGAGATACGGGTGTAGCCCTCCTGGTCCTCCTGATCGTACAGCACGGCGTATCGACCCTCTGCCCAGGTGACGGCGAAGGCGGCGGGCTGAAGGGTCTGGGCGGAGCGGGCAGGATCTCTTGCCCCGCCGGAGGTGGGGGCAGGTTGGGACAGGCGGGAGAGGAACGCGCGCCCTCCCTGAGGCAGGAGCGTCCGGCTGGCCAGAAACACCGCCGAGCAGGAGAGCAGCACAATGAGGAGGGTCTTGCACCCCTCCTTGAAGCGGCGGCGTTTACCCTTCATGGCCCGGCCCTCCGATGGGCAGCTCCAGACGGACGCAAAGACCGGGGCCGTCCTTGTCCACCAGGGTCAGCGCGCCGTGGTGGCGGTCCACGATCTCCTTGGCGATGGAGAGACCCAGCCCGGTGCCGCCGGACTGGCGGGAGCGGGCCTTGTCCACCCGGTAGAAGCGCTCAAAGATCCGTTCCCGGTCGGGAGCGGGGATGCCGATGCCGTCGTCGTCCACCTCCAGCCAAACGGTGGCCTCGGTGCGGCCCACCCGCATATCGATGTGGCCGCCATTGGGGGTGTACTTGATGGAGTTGGACACCACGTTCATCATCACCTGCACCACCCGGTCCCGGTCGCCCACCACATCGGGGAGGTGCTTGGGAGCGCGGAGGGTGAGGGTGTGGTTGTGGCGCTGGGCCTCCAGCTTCACGGCCTGGCAGACGTGCTCGGTAGCCTCCAGGAAGGAGAAGGGGGCGAAGGTAAGCTCCCCCCGCCCGGAGTCGAAGCGGGAGAGGGTGAGCAGGTCTTGGACGATGTGAGTCATGCGGTCGGTCTCATTGAGGATGATGGTGAAAAAGCCCTTACGGGTCTTTTCCGGCAGGTCGTCGCCGCCGTCGGCCAGGGTCTCGGCATAGGAGCGGATATTGGTGAGGGGGGTGCGCAGCTCGTGGGAGACGTTGGCCACGAATTCCTTGCGCATCTCCTCGTTGCGCCGCTGGGCGGTGACGTCGTGGAGCACCACCAGCACGCCGCTGTCCGGGCTTTCCTTGTCGAAGGGGGCGAGGGTCAGCTCCAGGAAGCGGTCGCCGGTCTCCCGGCTGCCGGTGAGGTAGCCCGGGGCCTGGTCCATGGAGAGCACGTCGTAGAAGGGGGCCACGTCGGCAAAGAGGTCGTCGTAGGTGGTGTTGGCGTCCACCGGGAGGCCCAGGAGCTGCCCGGCGGCGGGGTTGGCGTGGATGAGCGCCCCCCGGTGGGAGAAGGCCACCACGCCGTCGGTCATGTGGAGAAAGAGGGTGTCCAGCTTGTTGCGCTCGTTCTCCACCTGGGCGATGGTGTTCCGCAGCTGGCGGGCCATGGCGTTGAAGTTCTCGGTCAGCACGCCGATCTCGTCCTTGGAGCCTACCTCGATCTTCTTGGAGAAGTCCCCGGCAGCCACCTGGCGCACGCCGTCGGTGAGCCGCTCGATGGGGCCGATCATGGTCTTGGACAGCAGGAAGGAGAGGAGCACGGAGATGGCCAGGCCGAACACCAGCGCCTCCAGGATCAGGGTAAAGAGCTGGTCGCTGAGCTGCTGGGAGGTCTGGCGGTTGTCATAGAGATAGATGATGTAGTCCGCGCCGCCCCGCCGAATGGGAATGGCAACGTCCATGTAGGCCGCGCCGGGGTCGCTGGCGTAGCCCTCCCGGCCCTGAAGGGCGGCGGAGAGATTGGGGGTGACGTCCAGCTGCTTGCCCGAGTCGTCAGAGGTGGCGAGGCAGGCCATGGTTTCCCCGTCCAGAACATAGTAGTTGCGGGTGCGGCTGTCCACCCCCAGGGGGCCGACGTAGCTGCGGAGGATGGCCTGGATCTTATCCGGGCCGTTGGTCTCCTCCGCCTCGGCGGTGGTCACGTCCCGGACGAACTGTTCGTCGGTGAGGACGTCGGCCATCTCAGAGTAAAAATCGTCCAGATAGAAGGCGGTGACGGAGTTCATGAGGAACGCGCCCACCACCGTCATCAGCGCGAGAATGAGCAGCACCATGATCAGCACCAGCTTCATGTGCAGCGAGCGAAACATCTTCCGTCACCTCCTGTGTTTCAAGATCTGTCCGGCCGCGGGCCGGTGGGGGGAAAGGATCACTTGTCCTCCTGGTGGGTGTTGAAGTAGTACCCCAGCCCCCGGCGGGTGACCACAAAGCGGGGATTGGCGGGATCGTCCTCCAGCTTCTCCCGCAGGCGGCGCACCGCCACGTCCACGCCGCGCACGTCGCCCACGTAGCCCGCGTAGTTCCACACGTGCTCCATCAGCTCCTCACGGGAGAATACCTTGTCGGGGTGAGCCGCCAGAAAGGAGATCAGCTCATACTCCCGCTGGGACAGCTCCAGCGCCGTCCCGTCCTTGTAGGCGGTGGCGGTCTCGTTGTCCAGACGCAGACGGCCCAGCTCTACCCCTCCACTCCCTTCACTGAGGCGGGGAGGCATGTCCACCCGGCGGATGTTGCTCTTGACCCGGGCCATCAGCTCCCGGACGGAGAAGGGCTTGGTGATGTAGTCGTCCGCCCCCAACTCCAATCCCTTGACCTTGTCGCTCTCCTCCTCCCGGGCGGTGAGCATAAGGATGGGCACGGTATCCCCCGCGTCCCGCAGGGTGCGGCAGACCTGGAACCCGTTCAGCTTGGGGAGCATCAGGTCCAGCAGGATGAGGTCGGGCTTTTCTTTTTGGGCGGTCTCCAGCCCCGCCTGCCCGTCGTAGGCGGAGAGGACCCGGTAGCCCTCCCGCTCCAGATTAAAGGTGAGGATGTCCACGATGTTGGCCTCGTCCTCCACCACCAGGACGGTCTTTTCCGTCGGCATATGCGCGACCTCCTTATGCGTTCTCTCGGTCCAACAGCCGCTGCACCATCAGGAGCAGGGCGATGGTCTTGCCGTCCTTCAGCGTTCCGTCCATGGCCTGGTCCACCAGCAGGGCCAGGGGGACGCGCTGGGGGGCGATAAACTCATCGTCGTCCGGATGGCACTCCCCCTGGGAGAGGTCCCGGGCAAAGTAGAGGTGGAGCACCTCGTCGGTGTAGCCGGGGGTGGGGTAAAACACCCCCATCTTGCGCCAGGTCTTGGCGGTGAGGCCCGCCTCCTCGGAAAGCTCCCGGCGGATGGCGTCGTCGGGGTCTTCCCCCGGCTCCAGCTTGCCCGCGGGCAGCTCGGTGGTCACTTCCTTGTAGGGATAGCGGAACTGCCGCACCACGGAGACGGTGCCGTCGTCATGGAGGGGGAGCACGCACACCCCGCCGGGATGGCGCACCACCTCCCGGACCGCTTCGCCGCCGTCAGGCAGACGGATGTCGTCCACATCCAGATGGAGAAGCCGTCCGTCAAAGACCCGGCGGCTGTTTAAGGTCTGTTCGGTCAGTTCCACAGAACTCCACTCCCTTTGGCAAGATAATTTTCCAGAGATAGTATACCACATTTTCATTCACGAAGAAGACTTTAAGGCGCTTGATAGAGCTGGGCGTAGTCGGGGTACTTGGCGGTGAGGGCCTGAGCGATCTCCTGCCGCTCCGCCGCGGTGACGGTACGGAGTCGGCGGTAGAGGTAGACCGACGAGCCGTCTTGAAGGGTGAACACGTCGTCCAGCCGCTCATAGGCCGCGCCAAAGCCCGTGCCGTCCAGCACCGCGTGGGCGGGGATGGCCACGATCTGCTGGTTTTCCTCCCCCAGATGGACCTGCACCGGGTCGCCTACCACCAGGTAGTCGGCCTCCAGCATGGCCCAGCTGAAGCCGTCCCGCTTATCCACCGAGGAGACGTAAATATAATGTATGCCGTCCTCCCGCTCCGGCAGATTCAGAGAGGGGTGGAGGTTCAACAGCGTGTCCGTGTTCAGAAGGAAAGAGGAGGCGCACACGGCGGCGGTGGTTCCCGCGCCGTCCCGTGCGGCCAGGTCGTCCAGCCGGTCGCTGAGGGCGATGAGCTGGCCGATATCCTCCCGCCGGGGACCGTGGAAGGAGAAGCCGGGGACCGGGTCAGGGTATGGGATGGCGGAGATGGAGGCAGGCTGGGGCCGGGGAAGAAGCCCCACCAGCGTACAGACCGCCGCCAGGACCCAGGCGGAAACCCGCTTCCACCGGAACTCCTCCTGGAAGGGGGCCAGGATCAGGGCCAGGCAGGGGACGTAGAGCAGGGTGTGCTGCTGGCCGTGGGACTGGATCCGGGTCAGCAGGAAAAAGCACAGGAGAAGCTGGGCCAAGGCCAGCAGCATCTGATCCCGGTCCTGCCGCCGGGCGATGAGCCGGTAGAGGCCCCAGGCCAGGGCGGCGCCCAGGACCAGAAAACCAAAATAGCGGCAAAAAAGCATCACGTCGCTCCGCAGCCCCAGATCATACGCGGAGTACAGCGCGCCGTAATTTGTGGTCAGCTTGTCCACCAAAAACTGCTGGGTGCAGTAGAGGGAGACGGAGGCGGTGGCGGCAAACAGGGAGCCAAAGGCGGTCCAGCCCTCCCGGTCCCGATGGCGCAGGGCAGGGAGCAGGGCGGCCACGCCGAAGGAGGCGGCGAAGAACAGGAAGTACCGCCGCAGCAAAAAGCTGGCGGCCAGACACACCCCCGCTAACAACCCCCGGCTCCAGCCGGGGGCCTCCCGCCGGGTATAAAAGACCACCGCCCAGACGGCCACGCCGCAGGCGGCCACATCCACATAGCCGACCAGGGCCAGGTAGGTCAGACCGGGAAAGAGAAGGGCCAGCAGGACTCCGCCCCAGCTTCGTTCCCGCCCCAGCGCGCACAGGCCCCACAGGGTGGGGAGGAGGTAGAGGTTGACCGTGGCGAACACAAACACCGCCCGGCTCCCGCCGAAGAGACGCATGACCCAGGAGATGGGGAGGGCCAGCAGGTAGTTGTATTCCGTGGTGGAAATGGTCTGGACCACCTGGCGCAGTTGGCCGAGACCGAAGGGGGCGGCGGCCAGCTGCCGGGCCACCGTCCAGTACCCCGCGTTGTCCCAGACATAGACGGTGGCGCTGCCCAGAATGTAGAACAGGGTCAGACCGTTGACCAGAAGGAACAGGATGGGCAGCTGCCAGCGGGAGCCGGTGGGAAGCCGCCCCCACGCCCGGGCGGCGGTGCAGACCGCCAGGACCAGACAGGCAAAAAACAGTCCGCTGCCCAGCGCGCACAGCCCCCGGCAGACGGGGTGATCCAGCAGAGCGCCCGGGACGGAGATCATGGTGTAGCTGGAGTCCAAAAGTCCCCCCACCAAAAAGCTCAGCCCGCCTGCCAAAAGATTGGCGGCGGGGCTTTGGAAGGGCCGCAGGAGTCTTTGGTCCAGCTCGAACCGCCAGCAGAGAAACAGCGCGCCGGCGGCGGGGAGCAGGGACAGCGCCCCGATGAGCTTACCGGGGATATGCCCGCCCAGGACGGCCCAGAGCCGTACCAGGCAAAGTCCCCACAGAGGGAGAAGGGCGGCGAGATATCCCACCGCCCTGCGACGCTTTAACCCGGAGGCCATGTCATGTCCCGTCCGGAGAGGACGTGAAAGTGAAGGTGAGGAACGCTTTGCCCTGCCTGGGCGCCGCAGTTGGACACCACCCGGAAGTCAGTGACGCCCAGTTCCTTCGTCACCTTGGAGATGACCTCGAAGATATGGGCGACCACGGGAGCGTTTTCCACGGTGACCTCTCCGCAGGAGGCGATGTGCGCCTTGGGGATGACCAGGAAGTGGACGGGAGCCTGAGGGTCGATGTCGTAGAAGGCGTAGCAGAGGTCGTCCTCATACACCTTCTTGGACGGGATCTCCCCGGCAGCGATCTTACAAAAGAGACACTCGGACATAAACAGGACCTCCTTTCGGATGGGACAAGTATACCAGTTTTTTTACTCCTTGTCCAGATGCTCCAGGGCATAGTTACAGCACTGGAGCACCAGTTGGTTGAGGGAAACGCCCTCAGACTGGGCCAGCCGCTCCAGCTGTCCCACCAGGTCCTGGGGGAGGCGAAACGTCTTGTTGACGTATTCAGTCTTTTCTACGCGAAACATCGGGCAACACCGTCCTTTGGCTCTAGTTTATCCTATTTCACCCCCACATGATACACTTAGAATTATAAGTGTAAATTACGCTAATATTTCTCTTGCAATTTTCGAGTATAAATGCTATCATCAAAGGCAAGAATTAGGAAAAGAAACACAAGGGGGTAGAGGAGTATGGAACGGAAAACGGTGGTACTGGTGGCGTTTTATAATGTAAAGGCCCTGGGGGTGCGGTATCTGGAAACCGCCCTGCGACAGGCGGGGTGGAACGTGGCGGCGGTGTATTTCAAGCGGTTCAACTCCCGCGCGCCGTCCCCTGCCACGGCGGAGGAGCTGGCGCTGCTTACCGAGCTGGTGGCGCGGGAGAAGCCGGTGTTCGTAGGACTGTCGGTGATGAGCTCCATGTATTTGGAGACGGTGGAGCAGGTGGTCAAGACCCTCAAGAGGGCGGGGGAGACGGTGGTGTGCGGCGGGGCGTACGCGTCCCTGGAGCCAAAGCGGCTGCTCACCCTGGGGGCGGACTACGTGCTGCGGCTGGACGGGGAAAAGCCCATCGTGGCGTTGGCGGAGACGCTGAAAAGCGGGGGAGACCCCCGTGGGCTGGACAGCCTTTGCTATTTAGAGGGCGGCGGCGTGAAGGAAAACCCCATCGCGCCCTTGGAGGAGGACCTGGACGTGTACGGCCGCCCCACGGTGAACAGCCCCAATGCGTGGTTGATCGACCAGGGCCGCTGTGAGCCGGGAGACCCCCAGCTGGACACCCTGAGCTACGAGGTCATCGCCTCCCGGGGGTGCCCCTTTACCTGCACCTACTGCGCCTGTCAAAACCTGCGGCGGCTCTGCCCGCCGGGGAGCAAGCCCATTCGCTTCCGCTCGGTGGACAGCGTGATGGCAGAGCTGGAGGAGGCCAAGCGCCAGTGCAAACGGCTGGTGTTCGTCCACTTTTACGACGAGATATTTCCCAATACGCCGGGGTGGGTGGAGGAGTTCGCCGCCGCGTATAAAAAACGGATCGGCCTGCCCTTCAGCATTTGGACCCACCCGAAAATGGTGAATGAGCAGATGCTCAAGACCCTGAAGGACGCGGGGCTGGTGGAGGTCATCATGGGCATCCAGTCCGGCTCGCCCCATATCCGCAAGGATATCTTCCACCGTTATGAGACCAACGGCGACGTGGCCCAAGCCACCCGGGTCATCGCCGGTTCGGGGGTGTTCTGGGCCAGCTATGACTTCATGCTTCTCCACCCCTTCGAGACCGCCGCCACCATGCGGGAGACCTACGAGCTGGTAAAGGGCATCCCGGGGCGTTACGAGCTGCAAATGCACGGCCTCAACTTCCTGCCCTGCACCGACATCGTGCCCATGGCGGTGGAGGGGGGCTATGTGTCCGCCGAAGAGATGGAGGCCACCCTCTACGCCCCCATGGCGGAGCAGTTTTCCACCTACTGGCACGAGCAGGGGGACGCGGACAGCCGCCGGTGGTACGAGCTGACCTACCTTTGGCAGTTCCCCCGCCTGCGCCGCCGCTGTCTGGAATGGGAGGGCGCGCCGGGAGAGCATACCGGGGACATCGACGCTCTCTACGAGAAGGCCCAGCGGCTGGAAAAACGCCGCTACCTCCGCAAAAAGGCGGGGGTGGTCCTGCGGCGGCTGGGACTGGGCAGGTGACGCTAAAAAATAAATTAAATTGTAAAGTGCGCTTGACATTCGCGGGAGACTGTGCTATCCTACGGGTGTAAAGCGCACTTTACATATTTGCGAGGAGGTGTTTCCTTGGACAATCGCATCGCCGCGCTCCGGAAGGAGCGGGGGCTATCCCAGGCGGAGCTGGCCGAGGCGGTGGAGGTGACGCGGCAGACCATCATCTCGCTGGAGGGCGGCCGCTATAACGCCTCGCTGGCGTTGGCCCACAAGCTGGCCAAGTATTTCGGCATGACCATTGAGGAAATTTTCATCTTTGAGGAGGAATAGACCATGGCGCTTATTAAAATGATCGGCGGAAAGGATTACACCCAGCAGCTGAAGAATCAGCGTTTGGCCTCCATCGGCCTGCTGCTGGTGGGTATCGTGGGTATCGTGTGCTACTTCACGCTGGTGCCCGGCAGCGCGTTAGAGGACTTCACCAAGGGCTTTTACATTGGCGGCGCGTCGGGTATCACGGCGGGGGCGGTGATCCTGCTGATCCGCTGCACCTATCTGCTTCACAACCCCGAGGCCTACAAAAAGGCGAAGGTGAAGGACACCGATGAACGGTCCCAGACCATCATCCACAAGAGCTTTGAGATCGCGGGGATCGTGACCTTTTTTACCAGCGCCGCGCTGTTGTTTGTCCTTGCGCCCTTCGATCTGTATGCCTTTCGCGCCATCATGACGGTAATGATCCTGTTTGCCGCCGTGTTCCTCGCCGCCAACCGTATTTTGGAGCGGAGGATGTAAACAGAGACCAAAAGACGGCCTGCGGGCCGTCTTTTTTTGCCCCGCTGGAGGGGGAAACCTCTTGACAAATAGGAGAGAACTGATAAGATATAGCAGGTATCAACAAAAATGGCGACAATAGGCCGTTTTCATATTCAGGAGGTTGTAACCATGAAACAGACCAAGCCCTTTGGGGTAAACGAGCTGCGGGAGATGTTCTTGAAGTTCTTCGAGACCAAGGAGCATCTCCGCCTGCCCAGCTTCCCCCTCATCCCCCAGGATGACCCGTCCCTGCTGCTCATCAACTCGGGCATGGCCCCCATGAAGCCCTACTTCACCGGGGAGAAGGAGCCGCCCCGCCACCGGGTCACCACCTGCCAGAAGTGCATCCGCACCGGGGACATCGAGAACATCGGCCACACCGCCCGCCACGGCACCTATTTCGAGATGCTGGGCAACTTCTCCTTCGGCGACTACTTCAAGCGGGACGCCATCCACTGGGCTTGGGAGTTTTTGACCTCCCCCGAGTGGGTGGGCATCGACCCCGACCGCCTCTATCCCTCCGTGTTTGCCGGGAACGAGACCACTCCCGCCGACGATGAGGCCTTCCGCATCTGGAACGAGGAGATCGGCATTCCCGCCGAGCGCATCTTCAAGTTCGGCAAGGAGGACAACTTCTGGGAGCACGGCTCCGGTCCGTGCGGCCCCTGCTCCGAAATTTATTATGACCGCGGCCCCGAGTACGGCTGCGGCAAGCCCGGCTGCACCGTGGGCTGCGACTGCGACCGCTATATGGAGGTCTGGAACATCGTCTTCTCCCAGTTCAACAACGACGGCGAGGGCCACTACGAGGAGCTGAAGCAGAAGAACATCGACACGGGCATGGGCCTGGAGCGTCTGGCGGTGGTGTGCCAGAACGTGAATTCCCTCTTCGATGTGGACACGGTCATGAACATCACCAACAAGGTTTCCGAGATCACCCACGCCCACTACGGTGAGTCCACCGCCAAGGACGTGTCCCTCCGGGTCATCACCGACCACATCCGCTCCGCCACCTTTATGATCTCCGACGGCGTGCTCCCCTCCAACGAGGGCCGAGGCTACGTCCTGCGCCGCCTGCTCCGCCGCGCCGCCCGCCACGGCAAGCTCCTGGGGGTCAACGAGCCGTTCCTCTATGAGGTCTGCGCCACCGTGGTCCACGAGAACCAGGGCCACTATCCCGAGCTGGCGGAAAAGCAGGGGTATATCACCAAGGTCATCCGGGTGGAGGAGGAGAACTTCGCCAAGACCATCGACGGCGGCATGAACATCCTCCATA
Organism: uncultured Clostridia bacterium; assembly: GCA_946550725.1. Lineage (GTDB taxonomy): Bacteria > Bacillota > Clostridia > Oscillospirales > Oscillospiraceae > MGBC124762. The sequence continues at coordinate 94,942 of CAMNQX010000004.1, read as the reverse complement.
GCCTCATCAACGCCCACAAGGAAAAGGGGGAGACCGTGTTCTCCGGGGCGGACGCCTTCAAGCTCTACGACACCTACGGCTTCCCCATCGACCTGACCATTGAGATGGTGGCCGAGGAGGGGTTGACGGTGGACCAGGACGGCTTCAAGGCTTTGATGGAGGAGCAGAAAATTCGTGCCCGCAAAGCCCGGGAGGCCCTGGGCGACCTGGGCTGGACGGGCATCGAGTTCGGCAAGGATATGCCCGAGACGGAGTTTGTGGGCTATACCAACACCGCCACCGACGGCAAGGTGCTGGCCATCGTGGCCGACGACGAGCTGCGGGACGAGGTGGCCGCCGGGGCGGAGGCCATTGTGGTGCTGGACAAGACCACCCTGTACGCCGAGATGGGCGGCCAGGTGGCCGACCACGGCGTCATCTCCAACGGCAACTGCGCCTTTGAGGTGCGGGACGTGCAAAAGAACAAGGGCGGTAAGTATATGCACTACGGCGTGGTGAAGTCGGGGGTGCTCAAGGTGGGAGACAACATCACCGCCGCCATCGACGAGACCCGCCGCAAGGCGGTCATGCGCGCCCACTCCGCCACCCACCTGCTGGATAAGGCTTTGCGCACCGTGCTGGGCGACCACGTCCAGCAGGCCGGCTCCCTGGTGGAGCCTGACCGTCTGCGCTTCGACTTCACCCACTTCTCCGCCATGACCCCTGAGGAGCTGGTCCGGGTCAACGATATGGTCAACGCCGCCATTCTGGAGGGCTACGACGTGGAGACCAAGGTACTGCCCATCGAGGAGGCCAAAAAGACCGGGGCGGTGGCCCTGTTTGGCGAGAAGTACGGCGACACCGTCCGGGTGGTGGACATGGGACATGGCTACTCCGTGGAGTTCTGTGGCGGCACCCATCTGGACAACACCGCCAAGGCCGGGCCGTTCCACATCCAGAGCGAGTTCTCCGTGGCCTCCGGCGTGCGCCGCATCGAGGCCACCACCGGCCTTGCCACCCTTCAGATGATGCGTAGCCGGGAGCAGCTCCTGCTGGACGCTGCCGCCGCCATCAAGGCCAAGCCCGCCGAGCTGCGGGAGCGGGCCATCCAGCAGATGGAGGAGCTGCGCCAGCTCCGCAGCGCCCTGGCCCACTTTAAGGAGAAGGAGGCGGCAGGGGAGGCCAACAGCTTCCTCATGGGCGCGAAGGACGTGGGTGGCTTGAAGGTGCTCACCGCCTCTTTGCCCGACGCGGACGCGGACCGGATGCGGAAGATGGGCGACTTCCTCAAGGATAAAGCCGCCAATGTGGTAGCCGTCCTCTCCTCGGTAAAGGACGGCAAGATCACCTTCCTGGCCGTCTGCGGCACGGAGGCCGTCGCCAAGGGGATCCGGGCCGGGGACATCATCAAGCAGGTCTGCGCCATCGCCGGCGGCTCCGGCGGCGGTAAGCCCGACTCCGCCATGGGCGGCGGCAAGGACGTGCTCATGCTGGACAACGCCCTGGCTATGGTGGACAACTTCGTCGCCATGAAGCTGGGGGTGTGAGGACGTGTTGCCCCAAGACCCGTTCATTTTGCTGAGCCTCTGCAACACTAAGCTGCGGGACGGCTGCGCCGGGCTGGACGCGCTGTGCGACGCGTTGGACGCAGACCCCGGCGAGCTGACCGAACGGCTGGCCAACCTTGGCTATACCTACGACCCGAATACCAACCAATTCCGCCCGTAGGAGCGGGTCCCAAATCCGCCCGCCCATATGGAAGGAGAGAACTGTTATGACTTTGAACTTCAACGCCATGGACGAGACCGTCCTTCCCCACTTTCTGGGCGGGGAGGGCGCCCTCCGGGCCAAGATGCACACAGACGAGCTGGGCAAAATTCTCAAGGGTGTTTTGGACCCCGGCTGCTCCATCGGCTACCACACCCACGAGACCAGCAGCGAGATCATCTACATCCTCTCCGGCACGGGGAAGGTGAAGGTGGAGGACGGGGAGGAGCCGCTGAAGGCGGGGGATTGCCACTACTGCCCCAAGGGCCGCTCTCATTCCCTCATCAACGACAGCGACGGCCCTCTGGAGTTCTTCGCCGTTGTGCCCAATCAGTAAACGAGCAAAAAGAAGGCAGGCCATTTGGCCTGCCTTCTTTTTGCTTTACCAAAACAACCTACATCTCCCGGCGGCCCTCCAGGGCGCGCATGAGGGTGGCGTCGTCGGCGAACTCCAGATGCCCGCCCACCGGTACGCCATAGGCCAGTCGGGTCACCGTCACCCCAAAGGGCTTGAGCAGGCGGGAGAGGTACATGGCGGTGGCCTCCCCCTCAGTGTCCGGGTTGGTGGCCATGATGACCTCCTTCACGCCGCCGCCCGCCACCCGCTCCAGCAGCTCTTTCACCGCCAGATCGTCGGGGCCGATGTGGTTCATGGGGGAGATGACCCCGTGGAGGACGTGGTAAAGCCCCCGGTACTCCTGGCTGCGCTCCAGAGCCGCCACGTCCTTGGCTTCTGCCACCACGCAGATGGTGGAGATGTCCCGCCGTGAGCTGGCACACAGGGAACAGGGGCCGTCCCCCTCGGAGAAGTTCTGGCATACCGGGCAGCGGTGGATCTGCCCCTTGGCGTCCAGCAGGGCCTGGGCGAAGCTCTGCACCTCACTCTGGGGCAGGCCCAGCACAAAAAAGGCCAGCCGCTGGGCGGACTTGCGGCCCACGCCGGGAAGACGGGCAAACTGCTCCACCAGCGTGTCCAAAGCAGGGGGGAAGCTGTTATTTGCCATGGCAGGCACCTCGCAGTGCGGCGATGGCCGCCGCCCGGTCCGGTTTTCCAAACACCGCGGACCCGGCCACGAAGGTGTCCGCCCCCGCCTGATAGGCGGCGGCGATGGTGTCCGTGGCGATGCCGCCGTCCACTTCCAGACGGCAGGCGGGGTTGATCTGGTCGATGTATTTCCGTACGGTCCGAATGGTATCCAGCTGGTCCTCCATAAATTTCTGCCCGCCGAAGCCTGGCTCCACCGTCATCACCACCACCACGTCCAGTTCAGGGAGGTAGGGGAGGATAGCCTCGGCCTTGGTAATAGGCCGCAGGGCCACACCCTTTTTCACGCCGTGAGCGGTCATCACGTCCAGGGCGGCGCGGATACCATGGGGCATATCCGATTCCAGATGGACGGTGAGCTGGTCCGCTCCGGCCTTGGCGAAGGCAGCGGCCATGTCCACGGGCTTTTCGATCATCAGGTGGACATCCAGGAACATTTCAGTGTGCTTGCGGATGGACTGTACCACCGGCACGCCGATGGTGAGGTTGGGCACGAACCGCCCGTCCATCACGTCCACGTGGAGCCATTCGGCGTCCTTGACGGCGGCGATGTCCTCCCCCAGGCGGCAAAAATCCGCGGAGAGGATGGAAGGGGCCAGGGCGATAGGCTGAGACATGGAGATCCTCCTTTCAGGACGATATTCCTCAGGGGGTGAAGCCCACCCTTCGGAAATCCCGCGCAGAGCGCGAAATTTGCGCCGCCTCCGGCGGCGTCCCTGCTCTCGCAGGCGTGGGCAAAGAAACAGGGGGGTGCATAGGATGGTGCAAGCGGCTCGGCTCCCGGGACGGCGGCAGGCCCCCCAAGCCGCCCACGGCCCGCCCGCGGCTCTCTTGTCCGCCGCTACGACTCGACGGGCCAGCCGCACCGAAGATATAGCCCCGCAGCGGCGCGCGTCGCCGCTGCGGGGTGCTGTATTTTCCGCCGGTCAGTAAACGAAGTCCGCGGTGTTCACCACATGGGCCTGATAGCCCTCCCGCTGCAAGGCGTCCAGAATGGCGTTTTTGTGCTCGTGGCCGAAGGCCTCCAGAGTCACCTTCAGCTCCACCGCGCTCTGGCGGTTGATGGACACGAACTGGTTGTGGTCCAGCTTGACCACGTTGCCTTTCTCCCGGGCGATGATCTCCGCCACCCGCAGCAGCTCGCCGGGGCGGTCGGGAAGAAGGACAGAGAAGGTGAAGATGCGGCCCCGGTTGATCAGGCCGTGCTGGACCAGAGAGGACATGGTGATCACGTCCATGTTGCCCCCGGACAGCACGCAGGCCACGTTTTTGCCCTTGCAGTCCAGGTGGCTGAGGGCGGCGATGGGCAGCAGTCCCGCGTTCTCCACCACCATCTTGTGCTTTTCCATCATATCCAAAAAGGCGTCCACCAGCTCGTCGTCGGGGATGGTGATGATGTCGTCTACATACTTTTGAATATAGGGGAATACCACATCACCCACGGTTTTGACCGCCACGCCGTCGGCGATGGTGTCCACGCTGTCCAGGGTGACGGGCTTGCCCGCCTTCAGCGCCGCCTTCATGCTGGCCGCGCCGGTCGGTTCCACGCCGATGACCTTCACATTGGGATTCAGCAGCTTGGTGAGGGTGGACACTCCCGCGCACAGCCCGCCGCCGCCGATGGGGACCAGGATCACATCCACGTCGGGGAGGTCGGAGAAGATCTCGTAGGCGATGGTGCCCTGGCCGGTGGCGACGGTGGCGTCGTTGAAGGGGGGGATGTAGGTGAGGCCCTGCTCCTGTTCCAGTTCGTGGGCCTTGGCGGCGGCGTCGTCAAAGGTGCCGCCGAACAGCACCACCTCCGCGCCCAGCGCCTTGGTGTTGTTCACCTTCACCAGCGGCGTGGTGGTGGGCATGACGATCACGGCGCGGCACCCGGCCTTCTGGGCGGCCATGGCCACCCCCTGGGCGTGGTTACCCGCCGACGCGGTGATCAGTCCCTTTTCCCGCTGTTCGTCGGTAAGGGTACTCACCTTATAAGAAGCGCCGCGGATCTTGTACGCTCCCGTGACCTGCAGATTTTCCGGCTTCAGGTACACATGGTTGCCCGAGACGGCGGAAAAAGCGGGGGAGTAGACCAGATGGGTGGGGTCGATGATCCCCTCCAGAACGCGCCGCGCGGCCTTGAAATCCTCTAACGTCATCGCCATGGCAAAAACTCCTTTTTTACGTCGCATTACCCATCATTTTACTCCACACCGCCGGTAAAGTCAACGTGAACTTGGAAAGCACCGCCCGGGGCCTTTGCCCGCCACCCGGCTTTTCATGGAAATTTAATTTGCTATCTCAGAGAGAGTTGTGTATAATGTACTCTGTATTGATATTGCCTGCTGAGGGAGGGATCCGGAAATGAGAACTTGCCCTGACTGCGGAAGAGAATTGGCGCCCGGCGAGGACCGGTGCCCCCTGTGCGGGGCGGAGGCCGCGGAGCCTGCTCCGCCCGCTTTGGGCGATACCCTGGACGAGTTGGCGGACCGGGCCGCTTCGTCCCCGGAGGGCCCCCTGCCGGAGGGAGGAGACACGCCCCCGGCCTTTGGGGAAGGAGTCGTGAGCGATTTTGACGCGCCGCCCGCGGAGGAGGTCAAGCCCAAGCGCAAGGCCGCCGTGTTCGTGCCCATCGCCGTGGCCTGCGCGGTGGTGCTGGGGCTGGCGGTGTGGCTGGCCTCCGGGCTGCTGAAAAGCCCGGACAAGGGGTTCCTGGCGGCCCACCGGGATCTGCTCCAGTCCATCGCCCAGAACGAGCTGGCCTTCCTTGCTCCCAGCGGGCAGGAGGCGGAGACGGCGAATGTGGACATGACCCTCACCGCCCAGGTGGACGACAGTCTGGGGGAGGCTGCCGCCATTCTTAACGGCGCCGCCCTGCGGATGCAGCTGGAGGGCGGAAAAGACGGTGCGATCCTGGACGCCGCCCTGGACCTGGGGGGCGACACCGTTTTGGAGGCTACAGTGACGGGAAATAAGGACGGCGTGGTGGGCTTCTATATCCCTCAGTTTAGCGAAACTTACTACATCATGGACTATTTCCAGTTCGTGGAGAACAACTCCGGCGGGGAGTTTAGTGCGGACGACATTCCTGACGACGCCGCGGCCTGGGAGCGGACGCTCAAGACCTACGGCGACATCCTGGCCGGGGTGGTCAACAAGAACAACGTGAAAAAGGTGAGCGGCACCTTCTCCAGCTTCTATATGCCCACGGTCCAGTATTCCGGTACGGCCTATGTGTTCACCCCCACGGCGGAGGACCTGGAGACCATGTTCACTCAGATGGCCGACGCGTTGGAGAAGGATCAGACCTTGGTCACCCTGGTGGACGGCCTCACCGACGATATGCTGGCTGAGGCGGTGGACGAGATCCGCACCAACGGCCCCGAGGCTGCCCGGGCGGTGGCCGACAGCGGCTTCACCTGGACCATCCGGGTGGGTAAGGGAGATCACGGCCGCAATAGCCAGATAGAGGTTTCCTGGGACGACGGACAGAATTCCGTTTGCCTGGAACGCCGCACGGAAGGCGGATACGATGATGGTGTTTATTTTTCCGTGTCGGTGGACGGGGAAGAGGCCGTGAAGCTTTCCACCGCTCACACGGGAGTTGACGGCACATGGTTTGGTTTTGCCCGGGCCGGCGACGTTTTTGCGGACTTTCAACAGATCGACCTGGGAAAGCGGTCTACCTTAGGACTTTGCTATGGCTCTTATAACGTGAACGTCGGTGAGGACAAAACGCTGCTCTTCAGCATGGGGGTGGCCGCTGGAGAGGACGGCGGAACGGACCATGAGGTCCGGGTGTATACGGATACGGAAGGAAATTGTATCACCTTGAACCTCCACACCACTGACCAGCCCGTTTCCCTGACCTTTCCCGACGCGCAGAGAGAGGACATCACCGGGTACACCACCGAGGACTTTGAAGCGTTGGGGGAGTCCTGGTCGGAGGGCGTGTCCGCGTTGGCGACGCAATTTGTCCTGTACGCTTATCAGCACCAGTGACCCATCCAATGAGAGGAGGACCTATCCATGTCTCAGACCCGCCGTATCCTTTCCCCCTGGCCCATTCTCGCCATCGGCGCGACCTGGCTTTTGTGGGCCTTTGTGTTTCCCCTTTATAAGCCTCTCCACTTTGTAGCGGCGGCAGCGGTGTCCGCGCTGGTGTATGTGCTCAGCCGCAGCCTGATCTGGCGCGACCGCACCGTCGTCCTCCCCGACGCGCCCAAGGAAGAGGAGAAAAAGGAAGAGCCGAAGAAGCCCCAGACGGAGGAGGAAAAGGCCCTGGCGGAGCTACGGGCCGAGCGGGACAAGGCCGTGTCCGAAATGCGTCGCCTTAACGACGCTATCGCCGACCCCAAGATCTCTGCCCAGATCGACCATCTGGAGGATGTGACGGGGAAGATCTTTGACGTGGTGGCGGAAAAGCCCGCCAAGCGGCCTCAGATCCGCCGATTTTTGCAGTATTACCTCCCCACAACGCTGAAGATCCTCAACGCCTACGACCGCATGGGTGATGCGGGCATCGAGGGGCAAAACATCTCCGCCACCAAGGAAAAGGTGGAGGGCATGATGGACACCATCTCCGCCGCCTTTGACAAGCAGCTGGACGCCCTCTACGGCGAGGAGGCCCTGGACATCTCTACCGACATCACGGTGATGGAGCAGATGCTGGCCCGGGAGGGCCTGGGCGGCAGCCAGATGCCCGGTGTATAACATATCCTAAGATCAATTCCATTCAAAGAAAGGAAGTTTTACCCATGAATGATGAAAACATGACCCCCGAACTGACCCTCACCCCCGACCTCACCGCTGAGGTGGCCCAGGTGGCCGCTCAGGCCCAGGCCGCCGTGGAGGCCCCCAAGGCCCCTGACATCACCCTGACCACTGACCCCACCGCCGCGCAGGCGGCGCAGGCCGCGCAGGATCAGCGGGACGCCAACGCCGTGAAGCTGGACGAGAGCCAGCTCACCGAGGCGGAGCGGAAGATCGTGGACGACTTCTCCCAGAAGATCGACATCCGGGACTCCAACGTGGTGCTCCAGTACGGCGCGGCGGCCCAGAAGAACATCGCCGCCTTCTCCGAGAACACCCTCAACAGCGTCCGCACCAAGGACCTGGGGGAGGTGGGCCAGGCCCTCTCCTCCCTGGTGGTGGAGCTGAAGGGCTTCTCCCAGCCGGAGAAGAAGGGCATCGCCGGCTGGTTCCAGAAGAAGCGCAACGAGATGGAGGAGATGAAGGCCAGCTACGCCAAGGCGGAGGCCAACGTGGATAAGATCGTGGCGGTGCTGGAGGGCCACCAGGTGACCCTGATGAAGGACATCGCCATGCTGGACCAGATGTATGAGCTGAACACCAAGTACTATAAGGAACTGACCATGTATATCCTGGCGGGGAAGAAGCGGCTGGCCCAGGTGCGGGCCACCGATCTGGAGGAGCTGCGCAAGAAGGCGGAGCAGACCGGCGCCCAGGAGGACGCCCAGGCGTACAACGACCTGGCCAATCTCTGCACCCGCTTTGAGAAAAAGATCCACGATCTGGAGCTGACGAGGATGATCTCCATTCAGATGGGACCCCAGACCCGGATGCTCCAAAATAACGACACGCTGATGCTGGAGAAGATCCAGTCGTCCCTGGTGAACACCATTCCCCTGTGGAAGAGCCAGATGGTGCTGGCGTTGGGCCTGGAGCACTCCAAGCAGGCCACCCAGGCCCAGAGCGCGGTTACCCAGATGACCAACGACCTGCTCCAGAAGAACGCCGATATGCTGAAAATGGGCACCATCGAGACCGCCAAGGAGGCGGAGCGCAGCGTAGTGGACATCGAGACCCTCCAGCACACCAACCAGCAGCTCATCTCCACCCTGGACGAGGTCATGCACATCCAGGAGGAGGGCCGCAAGAAGCGTCAGGAGGCGGAAGTGGAGCTTGGCCGTATCGAGGGCGAACTCAAGCAGAAATTGCTGGAATTGAGAGGCTAAGCAGCCATTTCGCCCACCTCAAAGGAGGTAACCTATGAAGTCTAACAGCAAAAAGCTGGTTTTGGCCTGGATCGTCGCCATCGCCATGATCGTGGCGGCGGTGTTCATTGGCCTTCGCAAGGGCGGGGAGACCCCTGCGCCTCCCAAGCCCCAGGACATGGGGCTGGACATGAGCCTGTCCACCGACCAGTTCCAAACCTATATCCTGGACAACGCCGGGGAGCTGACCGCCAGGCAGAAGGAGTCCATCTGCCTCTACAACGCCAACTGGAGCGTCCGCTATGACAGCGTCATCATCGTAGAGGTGGGGAAGAACGTCGGCCCCTTCGACGACCGGGCCTACGAGCTGAGCTATCAGTTTGACCTGAAGCAGTCCGATGGGGTGCTGGTCATCGACGTGGCCGCCAAAGACGCCTATCTGGCCACCGGGGAGGATTACCCCATGACCAGCGGCCAGGTGACGTCCTATCTGGACAACAGCCTTTATTCCTATGTCCAAAATGGTAAGGCCGGGGACGGCATCCTGAACCTCTTTGCCGACCTGAACACGTACTACGTGGACAACTACGGCCTGGGGTATCTGGACAACTCCCGAGGCCTGAACAGCGAGGGCGGCATGGCTGCCCTGGTGGTGGGCATTGTCCTGCTCCTGCTGGTGGTGGTGCTGATCCTATCCGCTATCGACTCCGCCCGGCACAGCGCCTACCGCACCCGCTATTACGGCGTGGTGGGCGCGCCGGTGTTCCGCCCCATCCTGTTCTGGCACGGGCCAAGCTACGGCTGGTACCGGCGGCGGTGGCGCCGTCCGCCGCCCCCGCCCCCCAGACCGCCCCGCCCGCCCCAGCCGCCCAGAAGCGGCGGTGGGTTTGGCGGCTTCAGCGGCTTTAGCGGCCCGCGCTCCGGCGGCAGCCGTGGTGGCGGCGGCTTCTCCGGCGGTGGGTTCAGCAGGGGAGGCGGCGGCTTCTCCGGCGGCAGCCGTGGTGGCGGAGGCTTCTCCCGCGGCGGTGGGGGCTTCTCCGGCGGTTCCCGCGGCGGCGGAGGCTTTGGCCGCCGGTAAGCATATTTTGAGAGAGAAAGAGAGAGGAGAGAACGCACTATGAACGTAATGAACTATGACCGCAAGGCCCTGAAAGAACGGGCCAAGGCGTCCCTGCGGGGGACGCAGCCCCGGCCGTGGAAGGTGACGCTGGTCTACCTGCTGATCGCTTCCGTTCTGCCTGCGGCGGTGTCCATGATCTTCCAGATCGTGGGCAGCGGCGGGATGCTGAGCAAGATGATAGAGCTTGGCTCCCGGCTGGACGCAGGGTACTACATGGATGAGTCGGAGGTGCTGGCGGCGTCCGCGAACATACTTTTCCCTGCCATGGCAACGGGTATCCTGTCCTTCTTCGTGAGCATTTTGATGAGCCTGGTGCAGGTGGTCATGGGCTACGGCTATCGGGATTACGCCCTCAAGCTCTACCGGGGGGAGCAGACCGCCGTCAAGAATGTCTTTTCCGGCTTCTCCCTGGCGGGGCGGGCCATTTGCACCGCCATCATGGTGGGTATTTTCACCTTCCTGTGGACGATGCTGGCAGCGGTGCTGGGTGTGTGCGCGATCATGATCCTGACGATGGCCTTCGCGGCGGCAGGCAGCGGGACGGGTTTGCTGACGTTTTTGGTGATCCTCTTGTATCTGGGGATCGTTGTTTTTGCTGTGTTTATCAGCTACCGCTACTCCCTGGCCCCCTATTTTATCCTCACCACCGACATGGGGACGATGGACGCCATTCGGGAGAGCAAGGCCGCCATGCGGGGCAACATCGGCCGCCGGTTTGTGCTGGACCTGTCCTTTATCGGGTGGGGCCTGCTGGTGGCCGCGATCGTTTTTGTTGTGATGTATGGCGGCCTTTTCATCACCATTCTCACCGTGGGCTACAATATGGTCATGTCCGGGGCCATAGCGGAGTACATGGACGCCGCCATGTCGGCGTCCGTGCTGACGCAGTTCATGGGCGGGCTTTATGTCTCCGCTGGAGTGGGCTTTCTGGCGTCCCTGCCCCTGAACCTGTGGCTGACAGCCTACTGCGGCTCTGCCGAGGCCGGCTTCTTCCTGGTGGTGACAGGGCAGGATGACGGCTCCGCTGTGTCCCACTCCGCCCCCGAGTACATCCCGCCCCAGCCCAGCGATATCTGGAACAACGTGCCCACCCCGCCGACCTTTACGCCCTCTGACTCCCAGCCCCCGGTGCCTCCCGCACCCCCCGCGCCGCCCCAGCCTCCCGTGATCCCCGCGCCGCCGGAGGGACCGGCCGGTCCCGGGCCTGACGACCCCATCCCTGCCGCGCCCGCGCCCGAGGCCCCCGCTCCGGAGACGCCGGAAGCCCCTGTGGAGCAGGAAGGCTCTGAAGCGGAAGCTCCCACTGAGGCGGCGGTCCCGGCGGAGGAGGCCCCTGTGACGGAAATGCCCGCCGAGACGGCGGCCCCGGCGGCCGATGAGCCGCCCAAAGAGGAAGGCTGAGCATGGCGCAAAAGCTGCTGTCCTTTTTCCTGTCCCTGTTCCTGCTGCTGTCCGCCGGGGGCAGCCCCAGTGAAACGCCGGCGCCTCCTTCTTCGGAAGGAGGCATCCCGGCCCTTCACGTCGCCGGGACGACCCTGGCTGACCCGCAGGGGAATACGGTCCGCCTGCGGGGGGTATCCACCCACGGGCTGGCGTGGTTTCCCGACTACGTTAACAAGGAGGCCTTTCGCACCCTTAAGGAGGACTGGGGGGCCAACGCCGTGCGCCTAGCCCTCTATACGGCGGAGTACGGCGGCTACTGCAGCGGCGGCGACCGGGAAACGCTGAAAAAGCTGGTGGACGACGGGGTGGCCTACGCCACCGACCTGGGCCTATACGCCATCATCGACTGGCACATCCTCTCCGACGGCGACCCCCGCACCTACCAGGATGAGGCGGTGCGGTTCTTTGATGAGATGTCCCGCAAGTACGCTGACCACACCAACGTGCTCTACGAGATCTGCAACGAGCCGCAGAATTCCCCGTGGCAGACCGTCATCAAGCCCTACGCCGAGACGGTGTTGGCGGCCATCCGGGCCAACGACCCCGACGCGGTGGTCATTGTGGGCACCAACACCTGGTCGCAGGATGTGGAGGAGGTGGCGGGCAGCCGCCTGGACGACGAAAACGTGGTCTACGCCTTCCACTTTTACGCCGCCACCCACAAGGAGAGCTACCGCCAAAAGGTGAAAAACGCCGTGGCGGCGGGGGTCCCTGTTTTTGTCAGCGAGTGCGGCCTATGCGACGCGTCGGGAAACGGCGGCGTGGACGAGGCGTCCGCCAGGGAGTGGTTCAACCTTTTGAAGGAGGAGGACCTCAGCTTTATGGCGTGGAGCCTGTGCAACAAAAACGAGACCTCCGCGCTCATCAAGCCGGACTGTGCCAAGCTCAGCGGCTGGACGCAGGAGGAACTGAGCCTCAGCGGAAAATTGTTCCGGGACGCGATTTTGGAAAAATGACCGGACCCTTTCGGCAAAACAGGACATACTGACCTTGACGGCCCACCGCGAATTGCCGCGGTGGGCCGAATTGATGTGCGGAGGGGTCGTCGTGGCGGAACAAAAGACGAGACGTTCCAAGCCGGGAGGCTGGCGGCGATGGCTGACGCCTCTGGGGGCAGTCATCGCCGCAGGGGTGCTGGTGTGGCTGGCGGGCTATGTACGGAAAAGCATCGATATTCAGGCGGTTTTGGCAAATATCCACCTGGTTTGGCTTTGGTGCGGGTTGCTGGCCGTCCCGGTGGCGGAGACGGTGGACGCGCTGGTCTTTTACTCCATGGGGCGGCGCAGCGGGCAGAACGTCCGGCTCAGCCGCTGCTTTGCCGCCACCTTCATCGGGGAGCTTTACTACCGCCTGGGCGCGGCGGGCGCGCCGGTTCAGCTGGGGCTGATGGTGGACGCGGGGTTTGAGCCGGTGGCGGCAGGGGGCGTGTATACCTGGAAGAGCTTGGCCAACGCCGTAGTGTATACCCTTCTGGCTCTGGCGGCATTGGGGTGTAAAATCGGGCTGTACGGGGAGCGGCTGGGCTGGGTGACGGGGGTGACCGCGCTGGTTTTGGCGGGCTACGGGGTGGTCTGCGCGTTGGGCTTTTGGGCGGCGGCGCGCCCGGAAAAGGCCGCCTGCGTCCTTCAAAGACTGCTGGACTTCCTCACCCAAAAGGTGCGCTGGCTCCGCCGCAAAAACAGGGGAGAGCGGGCCAAGGAGAAGGGGACGGAGTACTGCGTGGCCCTGGGCCGCGCCCGGGAAAACCAGGAGCTGCTGTGGCGGCTGTTTCTGGGGATGTTTGTGGAGCTGCTGATCCTGTTTTCCGTCCCCGGCTACCTCTATTTTGCCCTGGGGCTTCAGGGAGTGAGCTTTTTCCGGGTGACCCTCACCACCTGCCTTGTGATGCTGCTGGCCCGCCTGGTGGCCCTGCCGGGGAACGCGGTGGGGGCGGAAGGGGCGTTCTATCTTTTGATGTTCCCCTACTTCCAGGGAGATACCACAGTAGCGCTGGTGCTGTGGCGGCTACTCACCTTCGCATGGCCCATGGTGCTGGGTGCGGGAGCGTCCCTGCTGGCGGCGGTGCGACAACAGCGCCCCTTTTCCATTTCCTCTTGACAAAAGGGGAGAAATGTAGTATACTCTCTAAATGTAAAGGTCAGTTACTTTACACGACAAAGGAGGCGGAGGCATGAAAAACCAAGCATACCGGATGGCGCTGCTGTTCGATTTTTACGGTGAGATGCTGACCCCTCGGCAGAAGGAGTTCTACGACCTCTATTACAACGAGGACCTTTCCCTCACCGAGATCGCGGAGAACTACGATATGTCCCGTCAGGGCGTGCGGGACGCCATCGTCCGCGCCCAGGCCACGCTGGAGGAACTGGAGGAAAAGACGGGCATCGTCAAGCGGTTCCAGGAGCAGAAGCGCCAGCTGGAGGAGATCGAATCTCTGGCCCAGGCCGCCCGGAGCGCCAGCGGCGACCCCACGGTGAACGATTATCTGCGGCGCATCCAGGAGCTGGCCGCCCAGTTGAAACAGGAGTAAGCCATGGCATTTGAAGGTTTGACCGACAAGCTCTCCAACCTGTTCCAGCGCCTGCGGGGCAAGGGACGGCTCAGCGAGAGCGACGTGAAGGAGGCCATGCGGGAGATCCGCCTGGCCCTGTTGGAGGCCGACGTGAGCTACAAGGTCGTGAAGGACTTTGTGGCGAAGGTCTCCGAGCGGGCCGTTGGCTCCGACGTGTTGGAGAGTCTCACCCCGGCCCAGATGATCGTCAAGATCGTCAACGAGGAACTGACCGCCCTCATGGGTGGGGGAGAGGCCAAGCTGAATATCTCCTCCAAGCCACCCACGGTGGTGATGCTGGTGGGCCTTCAGGGCGCGGGCAAGACCACCAACGGCGCGAAGCTGGCGGGGCTTTTGAAAAAGCAGGGCAAGCGGCCGCTGCTGGCCGCCTGCGACGTGTACCGCCCCGCCGCCATCGAGCAGCTGCAGGTGGTGGGCGGCCAGCTGGACATCCCCGTGTTCCAGATGGGCCAGGCCGACCCGGTGGACATCGCCAAGGCCGCCATCTCCCACGCCAAGAGCCACGGAAACGACATGGTGTTTTTGGACACCGCCGGCCGTCTCCATGTGGACGAGGCGCTGATGGACGAGCTGCGCAACATCAAGGCTGCCGTGGAGCCGACCGAGATCCTGCTGGTGGTGGATGCCATGATCGGCCAGGATGCGGTGAACGCCGCCAAGAGCTTCGACGAGGCCCTGGACATCACCGGCGTGATGCTCACAAAGCTGGACGGCGACGCCCGGGGCGGCGCGGCCCTCTCTATCAAGGCAGTGACGGGCAAGCCCATCAAGTACGCCGGGACAGGGGAGAAGCTGGAGAACATTGAGGTGTTCCACCCCGACCGGATGGCTTCCCGCATTTTGGGCATGGGCGATGTGCTCTCTCTCATTGAAAAGGCGGAGGCCGCCTTTGACGAGAAGAAGGCCGCCGAGCAGATGGAGCGGCTTCGCAAGAACAAGTTCACCCTGCAGGACTACTACGACCAGCTGGTGCAGGTCAAGGGCATGGGTTCCCTGTCTGATATCGCGGGAATGATCCCCGGCATGAACGCCAAAGCCCTGGAGGGGGCCACCTTCGACGAGAAGGCGCTGGGCCGCACCGAGGCCATCATCCTCTCCATGACCCCCTACGAGCGGGAGAACCCCAGTGTGCTCAACTCCAGCCGCAAGAAGCGTATCGCCGCGGGCTGCGGACTGGACGTGGTGGATATCAACCGCCTGCTCAAGCAGTTCGACATGATGCAGCAGATGACCAAGCAGTTCACCGGAAAAGGTATGTCCCGGAAGATGAAGCGGGGCGGGGGACTGTTCGGCGGCAAGATGAAGGGCTTGCCCTTCTAAAAAACGTTGGCATCGCGTTTCGCGTTACCATAGATGAGAAAACCAAGTGGAGGTGAATGTGTTATGGTGAAAATCAGACTGCGCCGTATGGGCGCGAAGAAGGCGCCGTTCTACCGCATTGTGGTGGCGGACTCCCGCTATCCCCGCGACGGCCGCTTCATCGAAGAGATCGGCACTTACGATCCTCTGGCCGAGCCGGCCGCCATCAAGGTGGACGCCGAGCGCGCCCAGGCTTGGATCAAGACCGGCGCTCAGCCCACCGAGACGGTGAAGAACCTGCTGAAAAAGGCCGGGGCGATTTAAGGAGGGCACCACACAATGAAGGAACTGCTCACCTACATTGCCCAGAGCCTGGTGGACGACCCTGAGGCCGTCCGGGTGGAGGAGATCCCCAACGGGAACGAGACCATTCTGGAGCTTCACGTGGCCCCCGGGGACATGGGCAAGGTCATTGGCCGTCAAGGCCGGATCGCCAAGGAGATCCGCACCCTCATGCGCAGCGTCGCGCAGCACAAGGGCCAGCGGATCACCGTGGACATCGTGGACTGATGAAAAAGGCGGGCCGGGTTCGGCCCGCCTTTTTTTCTCAGCCGCCAAAGGAGTGACAGGCCATGCTAAGTGAATTTTTAGAGACGGGGGAGATCGTCAATACCCACGGCATCCAGGGAGAGGTCAAGCTCTTGCCCTGGAGCGATTCTCCCGCCTTTTTGCTGGATTTTAAGACCTTGTACGTCAACGGACAGGCCATGACCGTGGAGGCTGCCAGAGTCCACAAAACCACCCTTCTCGTGCGTTTCGTCGGGGTGGATACGGTGGAGAAGGCCATGAAGCTGAAGGGCAAGCGGGTGTCCATCGCCCGGAAGGACGCCAAGCTGCCCAAGGGGACGTTCTTCCTGGCCGACCTCGTCGGCCTGACGGTGAAGGACGAACAGGGCGCCGTCATCGGTACGGTGAAAGAGGTCCTCACCCCCTCCGCCCAGCGGGTGTACGTCATCGACACGCCGGAGGGGGAGAAGCTGGTCCCCGCCGTGCCGGAGTTTATCAAGAAGGTGGACACCAAGGGCGGCGAGATGGTGGTCTCCCTCATCGAAGGGATGTGAAGGCGTGTACCGCATCGACATCATGACCCTCTTCGACCTCACCGTGGGGGACGTTTTGAGCGAATCCATTCTGGGCCGCGCCCAGGAGCGGAGGTACATCAAGATCGAGACCCATCAGATCCGGGACTACACCCTGAACAAGCAGAAGCAGGTGGACGACTACCCCTACGGCGGCGGACGGGGTGCGGTGATGCAGGCCGACCCCCTCTACCAGTGCTGGAAGCACATCTGTGAGGTGTCGGGTAGCGAGAGGCCCCACACCATCTACCTCTCCCCCTGCGGCAGGACCTTCACCCAGAAGGAGGCGGTGCGGCTGGCCAGGGACTACGACCATCTGGTGCTGGTCTGCGGCCACTACGAGGGGATTGACCAGCGGTTCATCGACGCTTATGTGGACGAGGAACTGTCCCTGGGGGACTTTGTGCTCACGGGAGGGGAAATTCCCGCCATGGCGGTGACCGATGCGGTGTGCCGCATGGTGCCGGGGGTGCTGCCTGACCCGGAGTGCTACGAGGACGAGAGTCATTTTAACGGCCTGCTGGAATATCCCCAGTATTCCCGCCCGGAGGTGTGGCAGGGGATGCGGGTGCCCGAGGCCCTGCTCACCGGCGACCACAAGTCGGTGGAGAAGTGGCGACGGAAGGAGGCCCTGCTGCGCACCAAAGAGCGCAGGCCGGACATGTTCGCCGCCTACCGGTCCCAGGGAAAGCTGGACGAGGAGGTCTTTGCCCAGCTGGAGCGGGAGGAGCGCATGGCCGCGCTGAAGGAACCGCTGGTGTGCCGCAGGGCGGTGGCAGACGACCTGCCCGCGGTCATGGATATCATCGGCCAAGCGGTGGAGCGTCTGGGCAAGGCGCACATCGACCAGTGGCAGGGGGGCTACCCCGGCGAAGAGACCATCGGGGCAGACATCGCCCGGGGGGACGGCTATGTCCTCACCTACGAGGGGAAATGCGCGGCCTTCTTTGTGCTCAGCGACCGGCCGGAGCCGTGCTATGACGCGCTCACCGACGGAAAGTGGCACGGAGTTGGGCCGTATGGGGTCATCCACCGCTGCGCCGTGGCAGAGGCGTTTTTGGGCCTGGGCGTGTCCGACGCCATGCTGGCGGAGGGGGAAAAGCTGGCCCGGGGTGCGGGGCTTGGCTGGATGCGGGTGGACACCCACCGCAAAAACAAGGCCATGCAGTCCCTCTTGCGGCGCAACGGCTACGAATACCGGGGGAACGTGCTGGTTTCCCCCCCGGAGGGCCATGACCCCCGGCGCTTGGCCTTTGAGAAGGAAATCATTTCCGAAAAATAAGCTCTTGACGAAGTCTGTCGAGAGGAGTAAAATAGGTCCAGAGAGATGAAAGCGTCCCCTTTGCCGCAAGCGTGAGCTTGCGGCGTTTTTTATGGGTTTTTACCAATGCAGACGGGGGATACTTTTTGTGGAAAATGCCCTTTGCCTTTGTTTTTTGAGAAGCGTATAATAAATGTGAACTTCATAGGGCAATCAACGACACACGCAGCGCTTTGGCGCGTAAGACTGATCACGGTACGGATGCGGCGCGTGTGTATGGACGAAGAGGGGAAACACCACACGCAGGGCGTGTGGTGTTTTTTGCGTCATTCAAGGAGGTACTTTTATGAACGACAGCGCTTATCTGGGGACGGAACGGCTGGGCGTACTGCTGCGGAAGTTCGCCGTGCCCTGCATTTTCTCCCTCATCATCTCTTGCCTGTACAACATTGTGGACCAGATCTTCGTGGGCAACGGTGTGGGCTATCTGGGCAACGCCGCCACGGGGGTGGTGTTTCCCATTACCGTGGTAGGATGGGGGCTGAGCCTCTTTTTTGGGGACGGGGCGGCGGCCTCGTTGAGCATGTCCCTGGGTGAGGGGCGGACAGAAAACATGCACAGCACGGTGGGCAACGCCATTTTGGGTTCGTTCCTCTCAGGCGTGGTGGTGATCGCCGTTGCATACGGCTGGGGTGACGGTCTGCTGCGGCTGATCGGGGCGACGGACGCCAACCTGGCGATGGCTCGGGATTATGGCGCAATCATCTTTGCCATGATGCCCCTGGCGATGACGCAGAACACCCTGGCCTCCATCATCCGCGCGGACGGAAGCCCTCAATACGCCATGGGGGCGATGCTGACGGGGGCGGTCATCAACATCATCGGCGACCCGGTGGCTATCTTTCTACTGGACCTGGGGATCAAGGGAGCCGCCTGGGCCACCATCCTGGGGCAGTTCGTCAGCTTTGTGATCTGCGCCGCCTACCTGTGCCGCTCCAAGACCTTCCGGGTGCGGGCGGAGAGTTTCAAGCCCAATGGGAAGACCCTGCGGCCTGTGATGGCGCTGGGCACGTCCAGCCTGCTCACCCAGCTGTCCATCGTGGTCATTACGGTGGTGAACAACATTCTGCTGGTGTACTACGGGGGTCAGTCGGCCTATGGGGAGGACGTGCCGCTGGCGGCCTTCGTGGTCATTATGAAGCTCTTTCAGATCGTGCTCAACATCGCCATCGGCATCGCCGCCGGGGCGCAGCCCATCGTGGGATATAACTACGGGGCGGGAAAGACGGACCGGGTGCGGGAGCTGCTCAAGCTGATGCTGAAGTGGACGGCGATCGTGGGCGTGGTGTGTATGGTGCTGTTTGAGGCGGTCCCGGGGGTGTTCATTCGGATGTTTGGTTCGGCGGACGACCCGGTGTATTTCCGCTTCGCGGTGGTCTGCCTGCGCATCTACCTGTCGCTGATCCTGCTGACCTGCCTGCAAAAGGTGTGCGCCATTTTCCTCCAGTCCATCGGGAAGGCAAAGGCCGCCGCGCCGCTGTCCGTGCTGCGCGACGTCCTGCTGATCGTCTTTTCTCTGATCATTCCGCTGGCATACGGTGTCACGGGCATCTTTTGGGCCGCCCCGACCGCCGATATCGTGGCGATGCTCATCACCGCCGGCGTAATGATGCGGGTGTGGAAGGGCCTGAAGGAAGACGCACCGCAAGGTTGACAAACGCAGGGAAATACGGTATGCTATGAAAGCACGTAACTCCCATGCAGCGGTATCGAAGTGGTCATAACGGACATGACTCGAAATCATGATGCCCCTTGAGGGACGTGGGTTCGAATCCCACCCGCTGCGCCAGAGGCCCCTGTAAACATCAGTTTACAGGGGCCGTTTTCAACAGACAAGGAGGCCGGAACATGGGCACTTGGGGTACGGGCTTTTGGAGCGACGACTTGACCTCGGACATTCGCAACGACTACCTTGACCTGCTGCGCAAGCAGGTGCCGCCGGCGGACGCAGTAGCCAAGCTGTTGGAGACCTAACGTTTTGAATATATGTGGGGAAGATTTTCCCATCCACGGTTTTATCTTTTCCAGGGAATGTATGGCGCTGTTCTGGTGGTCGACTTTTGGGAGAGAGACTTAGGCGACATTCATTTTGATCCCGTAGTGGCGCTCTACGACTGGATCGGGAAAGAGCCGGTGACCATGGCGGACTTGGATGGAGTGCCGTTTTTGAAAACGGAAATGTATGGTAATCATGGCAAACGGCAGTTCTGGGCAGCGGATATGCCCTGGAAACGGCTGTATGACTGGTATGACCTGGCAAGAATCGGCCACCTGGATGAATTTCCCTTTTACCAAGGAACAGCTTCAAGAGGGATATGACAAGGAAAGTATACCTTGGGGAACCATAGAAAAGGCGATAGTTGACCACAGATTAGGGATCAGACAATGGTAACACACCACCAACAAAAACGAAGGCGAGGCGCATGGTGCGCCTCGCCTTTGTTTTATGGGACCCGAGAGAAACAACTTGTCTATGTTGGGCGTTGCCCGCGCCGCCTGTGGGGATCATTCGGCCATTCTGGCCGCGATCTCCTCCCGGCTCCACACGCTGGAGATGCCGCCGGGGCGTGTGGTGGACAGGCCCGCGCTGGCGCAGGCAAAGCGGGCGACCTGCTCCAGCTCGTCCCGGGAGAGCGTCTCCGGGGCTTTGCCGGTCCGGAGCAGCGCCCACACGGCGCTGCCGCCGAAAATGTCCCCGGCCCCGGTGGTATCCACCACCTTCAGCCCACTGAGGGCGGGGACCCTCCCTTTGACCTCGCCGGTTTGGAACACGCAGCCCTCCGCGCCGCAGGTGACGAACACCAGCTTCACGCCGTACTCCTCCAGGATATGGGCCGCGCCCTCCTCAGGGGACAGGCCAAAGAGAAAGTCCACCTCCTCGTCGCTGATCTTCACGATGTCCGCCTGGGCAAGACCCCAGAGCATCAGCTCCCTGGCCTGGTCTATGCTCTTCCACAGTGGCTTGCGTAAATTGGGGTCATAGGTAATGAGCTTGCCCCGCTTCCTGGCGTAGGCCACCGCCCGGCAGGTGGTGGAGCGGGCCGGCTCGTCGGTGAGAGACAGGGTGCCAAAGTGGAACACTCTGGCCGCGTCAATGAGAGACAGGTCCAGCTCCTCGAAGGTGATCTGCGTGTCCGCCCCCGGCTTGCGGGAAAAAGAGAACTCCCGGTCTCCGTGCTCGTCCAGGGTCACAAAGGCCAGGGTGGTGAACACGTCCTCGCTGACCACCACCCCGCCGGTCCCGATCCCCAGGCTCTCCAGCGTCCCGGTGAGCATTTTCCCAAAGGCGTCGGCGCCCACCTTGCCCAGCAGGGCGGTCTTAGCCCCGAATTTTGCCAGAGCGGCCAGGAAGTTGGCGGGAGCGCCGCCGGGATGGGCGGCCATGGTGGGGTACCCGTGCTCATCCACGCTCTGACAGGTAAAGTCGATCAAAAGCTCGCCTAAGGCCACAACATCCAGCATGGTTTTCCCTCCTGTCAGTCCTGGGCCGCCGGGTATTCGTTGCACAGCAGACGGTAGGGCGGCTCGTCCTCCTCAATCTCCGGGAAGCGGCCCACCGGCGGGTTAAAGCGGTTGTCGGTGTTGTCGTCGTTGCACTGGCTGACCTCGCCCAGCAGCACAGGTCCGCTGCCCGGCTCCACGGAGAAGTCGTGGTACAGCCGCTGCTGGATGTGGATGCTCTCGCCGGGGGTGAGGCGGATCTGCGTCCCGGCGGGTACGGTATAGGTCCTTCCGTCGGTGTGAACGGTGACGTCGGAATCGTAGTCGATCTCCTCATTGGGCAGGGAGTTATACACCCGGATCAGCACGGTCCCGCCGCCCCGGTTGATAATGTCCTCGGTCTTATACCAGTGGAAGTGGTTGGGGGCGTACTGGCCCTCCTTCAAATAGAGCAGCTTTTCGGCGTACACCTTGGGGTACTTGTCCGCCAGCTTGCGGTTGCCGTTGCGGATGGTGATGAGGGAGAAGCCGAAGTGGTCAAAATCCCCCTTGCCGTAGTCGGTGATGTCCCAGCCCAGCATACACTCCCGCACCTCGTCGTACTCATGTCCGAGGCCCTTCCACTGCTCCGGGGTGAAGGCGCAGAAGGGAGGCAGAGAAAAGCGGTACTGGGCGCACATGGCTTCCAGCTCCTTTAGCGCCTTGTTGATCTCGCTGCGTTTCATAATTGGCCCTCCTTTTGTTTCTTGGGAACGCCGCGGAGATGGCGGGACAAAACGCCCGCCATCTCCGCCCGTTGGCGTTATGTGGTCAAATGCTCATGAAATTTCTGAGGATCTGCGCGACCTCAGCGCGGGTGGCAAGGCCAAGAGGATCGAGAACGTTGTTGCCCTTGCCCTTGATGATACCCGTTTCCACCGCCCACAGCAGGGCCTCCCGGGCATAGCCGCTGGCCTGGTCGGCGTCCACAAAGTCCAGACTCTCCAGAGTGGAGGCGGGTTTGCCGAAGCTACGCCACAGCATGGTAACCAGCTGTTCGCGGGTGATGGTCTGCTCGGGAGCGGTCCCGTCGGAGACGCCGGTCTCCACCGCCCAGGCGAGACCCTTCTCATACCAGGTGGCGCCGCCGGAGGTATCCACGTCGGCCAGCCGCGCCAGAACGGTCATGACCATGGCGCGGGTGGTGGGATCGGAGGGGGAGAAGGTGTCCGCGGAGGTGCCGTTCAATAGCTCCCGGGCGGCGGTGAAGTCCACCGCCGCGCGGCTCCAGTGGGTGGGAGGCACGTCCACAAACTCCCTGGCGTTGTTCACCAGCTCCAGAGAGGCGCTGCCGGTCAGGGTGACGGCCAGGCCGCCCTCGGTGGGAAGGGAGTTCTTCACGATCTCCCGTTCCCCGTTGTCGTGGACCATGACGGCCACGGTGGTGTCTGTGACCTGGGGAGCGGGGATGGTGACGGTGGCCTTTTCCATGGCGCCGGGGATGGTGACGTTGGCGGTGGTATGGCCGGAAGCGTCCGTCTGAGAGGTGACCTTCACGCCGTCCGCGCGGCTCTGAGTGGTCTCCGAAGAGCCGTCCTTCTCCGTCACGGTAGTGGTGCTGGAGCCGTCGGGATATTTAGTGGTGACGGTGGTGGTCCCGGTCTTGGTGTCCACCGTAGTCGTGGTGGTGGAGCCGTCGGGATTCTTCACGGTGCTGGTGGTCGTGGAGGAGCCGGTGGAGCCGGAGGGCTTCGGCGGGGTAGGCTCGGCGGGGAAGGAGCCTACGGCGTGGACGATGTTGGCGTGGAGCCGCTTGCCGCCCTCATAAAACATGTGCCACACGCCGTCGTCGTCCTGGATGAAGCAGGGCGCGCCCGCGCGGCCGTAATCGGGCCACTCGGCGTCGTCATCCCGGTCGCTGTCATACCGCTGGCCCTTGGATTCGTAGACGATGCCCCAGGGGATCAGCTCGTCCAGGGCCTCGCCCACCTCAAAGGCGTAGATCTCGCCGGAGGAGGCGTGGCAGATGACGAAGTAGCGGGTCTCGCCCTCCACCTCCCACTCCATGAAGCAGGGCCCGGAGAAGTTGGACATGTACTGGGGGTCGATATTGGGGTCCAGCAGGGGCGTCTGTACCGCCGTCCAGTGGATGGCGTCGGTGGAGTGCGCCCAGTAGATGTACCGGCTCTTGGCGCTGAAGCTGCCGGTGCCGCTGATCATAATGAGCATGATGTACTTGTTGCCCAGTCCGGGGACCTCATGCTCGTACACGCGGGCGTAGCTGGCTTCGCCCAGACCGCTGCCAAGAGGGGAGAAGTCGTTGGCGTAGACGCACTCGCCGCCGTAGCTCCAGTTCAGCAGGTCGGTGGAGGTGGCATAGCGGGTGACGGGGTTCTCGCCGTGGAAATACATGAACCAGCACCCGTGCTCCTCGTTCCACATCACGTGGGGAGAGGACACATGGGAGACGCTGTAGTAGTTCTCCCCGGAGCCGTCCTCCTTGGGCCAGATGTTGCCCACCACCGGGTTGTTCTCATACTCCACCCAGGGACCGTCCAGAGAGTTGGAGGCGGCCACGCAGTTGCCCGCGGGGGCGTCGTGGGGGGCGTAGAACAGGTAGTAGCGGTAGGCGTTATCCCCAAAGGCGTTGTTCACCGGGTGGTCCTTGGTGTCCACGATGGTGGGGAAGTTGAACTCCTGAGTGGGATTGTAGATGTAGTCCTCCAGCTCGATGGTGTAGCTCTTAGGCTCGAAGGTGGGGAACTTGGGGGCGGGGCGGTCAGCGGTAACCTGATAGACAGGGGAAGTTGCCTTGCGCAGGTTTTCCGCCGTCACCCGCACATAGTAGCGGTTTACCTTCAGCCCGGCGGGAACGGTCAGCTCCATCTGGGCGGAGCCGCTCTGGAAGGCGCCGGAAACGGGGTCAACGCCGGCGACGGGCCGATAGGCGCTGTCCACCAGGGTGGCGGTGATCCCCATGCCGTCTTCAAAGTCGGGGCCGAGGACCGTGACCGTGAGGGCCTTCTCCTCCGTCTCCGACTGGCTCTCCCCGGAGAGGGAGACGCCGGTGATCCGGGCGTTGGAGACCCCTTCGGGCAGGATGACGCCGGTGCCTGCCCGCATGTCCTTCACGTCCATGTTGCAGCGGCCGGCGTTGTCCGCGCCAAAGCGGATCAGGTCACCGCCCTTGTAGGTGGTAAAGGGTACGGAGTCGAAGGTCAGCCGGTCGTCCACATAGAGGTCAAAGTAGAAATTTCCGGCGTCGTCGGGGAAGGTGACGAAGGTCAGCTTGTGCCACTGGGTGGTGTCCAGGGCCTCCCGGTAGAGGACCGCGCCGTTCCCGTTGGCGCTGATGGTGCCGTTCTCGCCGTAGGTCAGGAACACGGAGGCGATCTTGCCGTTCAGGTCATTGGCGTTGGTACCCATGCGGATGCCGATCTCATTGGCCTCGTTGTCCACGGCGCCCGCCACCCGCACGGTGGTCTCCAGGGTGAAGCCGCTTCTGGGCAGGGCGAGGGAGGCGGGGGAGATGACCCAGTGGTAGAGCTTCTCCGTGCCGATGTCCGACTCGTTGGGCTTGGTGATGTTGACAAATTCGTCATTCTGGGTGATGGAGCCGGTCTTAGAGGAGGAGCGGAACTCCTCGTCGTTCCAGGTGGGATACATGTCGTGGTCCAGGATGTCCCAGCGCATCGGCTCATCGTCCCCGATCATCAGCGCTTCGGTGGTGTTCTCCAGGGGCAGGGCCAGGGGGGTGTTATCCTTGACGATATTGGTGTGGGGCGGATTCAGCCCGAAGAGGTAGCGCACAGAGCCGCTGCCGGCGATGGGGGTCGAGAGGGTCAGGCGGATGGTGGTGGCGTCCTGCCGCTGGGCGGAGGTGATGGTCGCCTCGGTGGTGTTGTCCAGAACGCTGAAGCCGGTGATGCCGCTCTGGGGGGTGATGTCGGTGCCGCCCCGGTGGGCGATGGTCACGTCCACCACCTGGCGGGTGTCGTCGGCGTAGTCGGCGGAGACGATGTAGGGACCGCGGTAGTAGTCGCTTTCGCCGTAGTAGTAGAGGATGCTGTTGGCAACCCGGCGGCCGATCTCATCCATGCCGGCCTTCTTGTAGTGGGCGGTATCCTTGCGCTCAAACTCCATCTCGGTGGCAGCCAGGAAGAAGTTGGCTCCGTCGTCCAGGTCGTGCTGGGCGCTGCGGATCTCGGAGTAGGCCGCGTCGTTGGAGATGTTGGCGTCGTGGGTGCCGATCTGGCACAGGAAGATGGGCAGGGAGGGGTTGTTCAGATCGCTGCGCAGGCGGTTGAGCAGGATCTTCATGTCGCTCTCGTAGACCTGCTTGGCGATCATCAGACCGCCGTCGGTCTCGCCCTGGTTCCAGACTGCCAGCTCCACGCCCCCGGCGGCCTTGGCCCGGGTGATGGCCTTGCCGTACAGGGTGGAGGTGTCGCCGTGGTTTTCCTCATTCAGATACATCCAGTAGCGGTTGGCCGCGTGAGGAGGATTGGTGAAGGGGTTGGGTCCGTGGAGGCCGGAGCCGGAGTCCGCCGCCGGGACGAAGCCCACGGGGATGCCCAGCTGCACCACCAGGGCGTTGCCCAGGGCGGGGACGATGGAGCCGCCCGCGCCGTCATAGGGGTCCACCAGGTGGGTCCAGCTGCCCGAGCGGGTGTAGTTGGCCACCAGGTCAACGGCCTCCGTGCGGGGGGTCTCCGCGGCCTGACCCACCATGTTGGACTGGCCGATGCACAGGATGTTGATGCCAACGCCCCACTTATGGGTCTCCTGAACGGTCTCCTGCACCGCGCCGTTGGCGTCGGTGGTCCGGGCCTCCAGGCGGTACCAGCCGCCCTGGGGAACGGTGAGCGTACCCGACCACAGGTTCTCCCCGGCGGGGTCCCGCTCCATGGCGGTCCAGTCGTTGATCACGGCGGTGTCGTCGTCGAACTTGACCACACGGGCCTCCACCTTAACGTCGGGGTCCGCCACGGTGCCGCGAACGGTCACGGCGGCGCTCTCGGTCTCGGGGTCCCGCTGGATCACCTGGTAGTTGCCGAACTTCTCCACGGTGAGGGGCTTTTGCTCCTCGTCCTCATGGGAGACGGCCCGCACCACCACGTCGTCAAATTTGGCGCTGGTCTGGTAGGTGACAAAGCCCACCTTGCCGGAGGCATGGGTGCTGTCGGTGGCCTCCAGAAGCTTTTCGCCGTCGATGTAGAGGCTGATCTGGTCCCCTTCAAAGACCATCTTCATGGTGTAGGTGGTCCCCACCACCATCTCGCAGCTCGTGGTAGCCAGGACCTTGTCGGCGCCGTTGATCCGGCGGTTGATGGTCAGCTTCCCGCCGTTGTAGGAGCTAATGTAGCGGTTTGCCGCGCCGTCGGCCCGGCCGGAGAGCATCACACTGACCTTCCCGTTGTGAGCCAGGGGAGTGACCTTGACCTCAAACTCGTAGTCGGTCCAGGAGGCGCTCCCCGCGAAGGTCATGTACCCCTGGCTGTCCACCTTGTGCTGGACGTAGGCGCCGTTCTTCACGCTCCACTCCCCAGACTCCGCGGTCCAGCTGGAGCTGCTGCCGTCGTTGAAGTTGTTCTGGAGGAAGACCTGGCCGGTCTCCTGCTTGCGGCAGACCAGCACGGAGGCGGCCGCGGCAATGCTCTGGTTGCTGCTGCGGGCGGTGTAGTAGAGGTACAGCTTGCTGCCGTCCGTCAGGAAGGCCGGGTCCGCCGCCACGCTGCGGTCCGGCTCGTGGGGAGCGGACTTGTAATACCGACCCTTCCCGGTGGTGGAGCTGAAGTCCTCGGCCAGGGAGGCCCAGCCGATGTTCCCGTTGTTGTTGTGGTAGACCAGGTAGGTGGAGCCGTCCTGGGTCAACAGTCTGGGGGAGGAGATAGCGCCCTTGTCCCCCGAGGGATCGGGGGAGCGGAGGGGCGTCTCAACACCATCCCAGGTCAGACCGTCGTTGGAGGTGGCGTAGAAGATCTGCCGCCCGGCGTCCCCGTTGGCGGAGCCGGTGAACAGCATGACGTACTTGTTGTCCTTGCCGGAGACGGTGTGCTCGTACACGCTCTGACGGCAGGTGACGGAGGTGTAGGACAGGTTGGACGCGTCCAGCACAGTCTTCACGTTGGTGAAGGTGACGCCGTCGGTAGAGGTGGCGACGCCGATGGCGCCCTCACCCAGGCTGTAGTACATCAGCATGCGGTCATTGGCGCTGTCCCAGACGGGCCAGGGGGCGTTCACCTCGTCATCGCCGCTGAGTCCAAGGCCGGTCTTGGTGAGAATGGGCGCGCCGTCCTGATAGACCGTCCACGGACCCTCGGGTTTGGCGGCGGTAGCCAGGGCGATGCCCTTGCTGCCGGTGGCCGCGTCGTTATAGCTGAAGTAGAGGTAGTAGTTGTTAATGGGGGCGGTCAGCACGCCTTTGGCCCGGAAGACGGTGGGCAGCTCCAGGTTTATGGCCGCGCCGCTTGTGGTCTTCTCATTGGAGAGGATGACCTCCGGCGGCAGAGGCTCCGGGGGCATGACGGTCACCGCTTCGCTGGAGCTGCGCACGGTCACGCCGTCCTTGGTGGCCTCCACCCAGGCGGTGGCGGCGCCCTCGGCCAGAGCGGTGATGACACCGTCTTCATAGGAGATCACGGTATCGTCGCTGACGTGGTAGGTCAGGGTCAGACCACTATTATCCACCTTTTGGTTGCTCTTGTCAAACACCCGGAGGTTGGCGGTGAGCTGCTCCCCAACGCTGAGGGGCGCGTCGCTGGTCAGCTCCAGCCCGGCCCGGGCAAGTTGAGTTTCCTCGCCGGACTTGACCTCCACGGCGTGGACGATGTTGGTGTTCAGGCGCTTGCCGGCCTCGTAGAACATATGCCAGCGGCCGGTGTCGTCCTGCATGAAGAAGGGCGCTCCCGCCCGGCCGTAGTCCGGGTAGCTCTCGGGGTTGGCGTCGTCCGTACCCCGGACGCCCTGGGAGTTGTAGACCTCGCCCCACTGGATGCACTCGTCCAGGGCCTCGCCCACCTCAAAGACGTAGATCTCGCCGGAGGAGGCGTGGCAGATGACGAAATACCGCCCGTCCTGCTCCCAGAACCAGGGTCCGGAGAAGTTGCTCTTGTACTGCGCGTCGATGTCCGGGTTCAAAAGGGACTTCTGCACCGGGGTCCAGGCGACGCCGTCGGTGGAGTGCGCCCAGTAGATGTTGCGGTGCATGCTGTTGCCGCTGCCGGTGATCATCAGGAGCATGATGTACTTGTTGTTCAGACCGGGGACCGTGTGCTCAAATACCTTGGCGTAGCTGGCCTCGTTGAAGCCGCTGCCGGTGGTGGAGAACTGGTTGGCGGTGACGCACACATCGCCGTAGGTCCAGTTCAGCAGGTCGGTGGAGGTGGCGTACCGGGTGGTGTTGTTCTCCCCGTGGAAGTACATGATGTAGCAGCTCTGCTCCTCCAACCACATAACATAGGGGGAGGACACGTGGGAGACGCTGTAGTGGTTCTCCCCGGAGCCGTCCTCCTTGGGCCAGGTCTTGCCCACCACCGGGTTGTTCTCATACTCCACCCAGAGGCCGTCCAGGGAGTTGGAGACGGCCACGCAGTTGCCTGCGGGGGCGTCGTGGGGGGCGTAGAACAGGTAGTAGCGGTAGGCGTTTTCCCCGAAGGCGTTGGTTACCGGATGGTCCTTGGTGTCCACGATGGTGGGGAAGTTGAACTCCTGAGTGGGGTTGTACTTGTAGTCCGCCAGCTCAATGGTGTAGCCCACGGCGGCAAAGGTGGGGAGGGAGGGGGCGGTGCGTACCGGGTGGATGGTGTAGGCGTCGGAGCGCACCTTGCTGTCTCCCATGGAGACCTCCACATAGTAGGTCCCGACGGCCGCCTTGCCGGCGGGGATGGTCAGGGTCAGGTCCGCTGTGTTGTCCTGCAGCGTTCCCGAGGCGGTAACGCCCTCCACGGCGGTACCGTCCGCCTTGACCAGCTGGGCGGAGATGGCCGTGCCGTCTTCACAGGCGGCGGAGGTGACCGTGACGGAGACGGTACCTTCCACGTTCTCGTCCTGGCTGGTGGAGCCAGTCAGCTGGGCCTTGGTCAGCTTGGGAACGGCATACTCCGGGCCGTCGTAGGGGCCAAGGAACGCGGACAGGTCGCCGGTGCCCACCCGCATGGACTGCACGTCCATGTTGCAGCGGCCCTTGTTGTCCGCGCCCACACGGACCATGTCCGCGCCGGAGAGGCCCCAGCCGGACAGCTCGATGTTCAAGATCTCCGTGCCGTCCACATAAACCTTATATCCCTTATTGACCGGGTCGATGACCATGGCGTAGTTGTGCCAGGAGGTGGTGTCCACCGCTACGGGGGCGGCGATGTCAGCGCCGCTGAAGGCACCCTGGTTGGTCACTCCGCCGCCGGTGGATTCGTCCCCATACTTCAAGAAGATGGGAAAGTATTTTCCCGTCCCGTTGACCCGGACGGAAAGCTCGTTGGCCCGGTCGCCCGCCATGTCGCCGGCCAGACGGACCGACATCTCCACGGTAAAGGGACCGCCCTTAGGCAGCACAGGCGCAAGGCTGTCGTTAGGTGACACCCATATGAATTTGCTTCTGTCGGCTACCTGGTCGCAAAAGATGTTGATATACCCCTCCTTCTGGGTGACGGTACCCACTCCGCTGGACTGGGTGATCTTGAAGGACTGGGTATAGTCTGCCATATCGGCGTCAAACAGGTCCCAGTTGGCCTCGGTGGCCGCAGGCTTGTCGCCGGCAAGTTGGGACGAGGCGCTGGGAGCTTCGTAGGGGACTGCGGCGACTTCTTCGTAAGTGCGGGCGGGTCCTTTGGCCAGGGCGGCGGGACTGACACCCTGGAAAAGACCCACCAGCAGGGCCACTGCGAGCAATAGGGCACATTTCTTTTTCATGACGGTACTCCTTTCAACGTTGTGTTTTTTTCAGGACAAAAGGGCGGTCATTTTGCCCATGAGGGCCTGAAAGGCTTCCGGGGTCATCTTTCCTGTGGTGATGAGATAACAGTAATCGTAGAAGTTGGGGAGATAGGGGAGGCCCAGAAACGCCTTGGCAAAGGCGTGGGCGGCGATCTCCTCACAGCGGCGGACATGGGCTGCCTTCTTGATGCCCAGAAGTTGGAAGCGGGTGACCGGCTCCAGAGCGTCCACGATGGAGCGGCCCTGCTGAAACTCCCAGATATGGAAGAATTCATGGGCGAGGTGGATGTCCAGCGCCTGCTCCGCGGTGAGGCTTTGTCCCTCCCAGACGCTGTGGGAGGCGAGTGCGGCGATGGAATCCCAGTACACCTCCACCCGGCAGCCCGCCTTGCTCATGGCCGACTGGCCCCGGAGAATCACGCCGTAATTCTGCTTCCCGGAGCCGGTGTACCGAATTTCTATGTGGTTCTGACGGTACAGCTCCCGGATATCCCGTCCCCGGAAAAGAGCGGCTGTGGACCGCCCTGCCTCCAGGGAGGAATCCACATAGTAGGCCAGCCGGTCCTCCGGGATCTTGCGGAAAAGAAGGTCGTTGGAAAGCTCGCAAAGGGCAAGCACACGGTCATCCATAATACCGCTCCTTATTGATAGGCGATAGCCAGGAGGTTTTCCTCCGGCGTCATCATTTCGGTCTCCACATCCAAGATGGAATAGAGCTGCTCCGCCGTCTGCATTCCGGTCAGGTCCAGCATCTTTTCCTTATAGAACACAAACACCTTGGGAATGGTGGCGTTTGCGTCGGAATAGACGGTGTTTTCCTCCAAAAAACGGTTGAAGGTCTTTTCCTGCTCGCCCTTGGAGAAAATGAGATGGCTGGACTTTTCACGGCGGAGGCGGACAACGCCCTCCCGGTCCAACACGGCCACGGCCTTATTCTTGATCTTGATAAAGCCCAACAGCTTTTTGGGAAGATCGGCTTCAAACAGGTTCCAGCGTCCGGTCCCGCCCATGTAGTGCAGGTGTCCGACGTCGGTGTTCAGGGACTCGGCGGCGATCTGGGCCAGCTGCTCCTGGGTCAGCGCAGCGGCGCCAAGGTTCTTCTGCCGCAGCTCTGTGGCGCCGGTGGCGATGGCACGTAGGATATT
This sequence comes from uncultured Clostridia bacterium, assembly GCA_946550725.1. Lineage (GTDB taxonomy): Bacteria > Bacillota > Clostridia > Oscillospirales > Oscillospiraceae > MGBC124762. The sequence goes on along the minus strand of CAMNQX010000004.1, from coordinate 63,822 downwards.
CTTTTGCGCGTCGATCTCGATGGATACATCCACCGTCTCCTCTTTGGCGCCGGAGCGGACGATCTTCTCAATGATATCGGCGCGGATGCGCTTGATGTCCTCGTCGGTGGGGTTGGCGATGGTGCGCTCCATCTGCTCGCGTACCATAGCCAGGGCCACGCCGATGGTGGAGATGTAAGGGGCGTTCTTTGCCATTTTGCACTTGACGTTCATCTTTTCCGCCAGGGCGTTGACAATGACCGCGCCGCTGCCGCCGCCGCCCACCAGAGTGATGAAATTCCGGTCCAGGGCGTATTCGGCGATCAGGTCCTCCACCACGGGGGCCAGCTTGCCCATCGCCAGGTCGATGACCTGCCGGGCGGCCTCCTTGCCGGAGCAGTGCAGGTATTCTCCCAGCGCGTCCCAGGCGGCGGCGTTGGACGACTCCACGCCGTGGGCGTAGTCCTCCGGGGGAACGTAGCCCAGCAAGTTGGCCGCGCCGGCCAGCGTGTAGGCGTACTCATGGCCGTCTTGAGCGGTCAGGATAACGTACTCGCATGGATCGTCCGTCCGGGGACGGATCAGCTGGACCTGGCCGGAGACAATGGACCCCTCGGGAGCGAAGCACTCATAGTCCTTGCCCGCGATATGGGCACTGCGGGGACCGACGTCAGTCACCTTGCCGTCCCGGACCCGGATCATACTGCCGCCGGCAACGCCCAGCGTACGCACATCCAGACTTTGCAAATAAGTCTTATGACCGCCCACCTGGGCGTATTTGATCATGACCTTGCCGTTTTTGACTACGCTGATGTCCACGCTGGTGCCGCCGGCCTCAAAGAAGATCCCGTCGGAGACCTTTTCATACATCAGCGCGCCGGCCACGCCGGCGGCCAGACCGGACAGCATGGTGAGGATGGGGCGCCTGCGGACCTCCTCAATGCTCATCACGCCGCCGTCGCAGCGCATGATCATCAGGTCCGACTGGATCTTGGTGTTCCGCACGGCCTCCTCGGTCATATTGGCCGTCTCCATCATCTTGGGAATCAGGCTGGCGTTGACCACGGCGGTGCGGGTACGCATCTTCAGGCCGTAGAGCTGGCTGATCTCGTGGCCCCCGGTGCTGTAGAGGCCTTGGGCCTCCGCCTGCGCGGTGACCTTCAGCTCGTTCTCCGGGTTGTCCACGCTGAACGCCTCACTGGCGACGATGACCTCCGCCCCCTGGCTCCGGAGAGACTGGATAGCCTCGGTGACCGGGCCGTCGGCGAGGGTCTTGCTGTCGAGGAACGTGTGGTAGCTTTTGAGGAACTTTCCGGGGGCCAGCTCAATATCGCCGATATTGGTTTCCCCCTTGGCGCCCCGGGCGTCAACGCCGGTCGCCATGCCCACGATACCTACGGTAGCCACGTCGCCCTCCAGCAGCGCGTTAGTGGCCTGGGTCGTTCCATGGGCAATGAATGCCACATCTTCCGGGGCGATCTGGTTTTCCTCCATCAGGGTGGAGATGATCTGTACGACTCCCCGCGCCACGCCCTCGTTGTGCGTGGTAGGGATCTTGCGCTTTGCCAGCACTTCATAGGTGTTGGCGTCAATTACTACGGCGTCGGTGAAGGTGCCCCCTACATCAATGCCGATCCTTACTTTTCTGCCCATGGTTTACCTCCAAACAAAATTGCAACAGATATATAATTGCCGGCACAACTGCCGGTTCAGGCGGTTGTGCCGGCATGCGGGGGAGGGAATCAGAGAGAGATGAGGAAGCTAGCTACAATGAGACCCACAAAGGTGGAGACCATGACCCACACGATGGTCTTCTTGAGGTACTCGTTGACGTCCACCTTGGTGAAGTCGGAGACCCAGACGTTGTGGGAGTTGGTGGGGTCACACACGGCCTGCACGTTGGAGTCCAGACGCAGGGCCACCATGGCGGCGATGGGGTTCATGCCGGAGGCGGCCAGCAGGGCGACAATGCCGCTGCCCAGGCCCCAGACGTTCAGCGGGCCACGGTAGATGGCCAGGAAGCTCAGCAGGCCGAAGACCAGGATGAACATGATGGGACTCTGGGGGATGATGGCGGAGATCACGGGCTGGAGGACCGCCGCCACCTGGGGCGCCATGACCGCCTTCAGAGTCATGCCGATGCCGATCATCAGAGCGGTGGCGCCGGCAGTCTCCTGAATGCCCTCCACGAAGGCGCCGGTCACGACCTGAACGGCGTTCTTGGGGGTGGAGAGGAGAAGGGTCACTACGATGCCGATGAGGATGGAGGGGACCAGGGCCATCTTGAACGCGAACACCAGAACGACGGGGATGATGGGGCTGATGAGAGCGATGGCGCGGACGTTCTTCTCGCTGCCGGTGTCGGCGGCGGGCATAGCCCAGGCCTTGCGGGTGGTAGAGCCGCGCTTGATGGAGAAGACGATCCAGGCCACGGCCACCAGGATGATGGGGATGGCGCACATCCAGGAGTAGGAGGTGACAGTCTCCAGGGGCAGACCCAGCGTGTCAATATAGATGCCCAGGGTGCCAACGCTGAAGGTGACGCCGATGCCGTTGGAGAACAGGAGCACCGCGCCGGCCACCAGGGGATCGACGCCGGCGGAGATCATGATGGGGATGATGATGGTGCCCACCAGAATGACCATGCCCAGGCCGTTGGAAGCGGCAAAGATCAGGGAGCAGACCACCAGGAAGGCCAGAGCGATGGGCAGGGGCTTGTCGCCGGCCAGCTCAGCGGCCTTGCGGATGATGGTGTGGGTGATGCCCACCTTGGTCAGGACCTTGCCGAACCAGCCGCCGAAGATCAGGCCCGCAATGGCGGTGCTCATCCGCATCGCGCCGGCCTCCAACACATCTGCGGCGATGGTGAAATCCGCGGTGGAGGAGAGGAAGGGGATACCCGCCACCAGCGAGATGCCGATGGCCATGATGGGTAGCGCCAGGATGGTGGGCAGCTTGCGGGTCATCATGAGGACGACGCAAACTGCGAAGATCAGGAAAATGCCGAGTGCTTGTGCGATTGCCATAACAATTACCTCCATATCTTTTTTTATTCTCAGATGCTCTCTCACATCTGAAGAACCAAATTTGGGGGAGATCAGATCTCCAGATACGCTCCCTGGGAGCAAAGGGCCTGCTGCAGCTTGGGGACGTCCACCTCCCACACCGGGCAGCCCGCCGCCGCAGCCATGGCGGCGGCCGTTCCGGCGGCCTGGCCCAGGGACCCGACCGTAGGCGTGGTCCGGATGGCGGCCTGGGCTTCAAAACTGGCGGAGACGCAGCGCCCTGTGACCAGCAGGTTTTCTGTCCGGCGGCCTACCATAATGGAATAGGGGATGCTATAATAAGTGCCAGGCTTACTCATAAAGGTGCTGGCGGTGCCTTCCCCCTTGGGGTTGTGAATGTCGATGGGGTAGGCCGAGTGGGCGATGCGGTCGGGGAAGGCGGTGCAGTTCAAAATATCGTCGGCGGTCAGCGTGTACCGTCCCACCAGTTGCCGCGAGCCCCGCACTCCCACGGAGGGGCCAGTGAATTCCACCAGCGCGTGTTCAAAGCCGGGAACGAAGGAGCGCAGAAACTGGTCCAGCTCGGCGCACTGCTGCCGGCCGATGCGCTCGGCGTCGCTGAGGCTCATGGCGTCGGTGGCGTCGTGGTCCACGATCCGGGTGGTGTTGATGATATATTCCCCCGGACGCCCGGTGGCAAACATCAGGACGTTTTCCCGGCGGATGGAGAGTTTGCCCTCCTCCTTGGCCCGGCGGAACTCCTCGTCAAAGCCCTCCAGGTCCACGGGGACGTCCTGCCGGAAGATGGAGAAGTGGGGCGCCAGCTTGGGAAACCGCTCCGGGTGGTTCAGGACCCAGTCCTTCAGCCGGGCGGTGTCCACGCCGCAGTACTTCATCTTCATGGTCATGGGCTGGGCGGCGCCGTCCTCGGGGCGTCCCTTAGCCATCTCCTCACCGGCCCAGGTGGCCAGGTCGCCGTCGCCGGTGGCGTCTATGTATATCTTGGCCGAAACATGGTTCATGCCATCCTTGTTGCACAGCGTCAAGGCCTTGATCTTGCCGTCCGCCGCTTCCACCGCGCCGAGGAAGGTGTGGAACAGGACCGTGCAGTCTGCCTCGTGGAGCTTCTCGTCCAGGATTAGCTTCAGCCCCTCGGCGGAGAAGGGGGTGATGGTGCTGGTATACTGCTTGGTGTCGGGGACGTGGCCCGTGGACATGCCCCGGGCGTTCAAAGTCTCTACCAGCTCCTGCATGATGCCCTTGATCACCTGCTTGTCTCCGGCGTGGAAGGTCATCATCGGGCCGACGCCGCATCCGGTCAGGCTCCCGCCCAAATAACCGTTTTGTTCCACAACCAAAACAGAGGCTCCGCTGCGGGCCGCGGCCAGCGCCGCGGCACAACCGGAAACGCCGCCGCCGACCACTAAAACGTCAAAGTGTTTGCCGTAAATTGGGTGGATCATCTTGCACACCTCCACTTTGTTGACATAACCATCAAAACAAACGCGTCAGAGGGGTGAACCTTTGGTGAAATTTACCCCCTTGCTTTTAGAAAATATCATAATTTTCGAAAACTGTCAAGATTAATGAAAATTATTTTTGCACAATTTGAAAGTTTTTGATTTGTCGGTCTTGCACAAATCGACTGTAATGCCAAAGAAGTTCCAACGTTTGACTTTTTGCAGCGTTTGTGGTATATTGATAAAAATTTCCTTGAAGGAGGTGGCCCCTTGGTTTCTGCCGTTATTGCGAAAATCGTCTCCATGCAGCCCAGCCTGACTGTTAGCGAGAATGGGATCGCCCAATATGTGATCAACAACCCGGATAAGGTCGTGACCAGCACCATTACCGCGATCGCGCACAATACGAACACCTCTGAGGCCAGCATCAACCGGTTTTGCAAAAAGATCGGTTTTAAGGGTTTTAATAGCTTTAAGGTGGCTCTGGCGCAGGAGAATTTCTATAATAATATGTTTCAGAATGAGCCGGAGGTGCAGACCAATTTCCTGACCGCCATCAGCCAGGATTACCGGCATATGCTGGTCAATACCTCCGCCATGTTGGATGAGAATGAGGTATTTCACGCGGCCGCCGCGATGCAAAAGGCTGGGCATATTTTTATCCTTGGCCTCTCCTACACCAGCTTTGTGGCCCGGGAGCTGGAATTTAAGCTCAGCATGGTGGGCCTTTATGCCAAGGCGATCACGGATCTGAACGACGTGCGCATGATCGCCAGCAATATTGGCCGGGACGATTTGGTGATCGTGATCGCCCCTACCTTGCTGGTCCAGGACCTGTATCAGGCGATCAGTATTTGCCGGGACAAGGGCGTTACCATCATTTCCATCAGCAGCTATGATTCCCCAAAACTCAGCAGTTTGATCGACCACAAATTTATTATCAGCGATAAGATCACGACCCAAAATTCCGTGTCCATTTCCAACAATTTGATGTTCCTCTATGTGACGGACATTCTGTATTGCGCGCTTTTGGAGAGGGATAAGAGCCTGAAGCAAAAGCGGATGAACAGCGACTCCATCCTCAACAGCCAACACAGAATGGACAATTTCTTCTTTGAATATTAAGTTGCGCTTCATCCGGCAAGCTTTTTACATCCTGTGCCGCAAGCTCCCTTGCAGACGAAGAATGCGGCCGTTTCAGCCATGTTTTTCACAAAAAAGAACACCCGTTTGGGTGTTCTTTTTTGCGCGCCGAGGGACGCCGTTGTGAAATGCACCAAAAATGGACAGTCATTTTTGCGAGCAAAATTAAGCGAAAATGATAGACTTTGATTGTTTGACGTGGTATCATTCAGACAACAGGAACCAATCAAAAACAATCAAATTAAGGAAGGATGTCACGACCATGCGAATCACCGATCTGCTCAGTCCCGATGGGATCCAGCTTCGCGCCACCCCCGCAGACAAGTCCGCCGCCATCGCCATCGGCTCTGTGGGGGGATGCTCTGCTGGGCTTGCTGAAAAAGAAGAAGGCGTGAGATCCGGCCCGGAACACAGGAAAGGCGGAGCGTAGGCCGCTCCGGGCGGGAGTGGGGCGTGTCCTACCCCGAGGAGGAGTGAGAGAGTCTGCTTGACCCTGCGCGTTTTTGATGATATGATGTGGAAAACGAAAATGGAAAGGAGCCGGAGATATGCTGGCTGAGGTGCGGATGGAGGCCATTTTGGCCGAACTGGAAAAGGAACAGGCGGTGAGCGTGGCCCAGCTGTGCCGGGTGACCGGCGCGTCGGAGGCCACCATCCGCCGGGACCTGAACGAGCTGGCCCGTCGGGGTAAGCTGAATAAGGTCCACGGCGGCGCCATGCCCGTGCGGGAGGAATTCCGGACGGAGGAGCTGGACATGGATACCAAGCGCCAGCTCCACACGCCGGAAAAGATCCGCATCGCCAAGTATGCCGCCAGCCTCATCACCGACGACGACGTGGTCTACCTGGACGCCGGCTCCACCGTGATGCACATGGTGGACTATATCCCCACTGTCCGCGCCACCTTCGTCACCAACAGCGTGGAGTGCATCCAGCGCCTGCCCCGGCGGGGCCTGCGTACCTATGTGCTGGGCGGCGTGCTCAAGCCGGGCACCCTGGCCATCATCGGCGGGGAAGCTATGGAGGGGCTGAAGAAGTACAACTTCACCAAAGCCTTTTTGGGCACCAACGGCATCGCCGTTGACCCCGGCTTTACCACCCCCGACCCGGAGGAGGCCATGGTGAAGGCCACCGCCGCCGCCCATGCCCGGGAGACCTGGGTGCTGGCGGACTCCAGTAAGTTTGGCACCATTACCGCCGCGTCTGTCCTGCCTCTGGACCGGGCGCGGATCATCACCGAACGGCTGAACGACAGCCGGTACCGGGAGTATACCGACATCAAGGAGGTCTGACCGAAATGGTCTATACGGTAACATTCAACCCGGCTCTGGACTATGTGGTGCGAATGAACAGCTTCCAGGCCGGGGAGACCAACCGCACTGAGAGCGACGAGCTCCAGTGGGGCGGCAAGGGCATCAACGTCTCCACCGTCCTTCGCAATTTGGGTGTGGACAACGTGGCCCTGGGCTTTCTGGCGGGCTTTACAGGCCAGGCGCTGGATCAGGGTCTGCGGCAGGTGGGCATTTCCACCGACTTTATCTGGCTCCCTGAGGGGCTGACCCGCATCAACGTGAAGATCAAGGCGGGGAAGGAGACGGAGATCAACGGAAAAGGCCCTGCCATTCCCGCCGCCGCCCTGGCCGAGCTGTTCGACAAGCTGGACCGCCTCCAGGCAGGGGACGTGCTGGTGCTGGCTGGCTCCATCCCCGCGTCTCTGCCCGACGACGTGTACCAGAATATCCTGGCCCGCCTGGAGGGCCGGGACATTCTCACCGTGGTGGACGCCACCCGGGATCTGCTGTGCGCCGTGCTGCCCTACCGCCCCTTCCTCATCAAGCCCAACAACCACGAGCTGGGGGAGATCTTCGGCAAGGCGCTGACCACGGATCAGGAGATCGAGGACTGCGCCCGCCGGCTTCAGGAGCGGGGCGCGCGGAACGTGCTGGTATCCATGGCGGGGAACGGCTCGCTGCTGCTGGACGAGACAGGGGCGGTCCACCGCCTGGGCGTGCCCAAGGGGAAGGTACACAACTCTGTGGGCGCGGGGGATTCCATGGTGGCTGGGTTCCTGGCCGGGTGGCTGGAGCACAGGGACTACGCCATGGCCCACAAGCTGGGGGCGGCCACCGGCTCCGCCACCGCCTTTTCCGAAGGATTGGCAAAGAAAGAACAGGTTTTAGAGCTTCTGAATACATTTTGAGGAGGAAATACTATGAAACAGTTCACCTACATCATCACCGACCCCGTTGGCATCCACGCCCGTCCCGCCGGACTGCTGTCCAAGGCCGCCAAGGAGCTGGACAGCACCGTCACCATCACCAAGTCGGACGGCCGCTCCGCGCTGACCACCAAGCTCATGGCCCTGATGGCCCTGGGCATCAAGCAGGGGGAGACCGTTACCGTCACCGTGGAGGGCGGCAGCGAGGACGCCAACGCCGCCAAGCTGGAGCAGTTCTTCAAGGACAATCTGTAATACGCTGGCATATTCCAACCAAACACAAAGGAGGGGCAGACATGTTGTTTGTAGAATATCCGCCGTGCACCACCTGCAAAAAGGCGCGGCGGTGGCTGGAGGAACGAAGTGTCGTCTTTACCGCCCGGCACATCAAGGAGGAGCCGCCCACGGCGGAGGAACTGAAGGAGTGGTGGAGCAGAAGCGGCCTGCCCCTGCGGCGGTTTTTCAACACCAGCGGCCTGAAATACAAGGAGCTGGCGCTGAAGGACAAGCTGCCCGCCATGAGCGAGGAAGAGCAGCTGACGCTGCTGGCCTCGGACGGGATGCTGGTGAAGCGGCCCATTTTGGTGGGCGACGGCTTCGTGCTGGTGGGCTTCCGGGAGCCGGAGTGGACCGCCGCCCTGGGCAAGTAAGGAAAAACAGACGGCTTGAGGTATGGGCTTTCCTCCTTTGACGCAAACTACGGCAAAAGGAGGGAACGATATGATCGAACAGGACACCATCCGGCTTTTGCGGGAGTGCGACGCGGGGGTCAAAATGGGCGTAGACGCCATCGAGCAGGTCCTGCCCCACGCTCAGAGCGGCGAACTGCGGGATCACCTGGCGGAGAGCAGGAGCGAGCACGAGGCGCTGGACCGCCGTCTGCAAGGCTTGTTAGACCGCTATCACGACGAGGGCAAGGAACTGAATCCCATGGTCAAGGGGATGGGCTGGCTCAAGACCAACGCCAAGCTGGCTATGGACGACGGCGACGCCACCGTGGCCGACCTCATCACTGACGGGTGCAACATGGGGGTCAAGTCCCTGCGCAAATATCTTAACCAGTACAAGGCCGCCGACGAGGACAGTAAGAACGTGGCCAAGGACCTCATCGACCTGGAAGAGCGGCTGACGGTGGAAATGAGACGCTATCTATAAGAAAACGGCGGCCTCCTGCGGGAGGCCGCCGTTTTTTGCGGGTCATAGAAGAGAGAACGCGCTGACCGTGGCGGCGCACAAGAGAACCATTAGGACAAGCGCAAAACAAAAGTTGAGCGTACTGCGGAGATAGTTCGGCCGCCACCGCTGAGGTGCCATTTTCCCCAGCCTGCGGCATTGAAAAAGATAGGAGATGATGTGGAAGAGCTGCCACGGACAGGCGGTAGCGGTCAAGATCACGCCCAGAATGAGCAGGGGGGAACCGGGGAGGGCGGCAAGCTCGGCCCAGCTGTAAAAGTCGCCGGTCACCAGCTCCGGCAGCCAAAAAAGCAGGCAGTAAAGCCCGGCGAAGATAAGCCGCTGAAACACCTGCTTGCGGAAAAACTCCTTCCACTCAAAAGAGGGATCGCTTTGGATGGACTGGGGGTCTACGCCCAACTTGGAACGGAAGATCACCATGTAGTGGAGGTCGGTGGGAGGGATCAGCTCCCAGCCTGCGTCGGAGCAGAGCTGGATATAGTCATAGTTCGCGCCGAAGCTGGCATAGGAGCAGACGTCCACAAAATGCCGCCGGCCTTGGGCAGGCTCAAACTGGGCGAGATAGCCCAGCAGAAGGCGCCTCAGCACCCAGCCCTGCGCCGCCTTGTGATCCAAATAGTCCTGCGCGGCCTTGTAGTCCAGAGGCGTGAAGGGGAAGAAGCCGAATTTGTACTTCACGCTCAGCCCTCCGTTTCCAACAGCCGCGCGCCGTCCGCCACCAGGCGGCGCAGACGCTCATGTTCTGCGGCCAAAACCTCCCGTCCCTTCTGGGAGATGGTGTAATACTTCCGGCCCTCCTGGTGTTCCAGAAGGGTGATGAGGCCCTCCCGCTCAAAGCGCTCCAGCAGGGCGTACAGCGTCCCCGCGCCGATGTCCACCCGAGCGTCCGTCAGGCGGGAGACGTACTGCATGATGCCGTAGCCGTGCCGCGGCTCCTCCAGCAGGGAAAGAAGAACGTAGTACATCTGCTCGGTCAGGGTCTCCAGTTTTTTGCGCGCCATCCGACCGCCTCCTATATCGAATATCGGTATAGCAAGTATATATCAATATTCGATATATGTCAAGAGGGAGATGTAAAAAACCAAAAGCCGTTGTTCCGAAGCCTTCGGAACAACGGCTGGATGTCTTTTGGGGCTTTACAGGGCCGCGCAGATCAGCTCGCCCATCTGCTTGGTGCCGATGGGAGTGACCCCCGGCTCGGCGGTGTCGGCGGTGCGCCAGCCCGCCGCCAGAACGGCGTCCACCGCCCGCTCTACCGCGTCCGCCTCGGCGGGGAGGTGGAAGGAGTAGCGCAGCATCATGGCGGCGGAGAGGATGGTGGCGATGGGGTTGGCCTTGTCCTGCCCGGCGATGTCGGGGGCGGAGCCGTGGATCGGCTCATAGAGGGCGGGGGCCGCGTCCCCCATGGAGGCGGAGGGCAGGAGGCCGATGGAGCCGGTGACCATGCTGGCCTCGTCGGAGAGGATGTCGCCGAACATATTCTCCGTGACCATCACGTCGAACTGGCCGGGGTCGCGGACGATCTGCATGGCGCAGTTGTCCACCAGCACGTCCTCGTAGGCTACATCGGGGTATTCCGCCGCCAGGCGGTGCATCACGCTGCGCCACAGGCGGGAGGTCTCCAGCACGTTGGCCTTGTCCACGCTGGACACCTTTTTGCGGCGCAGGCGGGCCAACTCGAAGGCCCGGCGGCCGATGCGCTCGATCTCCAGCTCGCTGTACGCCATGCGGTCGGCGCACTCCACCCCCCGGTCGGGGGTGTCGTACCGCTCCCGCTGGCCGAAGTAGATGCCCCCCGTCAGCTCCCGCACCAGCATCAGGTCGATGCCCTTGTCGGCGGTCTCCTTTTTCAGGGGGCAGGCGTCCGCCAGGGCGGGGCGGAGGACGGCGGGACGGAGGTTGGCGTAGAGGCCCAGGTCCTTGCGGATGGCGAGAAGGGCGGTCTCCGGCCGCTGATCGGCGGGCTTGTCGGCCCCCCACTTGGGTCCGCCCACCGCCCCCAGCAGCACCGCGTCGCACGCCTTGCACGCCTCGGCGGTACCCTGGGGATAGCTGACCCCCACCGCGTCGGTGGCGCAGCCGCCCATGAGCACGTCGGTGTAGGTAAAGGTGTGGCCGAATTTCCGGCCCACGGCGTCCAGGACCTTTACGGCCTCGCCCACCACCTCGGGGCCGATGCCGTCGCCTTTGATCAGCGCGATTTTATAGTTCATAGAAAGCACTCCTTTTTCGGCAGGCTTATGCCTTTTTTCGTTTGGGCTTGGGGGCGGGGAGCTGGTCGTACATGGCGGGGAAGAGGGCGGCGAGGAAATCCCGGTCGTCCACGTTGTCCACCGCCAGCAGCTCCTTCGCGCCGGGGTAGGGGACTTCAAAGCGGGGATCGGGGGTCATGGACACCGCGGCCTCCACCGGCTTGACCAGCAGACGCTCGTCATAAACGCCGCCCGCCACCTTATCCCGGTAGTAGAGGACGTATTCCCCCATCATGGCCCGGCAGGACACCCCCTCCGGGCACTGCTCCAGAATGAAATCCATGTATTCCTTGCTGGTAGGCATAGCGATCTCCTTTCAGCGGGCCACGCCCCGGGCCTTCAGAGAGGCCAGCAGACCGCCGCTTTGAATGATGCCGTCGATGAAGGCGGGGAAGGGGGCGGCCTGCCAGGTCTTGCCCTGGGTGGCGTCGGTGATGACCCCGGTGGCAAAGTCCACCGTCACCTGGTCGCCGGGCTGGATGGCCTCCGCCGCCTCGGCGCACTCCACGATGGGAAAGCCGATGTTGATGGCGTTGCGGTAGAAGATGCGGGCGAAGGAGGGGGCGATGACGCACTTGACCCCGCTGGACTTGAGGGCCAGGGGGGCGTGCTCCCGGGAGGAGCCGCAGCCGAAGTTTTTCCCGGCCACCACGATGTCCCCCGGATCTACCGTCTTGGCGAAGTCGGCGTCGATGTCCTCCATGCAGTGGCTGGCGAGAGCAGCGGGGGAGGGGTCGTTCAAATGGCGGGCGGGGATGATCACGTCGGTGTCCACATTGTCGCCGTACTTATAGATTTTCATGTTCAGTCCCTCCTTACAGCGTTCTGGGATCGGCCACGCAGCCCTTGACCGCGCTGGCCGCGGCCACGGCGGGGGAGGCCAAGATGATCTCGGAATCCACCGGACCCATGCGGCCCACAAAGTTGCGGTTGGTGGTGGAGACGCACCGCTCGCCGTCCGCCAGCACACCCATATGGCCGCCCAGGCAGGGACCGCAGGTGGGGGTGGAGAAGGCGCAGCCCGCGTCCAGGAAGATGTCCACCAGACCCTCGGCCAGAGCCTGCTTGACGATGGCCTGGGTGGCGGGAATGACGATACAGCGCACGCCGGGGGCGACGGTTTTGCCCTTGAAGATGGCGGCTGCCTCCCGCAGGTCCTTGATGCGCCCATTGGTGCACGAGCCGATGACCACTTGCTGGATGGGGGTGCCCGCTACCTCCGTGACCGTCTTGGTGTTGGAGGGCAGGTGGGGAAGGGAGACGGTAGGCTCCAGGGTAGAGAGGTCGATGGTCACCGTGCGGGCGTACACCGCGTCGGGGTCGGCCTCCACGGGGGTGTAGGGGCGGGCGCAGTGCTCCTTCAGATAGGCCAAAGTTTTGTCGTCTACCGGGAAGATGCCGTTCTTCGCCCCGGCTTCAATAGCCATGTTGCAGATGGTGAAGCGGTCGTCCATCTCCAGAGAAGAAACGCCGCTGCCGGTGAACTCCAGCGACTGGTAAAGGGCGCCGTCCACGCCGATCAGGCCGATGAGGTGGAGGATCACGTCCTTGCCGGAGACATAGGGGGGCAGTTGGCCGGTCAGCTCTACCCGGATGGCGGGGGGGACCTTGAACCACAGCCGTCCGGTGGCCATGCCCGCGGCCATATCGGTGGAGCCGACGCCGGTGGAGAAGGCACCCAGCGCGCCGTAAGTACAGGTGTGGGAGTCCGCGCCCACGATCACTTCGCCGGGGGCGGCCAGACCCTTTTCCGGGATGAGGGCGTGCTCCACGCCCACCTGGCCCACGTCAAAGAAGTTGGTGATGGAGAACCGCCGGGCAAAGTCCCGGGCCTTGGCGCACAGCCGCGCGGCCTGGATGTCCTTGCAGGGGGTGTAGTGGTCCAGCACGATGGCAATCTTGTCCTTGTCAAAGACCTCCGTCAGCCCCGCCTTGTCAAACTCGGTGATGGCCACGGGGGTGGTGATGTCGTTGCCCAGCACCAGGTCCAGCCTGCCTTCGATGAGCTGGCCCTCCTGGACGCTGTCAAGCCCTGCGGCCCGGGCCAGAATTTTTTGGGTCATGGTCATGCCCATAAACGTGCCTCCTTTGGAATTGTTGACGTTAGTATGACAGAACTCTTGTCAAAAGAATGTAACATATGATACAATATCAAGAAAGGATGTGATCAAATGTCTCTTTGGCAGCCCTTGGCCCATGGGAAAACGCCCCGGCTCTATGCGCCTGGCCAGATCATCTATCTTCAGGGGGCTGAACCTGTGGAGTTTTATTACCTGCTCTCCGGCTCGGCCCGGAGTTTTTTGACTTCCCCTGAGGGGGAGGAACGGGTGCTGGCCCTCCACCGGGGCGGCAGTCTCATGGGGGAGGCATCCTTCTTCGATGGCTGCCCGAGGGTGTCCTCGGCGGCGGCGGTGAGTGAGTGCCGGGTGGTGGCGGTGACCTGGGAGGATCTGGAGAGGGTCTTGGAGCACAATCCTGGTCTGGCGATCCCCATGCTTCGCCACCTGTCTGCCACCGTGGGGCAGCTCTCCCGCCAGGTCAACGACCTGTCCTTTCAGAGCGCGGAGGCCCGCATGGCCGCTCAGCTGCTTGGCGAGATGAACTCTGGCGGAGAGGTGTCCATCACCCAAGAGGAGTTGGGCTTTCGCATCGGCGTGACTCGGGTCACGGTGGCCCGGCTTCTGCGGAAATGGGCCAAGCAGGGCTGGGTGGTCACCGGCTATGGCAGCATCCAAGTGATGGCGGAGGAACCTCTTCGGGAATTGGCGTTGGGCAGTTGAACGCTCTGCGCATAAAGAAGAAATTCCCGCTCAAACTATCCCTTGAAACATCTGGAAAGGGGAAGGGATATGTTTCAAGAGCTTTGGGAGAAGGTGAGCGACGTGGGGGTGTTCACGGAAAGCGTCCGGGGCTGGCTCTCCGGCATCTCCATCAACTCGGTCATCATCCTCATTATGATGATCTTTATGATCGTGGGCGCGGTGGACAAGCTGCGGGGGAACAAGCTGGGCTACGGCCAGGAGTTTGACGAGGGCTTTCGGGCCATGGGACCTCTGGCCATCGCCATGGCGGGAGTGGTGGCCGCCGCGCCGGTGCTGGCGGCGGTGCTGGAACCCATTATCGTACCCGTCTACCGCCTGCTGGGGGCGGACGGGGCCATGTTCGCCGGGACTCTGCTGGCCTGCGATATGGGAGGGTACCCCCTGGCCCAGCAGCTGGCTCAGACAGAGGCTGCGGCCAACTTCTCCGGGCTGATTTTAGGTACCATGATGGGCGCGACGCTGGTGTTCACCATTCCAGTGGCGCTGTCCATCATCAAACCGGAGGACCGGGCCTATCTGGGAGCGGGCACCCTGGCGGGGCTGATCACCATTCCCATCGGCTGTATTGCCGGGGGACTTGTGATGTCCATGACGGCGTATCCCATGGATATCCTCGCCATCCTCCGCAACCTGATCCCCGTTATCCTCATCGCCGCCCTCATCGTGCTGGGCCTGTGGTTCGCCCCAGCCAAGATGATCGCGGGGTTCAACCATTTCGGCGCGGGGGTCACCGCCGTCATCACGGTGTTCACCGCCATCGCCGTGTTCCAGTATCAGACGGGCATCCGCTTTCCACTGTTCAATTTGATGGTGGAGGCGGAGAGCGAGGGCGGCTTGGTGCCGCTGGAGGAGGGCCTTTTGGTGTGCGGGCAGATCGCCGTGGTGCTCATCGGCGCGTTCCCCATGGTGAAGTGGATCACCAGGACCTTCGGCAAGGCGCTGGGCAAGCTGGGCAAGGCCCTGGGCATGAACGAGAGCGGCTCGGCGGGGCTGGTGGCGACGCTGGCCAACAACATCGCCATGTTCAACATCTTTGGGGAGATGAACGAAAAGGGAAAGCTCCTCAACGTGGCCTTCGCGGTGGGAGCGTCCTTTGTCTTCGGCGACCATCTGGGCTTTACCGCCGGGGTAAATCAGGACATGATCTTTCCCATGATCGTGGGCAAGGTGGTGGCGGGGGTGACAGCGCTGATCCTGTGCAGCTGGCTGTCTCCTAAGCTTCTTTCAAAAATTCAGGACAGCAAACAGGGAGGGAAGAAGTGATGGAATGGACCCAGGAACAGCTGCGCGGTATCATTGAGCAGGTTTTACGGGAATTGGATGCGGACGGCGGGGGAGGAAAAAGCGGCTTTCACAAGGAGAAGGACCCCTCCGGGGTGCTGCTGGTGCGTTCCGGCACGGTGAAGTGCGAGCCGTTTGAGGGACGAAAGGACGTGCGAGTGAAGGACGTGACTGACCTGGCGGAAGCCCCCCGCATCGCCGCGGGGATAATGGAGGTGGAGAAGACCGCCTTCCCGTGGACGCTGAGCTACGATGAGTTTGACATCGTTTTGTCGGGGACGCTGGAGATCCAGGTGGGGGAGCGGACCTACACCGGGCGAGCGGGAGATATTTTCTATATCCCTAAAGGCTCGTCCATCTCCTTCTCGTCTCCCGACCTGGCCCGGTACGTGTACGTCACCTATCCGGCGGACTGGAACAGCTAAGAAAAGCCCCTTCGGAGCATTCCGAAGGGGCTTTTTTCAATACTGGTTGAGGGGAACGGAGCCGTCGTCGCCGCCCTTTTCGATGGCGCGGACGACCATGTCGTAGCCATAGTTGGCGTCCACCTGAATGTGGACGGTGTCGCCGACCTTACTGCCCAGCAGGGCCTTGCCCACGGGGGACTCCCTGCTGATGAGGCCGTGAAGGGCGTCCTGACGGACGGTGGTGACTACCCGGTAGCTCTCCTCCACGCCGTCCTCCGGGAGGTAGACGGTGATGAGGTCGAACAGCCCGGCGGCGTCGGGGGCAGCGCCGTCGTCGTCCACCACCACGGCGGTCTTTATCATGTTTTCCAGATAGCGGATGCGGCCCTTGTTGCGGTTTAGCTCCTGCTTGGCGGCCTTGTACTCAAAGTTCTCGCTCAGGTCGCCGAAGCCCCGGGCTATCTTCACCGCCTCCAGCTGCTGGGGCATGAGGATCAGCCGCCGGTGGTCCAGTTCCTGGCGCATCAGCTCCAGGTCCTTTTTGGTGAGTTCGTTGTGCATGAATAACCCTTCTTACCTTATCGGATCAGGTGGCGGGGACACTTCTCCTCGCACTTTTCGCAGTTGGTACATTTGTCGTAATCGATCTTGGCCAAGAACTGCTCCACGGTGATGGCCCCCTCGGGGCAGGTCTTTTCGCAGATGCCGCAGCCCAGGCAGCCGATGTCGCACACCTGGCGCACGAACACGCCCTTGCGCTTGCTGGAGCAGAGGATGGACACGTGGGGATCGGCGGGCACCAGCGAGATGATGCCCCGGGGGCAGGTGGCGATACATTTGCCGCAGGCCTTGCACTTGTCAGGATCCACCACGGCCACATGGTTTTCCGGGTCGATGTGGATGGCGTCGAAGGGGCAGGCCTTGACACAGGAGCCGAAGCCCAGACAGCCGTCGGGACAGGCCAGAGGCCCGCCGCCGGGGAGGCGGGAGGCGGCCAGACAGTCCTGGATGCCGTCGTAGTCATAGTTCTGGTGGACAGAGCCGTGGCCGGTGCAGTGGACCAGGGCCACCTTACGGGCCTGAGCGTCCATTTTGACGCCCATGATCTCCGCCATAGCCTTGGCGGCGTCCTCACCGCCCACGGGGCAGCCGCCAGGGGCGGCCTTGCCCTCGATCACGGCGGTGGCATAGGCGGCGCAGCCGGAGAAGCCGCACCCGCCGCAGTTTGCGCCGGGGAGGGCCTCGATGAGCGGCTCCAGGCGGGGGTCCTCCTCCACGGCGAACACCTTGCCCGCCACAGCCAGCACAATGCCGAAGAGAACGCCAAGTCCCGCCAGCACGGCGAAGGCATATACAACATTAAGCATGGTCACACAACCTTTCTCAGGATGAGATTACCAAACCACCTGAAGGCCGGAGAAGCCCAGGAAGGCCATGGCGATCAGACCGGCGGTGATGAGGGCCTGGGGGAAGCCCTGGAAGCACTTGGGGAACTTGGCGTATTCCAGCCGCTCGCGGACGCTGGCAAAGAGGACAATGGCCAGGGTGAAGCCCAGGCCGGAAAACACGCCGAAGGCGGTGGAGGCCAAAAAGCTCCGTTCATTTTGGACGTTCAACAATGCCGCGCCCAGCACCGCGCAGTTGGTGGTGATGAGGGGGAGGTAGATGCCAAGGGCGGTGTAGAGGGCGGGGACAAACCGTTTGAGGAAAAGCTCCACGAACTGCACCAGGGCGGCGATGACCAGGATAAAGGCCACTGTCTGCATATACTCCAGCCCCAGCGGGAGGAGCAGGAACTCGTTGACCAGCCAGGTGACCATGGAGGAGAGGCCCATGACGAACACCACGGCCAGGCCCATGCCGATGGCGGTATCGGTTTTTTTAGAGACGCCCAGGAAGGGGCAGATGCCCAAAAACTTCACCAGCACGAAGTTCTCCGCCAAAATGGCGGCCAGGGCCAGGGAGATCAGCTCGGTGAGGCTCATGCTTCATCCCCTCCTTTCACAGCCGCTTCCACGGGAGCGGCTTCTACCGGCTCGGCTTTTTTGGCCTTGGGCGGCTTGGCGCGGAAATACTGTACCACCGCCACCAGCGTGCCCAGCACCAGGAAGCCGCCGCAGGGCGCGGCGATCAGGGTGGCCTTCACGGGGAGGATCTCATGACCCAGGATGGACCCGGCCCCCAGCAGCTCCCGGATAAAGCCCATGATGGACAACGCGGCGGTGAAGCCCAGACCCATGGAGAGGCCGTCCAGCGCGGCGTAGCCGGGAGTTTCCTTGGAGGCGAAGGCCTCGGCCCGGCCCAGGATGATGCAGTTGACCACGATGAGGGGGATGAAGATGCCCAGAGACTCGGACAGGGCGGGGAGGAAGGCCTTCAGGCACAGCTCCACGATGGTGACGAAGCCGGCGATGATGACCACATAACAGGCGATGCGGACCTCCTTGGGAATGGCCTTGCGCAGCAGGGAGATGACCACGTTGGAGCAGATCAGCACGATGGTGGTGGAAAGGCCCATGCCCAAAGCGTTGGTGAGAGAGGTGGACACCGCCAAGGTGGAGCACATTCCCAAAAACAGCACCAGGATGGGGTTTTGGAAGATCAGACCGTTAAGGATGATCTCCTTGATGCGGGGATCGGACTTTCGGGCAGGCTTGACCTCAGCGGTGGCTTCGGTCTGGGCGGTCTTGTTTTTCAGCTCTGCCATTAGGAGTTCCCTCCTTTCTGATAGGCCTCCGCCGCCTTGAGGGCGGTGTTGACGCCTTTGGTGACGGCGTTGGAGGTGACGGTGGCCCCGGAGATGGCCTGGATGTGAGTGGCGTCGGCCTGAGATTTGGAGACCAGCACCTCGCCGGAGTGGCCGGGGAATTGACTGACCAGCCAGTCATGGCGGTTGGTGTTAAAGGTCTCGCCGTGGGAGAGAATGGAGACGCCGGTGATGGCGCCGTTGTTGTCCACCCCCACCATCAGGCTCATGGCGCCGCCGAAGCCGTTGGAGGTCACCTGGACGCAGCAGCCCGCGGGCGTACCGTCCTTGGTGGCGCGGGTGATGGCCACCAGGCCGTCGATGCCTTCCGGCAGCTGGGAGACGGCTTCATACTCGGCGTCGGGCATGACCGCGGAGAGAGCGGCGATCCGCTTTTGCTCTGCCAACTCGTCGATGAGGGGCTTGGTGACCATGTTCACCAGGGAGAGGAGCACGGCCACAATGGCGGTGATGACGAACAGGGTGCCCACGATGCGGACATAGTAAGCGACTTTGGGGTCCAGCTTCTTTTTCGCCGTCTGAGGCGTGGGCTGTTCCGGCGTAAGGATCTCCTTGACTTGTTCCTCCATCACTTGCTCGCCTCCTTCTTTTCCTTCTGTTTGAACCAGGGCGTGCCGAAGCGGTGGGGCATGAACGCCTTGTCCAGAGACCACACCAGGGTGTTCATCACCAAAATGGCAAAGGACACGCCCTCGGGGTAAGAGCCAAAGTACCGCAGGAACACCGTCAGCGCGCCGCAGCCGACGCCGTACACAACGCGGCCGGTGGGGGTGACGGGGGAGGTGACATAGTCGGTGGCCATGAAGATGGCCCCCAGCATCAGGCCGCCGGAGAGAAGGTTATAGAGCATCCAGTCCATCCGGGGGATGCCGCCCATGGGGAACAGGAAGGTGAGGACGGCCACGGTGCCTAAGTAGCAAAGGGGAATACGGGGGGAGATGACCTTGCGGAGGACCAGATACACGCCGCCCAGGATGAGCATAAGGGAGGCCACCTCACCCAGACAGCCCGCCTGCTGGCCCACCAAAAGCTGCCGAAGGCTGACGCCCTCCGGGAGCGTCCCAGCATGGAGGTAAGACATGGGCGTGGCGGCGGAGACAGCTTCCGGCTGGCCCGCGCCGAAGATGGGCGCCCAGAAGGTGTGGCCGGGAGCGGCGTACCGGCTGATGTAAGGAAGGAAAGAGAAGAGGAACACCCGGCCCGCCAGGGCGGGGTTCATGAAGTTTTTGCCCAGGCCGCCAAAGAGCTGTTTGACCACCACAATGGCAAATACCGCGCCGATCACGGCGACCCAGTAGGGGGTCTCTACCGGCAGGCACATGACCAGCAGCAGTCCGGTGACGGCGGCGGAGAAGTCGCTGACGGTCTGGTGCTGATGGGTCAGGCGGCGGTAGAGGTATTCCGCCCCCATGGCGGCGGCGACGGTCACCGCCGTCAGCGTCACCACCCGGAAGCCGAAGAAATAGATGGCCACCACCCAGGCGGGGAGGAGGGCGATGATCACGTCCAGCATCAGGTTGGGGGTGGAGACGGGGGAGGCGACGTGGGGAGAGGACCCCACAGAGAAGCGGCGCTTGGTCTCCGTATCGTTGTTCATTTGGAAGTCGCCTCCTCTTTTTCTTTGGTAGGCTCGGCGGGAACGTCCGCTTCCGCCTTTGTTTCTTCCGCCTTGGCGGCCTCTTCCGCTTTCGCGGCTTCCTCGGCGGCTTTGGCCTCGGCCTCCGCTTTTGCTGCGGCGGCTTTGGCGGCGGTCTGGAGCTTACGGACCTCGTTTTTCCCCGCCCGGATGGCCTGGACCAGGGGGATGTGGGCGGGGCAGCTGTACGCGCAGGAGCCGCACTCGATGCAGTCGAGAATACGAAGTCCCTCCAGCTGCTCAAAGTGTCCCGCGGTAAACCGCTGGTTGAAGGCCAGGGGCACCAGGTGCATGGGGCAGGCGGAGACGCACCGTCCGCAGTGGATGCAGGTGAGGACGCCCTTGGGGGTGGGGGCATATTCCCGGGTGGACATGACCAGCAGTCCGTTGTTTCCCTTGATGGTGGAGGCGGTCAGGTCGTACTGGGCGATGCCCATCATCGGCCCGCCGCAGAGGACCCGGCCGGGAGCGCCCTTGAGACCGCCCGCAGTCTCCACCAGGTGCTCCATGGGCGTACCCAGAGGTACCAGGAAGTTGCCCGGGCGGACGATCCCCTTGCCGGTGACGGTGACGATGCGGTGGGTGAGGGGTTTGCCGTCAAACACCGCGTCGTACACGGCGGCGGCGGTGGCCACGTTGAACACCGCGCAGCCCACGTTGGCGGGAAGCCCGCCGGGGGGGACCTGACGTCCGGTGATGTTCTGGATGAGCTGCTTTTCCGCGCCCTGGGGGTAGCGCACCCGCAGGGGGCGGACCTCCACATCAGCGGGGGCTTTGGCCTTCAGGGCCTCCACCGCGTCCAGCTTGTTGGCCTCCACGCCAATGACCAGCTTGGTAAGGCCCAGGGCACGCATGAGGACCCGGCCGCCCTCAATGACCCGCTCCGGCTGCTCCAGCATGAGGCGGTGGTCGGCGGTGAGGTAAGGCTCGCACTCCGCGCCGTTGAGGATGACGGTATCCACCTTGCCCAGGGCGGAGGAGAGCTTGACGTGGGTGGGGAAGCCCGCGCCGCCCATGCCGGTGATGCCCGCGGCGCGGACGATCTCGATGACCTGCTCGGTGGTCAGCTTGTCGGGCTTGGCGGGGCGGGGGATCGGCTCGGCGGGGGTGTCCAGCTTGTCATTTTCCACTACCACGGCCATGACAGGCGAACCTCCCACATGGGGGCGCGGCTCCACGGCCACCACCTTGCCCGAGACGCTGGAATGGATGGGCGCGCCCAAACCGGTCGGCTCGCCCACCACCTGGCCCACGGTGACGCTGTCGCCCACAGAGACCGTGGGGGCGCAGGGCGCGCCCACGTGCTGGGACATGGAGAGGACCACCTGCTCCGGCGGCTGGGGCAGGGGGGCGACGGCAAGAGCCTCGGTATATTCCTTGTGCCCTTGAGGATGGACGCCGCCAAAGAAACGATGGATCATAGCTTTCACCTCTTTGTTGTTTCCAACTACCATTTTAATAGAACGGAACGATTTTATGATACACGTTTCCCAAAGAAATGTCCAGCACATTTGTGAAAAATAAGACGAAAAAAGGGAGGGGGCGAAATGTTGACAAACGGCGGGGAAAGCGATATAGTAAACAATACTGGATTTTTATCTGTATACCCATGAGCAAGGAGGACAAGGCATGAAAATGCGAGGGGCCAGGATCGTCATGGAGTGTCTGCTGGAGCAGGGCGTGGACATGGTGTTTGGCTATCCCGGCGGTACGATCCTGAATGTGTATGACGAGCTGGAGCTGGACGGCTACGGAAAGAAGATCCGCCATATCCTGACCTCCCACGAGCAGGGGGCGTCCCACGCTGCCGACGGCTACGCCCGCTCCACGGGGAAGGTGGGGGTGTGCTTTGCCACCAGTGGTCCCGGCGCGACGAATCTTACCACCGGCATCGCCACGGCGTATTACGACTCCTCGCCGGTGGTGTTCATCACCTGCAACGTCAACGAAAACCTCATCGGGAAGGACTCCTTCCAGGAGGTGGATATCACTGGCATCACCATGCCCATCACCAAGTGCAACTACCTGGTGCGCAACGTGGAGGATCTGGCGGATATCATCCGGGAGGCCTTTGCCATCGCCCGCTCCGGGCGGCCGGGACCGGTGCTCATCGACATCGTGAAGAACGTGACCTCGGACGAGTGCGAGTTCGAGCCGCTGCCCCTGGAGCAGCACGCCCAGCACGGGCGGCTGGCCGGTCTGCTGCGCCGGGCAAGCCACGATCTGAAGGACCCCGAGCCGGACCGCCGGGACGTGGACACTCTGCTCGCCATGATCGACGAAGCGGAGCGGCCCCTGGTGCTGGTGGGCGGCGGCGTGATCCGCTCCAAAGGGGCGGTGCCGGAGTTCCGCAAGTTCGTCGAGGCGCTGGATGCGCCGGTGGCCTCCACCATCATGGGCGGCGGCGCGCTGCCCGGCAACCATCCGCTGTTTACCGGCATGATCGGGATGCACGGCTCCCACGCCTCCAACTACGCCGCCAGCGAATGCGACCTGCTCATCGCCATCGGCTGCCGCTTCTCTGACCGGGTGGCTACCGATCCTTCTACCTTTGCCCAAAAAGCGAAAGTGGTACATATCGACATCGACCGCTCGGAAATCGACAAGAATGTCAAGACCGACCACCACATCATCGGCGACGCCCGACAGGTGCTGGAGCTGCTGAACCGGGGGATGAAAAAGCGGGAATTCTCCCAGTGGCGGGAGTGGGTGTTCTCCCACAAGGAGGTCCCCCTGAAAAAGGACGATATCCTTCACCCCCACGAGGTGCTGGAGACCATCCAGGAGGTCACCGACGGCCAGGCCATCGTGGCCACCGACGTGGGCCAGCACCAGATGTGGTCCGCTCAGTACTATCACTTCTCCCGTCCCGGGCAGTTCATCACCTCCGGCGGCTTCGGCACTATGGGCTTTGGCCTGGGGGCCGCCATGGGAGCCAAGGTGGGCAACCCCGACCAGGTGGTGGTCCACTGTACCGGGGACGGCTCCTTCCGCATGAACTGCAACGAGCTGGCCACCCTGGAGCATTACGACATCCCTGTTATCGTGGTCATCTTCAACAACCACACCCTGGGCATGGTGCGCCAGTGGCAGAGTCTGATCTACGGCAAACGCTACTCCCAGACCGATTTGGAGCGGGGACCGGACTTCGTCAAGCTGGCGGAGGCCTACGGCATCGCCGGAGGCCGCGCCGCCAACCAGGAGGAGTTCCGCGCGGAGTTCCAGAAGGCGGTGGACAGCGGAAAGCCCTATCTCATCGAGTGCGCCATCCACAAGGACGCCATGGTCCACCCCATGGTGCCCGGCGGCGTGGAATCCACCAGCTTTTTGCTGGATTAAGGAGGGGAGAGCATGAAAGAACAGGTCAGTCGCCGCACCCTTTCGGTGCTGGTGGAGAACACCGCGGGCGTGCTTTCCCAGGTGTCCCGGCTGTTTTCCCGCAAGGGCTATAACATCGAATCACTGGCGGTGGGCGCCACCGACGACCCCCGCATCTCCCGCATCACCATCGAGGTCATGGGGGACGACGCCGCCACCGACCAAATTATGAACCAGCTTCGCAAGCAGTTTTGTGTCTATTCCGTACAGGAGCTGCAGCCCGACCGCTCCATCCGCCGGGAGCTGGTGATGTTCAAGGTGCGGGCGGCCACCTCGGAGGTGCGAAACGAGGTCATCCAGATCGCCAACATCTTCCGCGCGTCCATCATCGACGTGTCTGTGCAGTCCCTGACCCTCGCCCTCATCGGCGACGAGAGCAAGGCGGAGGCCATGCAGAAGCTGCTGGAGGCCTTCGGCATCCTGGAGCTGGTCCGCACGGGCATGGTGGCTCTGGAACGGGGGGCTTATACCATCAGCGACGAGCGTAAGGAGACCACCGAGTTCAACATCGGCAAAAACATCCTGTAACGCTCCACAGGGAAACCTGTGTTTGGAATAGATCATCATCCATAAGAAAGGGGACGATCAACAATGAATGATCATGTGAACGCCATCCCATCAACCGAGTGGAGGGTGTTGCCCCGTTGACCCTCCGATATCAAAGGAGGAACTTATGGACTTGATCTCCCTGCAAAAAGTAGATGAATCGAATTTTATCGCTTGCTTTGACCTGAAATTGGGGGAGGGACAGGAAAAATTTGTGTCCCACCCTGTTCGGAGTTTGGCCCAGGCCTATGTCTACTACAAACAGTGCACCCCCTTTGCCGTCTGCTGCGGCGGGGAGGTAGTAGGCTATGTTATGGTCATCTATGACTGCGACGAGGAGACCTACAACATCTGGCACCTGATGATCGACAAAGCCCATCAGGGAAAGGGGTACGGCCGGGCGGCCATGAAGCTGGCCCTGGCGTATATCCGCACAAAACCCTTCGGGGACTCAAACCGGGTCCTTTTGACGGTCGACCCGGAGAACCACGCCGCCTGCGGGCTTTACCGTTCGCTGGGCTTTTCCGAGACGGGCCGCTCCGACGAGGACGAGATGGAAATGGGCCTGAGCCTTACGATTTGAAACGTATTCCCATTGACTTCAATTTACAATAAGGAGTGTTCACCATGGCAAAAATGTACTACGAGAAGGACTGCGATCTGAAGGCGCTGGACGGCAAGAAGATCGCCATCATCGGCTACGGCTCCCAGGGCCACGCCCACGCGCTGAACCTGAAGGATTCCGGCTGCGACGTATGCGTGGGCCTGCGCCAGGGCTCCAAGCGCTGGGCGGAGGCGGAGAAGGCCGGCTTGGCGGTCAAGACCGTGGCCGACGCCGCCAAGTGGGGCGACATCGTGATGATCCTCATCAACGACGAGGTGCAGGCCGAGGTCTATAAGCGGGACATCGAGCCGAATCTGGAGGAGGGCAACGCCCTGGCCTTCGCCCACGGCTTCAACATCCGCTATCAGCAGATCGTGCCCCCCAAAGGCGTGGATGTGTTTATGGCGGCCCCCAAGGGCCCCGGCCACACCGTGCGTTCCACCTATGTCGCCGGGAAGGGTGTTCCCTGCCTGGTGGCCGTGGAGCAGGACGCCACGGGCAAGGCCTATCAGACCGCCCTGGCCTATATTGCGGGCATCGGCGGCGCCCGGGCCGGTGTGATGGAGACCACCTTCCACGACGAGACCGAGACCGACCTCTTTGGCGAGCAGACCGTCCTTTGCGGCGGCGTGGTGGATCTGATGCGCTGCGGCTTCGAGACCCTGGTGGAAGCGGGCTACGAGCCGGAGAACGCCTATTTCGAGTGCATCCACGAGCTGAAGCTCATCGTGGACCTCATCAACAAGGGCGGCATTGGCATGATGAACTACTCCATCTCGGACACCGCCGAGTTCGGCGAGTATGTCTCCGGCCCCCGCGTCATCCCCCACGAGGAGACCAAGGCCCGCATGCGCGCCGTCCTCTCCGACATCCAGGACGGCACCTTCGCCGGCAAGTGGATCGCCGAGAACAAGAATGGCCGTACCTTCTTCAACTCCAAGCGCGCCCAGTTGGCCAAGCACCAGATGGAGGTCGTGGGCGCCCAGCTCCGTAAGAACATGATCTGGGGCGACGATCAGGATATGGACACCGCGTCCAACTAATCAGGTTCAGACATTGACACAAGAAAGGGGCGGGACGCGTTATGCGTCCCGCCCCTTGTTTTACCAAAAGACATATGTGCCGCTCCCGGCATTGTTTGCCCAATCCGTTTTCTTCACTTTACGAAGTGCTCCTTCACGATATAATCTAATTTCATATTCTGAATGCATAAACAGAAAAGGATCAATTTTGCTGCAAACAAAAATGACTGTATCGTTGTCTAAAATGGTAAATGCACAGTCACCCTTAAACTCTCCTAATTCTACCTCTTTAATGATGCTTCCATCTTCGCTGACCGTTGCCAGCATCAGTTTTTCTTCCTCTGTGCAATACACCACTGTGTTTTGATCCGACGACACGGAAAAAGCATTTTTGTAATAGAGATAATCTACGCTGGGTTTAGGAAAATATGCTGGAAGCGTGAGCCAGTGTGTTTCTTCCAGCGTGTCCATATCAATATAGGCAATCCCTATCTCGTCCGGGATGAAGCACTTTTGACCATCCCCTGACCAAGAGCAACTGAAGGAAAAGCCGTTCCAGTCTATGGTTTTCAGTAGAACAAAATCATGGTCGGCCTGATCCCACAGTACCAGCTTGCCGCCCTCCGTAATGCCGCAGTAGTCCTCCGTTCCCGGCCGCCGCCGCACAAATTCCAGCGGCTGGTTCTGGTAGGAAGCCGGGCCCAGCTCCCGAATGGAATCGTTTGTCAGGTCCAGTTCCACGATGGCGTCTCCCCTCCGCCCCAGTACGAGCCTGGCCGCCATGTCCGCGTCCAACCACTCCAGCCTATCAATAAAGTGGGGCGTGACCCGCTTTGTGGCGAGGTCGTATTCATAGATATGGGAGGAATCGGAGTAACGGGTTTCGTTTTTGGACAAAGGGAAATTGAACGCCACCGGGGGAAGACCCCAGAGTACAGCGAGATTGACAACCACGACAAAAATCAAACATCCGCCAAGAAAGGCTGCTAAAACCGCGAAGATGATGAGTCTTTGCTTTTTGTTATAGTCCATCCTGTTATCCTCCGTAAAACGTGAAAACGTGTCGTCAGGAAAGAAAAGACCGCCGCGGGGCGCGGCGGCCTTTATGGCACCCTTGAGAGGAGTCGAACCTCCGGCCTACCGCTTAGGAGGCGGTCGCTCTATCCAACTGAGCTACAAGGGCGTGGAACGAGGGTATTCTACCACATTCCGTCCGCTTGCGCAAGGCGGCAGAGAAGAAAAATGAAAATTTCCCGCTTTGACCCTTGACAGAGAGTCCAAAACGCGGTATACTATCCTAGCTGTTCGGACGATTAGCTCAGCTGGTATGAGCATCCGCTTGACGTGCGGGAGGTCACAGGTTCAAGTCCTGTATCGTCCACCAAACAAGACCCCGGAGTTTGTGCTCCGGGGTCTTTTGCTGTCTGCATAAAAATTTGCCAAATAGGGTGGAGGAAAATTTGCGAAAAGACTTGATTTATGAGCGGAGATGTGTTATTGTTTTAACAATCGACCGTCTCGTCAGAATACGGAACGGGAAGATGGAAAAATCACATTATTTAGAAGAAGGGAAGTACATCAACATGAAGAAGTTTCTTGCGATCGCGCTTTGCGCCTGCCTGCTGGTGACCGGTCTGGTCGCCTGCGGCGAGAAGGAAGCGGACTACAAGCTGGGCATGGGCGTGGAGGTCAGCATGGGCAGCTCCGAGACCGGCAACGCCCAGGTGGACGCCACCGTGGCCACCGTCGTCACCGACAAGGACGGCAAGATCGTCGCCTGCCGCATCGACGTGGCTCAGAACAAGATGGATGTCACCGACGGCGCCGTGGACACCGCCAAGACCTTCCAGAGCAAGATGGAGCTGGGCGACGCTTACGGCATGGCTCCCGTCGGCATCGACAACGACGGCAACGGCGTGACCAAGGAGTGGTATGAGCAGGCTCACGCCATCGAGGAGTACGCCGTGGGCAAGACCGCCGCTGACATCACCAATATGCCCACTCAGGAGACCAATGGCCACACCATCTCTGCCGATCCGGCTCTGCTGGATGCCGGCTGCTCCATGCAGGTCACCGACTTTGTGAAGGCGATTGCCGCCGCGTGCAACGACGAGCAGGGCATGAGCTTCAAGTCCAATGGCAAGTTCACTCTGGGTGTTGCCGCGCACACCAGCTCCGCCGACTCCACCCCCGCCACCGCTGACGGCGACGGTCTGGCCGCTATGTACACCGACTTCTCCGCCGCTGTGGTGGGTGAGGACGGCAAGATCCTGGCCGCCATCAACGACGCTATCCAGCCCAAGATCACCATCAACACCGCCGGCGAGATCGTGGACACTGCCTTCACCGCCACCAAGCGCAACCTGAAGGGCGACTACGGCATGGCTCCTGTCGGCATCGACAACGACAACAACGGCGTGACCAAGGAGTGGTTCGAGCAGTCCGAGGCCTTCTCCAAGTTCGTGGTCGGCAAGACCGCTGACGAGGTCGCCGGTCTGCCCACCCAGGAGGCTGGCGGGCATGTCATCTCCGCCGACCAGGGCCTGCTGGACGCCGGCTGCTCCATCCAGGTGACCTCCCTGCAGGCTACCACCGCCCAGGCTGCGAAGAACGCCCACTAAGTCCTACCAAACCTAAATATGGGCATGAAGCTTTGGAAAAAGTTCATCTGCCTGTGCTTTGCAATAGGGTTCCCCGTCTTTTTGACGGGGTGCCCTATTGTCGCACAAAAGAAGGAACCACAAGGAAAGACCTACTACACCTTTTTTGACACGGTTTCCACCATTACCAGCTACGCCGGCGACGATGAAGCGGTGTTTGAGGAAAATGCCGCCGCCGCGGAAGAACTGCTGGACGCCTACCACCGGCGGCTGGACATCTATCACGGGTACAGCGGCATGAACAACCTCTGCACCGTGAACAAAAACGCCGGGGGAGAGGCGGTGGAGGTAGACCGGGAGACCATGGAATTTCTGGTCTACGCCAAGGAGCTGTGCGAGGAGACAGACGGGACGCTGAACATCATGTTTGGCGCGGTGCTGAGGCCCTGGCATGACTGTCGGGAGCGGGCGGCGGACGACTCTGCCAACGCCACCATCCCAGCCATGGACCTCTTAGAGGAAGCCAAGACCCACACGGGGCTGGAGCTTCTGGAACTGGACGAGGAAGCCCTCACTGTCCGCATCACCGACCCCGACGCCCGGCTGGACGTGGGCGCCATCGGCAAGGGCTACGCCACCGAACAGGCTGCCCGGCTGCTGGAGGAGCGGGGCGCGTCGAGCTACGTCCTCAATATCGGCGGCAACATCCGTATTATTGGCGAAAAGCCGGACGGGAGCGGCTGGATGACGGGGATCAAGGACCCCCTTGCCCACGAGAGCGCCTACGCCATGTATTTGGACCTGGCGGACACCTCCTGCGTGACCTCCGGCGTCTATGAACGGTTTTTCACCGTGGACGGGGTGCGGTATCACCACATTATCGACCCTGACACCTTGATGCCCGCCCAATATTTTGCCTCGGTGTCCGTCATCACCAGGGACAGCGGTCTGGCCGACGCGCTGTCCACCACGCTGTTCTGTATGCCCCAGAGCGAGGGACAAGCCCTCATCGACCGACTGGAGGACGATGTTCAGGTCCTCTGGATCGACTTGGACGGCAACCAGACCTATACCGACGGGATCCACCCGATCAACAGGGATTCAGATACAAAATAGCAAAGAAAGAAGGAGAGAGGTAACATGCTGAAACGAAAAAACATTTCGTCTCTACACGTTCCCCACAACAAGCACACAGCCGCGTGTGTGCCGGAGCGCCTCCCTGTCCCCAGCGAGGTCATCCTGCCCATGAACATGCACTCGGGGCATGACGCGGAGCCCATCGTCAAGGTGGGCGACTACGTGCGGGTCGGGCAGCTCATCGCCCGGGAAGAGGGACGGTTCTCGTCCCCGGTCCACGCCACCGTGTCCGGCACCGTGGCGGAGATCGCCCCCATCCCCACCGCCAAGGGCGGCACCACCCTCGCTATCCGCATCGAGAGCGACGGTAAGATGGAGAAGGACCCTGACCTGAAGCCTCCCGTGGTCAACGGCACGGAGGAGTTCCTGCAGGCCCTCCGGGAGAGCGGCCTGGTTGGCCTGGGCGGCGCGGCCTTCCCCACCTGGGCCAAGTTCAACGAGATGTGCAGCGGCCAGTACACGGTGGACACCGTTCTGGTCAACGCCGCCGAGTGTGAGCCGTACATCACCTCCGACCACCGCATGATGGTGGACCACACCGACCTCATCGTGAAGGGTGTGGAGTATCTCCGCAACAACATGATGGAGTATCTGAAGGACGCTACCTTCCTCATCTGTGTGGAGAAGAACAAGCCCGACGCCATCGCCAAGCTGCGTGAGGCGCTGGCGGACAAGCCCTATGCCAAGGTCCACGAGCTGGAGGCCATTTATCCCCAGGGCGCCAAGCAGGTGACCCTCTACAACGCCACCGGCCGCGTGGCCATCGCGGGCAAGCGGTTCCCAGCGTTCCACGCCGTTATCATCAACGTCTCCTCCTTCGCCAAGATGGCGGAGTACATGGAGACGGGTATGCCCCTGGTGGAGCGCATTGTCACCGTGGACGGCCCCGGCGTGAAGACCCCCAAGAACTTTATCGCCCCCATCGGCACCCGCATCAGCTACCTGCTGGACCATGTGGAGCTGAAGGGCGAGCCGGGCAAGGTGGTTATCGGCGGGCCCATGAACGGCAACGCCGTGGTGTCTGTGGACAGCCCCATCGTGAAGGTGTCCAACGCCGTGCTGGTCTTTGACGAGAAGCACGCCGTCCTTCCCGACGCCACCAACTGCATCCATTGCGGCAAGTGCGTGGAGAAGTGCCCCATCAACATCACCGTCTGGGCCGTCTACGGCGCGCTCCAGACCAAGGACGAGGAGGCAAAGGAGAAGAAGCTCATCGACACTGGCGTGCGCCAGTGTGTGGACTGCGGCTGCTGCTCCTACATCTGCCCGGCCCACCGGCCCCTGCTGGGCTGGAACCAGGAGGCCAAGGGCTGGCTGAAGAAATACGCCGCCGCCAAGAAAGAGAAAGAGGAGGGGAAGAAGGGATGAAAGAACTTCACATTTCCGCCGCTCCCCACATCCACAGCGGGATCGGGACCGGCAACATCATGCTGGACGTGGTCATCGCGCTGGTGCCCGCCGCCATCATGGGCGTGGTGCTGTTTGGGACCAAGGCCCTGCTGGTGCTGGCCACCTGCGTGGTCGCCGCCGTGGCGGGCGAAGCTATCTTTAACCTCTGCGTCCACAAGAAGCAGACCGTCAAGGACTGCTCCGCCGTGGTCACCGGCCTGCTGCTGGGCCTCAACCTGAGCACCAACGTGCCCCTTTGGCAGTGCGCCGTGGGTTCCATTTTTGCCGTGGTGGTGGTCAAGGGCCTGTTCGGCGGCATTGGCAAGAACATCGTCAACCCCGCCATCGCCGCCCGTGTACTGATGCTGCTGACCTTCGGCGCGGTGGGCGGCGGGGCCAACCCCGTCCGCTTTGTGGAGCTGGAGTCCACCGCGACTCCGCTGTCCGCGCTGAAGACCGGGGTGGACGGTCTGTCCGCCGCCCCCAGCCTGAAGGACCTGTTCCTGGGCCTCCACGGCGGCGCCATCGGCGAGACCTGCGCCGCGGCTCTGCTCATCGGCTTTGTGTATCTGGTGGTGCGCAAGGTCATTAAGTGGTACGTCCCTGTGGCCTTTATGGGTACGGTGTTCGTGTGCTATCTGGCCTTCACCCAGGATCCCGTTTACGCACTGGCTCAGGTGCTGGCCGGCGGCCTGGTGCTGGGCGCTGTGTTCATGGCCACCGACTATGTTACCACCCCCACCACCGGGGCGGGCCGCGTGCTGTTCTGCGTGGGCGCGGGCCTCATTACCTTTGCCATCCGCCAGTTTGGCTCCTACCCCGAGGGCGTGTCCATCTCCATCCTGGTGATGAACCTGTTCACCCCCTTCCTGGAGCAGTGGACGGCCAAAAAGACGTTGGGAGGTATTAAGTGATGAAACATACCGACCTTGTGAAAGCCATCGCGCTGATCGTGGTCATCGTGCTGGTGTTCAGCGCGGCCATGTTCGGCCTGAATTTCTACACCGGGCCTCTCATTGAGGCCAACAACGCCGGGGCGGTCTACGGCCCGCTGCTGGCGGTCATGCCCGAGGGCGCGTCCTTTGACGGCGACGCCCAGATCTACGCCGCCGACGGCTCTGTGCCCACCACTCTGGTGGACGTGCCTGCGACGGTCACTGCTATCTACAAGGAAGCCAACGGTATGGGCTACGCGGTGAAGACCACCGCCACCTCCCAGTACTCCAAGGAGCCTATGGAGATCACCCTGGGCGTGGACGCCGAGGGCAAGATCATCAAGGTGCAGATCGACGCGTATAACGACACGGAAGCCTACGATTTCCGCGCCAAGGACCCCGGCTATCTGGACACCTACATCGGCAAGGACTCTGCCCTGGCCGATGTGGGCCTGGTGGCGGGGACCACCTTCTCCTCCACCGCCTTTAAGCAGGGGGTGAGCGACGGCCTCAGCGCGCTGATCGCCAACGGCCTCATCGCCGAGGGCGTGAAGGGCGACGACCAGCTCCTCACCGAGCTGATCCCCTCCGTGTTCCCTGGCATGGCCGATCCCACCGGCAACCTGAAGGCCGAGCCTATCGAGGTGGACGGCGCGGTGGCCGCCTACAAGGCGGTCAACGGCTCCGGCTTCGCCTATATCGTGCCCAAGGGCGAGAGCATGGTCATGGCCATCACCAACGCCGCGGGCAAGTGCTGGGTCTATGACACCGAGGAGAACGACGTCACGGCGGACAACCCCGACGCGGTGGCTCTGGCCACCGCCCACGCCTCCGCCAACCAGGAGGACTTCAACGCCGCCGCCCAGGAGAAGTTCGGCCGCATGATGGAGGGCGCGGCCAACATGATCGCCTTGGAGCTGCCCCGCTGCAACACCGTGGTGGCCGCCGCCTCCTTCGATGTGAACGGCGAGATCTATTACGGCTTCTACTCCAAGAGCTACGGCTATGAGGACATGGACGTGTACGTCATCATCGACGCCGCCGGCGCCATCGCTAAGGTGGACGCCAAGACCGTCATCTTCGAGCAGGAATACTTCGCCTACCAGAACCCGTCCATCTCCAGCTTTGATCCCAACGCCTATAAGGCCGGCCTGCAGGGGCTGGGCGCGATCTGGTCGCCGGAGGAGACGGCCAAGGTGGAGATTTCCGGCGCGACCATGACATCCAACGCGATGAAGCAGTCCCTGGGAGACGCGTTCGTGGTCTACGCGGGCGCTCAACTTACTGAACCGGAGGTGTCTACCAATGAATAAGACCAATACCGGCATGAAGGAGGCCGGCATCCTCCTTCCCCTGGGCGTGGGCTTCGTTATGGCGTCCAGCAACGACCTGCGTGCTGCCATCGGTATGGGCGTGGCCGTGCTGCTGGCCCTGTTTTTCAGCGCGGTGGTGATCTCCGCCCTGCGTAAGGTGATCCCCCAGGCCGCCCATCTGCCCATCTATATCCTCATCATTACCGGCTTTGTCTCCCTCATTCAGATGGTGATGGAAGCCCATTTCCCCGGCGTGGTCAATATGCTGGGTGTCCATTTGGCCGCCCTCAGCGTCAGCGCCGTGCCCTACCGGGACGCGGAGCACGTCTCCGGCCATATGGGGGAGGGTCCCTCCATCAAGACCGCCATCGGGACCGGCCTGCTGTTCACCTTCGTCATGGCGGTGTGCGCCGTCATCCGGGAGATCCTGGGCAGCGGCTCCATCTGGGGCATTTCCATCCCCTTTATGCAGGACTTCCGCATCTCCGCCCTCAGCGGGGTGTTCGGCGGCTACCTGGTGCTGGCCATTGTCTTCGCCGTGATGCGTAAGCTCAGCGGTAAGAAAGAAACGGAAAAGGAGGATGTTGCGGCATGAGTTTTAATGTGATCCTTGGAATTTTGTTGGCGGGCCTGCTGTCCAACAACTACGCTCTGCTCCATTTCCTGGGCACCGGGGCCGTCATTGAAAATGAGCGTTCCTCCCGCAAGTCTCTGCTGGTGGGCCTGATGACCACCCTGGTGATGGTGGTCTCCACCGCCATTACCTGGCCCATCCAGACCTATGTACTCAAAAGCGCACCCTACCTCCAGAACATGGCCTTTGTGCTGGTGATGCTGATCGTGGTAGAGGTCATCCACCTGTTTACCAGGAACAAGTTTGAGACCTTCTGCAAGGTGGACTTCATGAAGTTCGCCATCAACGGCGCGGTGATGGGCCTTTGTATCCACAACACCGCCCTGGGCTATGTGGAGGCGCTGGTCACCGCCTTTGCCGTGGGCATCGGCTTCATGATCACCATGACCGTGTTCGCCAAGCTCAGCTCCAAGATCGACCAGGACGCCGTTCCCGCCTCCTTCCGCGGACTGCCCGTCAACCTGCTGTGCGCGGGCATGATCGCGCTGGCTCTGCTGGCGTTCTAACAAGCGAATGAAAAAGCGGGACTTCCTTTTGATCGGCACGATCCTGCTTGCCGCCGCCGCCCTCCTGCTCGCTTCCCGCCTGGGGAAGCGGGCGGGGGGCGCGGTGGTCGTTCGGGTAGAAGGGAAGGAGCAGGCGACCTACTCTCTGGCGGCGGACGGGACGTATCCCCTCAACGGCGGAACCAATGTGCTGGAGATCAAGGAGGGCAAAGCCCGGATGATCGAGGCCAACTGCCCTGACCACTACTGTATGAACCAGGGTGCCATCGCCAATACCAACGAGACTATCACCTGTCTGCCCAATAAGCTGACGGTGACGGTGGTGGGCGGGGGAGACGACTTCGTAGAGATCGTGGGGTGAGGAAATGAAGACCTCCAAGCTGACCATGCTGAGCCTTTGCACTGCGCTGGCTATGATCTTCTCTTTTGTGGAGAGCCAGATCCCCACCATGCTCCCGCCGGGCATGAAGCTGGGACTGCCCAACATCGCCATTGTTTTTGTGCTCTACCGGGTGGGCGTCAAGGAGGCCTACGCCGTCAACCTGGTCCGCATCGTCCTGACCAGTCTGCTCTTTGGCAGTGTTTTGAGTCTGGCGTACAGTCTGGTGGGCGGTATGCTGTCCTTGACGGTGATGGTGGTCATGAAACGCTTCACCCCCTTTTCCTGCGTTTCGGTGAGTGTGGTGGGCGGCCTGTTCCACAACATTGGCCAGGTGTGCGTGGCCTATTTTGTCACCGACACCGCCCAGTTGTTCACCTACTATCTCCCCATGCTGCTGGTCAGCGGCACGGTGGCCGGGATCGTCATCGGCCTGGTGGCCGGGATCGCGGTGAAACGGCTGGAAAAGTGGACGCCCCGCTGATTCCAGCGTGCCCCTATTGACGCGGGAGAAAAAGTTCGGTATACTAATTCTATTGCGACCAGCAAACCCTCAAAATTTGAAAGAATAGGAGAGGATGTCATGTATAAGATCGTCAACAAGCAAGTGCTCAATCCCACCGTGACGAAGATGGACATCGAGGCGCCCTTTGTGGCCGCCAAGGCTCAGCCGGGTCAGTTCATCATCCTGCGTGTGGACGAGACGGGGGAGCGCATCCCTCTGACCGTGGCTGGCTATGACCGGGAGGCGGGCACCGTCAGCATCATTTTCCAGATCGTGGGCGCCACCACCGAAAAGCTCAACCACCTCAACGCCGGTGACTGCATCCACGACTTTGTCGGTCCTCTGGGTGTGCCTACCCATGTGGAAGGGCTGAAGAAGGTGTGCGTGGTGGGCGGCGGCGTAGGCTGTGCCATCGCCCTGCCCATCGCCCAGAAGCTCCATGAGCTGGGCTGCCAGGTCACCTCTATCATCGGCTTCCGCTCCAAGGACCTGCTGATCCTGGAGGACGAGTTCCGCGCCGTGTCCGACACACTCCATGTCATGACCGACGACGGTTCCTATGGCCGGGAGGGCAACGTGTGCGTGCCCCTCAACGAGATGTTTGCCGCCGGCGAGACCTTTGACGAGGTCATCACCATTGGGCCGCTCATTATGATGAAGTTTGTGGTCCAGGCCACCAAGCCCACCGGCATCCCCTGCATGGTGTCCATGAACCCCATCATGATCGACGGCACCGGCATGTGTGGCGGCTGCCGCCTCACCCTCCATCAGGATGGCAAGGCGGTCACCAAGTTCGCTTGTGTGGACGGCCCCGACTTCAACGGCTACGAGGTGGACTTTGATGAGGCTATGTCCCGGGGTATGATGTATCAGAGCTTCGAGCGTCACGCCCACGAAGAGACCTGCAATCTGTTTAAGAAGGAGGTGCGCTGAGATGGCTAACATGGCTCCCAACAAGAATCCCATGCCCACTCAGGCTCCCGAGGTCCGCGCCCACAATTTTGACGAGGTGGCGCTCGGCTATTCCGAGGAGACCGCCCTGGACGAGGCCATGCGCTGCCTCAACTGCAAGAACCACCCCTGTGTCACCGGCTGCCCGGTGAACATTCACATCCCCGATTTCATCGCCAAGATCCAGGAGGGCGACTTTGAGGGCGCGTATCAGATCATCCAGCAGTCCTCCTCTCTGCCCGCCGTCTGCGGCCGCGTCTGCCCCCAGGAGACCCAGTGCGAGTCCAAGTGCGTCCGGGGCATCAAGGGCCAGCCCGTTGGCATTGGCCGTCTGGAGCGTTTCGTGGCCGACTGGCACAACGCCCACGCCACCAAGCTTCCTGATCCCGTTCCCGCCAACGGCCACAAGGTGGCGGTGGTTGGCTCCGGCCCCAGCGGCCTGACCTGCGCCGGCGACCTGGCCAAGAAGGGCTATGAGGTCACCGTGTTTGAGGCCCTCCACACCGCCGGCGGCGTTCTGGTCTACGGCATCCCTGAGTTCCGGCTGCCCAAGGCCATTGTCCAGAAGGAAGTGGACAACCTGGTCGCCATGGGGGTACATATGGAGACCAACATGGTCATCGGCAAGACCCTCACCATTGATGAGCTGTTCGAGAAGGGGTTTGAGGCCGTGTTTGTCGGTTCCGGCGCGGGCCTGCCCAACTTCATGAACATCCCCGGCGAGTCCCTCAAGGGCGTCTACTCCGCCAACGAGTTCCTCACCCGCTCCAACCTGATGAAGGCCTACGAATCCGACCCTGTCACCCCCATTATGAAGGGTGGCAAGGTGGCTGTGGTGGGCGGCGGCAACGTGGCCATGGACGCGGCCCGTACCGCTCTGCGCCTGGGCGCCGAGAAGGTCTACATCGTCTACCGCCGCTCCCTGGAGGAGCTTCCCGCCCGTAAGGAAGAGGTGGAGCACGCCATGGAGGAGGGCATTGACTTCCAGCTGCTCAACAACCCCGTGGAGATCTTGGGCTATAACAACCCCGACGACCGCCGCGACCCCAAGAACGGCTTTGTCACCGGGATGCGCTGCATCAAGATGGAGCTGGGCGAGCCTGACGAGAAGGGCCGCCGCCGCCCCGTTGAGATCCCCGGCAGCGAGTTCGAGCTGGAGGTGGACACCGTGGTCATGTCCATCGGTACCTCCCCCAACCCCCTCATCAAGTCCACCACCGAGGGCCTGGACGTGAACAACCGCGGCGGTATCATCATTGAGGAGAACGGCGCCACCACCAAGAAGGGCGTTTACGCCGGCGGCGACGCTGTCACCGGCGCGGCCACCGTCATCTCTGCCATGGGTGCGGGCAAGGTCGCGGCCAAGGCCATTGACGAGTACCTCTCCAACAAGTAAATTCCTTTCCCTTTTGAATTTAAGGACGCGTTGCAGAATGAGAGATCTGCAACGCGTCCTTTTTTGCGGCACCCTGCGAAAGATGGTTGTCAGACCGACGGGCGGATGAGGACATCCGCCCCTATGCACAAACCTTCATACCCATTTGTAGGGGCCGATGTCCCCATCGGCCCGAGAATGTTGCTATTTCCCTCTTGACATTTGGAGAGGACAGAAGTATGATTAGTTATACAAATCATACTTTTTGGAGGGACATACCATGAAAGGACCGAATGGAACATACGCGTGGACGGTAACGGTGGGGGAGAAGGGGCAGATCGTGATCCCCAAGCAGGCCCGGGAGGTGTTCGGCATCGCGCCGGGGGACACGTTGATGCTGCTGGGGGATGAGGAACGGGGGCTTGCTATCCCGCCCAAGGCGGCCTTTGACCAGCTCAGAGGTATGATCTTCGGAGAGGAGGAGTGACCATGCGCCAACATTATCTGGACAATCTGCGGTGGGCCACGGTCCTACTGGTGCTGGCCTACCATGTGTGCTATTTGTTCAACGGGGTGGGCATTTTGGGGAATATCCCCGGCGCGCCTAACCTAATTGCCTGCGATTGGTTTGCTGCTGCTGTGTATCCTTGGTTTATGGTGCTGCTCTTTCTGGTGGCGGGAATGAGCAGCCGGTTCGCGTTGGAAAAGCGCACGCCCAAAGAGTTTTTGAAGGAGCGCACGGCCAAGCTGTTGGTCCCGTCTACCCTTGGACTGCTTGTGGTCCACTGGATCACCGGCTACCTCAATATCAAGCTGGGCGGTGGGCTGGAGTACATCCCCACCTTTTTGATCTATCCCATCTCCGCCCTGAGCGGCACAGGCCCTCTTTGGTTTGCCCAAATGCTGTGGCTGTTTTCCTTTATCCCGGCCCTGGTGAAAAAGCTGGACCGGGGGGATCAGCTG
Source organism: uncultured Clostridia bacterium (assembly GCA_946550725.1). Taxonomy (GTDB): domain Bacteria; phylum Bacillota; class Clostridia; order Oscillospirales; family Oscillospiraceae; genus MGBC124762. The sequence goes on along the minus strand of CAMNQX010000004.1, from coordinate 25,421 downwards.
TGGACCTGGTGCGGGAGGTGCTCAGTTTGGGTATGGATCCCGGCGGGGTTTTTGCTGCTGTGGACGGCGTCTCAGGTGGGAAACCTGCCGGTACTCACCATGTACCGCTTCGGCATTTACTTGGTAGCGTTTTTGCTTGGCTACTTCGTCTTTTCCCACGGGGAAATGACCGACGCTTTGACGAAGGCCGCGGTCCCGCTGGTGTGTCTGGCGTTGGCCGCAGGGGCGGGGTTTCTTCTTCGCTATGGCGGAACGAACTATACAGCCCCCGCGTGCTTGCAAAGCTATCTTACCAACCTTTATGCCTGGCTGGCGGTTTTGGCCCTACTGGGCCTGTTCCGCCGCTGGTTTGACCGCACGAACGCCGTTTGCACATATCTGACCGGAGTAAGCTTCGGCTTGTATGTGCTCCATTATCCTGTTTTTATGTGCGTTGGAACCCTTTTGACCGCCTATTTTGCGTTTCCCGCCGCGATCAACTATCTGATCCTGGCTGCAGTGGGGACGGCGCTGACCTTTGCCGCCTATGAGGTCCTCCGCCGCATCCCGGTGATCCGCTTCCTGGTCCTGGGACAGAAAAAAGCAGATACAAAAAAGACCATATAAGGAAGTAACCATCCGAGATTGACATTTTTCCAACCTTGTGCTAGGATAGGATTATCCTGCCGTACTGTGTCAAAAAACAGACGGATGAAAGCCTTCAAGGAGGTTGGATGGTTATGAAAAAGAAAGTGCTTGCGCTGATCCTAACGCTGGCGATGCTGGCGTCTCTGGCGACGCTTCCCGCCGCGGCGGCGGGGAGCATGACCTACCCCGACGCAGTGGGACACTGGGCGGAGGAGAGCATCATGCGCTGGAGCCGCTGCGGCTTGGTGAAGGGGGACAATTTGGGCAACGTCAACCCCAACCAGCCTCTGCGCCGCTGTGAAATGGCGACGATCCTCTCGGATATGCTGGGGCTGCGGACCGCCGCGCCCATCAGCACCTTCCGGGACATCGACGGGAGCGAGTGGTACTCTCGCGCCATCCTGCGGTGTGCTGCCGCGGGGATCATGGAGGGCAGCAACTCCATGTGCTACCCGGAGGACTACATCACCCGGGAGGAGACCATTGTGATGTTCGCCCGCGCGCTGGGCGTTCCCGCCAACGACGACCCAGACCTCTCCGACTTTACGGACGGCGACGAGGTCTCCGGCTGGGCGGCGCCCTATATGGACACGCTGGTGGAGCTGGGCATCCTCTCCGGCATGGGGGACGGCACCCTCGCGCCCCACGCCGACATCAACCGCGCCGGTGCGTTTACGCTGATGGATAAGGCGATCTCCGTCTACGCCAACGCCCCCGGTACATACAACTCCAAGAACGCCAACGGCTTCGTGGTGGTCAACGCCAATGACCGTCAGGACAGTGACGTGATCGTCACCGGCAGCGCTACAGGTGTGCTGGTGGCTGTTGGCGCCACTGACCCTGTGAAGTTTCGTAACTTGAAAGCGGACAACGTGGTGGTGAACGGCAAGAGCGATGTGACGGTCACGGGAAGCTCGGAACTGGGCGCGCTGGAAGTGAACCAGAAGCTGAACCTCACCTTGGAGGCCGACACCAAGGTGGGTGAGCTGACAGTGAAGGCGGAAGAGGCCGCTGTGACCAACGCCGGGACGGTGGAGAAGATGATGTGCGCTGAGGTCTCCACCGTGACCAACTCCGGCAAGGTGGGCGAGCTGGTGGGGAACGCCGCCGCAGACATTACCAACACCGGGACCGTGGATAAGCTGGTGGCCAATGCCGCCATTACGGTGGACAACAACAAGGGCACGGTGAAGAACGCCGAGATCAACATGGGCGGCGTGGTCATGGACGGCCCGCCCCAGACCATGACAGTGGCAGACGGCGTGGCCCGGCCCTCCAATAGTTCCGGACGGCCGATCACCGCCAGCGGGGCGGTGTCCTCCGGCGGCTCCTCCGGCGGTGGCGGCGGCTATCGGCCCAGCGTTTCGGTCACCGGCGTGACCCTGGACGCGACCGGCTGGGTGATGAACGTAGGGGACACCAAGACGTTGAAGGCCACTGTGGAGCCGTCCAACGCCTCCAATAAGAGCGTGACCTGGACCAGCAGCAACGAGGCCGTGGCCACCGTGGCGGGCGGTACGGTCACCGCTGTGGCGGAAGGCACGGCTACCATCACCGTGACCACCTCCAACAGCGGCAAGACCGCCGTCTGTGAGATCACCGTCCGCCCCGAAGGCTCCACTGACCCCATCCCGGTCAAGAGCGTGATCTTTGACAAGGGGACTCTGGAGCTGGAGGCGGGGGCCGATGGCGCGCTGAAGCTCATCATTGACCCCGCCAACGCCACCAAGGACGGCGACGCCAAGTGGGAGAGCAGCGACAATAACGTGGTGACCGTGGACCAGACCGGCAAGCTCACCGCAGTGGCTCCCGGCACGGCGGAGATCACCGCCACCATTACCGTGACCACCCCTGAGCAGCCGGAGAATCCCGGCGAGGGCGGCGATCCTGTGGACCCTGCCGACCCGGAGAACTCCGGCGGGACCACCGATCCCGAGAACCCTGGCGAGGGCGGCGGGACTACCGATCCCGACAACCCCGGTGGGAACACCGACCCCACCGATCCGGCCGATCCCGAGGGCGGGACGGCCGCCCAGGCCGACACGGTAGAGACCTTTACGGCCAAGTGCACCGTGACGGTCAAGGCCAAACTGGTGAATGTGACCGGCGTGACCCTGGACAAGGCCACCCTGGAGCTGGAAGAGGGCAAGACCGCGACGCTTACCGCTACTGTGGCACCCGCGGACGCCACGGACAAGACCGTGACCTGGACCAGCAGCAAGGAGAACGTGGCCACCGTGACCGATGGCGTGGTCACCGCCGTGGCCGAGGGCACCGCCACCATCACCGTCACCACCACGGACGGTGGCTTTGCCGCTACCTGCGAGGTGAGCGTCAAGGTCAAGGAAGACCCTGGTCCCGGTATCGTTGAGGTGGAGAGCGTGACCATCGGCGGAAAGCCCGCCGCGAATCCGAAGGTGGGGGCGACCGTTACCCTGACCGCGATTGTCCTTCCGGAAAACGCCACCGACAAGACCGTGACCTGGAAGAGCAGTGACGAGACCGTGGCTACTGTGGCAGGCGGCGTTGTCACCACCCTCAAGGCAGGCACCACGACCATCACCGCTACTGCGGGGAGCAAGACCAATACCTATCTGCTTACGGTGGAAGCGGCGGAGGAGCCTACCCCCGGGACTCCTGCCATTGAGCTGGATCAGACCACTCTGACCCTGACCTTGAAGGCGGAGGAGACCGTGACGGCCAAGCTGACCACTACGGTGACCAATGCCGACGGCGCCACGGTGGTGTGGAGCAGCGACGCGGAGGGCGTTGCCACTGTGGACCAGGAGGGCACGGTGACTGCGAAAGCGGCGGGCGTTGCCAACATCAAGGCTACGGTCACCGTGGAGGGGACGGAGTACTCCGCCACCTGTGTGGTCACAGTCAGCGAGGAGGCGGTTCAGGTCCCCACGATCACCGACGTGACCCTGGATCAGACTGGCCCCGTTGAACTGACCGTGGTCCCCGGCGAAAACGGAAGTGTTACCATCACCGCCACCATCGTCATGTCGGACGACTCTGTTTCCACAGAGACGGTGACCTGGACGGTGGAGGGCAACGAAACCGGCATTGTGACGACTGAAGAAAACGGCAACAGCATCACCGTCACCGCGGCCAAGGCGGGAGAAGTTACTATTAAAGCGGCGGCGGGGGACAAGTCTGCCAGTTGTACGATCACCGTGAAGGAAGTTCCCCAGCCGGAGACCCCTGCAATCACCAGCGTGACCTTTGAACTGCCCGAGCCACTGAGCATCACGGTGAACACGCCATTTGACCTGGCCGCCTGCTTGAAGGTCGTTGTGACCCCCGAGGGGACCCAGTACACCACGGCCTGGACCGTTGAGGGCGAGGACGCAGTGGCTACGGTGGATGAGAATGGTCAAGTGACCTTTACGGCCGCAGGAACGGTCACAGTCAAGGTCACGGTATCCATTTCCGTGGTTGACGGCGAGCCGGTCACCCAAGACGCAACGGTTTCCCTCACGCTGGAAAACACAGAGGAAAGTGGCGGCGAAGAGATTCCCACCGAATAACAAAACCAACAAAAAAGCCACGTTGGAATTTTCCAACGTGGCTTTTTTTCCACTAAAAGAGTGATTCAGTTCTGCTCAAACACCCGCAGCTGGCGGAGCAGGGGATAGGCGGTAATGGACTGGCCATCCAGGTCCACATGGTGCATATGCACCGCCGTGAGCTGGGGATTTTCGTAGGTGGTGTAGTAGTAGATGCCCTGATCCGCGTTGCAGCAGCAGGTATACACCGTCATTTCCAGTTCGCCGCCCTCCAGCTTGACGCACCCGCGCTGTTGGACGACGCTGCCCAGAATGTGGAAAAACTGGGTGACGCAGGCCTCCTCACAGCCCTTGTCGCACACGGAGTTGAGCCGGGTAAAGGCCGCGCGGACGAACCGGGAGGCGGAGGACAGGTCGCCGGGCAAGCCGATGCCGCCCATCCCCCGACTGTACGGCTCCAACGGAATGTCCGGCGCGAAGTAGTTTACCGGGGGCTGGGCTGAAACGCTCATAAAATTGGACAGGTTGGTCATCTGATAGGGAAAGGGCGGCTCATTGGTCATCACGCCCACCGGGTTTTCGTAAAAATGCAGGCCGTCCTTGGTGGACTCCACCACAACAGCGCCCTCCCGGGAGGCGATCATCCAGTGAAGGGTCGCTGGGGGCAGCTCAGGGCTGAACGCCGCATCCACGATGTTGAGCCGTTTCAAAAGAGCGCGGGCCTCGCCCAAGCTCCCACACTGGGCCAGCACCCAGGGAATGAACTCGAAGGAGGCTACATTGTCCCGACCCTGGGCCTCCTTTTGGTAAAAGGCGTTGCCGGGGAAGTTCAACCCCGCCATGCACAGACCCTTTTCGTTGGTGGCCTCGTAGTAGAGCGGACAGCCTTCCGCCACATGGGCGATGCCGATGAGGGCGTGATGGCGGTGGATGGGCGGGAGAAAGCGGAAGGAAAAGGGATAGTTGCGCGGGGTGACGGTCACCTTTTCCTCATAGGAGCACTCCAGATCCAACGTGCGCCCAAAGTAAAAGTCCTTGCCTTGAAATGTGATGGCGGTACACATGAGAGGTCCTCTCCTTTCCCGCCTGAGCACGCAGACGGTACGTTTACAGGGTGATCAGCTCGTACTCCCGGCTGCCGTAACCCAGCTCAGCGGCGCACTCGATGGTGTGGACGCCGTGACGGGTCTCGATGCGCTCCACCAGGTGGTCCCGGCCGGGGTCCTTGGAGGCGTAAACCAGGTCGATGCACGCCTGGTCAATGGCCACGGGGTCCAGGGAGGCCAGAATGCCGACGTCGCCCATGCAGGGGTCCTCGGCCACGGCGCAGCAGTCGCAGTCCACCGACAGGTTGGCCATGATGTTGATGTAGGCGGCCTTGCCGGCGAACAGCTCCACCACCGTACCGGCGGCCTCCGCCATGCAGCGGAGGAAATCGTCCTGCTGGGCCACGAAGTCCCAGAGCTTAGTTTGGTCAGCCGTCGCCCCGGCGGAGTGGATCAGGGATTTGCCCGCGGAGGAGGCGCAGCCGATGGACAGCTGCTTCAGCGCGCCGCCGTAGCCGCCCATGGGATGCCCCTTGAAGTGGGACAGCACCAGCAGGGAGTCGTAGTTGGCCAGATCCTTGCCCACCAGATTCTCCTTCAGGAGTTTGCCCCCCTTGACGGGCAGGGCCAGGTCGGGACCCTCAGCGTCCAGCAGGTCCACGGGAAAATACTTGCTCCAGCCGTGGCTCTCCAGGAGCTTCAGGTGCTTGTCGGTGTAGTTGCGCTCGCCGTCGTAGGCGGTGTTGCACTCCACCACGGTTCCGCCCACATGGTCGATAATGGGCTTCCAAAACTCAGGATGAAGGTAGTTCTGGTTGCCCTCCTCGCCGGAGTGGACCTTGGCGGCCACCTTGCCGGGGAGGGTCACGCCCAGGGCGTTATAGAGCTTCAAGACGTTCTCCGGAGTGATAACAGGGGTAAAATAGACCTTTGACTTAGCCATGATATGCAAACCGTCCTTTCCATATTCATAAAGGGATATGATAATTATACCAGCTTCCTTCCGATTTAGCAAGGAGGCTTTACATGGGGAGAAAAAGGGACTATAATGGGGAACGCGCGCGGCAAAAGGAGGGACGACTGGGATGGACGACAAAACAAGACGCAGAGCGGCTCTGGCCCAGGGGATGCGAAACGGTGTTCCCATCGGCCTGGGGTATTTCGCGGTTTCCTTTGCCTTGGGGATCGCCGCCAAAAACGCGGGGCTTGACCCGGTTCAAAGCTTTTTGGCCAGTCTCCTTTGCAACGCTTCGGCGGGGGAGTACGCCGGGTTTCGGGTGATCGCCGCCCGCTCCGGGCTGCTGACTATGGCGGTGATGACCTTTGTGGCCAACGCGCGGTACCTGCTGATGAGCACCGCCATGAGCCAGCGCATGGATCCCCAGGTCCACCCCGTCCACCGCTTTCTTATGTCCTTTTTCATCACCGATGAATTCTTTGCCATCACCATCGCCCGGCCAGGGTATCTGGACCCCTTCTACCACTACGGCGCGGTGCTGGTCGCCTCCCCCTGCTGGGCGCTGGGCACCGCTCTGGGGTGCGTGGCAGGAGAGCTGATGCCCGCACGGGCGGTGAGCGCCCTGAGTGTGGCTTTATTCGGGATGTTTTTGGCGGTCATCGTGCCTCCGGCCAGGAAGGACAAGGTCATCGCCGGGGTGATCCTGGTGTGCTTTGCTGCCAGCTTCGCCCTGAGCCGCCTGCCGGTGGTGTCCGGCCTCTCTGAGGGGACGCGCACCATTCTTTTGACCGTAGTCATCGCCTCGGCGGCGGCGGTGCTGTTCCCCCACACGGAGACGGCGGGGGAGACGGACGACGGGGAGGTGGAGCCGTGATGCTGTACGCCTATATTTTGGTCATGGCGGCGGTGAGCTATGCCATCCGCGCCCTGCCCATGACTCTCATCCGCAAGCCCATCCGCAGCCGCTTCATCCAGTCCTTTCTCTACTACGTTCCCTATGTGACCCTGGCGGTGATGACCTTTCCCGCCATCGTGGACGCTACCCAAAGCCCAGTGGCAGGCGCGTTGGCTCTGATCGTGGGCCTGGCGGCGGCGTGGCTGGGCGCGGGGCTGATGCCCGTGGCCGTGCTGTGCTGCGCCACGGTGCTGGTGAGCGAACTGGCGCTGGTATGATCTTCTGTTTGTACAAAAAACACCGGGTCTGCACCTTGCAGACCCGGTGTTTTTATGAAACGGGAACGGGACGGCTCAGCAGCGGCATGGCCGATACGTTCCAGCGGTCCAACGGCGGTGGCGGTACGGGGGCGTGCAGCTGCTCATAGAGGGAGGCCGCGCCGTCGGAGGTCCAGATGTAATGGTCCAGCAGCAGGACGTTCAACGCCTCCAGCTTGACCCGCAGAGCATAAGTAGTGGCAAGGTCGGCCCGGGAGAATTGCAGCAGTCCGTCGGGGTGGCTGTGGGCCAGGATCATGCCGTAGGCGTCGCTGACCAGAGCCAGGGAGAGGAGCCGGTGGATGGGGAGGGATACGTTGTCCGCCTCGCCCCGTGTCACCACGGCGCTGCTGCCCAGCAGATGAAAATCCCGATCCACCAGAATGGCGCAGACCCGCTCCACGTCACAGCCCGCGAAATGGGGGGCCAGCAGGCGGCAGATGGTCTCCCGGTCCATCACCACCACCTCACTGCGGTGGAAGCGGTCGGCATAGCGGGAGGTCATCGCCCCCACCAACGCCAGAAAAGCGGCGGAATTCTCGTCCAGCCGCGGGTCGCCCAATAGGGTGGAGCGGGGCAGGGTCAGAACGGAGGAGAGGTCGTTGTAGCTGTCCAGCAGGGTGTGGGCAGTGGTGCGGGCCTCGTCCGCCCCAGTGCCGGACAAGGTGAGAAGATAGCTGAGTAGCTGGAGGTCAGTCATCTCCGCTACGTTGGAAGAGAAACGTTCCATGGCGGAAAGGCGGTCAGTTCAGGAAGTCCTTGAGCTTTTTGCTGCGGCTTGGGTGGCGCAGCTTGCGCAGGGCCTTGGCCTCGATTTGGCGGATGCGCTCCCGGGTAACGTTGAACTCCCGGCCCACCTCCTCCAGGGTGCGGGTGCGGCCGTCCTCGATGCCGAAGCGGAGGCGCAGGACCTTTTCCTCCCGCTTGGTGAGGGTGCCCAGCACCTCCACCAGCTGCTCCTTCAACAGGGTGTAGCTGGCGGCCTCGGACGGCTCGGAGGCGTCCTCATCAGGAATAAAGTCCCCCAGATGGGAGTCCTCCTCCTCGCCGATGGGGGTCTCCAGTGAGACCGGCTCCTGGGCGATCTTCAGGATCTCCCGCACCTTCTCCACCGGCATGCTCATCTCCGCGGCGATCTCCTCGGGGGAGGGGTCGTGGCCCAGCTCCTGCAGGAGCTGGCGGGAGACGCGGATGACCTTGTTGATGGTCTCCACCATATGGACAGGGATGCGGATGGTGCGGGCCTGGTCGGCGATGGCGCGGGTAATGGCCTGACGGATCCACCAGGTGGCGTAGGTGGAGAACTTATAGCCCTTGGTGTAGTCGAACTTCTCCACCGCCTTGATGAGTCCCAGGTTGCCCTCCTGGATCAGATCCAGGAAGTGCATCCCCCGGCCCACATACCGCTTGGCGATGGACACCACCAGACGGAGGTTGGCCTCCGCCAGACGCTGCTTGGCCTCTTCGCCCTCCTTGACGATCTTCTTGAGGGCGGCGGCGTCCTCTTCGGAAAGCTCATCCCCCAGCTCCTTGAGCTGCTCCTCGGCGGCGGCGCCGGCGGACATGGCCTGGGCCAAGGTGACCTCCTCGTCGGAGGAGAGGAGGTTGACCTTGCCGATCTCCTTGAGGTACATCCGCACCGGGTCGTCGATGCCGAAGGTGTCCCCCAGAGCGTTGGGGTCCACCATTTCCTCGGGGGGCAGCTCCTCCAGCTCCTCGGCGGGGGGCGGCGCGTCCTGGTCCAGGTCGGCAAGGTCCTCCAGCTCGGCCAGCGGCTCCAGGTCGTTGTAATACTCCCCGGCGGTGTCAATGCCCAGAGACTCAAAGGTGTCATATAGCTTGTCCAGCTGTTCCCCCTCCAGCTCCAGGTCCTCCAGGGCCTCCATCAGCTCCGCGGAGCTGAGCTTGCCCTTTTTGCGGCCCTTCTCCATCAGCTCGGCCACCTTCTCTGCGCCGGGCACGCCCTCCAGGACCTTCATGATCTCCTGACGGCCGGCCTCCAAATGCTCCTCCCGGAGCTTGTCCTGGTCCAGCTCGGCCCCGTCCTGGGGCATGGGGGTGAGATTGACTTTTTTTGCGCTCATGTTTGTTCCTCCGTTGCTTCTTTCTGTTTCTTTTTTGCCTGAACGGCAAAGAGGGCGGCCACAGGGTCTGCTTGCGTGGCGCGGCGGGCCTCCTCCTGAATGACGGTGATGTAATCGGTCATGGCCTGACGGCCTTCGGCCAAAGACTGGGGCGTGTGGAGCAGCCGGGCCAGTAGGTCGGCCTCCTCGCCGCTGAGCACCGCGTCAAAGGCAGCGGGATTGGGTGGCAGCTCGCCTTGGGACAGGGCGGCGTATATTCGTCCCCAGAGGGGGGAGGAAAAGTCCTCGGCGGTCAGCTCCTGACAGAGGGAGAGGAGGGTGGAGTCCAGAAACAGCAGCCGGATGACTCCCTCCTCGGCGCGGGCGGAGCGCATGTTCTGATAGCGCAGTTCCCGGGCCTTGGGCTGAAGGTCCACGGCGGGGGTCAAAGCGGCCCGCTCCTCCTTGCGCCGCTTTTGGCCGGCCTGACGGCGGCGGGAATCCTCCACCTCCCGCACCATGGCCTCTTTGGACACCGAGGCCGCCTCCGCGGCCCGTCCGGCGTAGATCTCCCGCTCCACAGGGCTGGACAGCTGGGCGATCATCTGAGCCGCCTCCTTCAGAAAAGCGGTCCGGTCCTCCAGCTTGCTCAGGTCGTATTTCTTCTGGATAGCCTCCAGCCGGTATTCCGACTGGTCCGCGCTCCCCGCCAACAGCCGTTCAAAGGCGGCGGGGCCTTGGAACTTGATAAAGTCGTCAGGGTCCTGCTTTACCAGCTCCCCCTCGGGGGTCTTACGGCGGGGCAGTTGGAGCACCCGGACGCGGAAGCCCGTGTCCTTGAGCACGGTCATGGCCCGCTGGGTGGCCTCCACACCGGCGGCGTCGTTGTCGTAGCAGAGCACCAGCTCCTTGGTGTATTTTCCGATGAGCCGGGCGTGGTCGGCGGTGAGGGCGGTGCCCATGGTGGCCACGGCGTTGTCGATGCCCGCCTGATGGAGGGTGATCACGTCCAGATTTCCTTCTACCAAAAGGAAAAAGTTCCGCTTGGTGAGCTTGGCCCACTGGATACCGTAGAGAATGGAACGCTTCTTAAAAAGGGCCGTTTCCGGGGTGTTCAGGTACTTGGGGGTGGAGTTGTCCATCACCCGGCTGGTGAAGCCCAGAATGTCGCCGGTGGCGTCGATGACGGGGAGCATCAGGCGATTTCGGAACTTGTCGTAGATGCCGCCGTTCTTGCCCGCCACCACCAGCCCTGCCTCCAACAGCTCGCCCTTCTCATAGCCCAGGGCGGTCATGGCCTTGATGAGGGAATCCCAGCTGTCCGGGGCGGCCCCCAGACCGAAGCGCTTGATATAGGTGGGGGTGAGACGGCGCTTCTCCTGGGCGTAGCGGAGCATCGGCTCGCCCTGAGGGGATTTGAGCGTCTCATAATAGAACCGGGCGGCCTGCTTGTTCAGCTCCAGCAGGCGTTTGCGGCGGTTGCGCCGGGCCTGGGCCGCCTGATCCTCCTCGGGCAGCTCCAGCCCCGCCCGGGCGGCCAGCTTGCGGACGGCCTCGAGGAAGGAGAGGCTTTCGATCTCCATCACGAAGCGGATCACGCCGCCGCCCTTGCCGCAGCCGAAGCAGTGGAAGATATGCTTGTCCGGCGATACAGAGAAGGATGGGGTCTTTTCGCTGTGGAAGGGGCAAAGGCCCCACAGGTTGCCGCCCTTGGCGGAGAGGGGGACGTAGTCGGCCACCACTTCCTCAATGGGACAGCGGGCCTCAAGCTCGTCCAAAAATGACTGGGGAATGGCCAAAAGCCCGCCTCCTTTCAGGGATTATACCCAATAAAGTTACTTTACTGTCCAGGCCTTTGGAATAAAAACGTCGCCGTAGCGTTCCACGGCATAGGAATCGGTCATGCCCGCCAAGTAGTCGCACACCGCCCGCTCCGGGCCTTCGGCCTGGGCGATGGCGTAAAAATCGCCGGGAAGGGCGTCCAGATGGTCTATGTAGTGGCGGAAGAGAAGCTCCAGCATGGCCTGGGCTTTGGACTCCTCTCCCTTGGCAACTGGGTTGCAGTAGACGGCCTGGAACATGAACGCCCGCAGGTCGGCCAGGGCCTGCCTGCGCCGGGGGGAGAGGCGAACGCCCTCGCCGTCCGCGCTGGCGGTAATGGCGTCCATGGTGAGGGTGTCGATGCGGTCGCCGTGGGAGAATCCAAGCTCCTGCTGCAGATCTAAAGGGATGTCCATTTGGTAGATGATGCCACCCCGGATGGCATCGTCAATGTCGTGGTTGATGTAGGCGATCTGGTCGGCCAGACGGATGATCTGCCCCTCTAAGGTGGCAGCGGTCTGACTGCCGGTGTGGCAGAGGATGCCGTCCCGCACCTCCCAGGTGAGGTTCAGCCCCTCGCCGCCGTTTTCCAGCCGCTCCACCACCCGCAGGGACTGCACGTTGTGCTGGAAGCCGCCGGGCATCAGCTGATTCAGGATACGTTCCCCAGCGTGGCCGAAGGGGGTGTGGCCCAGGTCATGGCCGAAGGCCATCGCCTCGGTCAGGTCCTCGTTGAGCCGCAGGGCGCGGGCGATGGTGCGGGCGATACGCATCACCTCCAGGGTGTGGGTCATGCGGGTGCGGTAGTGGTCGCCCTCGGGCTGAAGAAACACCTGGGTCTTGTGCTTAAGGCGGCGGAAGGACTTGGAGTGGACGATGCGGTCCACGTCCCGCTGAAAGCAGGTGCGCACCTGGCAGGGCGGGATATCCCGCTCACGGCCGCGGCTTTTGGCGGCCAGGGTGGCGTTGGGGGCCAGAAATTGCGCCTCGCGCGCCTCAGTTTCCTCACGGATGGTCATGCCACACCCTCCTTTCAGGCATTTTCCTTCTTTGTCTCTTCTTATACGCCGTCTCTTACACAAAACCCTTCTTTTTAGCGAAAAAAAGCAGAAAATTTTCTCTAGCAAGGCATACTACTTTACAGATGGAGCCATCAGTTCTCCCAAAACCTCGGCGGACAGTCCGCCTGCAGTTAGCTCTGTTACAAGGCCTGTAAAGGCATTTACCTGTTCAGAAGGGAAGAGAAGCGTCAAGGCTACCTGGTCGGCGTACTGGATGTCCTCCACCTGCCCGGAACACTGAGTGCAAAGCAATTTCAACTGTTCCAGCAGGGGATAGGGCGCGCAAAGGCGCAGCCGCGTCCACGGCTGCATCCTACCTACCCCGGCGGCGTCCAGCGCGTCCCGGGCGGTCTGGGAGTAGGCCCGTACCAGCCCGCCCGCGCCAAGCAAAACACCGCCAAAATAACGGGTGACCACGCAGCACAGGTTGGTCACGTCCGCCTTTTGAAAGACGCTGAGCATGGGCACTCCGGCGGTGCCCTGTGGCTCGCCGTCGTCAGAGTAACGCTCCACACCGTTTTCCAAACGGTAGCACCAGCAGTTGTGCCTGGCGTCCCGGTGGCGCTTCTTTACTGCTTCGATGTGGGTGCGGGCTTCCTCCTCCGAGGTCACAGGCACGATGGAGCCGATGAAGCGGGAGCGTTTTTCCACCACCTCCGCCTCAGCGGTGCGGAGGGGAACGAAGATCTCTGTCATATGGCTTGCCACTCCTCTTTGGTCAGGGCGTAGTGCAGTTCGGTGCGTGTTTCGTCCATCAGCTCCACATAGGCTTCGTCGGTGAAGCGGTAAAGGAAGCCGCACTTTTCCACCACCCGGCGGGATTTGGCGTTAAAATCGTAATGGCCGCACCAGATGGAGGCCAGGCCAAGGTCCTCAAAGCCGTAGCGCAGCAGCTCCCGCACCGCCTCGGGGACAAGGCCGCGGCCCCAGTAGGCGGGGTTCAACGCGTAGCCGATCTCGTCGTCGGGGGCGGGAAGAAGGGACTGGTGGCGGTCCACGAAGCCCGCCGAGCCGATGACCTTGCCCGAGGGCTTGTCCACCAGGGCAAAGGTGTTGGGAGCGGCAAATACGGTGGCGATGATCTCCCGGCTCTCCTCCAGGCTCTTGTGGGCGGGCCAACCCGCGTCAGGACCCACCCGTGGGTCGCTGGCGTATTCGTAAAGGTCGGCGGCGTCTTTTTCCTCAAAGGGCCGCAAAATCAGACGATTTGTCTCCAAAACCATAAAAATCAGTCCTCCCAGTCTTCCTTGGGTGGGGTCCAGCCGTCGGTGATATAGTCCTTCAGCTGTCCCAGGGTGACGGGGGTGCAGGTGGCGGTGACTTCAATGGTCTCGCCGTACTCCACGCTCTCCACCTGGGCCTCTCGGTAGAGCTGGTCCAGCACGCCGCCCTGGCCGTAGGGAATGGACAGGGTGACCTTCTTGCGGCCCGCGTCCAGCCGCCGGGCCATTTCGGCACGCAGCTGGTCCAGCCCCTCTCCCGTGCGGGCGGAGACCGCCACCCGGTCCTCCCCGTGGGGGAGGATCTCGCCGGGGCAGAGGTCGCACTTGTTAAAGACCTCCAGCCGGGGCGTCTCCGCCGCGCCAAGAGACAAAATCAGCCCCTCCACCACCTCTGCCTGCTCCATCCATGCGGGGTTGGAGGCGTCAATGACGTGGAGCAGTAGGTCGGCGAAGGTCAGCTCCTCCAGGGTGGCCTTGAAGGCCGCCACCAGGTGGGTGGGCAGCTTGCGGATAAAGCCCACGGTGTCGGAGAGCAGTACTGTGCAGGTGTCGGACAGCTCTAAGGTGCGGGTGGTGGTGTCCAACGTGTCAAACAAACGGTTGTTGGCAGGGATGCTCTCCCCGGTCAAGGTGTTCAGGAGGGTGGACTTGCCCGCGTTGGTGTAGCCCACCAGGGCCACCACGGGGACCTGGTTTTTCTCCCGGCGTTCCCGCTGGACGGCCCGCACCCGGCGGACCTCCTCCAGGTCCTCCTTGAGCTTGGATATTTTCTTGCGGATGTGGCGGCGGTCCGTCTCCAACTGGGTCTCGCCGGGGCCGCGGGTGCCGATAGCGCCCTCCTGCCGCTCCAGGTGGGTCCACATGCCTGTTAGACGGGGAAGCAGGTACTGGTACTGGGCCAGCTCTACCTGGAGCCGCCCCTCCTTGGTCTGCGCCCGCTGGGCGAAGATGTCCAAAATGAGGGCCTCCCGGTCCAGCACCTGGACTCCCAGCTCCTGGGTAAGCACCCGAAGCTGGGAGGGGGAGAGGGAGTTGTCGAAGAGGACCAGATCGGCGTCAAGGACCTTGACCAGGTCCTTGACCTCCGCCAGCTTGCCTTCGCCGATGAAGGTGCGGGGGTCGGGCGCGTCCTTGTTCTGCAGGACCTGGCCAACGGCCACGCCGCCGGCGGTGTCCAGCAGGGCGGAAAGCTCGTCTAACGTCGCATCGCTGGCGTTGTCCTGGGGGTCCAGAGCGCGGGAGCTGAGACCCACCAGCACAGCGCGATTGCGGGGTTTTTCTGTGGTATATTGCATATTAGTTTTGATAAACCTCCATGATCTCACCGATATACATCCGGTGGTAGTCCTTTTTGGGATAGTTTTTGCCGTCGGTTTCGGGGTCTAAGAAGTGGCCCGGCTCGATGTCGTCGAAATAGATCTTCTTGCACACCAGAACCAGCTTGGCCTCCTGGAAGTAGGGCGCGTCTCCCACGCCGTAGGCCAGAGAGAAGCCGCACTCGTTGACCTTGTCTACCTCCCGGCCCGACTTGGAGCCGCAGAGCTTCAGCGCGTCCCGCCAGCTCTCGTCGAAGAAAGCCACGGTGAAGTAGTCAGACTGCTCCATGAACTGGTAGGTGAACCGCTGGGGGCGGACGTAGACGGTGACCACATTCTTGCCCCAGAGTACGCCCATTCCGCCCCAGGAGGCGGTCATGGTGTTGGCGTTGTCCTTGTTTCCGGCGGTGAGCAGAAGCCAATCCTCCCCAATGGCGGTAAAGGGGTTGAGCTGCAGGGACTTGACATCGACTTTGTTCATGGCGATCGACCTCCGATTCAAAATGAGTACGGTATAGTGTATGGAGAGAGGATAGAAAAAAGCCCGCACGGAGCCGTGCGGGCTTTTTTGACGACAGGAGACTTACTGCAGGCCGAACTTCTTGTTGAAGCGGCTGACCCGCCCGCCGGTGTCCACGACCTTCTGCTTGCCGGTGTAGAAGGGATGGCACTTGGAGCATACTTCCACGCGGATATCCTTCTTGGTGGAGCCGGTCTCGATGACGTTGCCGCAGGCGCACCGGATGGTGGTCTTCGCGTAATCGGGATGGATTCCTTCCTTCATGGGTGTTCACCTCTTTGCACACGATTCGCACACGTTATTTGGCGTGTACACGATATCTTACCATATTAAAATTCAGATTGCAAGCCTTTTTTACCCTTCCGGCGAGAAATTTTGCCGCTTCGCCTGACAGAAGCTGCCCAGAGCGAACAGCAGGGGTGGGAGGACGGCGGCCAGCAGGGCGGCGCCGAAGAGATACATGGTCGATAATAGATCGGATGGTTTCGATGCGAGCAAAAAGATGAAAAAAGAACTGGATGGTGCGGCGAAAAGGACAGAAAGAATGGCATAGATCTGAAAGGCCCCATCGATCAAGGGGAACAGCAGCACCCAGAGGACCGAGACCCCGCAGGGCTGGAGAATGGCCAGACAGGCCCCCTGCAGGGTGGGGACGGTCCAACCGCGGCGTTTCGCGGCAAGCATCCCCAAAGGAAAGTAGAGGAGCATAGATATCACACAGAGAACGGCCAAAAGTTCAACGGGGAGGGAAGGAAGTGTGGCTACCACCAAAACAAGAGTGAAAAAGACGAGGAATAAAAAGGAATAGGTGAAATGATACCGCGCAAAGCCCTTGAACCGCTCCTTTGTGGTGGTGGCGGACGGCGTGTTGACAGGATTTTCGCGTTCATCCATGCTTCCCACCTCCTCAATCGGCGATGGGGGTGTGGTCGCAGATCTCCAGGATCTTGGACTGGAGGGCTTTCAGGTCCAAAAAAGTCTCCGGCTTGCGGCGGGGGTCGCGCAAAAGGGCGGCGGGGTGGAAGAGAGCCATGGTCTGGGTGCCGTTTTTGTCGTACCATTTTCCGTGGTCGCGGCTGATCTTAAAATCCGGGCCAATGACCCGCATGGCGGCGATGCGGCCCAGGCACACGATGATCTTGGGCTTCAAAAGGGCCACCTGGTTGCGGAGGTAGCCGATGCAGGCGTCCTCCTCGGTGTTGAGGGGGTCGCGGTTGTGGGGCGGGCGGCACTTGACGATGTTGGCGATGTACACGTCCTTGCGCTGCAGGCCGATGGCCCCCATCATCTGATCCAAAAGCTGGCCACCCCGGCCCACGAATGGCTCGCCCTGCAGGTCCTCGTTTTCTCCCGGACCTTCCCCGATGAACAGCACCTCGGCGGTGCGCGAGCCGACTCCAAAGACCACGTTGGTGCGGGTCTCATGGAGGGAGCAGTTGCGGCAGTTTTGACAGGCGGCTTCCAGTTCGGGCCAATCCATCATGGGGCAGACCTCCTTTTTCGCGGTTTTCTGACATTATACAGGATTTCCCGGGAAATGGGAAGGGGTTTATACGAACCGTACCTCGCCCGCCAGATTTTGAGCAAAGACCCGGCGGACGGCGGCGGGGCTTGAATCTTGCCCCAACGCCCACATGAGCTTGGTGACCGCGGCCTCGGTGGTCATGTCAAAACCCTGAATGACCCCCTGAGAGAGGGCCTTGCGGCCCACCTGATAGAGGGAGAAGTCGCTGCGCTCATAAAGGCACTGGCTGCACACCACCACGGTCAGTCCCGCGTCGGTGGCCTTTTGAAGCTGGGCGATGAGGTCGCGGCGTATGAAGTGCAGTCCGCCCGCCCCAAAGGCTTCGATGATGATGCCCCGGTAGTGCATTTGAAGAAGTACGTCAAAAATTTCCGGCCGCAAGCCGGGGGTGAGCTTGATAAGAAACACGCCGGGGTCCAGCGCGTCCAGCAGGCGGCAGGGTCCGGTGGGGGGCGCGGGGAGGGCCTCGGGATGGAGGGTCAGTCCGCCGCCGTCCACCGTGGCGCACAGGGGCCAGTTGACGCTTTCAAAGGCGTCGAAGGCGGTGGTGCGGGTCTTTACCGCCCGGCAGCCCAGGATGATCTTGCGGTCAAAGGCCAGAAACACGCCGCTTTGGCCGCTGGCCGCCATGGCGAAGGCGGCGCGGAGGTTGTCCATGGCGTCGGTGAGGGGATGGTCGATGGGCAGCTGGGAGCCGGTGAGCACCACGGGAATGGGCAGGCCATGGAGCATAAAGGAGAGCACCGAGGCGGTGTAGGCCATGGTATCGGTGCCGTGGGTGATGACGATGCCGTCAAAATCGTCCTTGGCGGCGAAGATGGCCCGGGCGATGAGCTGCCACTCCTCCGGCTGGATGTTGGAGGAGTCCAGGTGGAGAATGTCCCGGATGGTGAAGCGGTAGTTTTCCTCAAACCCGCGCAGCCGCTGGGCCAGAGCGGCGCCGTCCAGACCGGGAGCGAGGCCGTCGGCGGTCTTTTGGGAGGCGATGGTGCCGCCGGTGGTCAGCAGGAGGATGTGTTTCATGGCTTTAACCTTCTTTACAGGAGATTTTTAGAAAAGGTGTATTGTAATATGCGGGGAAAAGATATAGTATATAGACACATTCCAGATATGGAGGGAAAAACATGAAGCAACCGAGAAGTGTAGGACTTTGTATCGTCTTGAGCATCGTCACCTGCAGCATCTACCTGTGGTACTGGATCTACTGTGTCCACAACGACGTGCAGGAGGTCTGCGGCCGTCCCATGGGTACCAGCGGAGGAATGGTGGTCGTGCTGACCATCATCACCTGCGGTTTCTACGGTATCTACTGGAACTACAAGATGGGCCGCTTCCTGGACCAGGCGAAGGGTCAGCCCAACGGCTATTCCGGTCTGGTCTACATGGTGCTGTCCATCTTCGGGCTGGACATCATCTCCCTGGCGCTGATGCAGAGCGAGCTGAACTGCTTTGAGACCGGCGTGGATGACCTGTAACAAACGGCTTACCAAAGTGCTGGCGTGGGCCGGGGCGGTCATGGCGGCCGCTCTGGCCTATGCTGCGTTGGTGCGGGCGTTGGGGCATGGACTGCCCTGTCCCATCCACGCCCTGACAGGACTATTGTGCCCCGGGTGCGGTGTGACCAGAATGGGACTGCGCCTCCTTCAAGGGGACATTTTCGGCGCGTTTTCGGCAAATCCCGTGCTGTTTTGCCTGTTGCCATTCCTGTTCGCCCTGCTGGGCGTCCACTTGACCCGGTATGTGAAAACAGGGGAGGGGAAGGCGCCCAAATGGGAGGAGCGGTGCTGGCTGACGCTGGCGGCGGTCCTTCTGGTGTGGGGCGTGGTACGCAACCTGCCCTTTATGGGGTGAGGCGCACAGGCACCGGGTCAGCCATGACCAGCGAGCTTGGAGTGACCCGGCAGTCGTAGGCCCAGACCTCCACCCCCGACCGGGCCGCCTCCCGCAAAGCGTCGCCGAATTCCGGGTGGGTGTCGTCGTTAGACGAGAAAAACTTCACACCGGTCATTTGAATGACGAAGCACACCGCCGCCCGGTAGCCCTGCTGCCGGGCGGCGATCAGTTCTCTCAGGTGCTTGACGCCCCGCAGGGTGGGCGCGTCGGGAAAGCGGGCCACGCCGTCCTGTTCCAGCGTGACCCCCTTGACCTCCACAAAGCCCCGCTCTGTGGCGGATTCCCAGTAAAAGTCGAAGCGGGAGCTGCCCCAGGTGGTCTCCGGGCGCAAAAGGGTGAGGCCGGGAATGCCGCCGGAGCGCGCCCATTCCCCAAAGACCTTGTTGGGGGCCTGGGCGTCCATGTTGATGAGCAGAGGACCTTTTTCCACGGCGATCAGGTCGTATAAGGTCTTGCGGGCGGGATTTTCCGCCCGCTCCAAATATACCCTGGCGCCGGGGAGAAGCAGCTCCTTGCAGCGGCCGGTGTTTTTCACATGGGCGGTCACCGTCTGCCCATCCACCTCCACCTGGGCAATAAACCGGTTGGGACGGGCGATGAACGCGCCGGGCACGACCCGTTGATATTCCATGAAAAGCCTCCTTTTTTTACACAAAAAGTATTGTATCACGGGAATTGGCCAGTGTCCAGAGAACAGAGCGGATTTGTAAAATATGCCGGGGTTTCCCAAACCCGTTTTGGCCCTTGTAACAAAATTGTAAAATTTGTGGACGAAGAGCGAAAAATGGGTTGCGTCTTGGGGAAGGGTGGAGTATAATGTTGGCGTAGGAACGTGCGGCGGCGCCGCACGCCAAATTGGTTTGGAAAAATGAAAGGAAGGTAATCACACGATGAAGAACAGCAAAAAGTTTCTGGCGCTGGTTCTGGCTCTGGTGATGGTCTTCGCTCTGGTCGCCTGCAACGGTCAGAAGCAGCCCGATCCCACCCAGGCCGCCGACCCCACCGATGCCGTGGAGCCTACTGATGCCGTGGAGCCTACCGACGCTCCCGTCGTCGACGAGCCCACCGCCCCCAGCGCCGATGACATCGACGACAACATGACCTCTGCCGACGGCAAGTATCAGGTCGCCTTCATCACCGACGTGGGCCAGCTGAAGGACAAGTCCTTCAACCAGGGCACCTTCGACGGCGTGAAGCTGTATGCCGCCGCCAACGACAAGAGCTACAAGTACTATCAGCCCGCCAACGGCGATCAGGCCACCGACGACGACCGCTACGACGCCATGAAGGCCGCCGTCGAGGGCGGCGCTGAGGTCGTGGTGTGCGCCGGCTTCATGCAGGAGGCCGCTCTGAAGAAGGCCGCTGCTGAGTTCCCCGACGTTCCCTTCGTTTTCATCGATGGTTACCCCATCGGCCTGGATAACGTCGCCGGTATCGCCTTCCAGGAGGAGCAGTCCGGCTATCTGGCCGGCTACGCTGCCGTGAAGGAAGGCTTTACCAAGCTGGGCTTCACCGGTGGTGGCGGCGGCACCAACCCCGCCTGCTGCCGCTTCGGCTATGGCTTTGTTCAGGGCGCCAACGCCGCTGCTGCTGAGCTTGGCGTGAATGTTGAGATCAACTACTCCTGGGAGTACGGCGCTTCCTTCCAGGCCTCTCCCGAGCTGCAGAGCATGGTCTCCGGCTGGTATGAGACCGGCACCGAGATCGTCTTCGCCTGCGGCGGTTCTATGTTCCAGTCTGTGGTCGCCGCTGCCTCCGCCAACGACGGTTACGTCATCGGCGTGGACGTGGACCAGTCCTTCGAGTCCGACACCGTTGTGACCTCCGCCATGAAGGGCCTGTCCAGCGCCGTGCAGTGGGCTGTCGCCAAGGTCTATGACGGCACCTTCTCTGAGATCGGCGGCACCGGCACCTCTCTGGGTGCTAAGGACGATGCCGTGGGCCTGCCCACCGCTACCTGGAGCATGGAAGGCTTCAGCGTGGATGAGTACAACGCGCTGCTGGCCAAGATCGTGGACGGCAGCCTCACCATCGACGCCGACTACGAGGCCAACTTCGGCCAGAGCTACTCCAACGTGACCGTCACGGTCATCTGATTCCTGACCTGAAAGAGGGAACGCGCTTGCGTTCCCTCTTTTTTTATGCGTTTCGCCAAAACAGCCTTGTAATTTGATAGGGCGTACTGTATAATAAGGAAGTATTTTAGCGGGAAGGTGGGCGAGAACCATGGAAGGCGAGAACATTATTGAAATGCTCCACATTACCAAGGAGTTTCCCGGGATCATAGCCAACGATGACATCACCCTTCAGCTCCGCAAGGGGGAGATCCACGCCCTTTTGGGAGAGAACGGCGCGGGAAAGTCCACGCTGATGAGCGTTCTGTTCGGGCTTTACCAGCCGGAAAAGGGCATCATTAAAAAGAACGGGGAAGAGGTCAAGATCCACAGCCCCAACGACGCCACCGCCCTGGGCATCGGCATGGTGCACCAGCACTTCAAGCTCATTGACGTGTTTACCGTGCTGGACAACATCGTCCTGGGGGCGGAGACCACCAAGCTGGGCTTTCTGCAGAAGAAAGAGGCCCGGAAAAAGGTGGAGGAGCTGTCCCAGCGTTACGGCATGAAGGTGGACCTGGACGCCAAGGTGGAGGATATCACCGTGGGGATGCAGCAGCGGGTGGAGATCCTGAAAATGCTGTACCGGGACAACGAGATCCTGATCTTTGACGAGCCTACCGCCGTTTTGACCCCTCAGGAGATCGACGAGCTGATGGCGACGATGAAGGAGTTTGCCAAGGAGGGCAAGTCCATCCTCTTCATCTCCCACAAGCTCAACGAGATCATGGCGGTGGCGGACCGGGTAACGGTGCTGCGCAAGGGCAAGCTGGTGGGCACGGTGAACACCAAGGACACCGACAAGCAGTCCCTGTCCAACATGATGGTGGGCCGGCCCGTCCAGCTGGAGGTCCACAAGGAGCCGGCCAAGCCCGGCGAGGTGGTGCTGGACGTGGAGGGGTTTTCCGTCCCCGCCAAGGGCCACCACAAAAAGGACGCGGTGCGCGACGTGAGTTTCCAGGTGCGTTCGGGAGAGATCGTCTGCATCGCCGGCATCGACGGCAACGGCCAGACGGAGTTCATCCACGGCCTCACCGGTCTGGATAAAGCTGCCGGGAAGGTGAAGCTGTGCGGGAGGGATATCTCCCACGCGTCTATCCGGGAGCGGGGAGAAAACATGAGCCACATTCCCGAGGACCGGCACAAGCACGGCCTGGTGCTGGACTTCACCCTGGAGCAGAACCTGGTGCTCCAGCGGTTCCGGGAGACCGAATTCCAGCACGGCGGCTTCATTGACCAAAAGGCGGTGCGGCAGTACGCCGAGAAGCTGATCGACCAGTACGACGTCCGCTCCGGCCAAGGCCCGGTGACCGTGGCGCGGAGCATGTCCGGCGGCAACCAGCAGAAGGCCATCATCGCCCGTGAGGTGGACCGCAATAAACCCTTGGTGGTGGCGGTCCAGCCCACCCGAGGGCTGGACGTGGGCGCCATCGAGTACATCCACGCTCAGCTGGTCAAGGAGCGGGACGCGGGGAAGGCCATTTTGCTGGTGTCCCTGGAGCTGGACGAGGTGATGAGCCTGTCCGACCGCATCCTGGTCATGTACGAAGGGGAGATCGTGGGAGAGCTTGATCCGAAGGAGACGACCGTCCAGGAGCTTGGCCTTTACATGGCGGGCGCCAAGCGGATGAACGGGAAGGAGGGGGAGTCGGCATGAGGCGGAAAACGGGAACCCTGCTGGAGCGGGAAGGCACGCGCACCGTCGCCGCGTCCCTGATCTCCATTCTCATCGGCCTGGTCGTGGGCAGCATCCTCATCGTGATCGTGGGGCTGATTAGCCCCAACCTGGGTCCGTCCAGCATCGGCGACGGCATCCGGCTGGTGCTCTTCGGCATTGTCAGCACCGGGCGCAACGCGGCAGGCGTGCTGACCTGGGGCTTCAATCCCCAGAACATCGGCAATATGCTCTTCCGCGCCACTCCGCTGATCCTCACCGGCCTTTCGGTGGCTGTGGCCTTCAAGACGGGGCTTTTCAACATCGGCGCACCGGGACAGTATCTCATGGGCACCATGGCCACCCTGGCGATCGCCCTGGGCATCCCCGCCAACGCTATGCCCAAGCCGCTGCTGTGGCTGCTGGCCTTCCTGGGCGGCATCCTGGCCGGGGCGCTGTGGGGCTGTATCCCCGGCATCGTCAAGGCTTTTTTGAACATCAATGAGGTGCTGGCGTGTATCATGACCAACTGGATCGCGGCGAACATTGTTACATGGTTCTTTGACGCCACAAAGGTGTTCCAAAACACTGTGGAAAATACCAAAACCAGCTATATTTATAAGACGACCTATGGAAAGACGCTGGTGGACGGTGTGTGGACGTATGTAGAAGGGAACGGCGTCTCGACCGCCAAACTGGGGCTGGATAAGCTCTTCCCCGGCTCCCAGGTGAACGGCGGCTTCCTCATCGCCATTCTCTTTGCCGTGGGCGTCTACATCCTCATGACCAAGACGACCTTGGGCTATCAGCTCAAGGCATGCGGCGCCAACCGCCACTCCGCCCGGTACGCGGGCATCAACGACAAGCGTAACATCATCCTGAGCATGGCCATCGCCGGGGCGCTGTCCGGGGCGGGCGCGGCCCTCTACTATCTGGCTGGAAACACGGAGTTCTTCTGGTCCACCTATCAGTCTCTCCCGGCCATCGGCTTTAACGGTATCCCGGTGGCTCTGCTGGCGGCCAACAACCCCATCGCGGTGGTGTTTACCGGGATCTTCATGTCCATGCTGAATATCGTGGGCCAGCAGCTGCGGAACCTGACGGCCTATAACGAGTACATCACCGACGTGATCATCTCCGTCATCGTGTACCTGAGCGCGTTCTCCCTGGTCATCAAGATGTTCCTGACCCGCCGCAGCAAGAAGGGGAAGGAGACCGAGCCAACGCCGGTCAAGGCTGCGGTACCTGCGGCAGAGCCGACGGCGGAGACAGTCACAGCGGAACCAGAGGTCGAAGGTGAGGAAGGAGGGGACAAGGCATGAGTTTTCTCATCCAACAGACGCTTTTGTATGCGGTGCCCCTGATGCTGGTGGCGTTGGCGGGCGTGTTCGCGGAGCGCAGCGGCATCATCAACCTGGCGCTGGAAGGCATCATGATCTTTGGCGCGTTCGTGGGCGTGTTCTTCGTGCGGCTGATGCAAGGCACTGAGGTATTCCTGAACGCGGCCCAGGACGGGAAATGGCTGACTCTCCAGGGTCTGGAGCTGCTGGCGATGCTGGCGGCGGCGGTCATGGGCGCGATCTTCTCGCTGCTGCTGTCCTTCGCGTCGGTGAACCTGCGGGCGGACCAGACCATCGGCGGCACGGCGCTGAACTTGATGGCTCCCGCGCTGGTGCTGTTCCTGGTGCGGATCATCGCCAACCAGAACACCTTGCAGATGGCGACGGGCGACGCGGCCAGCTGGTTTATGATCAAAAAAACCACCCTGGGCTTTGACCGCAAAGCCGACCTGGGCTTCCTGGGGAATACCTTCCTCCACAAGGTGTACCTGGCGACCTATATTTGCATCCTCCTGTTTGTTATCCTTTCCATCGTCCTCTATAAAACCAAGTTCGGCCTGCGGCTGCGCTCCTGCGGCGAGAATCCTCAGGCGGCGGACTCGTTGGGCATCAACGTCTATAAAATGCGCTACGCCGGTACGACCATCTCCGGCGCTCTGGCGGGCATGGGTGGCTTTGTGTACGCCCTGACCACCGCCAACTGCGCCGCCACCGGCGACGTGGCCGGATTTGGCTTCCTGGCTCTGGCGGTGATGATCTTCGGCAACTGGAAGCCGCTGAATATCGCAGGCGCGTCGCTGCTGTTCGGCCTCTTTAAGTGTATCGCCGCCTCTTACACCAGCATTGACATCAACGGTGACGGGGTGTTTCTGCTGAAAAATCTGAGCGAGCAGGTGTCCTTCTTCGGGGCGCACTTCTACCGGATGCTGCCCTATATCGTAACCCTGATCGTGCTGGCCTTTACCTCCAAGAAGTCCCGCGCGCCCAAGGCAGAGGGCGTTCCCTACGACAAGGGCATGCGCTGACGGGCGGTTGACTTGCAAACAAGAAACGCCGGAGCACTCCGGCGTTTCTTGTTTGCGGGAAGTAGATTTCAAGTGAAAAGTTTGGGAAAAGGTGTTGACAAGCGGAGCGGGTTTTAGTATAATAACATTCGCCGTTTGGGTGAGTTGGTCAACAGGGGAGCATAGCTCAGCTGGGAGAGCGCATGCCTTACACGCATGATGTCACAGGTTCGAGCCCTGTTGTTCCCACCAGATGGCTCGGTAGCTCAGTTGGTTAGAGCGCCGGCCTGTCACGCCGGAGGTCGAGGGTTCAAGTCCCTTCCGAGTCGCCATTTGCCTCTGTAGCTCAGTTGGTAGAGCAGAGGACTGAAAATCCTCGTGTCGTTGGTTCGATTCCGACCGGAGGCACCAAGCTCCGTGGGATGGGAGAGGTCCCGTCCCACGGAGTTCCCCTAAAAAAGCGCAATTCCCGGCAAGATGCGGGTGTAGCTCATCTGGTAGAGCGCCACCTTGCCAAGGTGGAGGTAGCGAG